>NZ_JAHVAB010000010.1 GCF_019264445.1 Hydrogenophaga sp.
GGGCTGAGCAGATATCCGTTCGGGCTGAGCCTGTCGAAGCCCTCGCCCAGGAGCCGCACCTTCTGATGATGACGGCGACCCCCATTCCACGCACGCTCGCCATGAGCTACTACGCCGATCTCGACGTCTCCACCATCGACGAACTGCCGCCCGGGCGCACGCCCATCGTCACCAAGGTGGTGGCCGACAGCCGCCGCGCCGAAGTGATCGAGCGCATCCGCGGCCAGCTCGCGCAGGGCCGGCAGGTGTACTGGGTGTGCCCGCTGATCGAGGAGAGCGAAGCGATCGACCTGTCCAACGCCACCGCCACCCACGCGGAGCTGAGCGCAGCGCTCAACAGCCCCCCAGACCCTTCCCGGCGAGACGTGCCCCTCTCCAGGGCGCCCGAGGGTCCGGCGCCGCCGGCCCCAGGGCGCGTCCCCCCGCCCAGCGCCGAAGGCGTGCCAGAGAGGGGGGAGGCCGCGTCAGCGGCGCAGGGGGGAACGCCTGTCCTGGTCGGCCTTTTGCATTCGCGCATGAAAGTGGCGGAGAAAAAAGCGGTGATGTCGCTCTTCACCGGCGGGCAGATGGGGGTGCTCGTCTCGACCACCGTGATCGAGGTCGGCGTGGACGTGCCCAACGCCTCGTTGATGGTGATCGAACACGCCGAGCGCTTTGGCCTGTCGCAGCTGCACCAGCTGCGCGGGCGCGTGGGGCGCGGCGCGGCCGCGTCGGCCTGCGTGCTCATGTACACCCCGCCCGATGGCGGGCGCCTGGGCGAGACCGCGCGCGAACGCCTCAAGGCCATGGCCGACACCAGCGACGGTTTCGAGATCGCGCGGCGCGACCTGGAGATTCGCGGCCCGGGCGAGTTCCTGGGCGCGCGGCAGTCGGGTGCGCCGCTGCTGCGTTTCGCCGATCTCGCCACCGACACCCACCTGCTCGCATGGGCGCGCGAGGCCGCGCCGGTGATGCTGCACCAGTACCCCGAACAGGCTGAGCGGCACATCGCGCGCTGGCTGGGCGGCAAGGCGGAGTACCTCAAAGCCTGAGTGTTTGGCGCAGGCGCCACGCACACCCCCGGCCGCAGGCGCAAAATACCGCCCCATGACGCTCACCGAACTCAAGTACATCGTGGCCGTGGCGAGGGAGAAGCACTTTGGCAAGGCCGCCGAGGCTTGCTACGTGTCGCAGCCCACGCTGTCGGTGGCCATCAAGAAGCTGGAAGAAGAGCTCGAGCTCAAGATCTTCGAGCGCAACGCCAGCGAAATCGCGGTCACGCCGCTGGGCGACGAGATCGTGCGGCAGGCGCAGACCGTGCTGGAGCAGGCCGCGGCCATCAAGGAAATTGCCAAGCGCGGCAAAGACCCGCTGGCCGGGCCGCTGCGGCTGGGCGTGATCTACACCATCGGCCCCTACCTGCTGCCCGACCTCGTGCGCCACGTCATCGACCGCACGCCGCAGATGCCGCTGATGCTCCAGGAGAACTTCACTGTGCGGCTGCTGGAGCAGTTGCGCCTGGGCGAGATCGACTGCGCCATCCTGGCCGAGCCCTTCCCCGACACCAACCTGGCCATCGCGCCGCTGTACGACGAACCGTTCCTGGCCGCCGTGCCGCACACGCACCCGCTGGCCGGACGCGACCACATCACCAACGAGGAGCTCAAGCGCGAGACCATGCTGCTGCTGGGCACCGGCCATTGCTTCCGCGACCATGTGCTGGAGGTGTGCCCGGAATTCGCCCGGTTCTCCAACGACGCCGAGGGCATCCGCAAGAGCTTTGAGGGCTCGTCGCTGGAAACCATCAAGCACATGGTGGCCGCCGGCATGGGCGTGACGCTGGTGCCGCGCCTGTCGGTGCCGTCGTCCGCACTGGAAGGCGCGGCCAGCCCGGGCCAGGACTTCGGCGACTCGTCCTATGTGCGCTACCTGCCGTTCAAAGGCGATGCACCCACGCGCCGCGTGGTGCTGGCCTGGCGGCGCAGTTTCACCCGCTACGAGGCCATTGCCGAGCTGCGCAACGCGATCTACGCCTGCGAGCTGCCCGGTGTGCAGCGCCTGTCGTAGCCCCCCGTTTTTTCAACCTTGTGAAGGAGTTCACCATGGCCAAAGCCCCCACCAAGACCAGCGCGCCGTCCATCAACATCGGCATCGGCGAGAAAGACCGCGCCGCCATTTCCAAAGGCCTGTCGCAATTGCTGGCCGACACCTACACGCTGTACCTCACCACCCACAACTTCCACTGGAACGTGACCGGGCCGATGTTCAACACGCTGCACGCGATGTTCATGACCCAGTACACCGAGCTCTGGGGCGCGGTGGACCCGATCGCCGAGCGCATCCGCTCGCTGGGCCACCCGGCGCCCGGCTCGTACGCCCAGTTCGGCAAGCTCGCCTCGGTGCCCGATGCGCCGGCCACGCCACCCAAGGCACTCGAGATGGTGCGCATCCTCGTGACCGGCCACGAAGCCGTGGCGCGCACCGCGCGCAGCCTGTTCCCGCTGGCCGACAAGGCCGGTGACGAGCCCACGGCCGACCTGCTCACCCAGCGCCTGACGGTGCACGAGCAGACCGCCTGGATGCTGCGTTCGCTCCTGGAGGAATGACCCACCCCCGCGCCGCGCCTGCGGCG
>NZ_JAHVAB010000030.1 GCF_019264445.1 Hydrogenophaga sp.
TCTTTGTGTCGCCAGGCCCCATTTACGAACCTCAGTTGAACGACGATCGGGACGGTCACGGCTTTTCCCATAGCTTCCGGCGCGCGGGCATCGGCCCACAGGACCGGGTGCTGAACACATGGTCGTATCACCTGGTACCTGCAGGTGTCCTGCTCGACCAGGGCATCGCGGCCACAGGCGCCACCGTCATTCCCTGCGGCCCCGGTGGCGCCGAACAGCAGGCCCAACTGATACTGGAACTGGGTGTCACCTGCGTCTGCGCCTCAACGGCCTTCTTCATCACGCTGATCAACACACTGGAGCAGTTGGGCCATCCGCTTCCGGCGGCCTGGAAACTCAAGTCGGTGCTGCTCGGTGGGGAAATGGGCGACTGGATGGGCAAGCGGCGTGCACTGGAGAACCGCTACAGCATCAAGACCTTCTCAGCGTACGCGACCGGCGATTTTGGCCTCATCGGCTACGAAGAAGCGGGCCATGAAGGCTACACCGTGCAGCCGCAAAGGCTGGTCCAGATTTGTGACCCCCGAACGGGCATTCCCTTGCCCTTGGGTCACACCGGTGAGATCGTGGTCACCACCCTGAATCACGGCTGGCCCCTTGTGCGGTTTGGTACAGGCGATTTGGCCGAAGGTATCGCCACCTCGACCGACGGATTCGTCAGCCGCATCAGCCCGCTGAAGGGCCGGGTTGGACAGGCGGTGAAAGCCCGCGAAATCTTCATCTATCCGCGCAACATTGAAGAGATGCTGGTGCGCATCCCGCAGATTCAACGCGCGCAAGTGGTTGTCTCGAAGCGTGAGCACAGAGAGATTCTTACCTTCCGTGGGGTGCTGCAGCCCGGTTTGACTGCAACCTCGATCGAGAAGGACTTGCGAGAGCTCTTCAAAAAATACATTCGACTGAAGCTCGATGCAGTCGAATGGATATGCGGGGACGATCTGGCCGCCGACGCCGCTCTTCTGGTCGATCTCAAGCACATCTAGCCCACCGGCAATCAAGCCATTGCTCATCACCCATTGTGTGAGCGATGCAACTCGCGGTTTGCATGCCCGAGCCATTTTTCTGCAAGGCAGCCGCCCGCCATCGACAAAGTTTTCAGCGTCTCGCCAGAAGTCAAGTTGCAAGAACCTTGGCGGCGAAGCAGGTCGGTCGCACCAACTTTGGTCCGAGCGGGTCCAGCCCTGTGGCACGAAGTCCCGCAAGTCCTTGATTTCTCCAATGCGCCAGAGCAACTACTCTGGCGCCCTACGGCTGGCGCCATCCCTGCGCCGACAGGCTTCCCACCTGGCCCTTGGCCGGGACAACACCGCCGCACAAACCGCTGCGTGCTTCGCTTCGGCTCCACGCCACCCAGGCACTGACGCACAACGCGAGCTGCCGTGCTTGCGAAAGCGGGCGCAGCGGTGTTCCGCGGAGATCTCGAGTCAGAGGTTGGTGACCGTCACCCGCACAGCCACCCCTCGGGAAACCACCGATCAAATGTCCTATCGATAAGACTTGAATGTCCCATTGACGGGACATTCGGGCTATCTCACGATAGCGGCATGGATGCCCAACTGCCGCTGCCCAAGTACCACCAGATCTACCTGGTGTTGCGCCAGCAACTGCGCGACGGGCAGTTTGAAGCGGGCTTGCCGGGCGAGCTGGCCTTGATGGAGCAGTTCGGCGTGGCGCGTGTCACGGTGCGCCGCGCGCTGCTCCAGCTGGCTGAAGAAGGCTTGATCTTGCGCGAGCCCGGGCGCGGCACACGCCCTGTGGTGCCTCATGGTCAGGATGCCTACACGCAAGCTTCGAGCCAGAGTGCGGGCAAGCAGGTGCGCTTGACGGGGCTGCTGGAAAACCTGGTGGCCATGGGCATGCGCACCAAGGTCAAGGTGTTGTCGGTGGAGCGCATGCGCGCGCCAGGGGATGTGGCCGATGCGCTGAGGCTGCAACGCACCGAATGGGTGCAAAAGGCCGAGCGCGTGCGCAGCACCGCCGACGGGCCTTTGTCGCACATCACCACCTGGGTGCCCGACGCCATTTCATCCGGCTTCGGCAAGCGCGAGCTGGCGCAAAAGCCCATCCTGGTGCTGCTGGAAGAGTCGGGCGTGAAGGTGGGCCGTGCGGAGCAGGTCATCTCGGCCCGGCTGGCCGATGTCAGCATGGCCCGGCACCTCGATGTGGCCGTCGGATCGGCCTTGCTGGCGGTGCGCCGCTTGATTTACGACGAGGACGAGCGTCCCGTCCAATGGTTGCATGGGCTCTACCGACCAGACCGGTACGAGTACCAGATGCAGTTATCCCGTGTTGGCGACATTGACGCCAAGGTGTGGGTAAGCCGAGAGCTGTCTGCCAACTTTCATTGACTTTCACAAAGGATGTACCGATGAGCACACGTCGCCATTTCATGAGCCAGTCCGCTGCCGCCGCCTCGGCACTCGCGTTTCCTTTGGTCAGTGGCGCGCAGCCCCGGCCCATCAAGGTCGGTGTCTTGCACCCGGTCACAGGTGCGCTGGCCTATTCGGGTCAGCAGTGCCGGCTGGGCGCGATGCTGGCCATTGAGGACATCAACAACGCGGGCGGCATCAAGTCGCTCGGCGGCGCCAAGCTGGAAGCCATGCTGGGTGACGCGCAGTCGAACCCGCAAGCCGGCACGGCCGAGATCGAGAAGATGAACGAGGCCGGCGTGAGCGCCGTGGTGGGCGCGTTTGCTTCCGCCATCTGCCTGGCCACCACGCAGGCGGCCGCCAAGTACAACCTGCCGCATGTGGTGGACGTGGGTGTGGCCGACCAGATCGTCGAGCGCGGCCTGAAAAACACCTTCCGCTTCGGCCCGGGCTACAAGATGTGCGCGCAGACGGCGGTGGCCAGCCTGCACGCGCTGAACACCGCCGCGGGCAAGCCCGCGCGCACCGTGATGATCGTGCACGAGGAGTCGTTGTTTGGCACCGGCACCGCCAACCTGCTGGCCTCCGAGCTGCCGGGCTATGGCTACGAGGTCAAGGAGGTCATCAAGCACGCCAACCCCACGCGCGACTTCAACAACATCGCGCTGCGCATCCGGCAGGTCAACCCCGACATCCTGATCCCGGCCAACTACTACAACGAATACGCCTTGCTGGTGCGCACGCTGCAGCAGCAGAAGATCACGCCCAAGGCGATCTATTCGGTGCTCGGTGGCGCGGCGTCGAGCTACAAGTTCGTGAAAGAGTTTCCTGACGCGGCCAACGGCATCATCGACTGCAACCACTGGTTCAACCCCAAGGACAAGCGCTCGGCCGACCTGCGCAAGCGCGTTGAAGCGAAGGGCCAGTTCTTCAGCTACGAGGTGTTCATGACCTACACGGCCATGAAGCTGCTGGCCGATGCCATCGAGCGCGCCAAGTCGGCGGATCGCGCGGCCATCATCGATGCGCTGACCGCCAGCAAGTTTGCCGATCACATCATGCCGTACGGGGCAACGCAGTTCGTGAACGGCCAGAACACGGGCGCGCGTCCGCTGATGACGCAGGTGCAGAAGGGCGACATCAAGGTGATCGTGCCGCGCGAATTCCGCGAGGTGGAGCCGATCTTCCCGCTCAAGGCCTGATGACCAGGGTCCCCCGATGCTCGACCTGAACATCCTGTTTCCGTCGGTGCTCAACGGCATCACCACCGGTGCCGTATATGCGCTGATCGCGCTGGGCCTGACGCTGATCTACGGCGTGCTGCACATCATCAATTTCGCGCACGGCGCGGCCCTGATGGTGGCGCTGTACGGCGTGTACATGCTCAAGGAAAAGCTCGGGGTGGACCCCTATCTGGCGTTGCCGATCATGGTGCCGGCCATGTTCGTGCTGGGCTACGCGCTGCAGCGCGGCGTGATCAACCGCGCCAGCCACGGCCGCGATGAAAACATCCTGCTGGTCACGCTGGGCGTGTCCATCGTGCTGGAGAACCTCGCGCTGCTGTTCTTCAAATCGGACACCCGCACCATCGAGACCGCCTACACACTGACCACCGTGGAGATCGGCCCCGCTTTCATCGCGCTGCCCAAGCTGGTGGCGTTTGGTGGCGCGCTGGTGGTGTCGGCGATCCTGTTGCTGATCGTTCAGAAAACCGACCTCGGCCGCGCCATCCGCGCGGTGTCGAAAGAGAAGCAAGGTGCCCGCCTCATGGGCATCGACGTGGACCACGTCTACGCCATGTGCTTTGGCCTGGGGCTGGCCAGCCTGGGCGCTGCCGCCTGTTTCCTCATGCCGGCCTACTACGTCAACCCGACGGTGGGCAACGGTTTCGTGCTGGTGGCTTTCACCATCGTGGTGCTCGGCGGCATGGGCAGCTTCACCGGTGCCCTGCTGGGCGGCTTGCTGATCGGCGTGGTGGAGTCGGTGGGCGGTCTGGTGCTGGGCGAGTCGCTGGGCCAGGTCGGCATTTTTGTGATCTTCATTGCGGTGCTCATGCTCAGGCCCCAAGGATTCTTTGGAGCCAGGGCATGAAAGACATTCGCCACATTGCGCTGTTCGTGCTGCTGGTGGGGGCGATGCCGGTCTTCACCGAGTCGGGCGTGATCCTCAACTTCGTCATGACCGCGCTGTACGCCTGCCTGCTCTCGCAAGCCTGGAACGTGCTCGGTGGTTTTGGTGGCCAGTTCTCGTTTGGCCACGCGCTGTTTTTCGGCACGGGCGCCTACGTGCAGGCCATCGCACAGATGCAGTGGGGCCTGAGCCCCTGGGTGGCCCTGCCGCTGGCCATGGCGTTTGCCGCCGCGGTGGGCGCGTTGGTGGGCGCGGCGTCGTTTCGCTATGGCCTCAAGGGCTCGTATTTCGCGCTGGTCACGCTGGCCTTTGCCGAGGTGTTCCGCATCCTGGCCACGTCGGTGCCGTTCACCGGCGCGGGTGTGGGCCTGATGCTGCCGCTCAACGCCTCCGCCGCCAACATGCAGTTCGTGAACCGCTCGGGCTTCATCTGGCTCATGCTGGGGCTGGTCACGCTGGCCCTGTGCATCACCGCCTGGCTGCGGCATTCGCGCTTTGGCGCCTACCTGCAGGCGGTGCGCGACAACGAAGACGCCGCGCGCGCCATCGGCGTGAACCCGTTCAGCGTCAAGCTGGCGGCCACCGTGATCTCCGGCGGCCTCATGGGTGCCGGCGGTGCGTTTTATGTGCAGGTGTTCCAGTACATCGACCCCGCCATTGCCTTCGGCTCGCACACCTCGGTCGAGGCGCTGGTGGGTGCCATCGTGGGTGGCCTGGGCACGCTGTGGGGGCCGTTGCTGGGCGCCGTGGGTCTGCACATCCTGGCCGACCTCACGCGCAACCTGTTTGGTCAGCTGCCAGGCATCAACATGATCATCTACGGCGTGGTGCTGATCGTCATCGTGATGTTCCTGCCGCGCGGCATTGCCGGGCTGGGCACCTTCACGCCCCTGCAGTGGCTGCGTGGCCGCAAATCTTCTGGCGGTGACGAGTCATGAGCGCAGCGTCGGGCCGTTCCCAAGCAAGCTCGCACCACAGCCCGCAGGGCGAAGGTACCCCAGTGAACACCCTGTTGCAGATCGACGGTGTCGGCAAATCCTTTGGTGGCCTCAAGGCGGTGCAAAACGTCAGCCTGTCGGTGACCGAGGGGCGGCTGAGTGCGCTGATTGGCCCCAACGGGGCGGGCAAGACCACGCTGTTTGCGCTGATGTCGGGCTTCATCCAACCCGACACGGGCCGCGTGAGTTTTGCCGGGCGCGACATCACCGGCCAGGCGCCGCACCTCAATGCCCGCATGGGCATGACGCGAACGTTCCAGATCGTGCAGCCCTTCGCGGCGCAAACCGTGCGCGAAAACATCGCCGTGGGCGCGCACCTGCATGTGCCCGGGCGGGCGCAGGCGCTGGCGCAGGCCGAGTCGGTGGCACAGCAGGTGGGGCTCACCGCGCAGCTCGACAAGCTGGCCAGCGACCTCACCGTGGCCGGGCGCAAGCGGCTGGAGCTGGCGCGGGCCCTGGCCACCCGGCCGCGCCTGCTGCTGCTCGACGAAGTGCTGGCGGGCCTGAACCCACAGGAGATCGCCGAGATGATCCCGGTGGTGCAGGGCATTGCGCAGAGCGGTGTCACGGTGCTCATGATCGAACACGTCATGCAGGCCGTGATGAGCCTGGCGCAAGAGGTGTGGGTGCTGGCGCAGGGGCAGCTCATTGCGCACGGCACACCCGCCGACGTGACGAACAACCCCGCGGTGGTCGAGGCCTACCTGGGCCACGGCACGGCCGAGCGTTTGCAAAAAAGTGTGGCCAGTGCAACCGCCCACAAGGAAGCCCAGGCATGACCGCTTTGTTGAATGTGCAGGGCCTCAAGTCGGGCTACGGTGCGGTGGAAGTCCTGCGGGGTGTGGACCTGCATGTGATGCCCGGCGAGACCGTGGCCCTGCTGGGCAGCAACGGCGCCGGCAAGACCACGCTCAACCTCACCCTCAGTGGTCTGGTGGGCACCCGCGCAGGTCGGGTGCAGTTCGACGGGCACGACATCACGGGCCAGCACTACCAGAAGGTGGTCGCGCATGGCCTGATCCAGGTGCCCGAGGGCCGCAAGGTGTTCCCCAACCTCAGCGTGCACGAAAACCTGGAGCTGGGGGCTTTCACGCGCGGCCGCGAGCGCCGCGTGCAGAACCTGGAGAAGGTGTACGGCACCTTCCCGCGCCTGAAGGAACGGGTGACGCAGCTGGCGGGCACGCTCAGCGGGGGCGAGCAGCAGATGCTGGCCATTGGCCGGGGCCTCATGGCCGAGCCGCGTTTGCTGATCCTCGACGAACCCTCGCTCGGTCTGTCACCGCTGCTCGTCGAAGAAATGTTTGGCCTCATCTCGCAGCTGCGCAGCAGTGGCCTGGCCGTGTTGCTGGTCGAGCAGAACGTGGGCCAGTCGCTCGACATCGCCGACCGCGCCTACGTGATGGAGAACGGCCACATCCGCTTCACCGGCACCCCGGCCGAGCTGCTGGCCAGCGACACCTTGCGCAAAGCCTACCTGGGCATGTGAGGCGCCATGAGCATGCACAAGCTGCCGCCTCAGACCCTGGCGCAAAAACTCATCGCCCGTGCGGCTGGCCGCAGCCAGGTGGCCGTGGGTGAAGTGGTCACCTGCAACGTGGACATCGCCATGTTCCACGACTCGTCCGGCCCGCGTCGGCTCAAGCCCATGCTCGACGAGCTGGGCGCCTCCATCTGGGACACGAACAAGGTGGTGTTGGTGCTCGACCACTATGTGCCGGCGCGGGACGCCGACGCGCAGAAGATCGTGCAGTTCACGCGCGACACCGCGCGCCAGTGGAAGCTGCCCCACGTGATCGACAGCGAAGGCATCTGCCATGTGGTGCTGCCCGAGCGCGGCCACCTGCGCCCCGGCATGTTTGGCGTGGGCGGCGACTCGCATTCACCCACCGGCGGCGCGTTCGGCAGCTACATGTTCGGCATAGGCGCCACCGAAATGCTCGGGGTGTGCGTCACGGGGCAGATCTGGGTGCAGGTGCCGCGCACCTTGCACCTGCAGTGGGCGGGCCGCCTGCAGCCCGGTGTGTCGGCCAAAGACATGATGCTGCACACCATTGCCCGCCTGGGCATGAACGGCGGCCAGTACCAGGCGGTGGAGTTTGCCGGCAGCGCCGTGCGGGCGCTGTCGATGCCGGAGCGCATGACCCTGTCCAACATGAGCGCCGAGCTGGGTGCGCAGGCCGGCCTGATCGCCGCCGACGACACCACCCGCGAATGGCTCGAAGCGGTGGGTGTGCCGGCCGAGCAACTGGAGGGCGCCGAGCAGTGGTTCACCGACGAAGGCGCCAACTTCGAGCCGCACAGCTTCGACGCCACGGCACTCAGCCCGCAGGTGGCCGCGCCACACAGCCCGGCCAACACGCGCGACGTGGCCGAGTTCGCCAACGTGAAACCCGGCTTTGCGTACATCGGTGCCTGCACCGGTGCCAAGCTGGAAGACCTGCGGGCCGCGGCCTCGGTGCTGCGGGGTCGGCACGTGGCCGCCGGTGTGCAACTGGTGGTGGCGCCGGCCAGCGCGCGCGAACAGGCGCAGGCCGAGGCCGAAGGGGTGATGCAGGTCTTGCGGGACGCGGGCGCCGCCGTGCTGCCCAACAGCTGCGGCGCTTGCGCGGGCTATGGCGGCACCTTCCCCGAAGGCGCCACCGTCATCTCCAGCACGGCGCGCAACTTCAAGGGCCGCATGGGCCCGGCCAGCGTCAACGTGTACCTGGCCTCGCCCTACACCGTGGCGGCGTCGGCCCTGCGCGGCCACATCAGCGACGCGCGGGAGATGCTGGCATGACCCGGCGCACCGTCGAGCAGGCCCGCGCCTGGCGCCTGGGCGCCGACGTGGACACCGATGCCCTGGCACCGGGCGCCTACATGAAACACGGCCTGGACGTGATCGGCCTGCATTGCCTCGAAGCCTTGCGCCCGGACTTTGCGGCCGGCGTGCGCCCGGGCGACGTGCTGGTGGCGGGCGCCAACTTCGGCATCGGCTCGTCGCGCGAGCAGGCCGCCGGCGTGCTGCGCCACTTGGGCCTGGCCGCGGTGATCGCACCGTCGTACAGCGGCCTCTACTTTCGCAACGCCTTCAACCTGGGCCTGCTGCTGCTCACCTGCCCGCAGGCCGGCGAGATCGACGAGGGCGAGCAGATCGCGCTGCAGCTCGAAGGGGCAAGCCCCGAGGTGGTGCGCGCCAACGGCCAGCGCCTCGCGTGCCACGCGATCCCGGATTTTTTGATGGACATGGTCGACGCGGGCGGTTTGCTGCCCGTGCTCAAACAACGCACGCAAGGATGAGCCCGATGGTTTCAGAAACACCCACCTCCACCGCGATGGACCCGGTCACGCTGGCCGTGTTGCGCGGCCGGCTGGAGCAGATCGCCGACGAGATGGACGCCACGCTCTACCGCAGCGCGTTCAATCCCATCATTGCCGAGGCCCACGACGCCTGCCACGGCCTGTACGACGCCCTCACCGGCGACACGCTGATCCAGGGCAAGTCGGGCCTGCCGGTGTTTGTGGGCGCCATGGCCTTTGCCGTGCGCGCCGCCATGCGCGTGGCCGCGGAGCGCGGCGGCATGCAGCCGGGCGATGTGTGGCTGTTCAACGATCCCTACGAAGGCGGCACCCACGCCAACGACTTCAAGCTGGTACGCCCCTGCTTCCGCCACGGGCAACTGTTCTGCTTCCTAGCATCGGCCGCGCACTGGCACGACGTGGGCGGCGCGGTGCCCGGCAACTACAACCCGGCGGCCACCGAATGCTGGCAGGAGGCGGTGCAGATTCCCCCGGTGCGCATCCTGCGCGGCGGTGTGCTCGACGACGACGTGCTCGCCATCCTGCGGGCCAACACCCGCCTGCCCGACAGCCTGTGGGGCGACCTCAACGGACAGCTGGCCGCGCTGGAGCTCGGTGCGCGCCGGCTCGACGGCTTGCTCGACGAATACACCGAAACCACCGTGGCGCAGGCCCTGGTGGAGCTGCGCACCCGCGCCGTGCGCCTGATGCGCTCGCACATTGCCAGCCTGCCCGACGGCCGCTACAGCTTCGACGACGTGCTGGACAACGACGGCGTGAAAGACGAGCCGCTGACCATTGCGCTGGACATGACCGTGGCCGGTGACCGGCTCACGCTGGACTTCTCGCGCACCTCGCCGCAATGCGCCGGGCCGGTGAACATTTCGCGCGCCACGGCGGTGGCGGCCTGCTATGTGGCCCTGAAGCACATCTTTCCCGACGTGCCGGCCAACGCGGGCGTGCTCGACGCGGTGGACTTCGTCATGCCCGATGGCCTGGTGATCAGCGCGGCGCGTCCGCGCCCGGTGGGGGGCTACACCGAAACCATCCTGCGCATGATCGACGTGATTTTCAGCGCCACCGCGCTGGCCGACCCGCAGCGCGCCGTGGCCCACGCCTACGGCACCATCAATGCCCTGTCGATCGCCGGGCACCGCACCGACGACAAGCGCAAGGGACAGCGCTGGGTGATGTTCAGCTTCTTTGGTGGCGGGCACGGCGGCCATTCGGACGGCGACGGCCTGTCGCACGGCAACGCACCGATTTCCACCGCGACGATTCCGCCGCTGGAAATCCTGGAGGCGGCCTACCCGGTGCGCTTCACGCAGTGGGCCTTGCGCCCGGGCTCGGGTGGCGATGGCGAGCACCGCGGTGGCCTGGGCGCGGTCTATGAAATCGAACTGCTCGAAGACAGCGCCGAAGCCTTCATCTTTGGCGAGCGCGGCAAGTCCGCGCCCAAAGGCATCCACGGCGGCCAGCCCGCCCTGCCCAACGTGTTCGAGTACCGCCAGAACGGCGAATGGAAGGCGCCGCCCATGGTGTCCAAGATGCTGGGCATCCGCCTCAAGAAGGGCGACCGGGTGCGCCTGCAGACCCCTGGTGGCGGGGGTTGGGGAACGCCGGCCCACCGATCGATCGACGACCGCCAGCGCGACGCCGCGCTGGGCTACACGAAGGAACAGGCATGAGCGAACCCACACTGAACCAGCCGCATTGGGTGGTCGGCGTCGATGTGGGCGGTACCTTCACCGACCTGTTCGTGCTGGACGAGAAAACCGGTCAGGCGCGCATCGTCAAAGTGCCGTCGACGCGGGGCGAAGAAGCCCGCGGCTTCATGAACGGCATCGCGCAGGTGACGGGCACCACCGGCGCGCAGGGCGCCACAGACATCGCCACCATCGTGCACGGCACCACCGTGGGCACCAACGCGCTGCTGGAGCGCAAGGTGGCGCGCACCGGCATCATCACCACGCGCGGTTTCCGCGACGTGCTGGAAATGCGCCGCCGCGACCGCCCGCAAACCTGGGGCCTGCGCGGCAGCTACACGCCCGTGGTGCCACGCGCCTGGCGCCTGGAGGTGGACGAGCGCGTGCTGGCCGACGGCCAGCTGCACACCCCCGTGGACCTGGAGCAGGTGCGCGCGCAGGCGCGAGCCCTACTGGCCGAAGGCTGCGAGGCGGTGTGTGTGTTCTTCATCAACGCGTATGCCAACCCGTCGAACGAGCAGGCGGCGGTGGCCGCCGTGCGCGAGATCTGGCCCAACCACTGCGTGACCGCCGCCAGCGAAGTGCTGCCCGAGATTCGCGAGTTCGAGCGCTGCTCGACCGCCACCCTCAACGCGGCCCTGCAGCCGGTGGTGGGCAGCTATCTGCAGCGCCTGGACGGTGACCTGCGGGCGCAGGGCTTCGGCGGTGAGCTGCTGATCGTGCAGAGCAACGGTGGCGTGATGTCGCGCCAGACCGCTTGCGACGTACCGGTGCGCACCGCGCTCTCAGGCCCGGCAGCGGGCGTGATGGCCTGCGCCGAAATCGCCCGCGCTTCGGGCTTTGCCAACGTCATCACCGGCGACATCGGCGGCACCTCGTTCGACGTGTCCCTGGTGGCCGCGGGCGAGGCTGCGCTGGCCGCACAAACGTCGATCGAGTTCGGCCTGGTGGTGCGCTCGCCCATGATCCAGATCGAGACCATCGGCGCGGGTGGCGGCTCCATCGCCTCGGTCGATGCCGGCGGCATGTTGCAGGTCGGCCCCGAGTCGGCGGGCAGCATTCCTGGCCCTGCCTGCTACGGGCGCGGCAACACGCGCCCCACTGTGACCGACGCCAACGTGCTGCTTGGCCGCATTGCCGCCGACCGGCCCCTGGGCGGTGGCTTGTTGCAGGCGCTCAACGCGGGCCTGTCGGAGCAGGCGATCCAGCAGCACGTGGCAGAGCCCCTGGGGCTGACGGCGCTGGCCGCGGCCGAGGCCATCCTCACGGTGGCCAACGCGCGCATGGCCGGCGCCATTCGCGTGGTGTCGATCGAGCGCGGCCACGATCCGCGCCAGTTTGCCTACATGCCGTTTGGCGGCGGCGGCGGTCTGCATGTGTGCGCCATGATGCGCGAGGTCGGTGTCACCACCGGCATCGTGCCGCGTTACCCCGGCGTCACCTCAGCGCTGGGCTGCGTGATGGCGGACATGCGCCACGACGCGGTGCAGACCCTGAACGTGGGCCTGGCCGACGTGGCCTGGCCGGCGCTGCTGCAGCGCGTGGACGCCCTCGCCGACGCTTGCCAGGTGCGCCTGGATTCGGCCGGCGTGCACTTTGTGCGCGTGGACGAGGTGATCAGCTTCGACATGCTCTACATGGGCCAGACCCACACGCTGCAGGTGCCCGTCAAGCGCGAGCAGTTGAACGCGGCCGGCCTGCTGGCCGCTTTCGAGGCGGCCTACCAGCACGCCTTCGGGCGCGTGCTGCAAGGCCCGGTGATCCGGGTGATGAACCTGCGCTACGCCCGCATCGGGCGCCGCCCGAAGTTCGACCTGGCCGTGCTCGCACCCCAGGGCGAAGGCCGCACCACCCCGGTGGGCGAACAGCGGGTGTACCACCAGGGCCAGTGGTGGACCGCGCAACGCTTTGATCGCCTCAGCCTGCCCGTGGGCACGGTGGTGCAGGGCCCGGCCATCCTTGAGCAGCCCGACACCACCGTGTGGCTGGAGCCCGGCTTTGAAGGCCGGGTCGACCCGCTCGGTAACCTGCTGGTGGAGCGTGCCGCATGAACCTGAAGAACGCCCGACTCGGCATGGTCATCGTCGACCTGCAGAACGATTTTCTGGCGCCCGACGGCGCCTACGCGCGCGGCCACACGCTGAGCGCCGAAGCGGTGCAACTGCCCGCGCGCATGGCCCCGGTGGCGCGCGCCATCACGGCGCGCGGCGGGCTGGTCACCGCCAGCCTGTTCACGCTGTGGCCCGACGCACAGGGCGAGCCGATGATCTCGGCCCACCTCAAGGAGCGCCGCCCCTTCCTGCGCAAGGGCGACTTTGCGCCGGGCAGCCGGGGCCAGGCCAACGTGGACCTGCTCGCGCCGCTGGTGGATGTGTCGGTGTGCAAGGTGGCGTACTCGGCCTTCTTCAACACACAGCTCGACTGGGTGCTCAAGAAGGCCGGCGTGGACACCCTGGTGGTGTGCGGCATCGTCACCAACGGTGGCGTGGCCAGCACGGTGCGCGATGCCCATGTGCGCGACTACCACACGATCGTGCTGTCCGACGGTTGCGCGGCCTTCAGCGACGCCGCGCACCAGGCGGCCCTGGCCGACATGGCGTCGGTGGCCGAGGTGATGGACAGCGCCACGTTCTTGAAGCAACTGGGCTGAACCCATGACCACACCCTTGACGCAGGTCCGCCCCGCCCACGAACTGCAGACCGACGACCACACGCCGGTGGTGATCGTGGGCGCCGGCGCCTGCGGCCTCACCGCCGCGCTGGCCCTGCACCGCCTGGGGGTGGAGTGCGTGGTGCTGGAGCGCGATGCGTTCCCGGCGGGCTCCACCGCCTTGTCGTCGGGCTTCATTCCCGCGCCCGGCACACGGGCGCAGGCCGCGCAAGGCATCCACGACAGCGTGGACCTGTTTGCCCAAGACATCCAGGGCAAGGCCCACGGCCAGGCGGCGCCGCACCTGGTGCAGGCCTACGCGAGCCACATCGGGCCAGCGCTCGACGCGCTGGAAGCGCACCACGGCGTGCCCTGGCAGGTGCTCGACAACTTTCTCTACCCCGGCCACAGCGCCCACCGCATGCACGCCGTGCCCGAGAAAACCGGCGCCGGCTTGATGAGCCGCCTGCAGGCCGCGGCCGACGCCGCCGGGGTGGTGCTGCTCACGCAGGCGCAGGTGACCGAGCTGTGGGCGGACGATCAACAGCGGGTGCACGGCGTGGGCTTTGTGCGCCCCGGCGGCGCGGTGGAGCGGCTGCGCTGCGACGTGGTGCTGCTGGCGTGCAACGGTTTTGGTGGCGCCCCGGCCAGGGTGAAGAGCCTCTTGCCCGAGATGGCAGACGCCACCTACGCCGGCCACGTGGGCAACGACGGCAGTGCCATCGCCTGGGGCGAGCAGCTGGGCGCGCGCTCGGCCGACCTGGGGGCCTACCAGGGCCATGGCTCCTGGGCGGTGCCGCAGGGGGCGCTGATCTCTTGGGCGTTGATGATGGAAGGCGGCGTGCAGATCAATGCCCACGGCCAGCGCTTTCACGATGAAACGCAAGGCTATTCGGAAGCGGCGGTGCATGTGCTGGCGCAGCCCGGCGGCGTGGCCTGGAATGTGTTCGACGACACGCTGCTGGCCTTCGCGCAGGACTTCCCCGATTTTGTCGCCGCGCAAGACGCCGGCGCTGTTCAGCACGCGGACGATGCGCCGGCTTTGGCACGGCTGCTGGGCTGCCCCATGGAGGCCCTGCAGACCACCTTGAATTCGATCCAGCCGGGCACCGACCTGATCACCGGCCGCACCTTCAAGCGCGCCTTGCAGGCACCGTTTCACGCCGTCAAGGTCACGGGCGCGCTGTTCCACACACAGGGTGGGCTGGACATCGATGCGCAGGCCCGGGTGCTGCGCCAGGACGGCACGCCCCTGCCCAACCTGCTGGCCGCCGGCGGCGCCGCGCGCGGCGTGTCGGGCAACGCCGTGTGGGGCTATCTGTCGGGCAACGGCTTGCTCAGCGCCATCGCGGGTGGGCACATGGCCGCCCACACCGCCGCCAGCCTGCAACCCACTCCAGGAAGCACGAGCGCATGAACCCTCCACACCCACTCGCCCAGCGCCTTCAGCAACCCCGGGCCTTGCTGGCGCCCGGCGTGTACGACGCCCTGACCGCACTGGTGGCACAGCAGGCCGGGTTTGAAGCGGTGTACCTCTCGGGCGCCTCCATTGCGTACACGCGTCTGGGCCGCTCCGACATCGGGCTGACCACCGCCACCGAAGTGGCGCAGACCCTGGCCCACATCACCGACCGGGTGAACATCCCGGTCATCGTGGATGCCGACACAGGCTTTGGCAATGCGCTCAACACCCAGCGCACCGTGCGCGATTTCGAGCGCGCCGGTGCCGCGATGATCCAGATCGAAGACCAGACCTTTCCCAAGCGCTGCGGCCACCTGGACGGCAAAGGCGTGGTGCCGGTGGCCGAGATGCAGGGCAAGCTGCGCGCCGCACTCGATGCGCGGCACGATCCCCGCACACTGATCCTGGCGCGCACCGATGCGGTGGCGGTCGAGGGCCTGGACGCGGCCCTGGAGCGGGCCGAGGCGTATCTGGCGTGCGGGGTTGATGCCCTGTTCATCGAGGCCCTGCGTTCCGACGAGCAGATGAACCGCGCCTGCGCGCAGTTCGCGCAGCGCGTGCCGCTGCTGGCCAACATGGTCGAGGGCGGCAAGACACCGGTACAAAGCGCGGCCGAACTCAGCGAGCGCGGCTTCAGGATCGTGATCTTTCCGGGCGGCACCGCACGCGCGGTGCTGCACACCCTGCAGGGCTACTACGCCAGCCTGCACGCGCACCAGACCACGCGGCCCTGGCAAGACCGGATGCTTGACTTTGATAGCCTCAACGCGGTCATTGAAACCCCGCAGCTCTTGGCGCAGGGGCAGCGCTATGACGCTAGTGCGCGCTAAGGCGCCAACACAGCGTGGGCCATGGGAGACACCGCCGTCTCCCGCATGACGGCTTCGGTGGAGCGGTACCGCTCCGCCATGTCCCGCTCGTGTTCGGTGAGCAACTGTGCCTGCATGTAGGCACCGAGTGCCCGCGCGTGCCCGACGATGAATTCGCCAACGGTGCGGCGCTCTTGGCCATACGCTTGCAGCGCGTCGGGAACGCTCGACGTGGCCGACAACGCCCGCACCAAGGCCACCGCATCACCACCGGCCTTGGTCACGCCCATGCCGCAATGCGGGCGGGCGACGAATGCCGCATCGCCCAACAGGGCCACGCGGCCAAAGGCCAGTTGTTGGCTCTCCAGGTCGAAGATGGGCTGGAAGAAGAGCGACTCGGTTTTCTCGACCACTTCGGCGAACTGCGGCGCCAGCACATCGTGAGCGGCCTGGCGCGCTTGCGCAAGAATCGATGGCCGAATCAAGGGCGGAGGAATTCCGTCCGCCCACACTTTTCCGGTCGAATCGGTCACCATGTCCTTGAGGGTGGTGGATGCTTCGGCGGGGCGGTACCAGACAAAGTTGAAGCGGCGCGTGCCCGGCTTCACCGAGTTGTTTTTTCCTGCCACCGGGTAGGCAATCATCTGTTCTTGCGGGGGCAGGCCGAATGCGAAGTACGGGAACAGCTCCTTCAGGGTTCGCGGAGAAAGCGCGGCCTCCTCGACAAGCCCCCTCCAGGCGATGTAGCCCGCGTAGGTGGGCTTCGCCTGCGGGAGCAGGCTGCTGCGCACGGCCGAGCGAACGCCGTCCGCAGCCACCAGCAAGGCCGCAGAGGCTTGCGTTCCGTCTGAAAACGACACGGTGGCCGCGTGTTCATCCTGGGAGAACGAAACCAGCTGTTTGCCGTTGTGATACCGGTCTTCTGGAAACGCGGCTTTCAAGAGACTGTAGAGCCGACCCCAGGCCGTCAGGATCTGGGGCAAGGCCTGCTTGCGCTCCAGAGAGCCATCCAGGTTGAGCGTGACGCGCTCCTGCACGGAGATGCCGATGGTGTCATCGATGGCGACACCTGCCATCTCCAGCGCAGTCATGAGCTCCGGATGCGTCACGATGCCGGCACCACGTCCCTCCAGTGCTTCGGCCACGCGCTCGTACACGTGGACATCCCAGCCAGAGCGGTACAGCATGTTGGCGACAAGAAGCCCGCCCAATGACCCTCCGATCACGATGGCAGATTTCGAAGTTTGCATGGTTGTCTCCTGGTGGAATCGATTCAATGGGCGCCGCCGGCGCGGTCTTCTTCTGCAGCGGCCGCTGCAGGGGCCTCGCTGGCGGGGAAGTTGATTTCTACGGTCAAGCCCGAAGGCTCATCAACGAACACTTGATGCAGCCCCAGGCTGGGGACCGTGCGCTCGCGATACGTCAGCCCGGCCGCTTTCAGCCGTCGGTGCATGTCGGGCAAGTCGGTAGCCAGGAAGGCCACGTGATCGACAGCACCGCTCCCATGAAGGGAGTCGGCGGGCTTGTCTCCGAGGTAGTCCACCAGGCCCGCTGGATCGTCTGGATCCACGCCAATGATGTGCACCACACCGTAGTCGGCTTCGTCTCCACCCTGATAGAGCCAGATACCCGGGAAGGCAAAGGGCGGGCGAAATCCCTCCCTGAAGCCCATCACATCAACATAGAAACGTTTGGTGGCCTCCATGTCCGTGGTGCGGATCGAAAAATGAGCCAGCTTGCTGATCGCCATGTGTTCGTCTCGTCTTTAAGTTATCAATAGATAAATAGTAGCCGAAGTCGGTCACCTCATGCAAGAGGCCAGGCATCTCCCTTGAATGGCCAGCAGTCGCGGGAGCATCGACCCAAAAGCACCCGGCAAGCGCCGGGATTTGACGCCGTTTTGATCGCCCGAAGGCCGCCAGAAGCTCACTTTCAAGTAATCGTCCGATAACTATCCTGAGTTCATCAAGATCGGAATCATCAAAAGGTCGGGGTGTTTCCGGGTGGCGATCCGAGCGCCCTGAACCAAAGATGAGCAAGTGATAATTAATCTATGCACTCTTTTCATGCTCAAAGGCTTCCATGACCGAGAAACGTGGCACCCGATCCGTCGCTGCGAAGGCGACTGCAGCGGTCCCCGGCGAGCGCGCTGTCACGCGCCGGCGCCTGGCCCCGGAAGACCGCGAACACGAAATCGTGCAGCGCGCGGTGGCCTTCTTTGCCAGCAACGGCTTCTCGGCAAGCACCCGCGATCTCGCCAAAGAGCTCGACATCACGCAGCCCTTGCTCTATCGGTACTTCCCCAACAAGGAAGCACTGATTGATCGGGTGTATGAAGAGGTCTTTGTCCGCCGCTGGAATCCGGAATGGGAAGAGTGGCTGGCCGATCGCTCGCTGACCCTGAAAGAGCGCCTGTGCCGCTACTTGAAGGACTACGGCCGCTTTGTGCTGCGCAGCGAGTGGGTGCGGATCTTCATTTATGCGGGTCTCAGCCGTGGAGGCATCAACCAGAAGTACCTGGCCCGGCTGCGGGAGCGGCACTTCATGGTGATTGCGAGCGAACTGCGCCGCGAATACGGCATTCCTGAACCACGCGACGAGCTGGAGCTTGAGGACGAGCTTGATCTCGTCTGGGCCATGCACTCCAGCGTGTTCTACATCGGCGTGCGCAAATGGATTTACGAACTGCCCACGCCGAAGAGTCTGGACCGCGTCATTGACTTGCGCGTGGAGGCGTTTTTGCGCGGCGTGCCCGCGGTGCTGTCTGAACAACGGCGAGCGCGTTAGGGTCGCGCCCGCTCGCGCTCACGCAGCACCGATCAGCCGCTGACGCGCCTCCCCTGCAAGGCGGCGCGCTCGCTGCGCGTCAAAGCCTTCGACGCGCCCGCCTCTCACGCGAACCACCCCGTCGACCAGCACCGTGTCGATGTCGCGCGCACTGGCCTGCAACAGCACATAAGCGCATGGGTCGCCCACCGCGCCACCAAAGGCGTCCTTGCGCACCAGCACGATGTCTGCCCGTTTGCCGACGGTGATCGAGCCGATGCGGTCTTGCATCCCCAGCGCAGTGGCGGCTTCGATGGTGGCACTGCGGATCAAGTCGCGAGGCCGCAGCAGTGGCATGCCGAAGGCAGGCGTCGGCCGGCGCGTGTGTACCGGTGCGCGCTCACGGGCAACCGCACCGTCGATATAGCCTTGCACATGGAACAGGTAGCGAAGCTGCTGGAGGGTGTCCGAACCCACGTGGCAAGGCACGTCGCAACCGTACACCACGGGCACGCCCAACAACCGCGCTCGCCTCACCACGTCCGCCGGTGTGCCTTGCACGTCGGCCGAGGGAGTGAAGCACAGCGGCATCCTGACCTCGGCCATTGCCTGAAGCTCGGCGTCGGTCAACAGGTTGCCGTGGATCGCCAGCAGGTCTGGCCCCAACAGGCCATCGAGCAGCAGCTGGTGAATGTCGTTTCTGGCGTTGATGTGAATGCAGCTCATCGCAACGTGGTCACGCGCGAAAGCCAGTTGCTCGGACAGGCCGCCAGCGCCGACCGATTCGACACCGAAATGGACGCTCGTCATGCCCGACGCTTCGTGAAAGCGCCGGTAGATGTGCTCGGCGTCGGAAAAGCGTGCGCGCTGGCTGGCGAAGCCGTCAGGTGACTCGTTCATGAACGAGTAGGTGAAGACATGTCGGATGCCCGATTCCCTCAACCCGGCAATGGCCGCTTCGGCGTAGCCCGGCCCGGCGATGTTGTGGCAATAGTCCACCACGGTTGTGGTGCCACACGACAGGAGCTCCGAGCCGCCGATCCATCCACCCAGGTGGTTTTCCTCCGCTTGAAAGTGCCGCCGCAGCGGCAACAGTTCACCAAAGTACCGCCCGCCCCAGAGATCGGGCACCCAGTTGCGCAGCACGGTCTGCCACAGACAGGTGTGTGCGTCGATAATGCCGGGCAGCGCGATGCAACCCGATGCATCCACCAGCTCTGCATCGGTGGCTGGCAGTTCAGGGCCCACCGCGGCGATCGCGCCGTCCTCCACCAGGATGTCTGCGACGGGCCAATCGCCCGCTGCATCCATCGTCACCACTTCTGCCTGTCGCAGCAACAAACGGCTCATGCCAAAGCGCCGGCAATTTGCTGCCTCGCCCTCACCGGATCGGCAACCGGGCTGCTGGCGAGCAACATCTTCGTGTAGGCGTGTGCGGGCGACGAGAACAGCGTCTCACTGTCGGCGAGCTCCACCATGTGTCCCTTGTGCATCACGCCCACGCGGTCGGCGATCTGGCGTACCACGGCAAGGTCGTGAGCGATGAAAACGTAGGTCAGGCGGAATTCGGCCTGCAGGTCCATCATCAGGTTGATCACCTGTGCCTGCACCGACACGTCCAGCGCCGACACCGGTTCGTCGGCCACGATCAGATCGGGTTGCACGGCGAGCGCCCTCGCAATCCCGATGCGCTGGCGCTGGCCCCCTGAGAACTCGCGAGGAAACAGATCCAGGCTGCGGGAGGCCAGACCGCACGCATCGAGCAGGCGGCGCGCGCGGTCTTCTGCGGCTTGTCCCTGCGCGACGCCGAAGTTGCGCATGGGTTCGAGCAACGCATCCCGAACCGTCATGCGGGGATTGAGTGAAGCGTAGGGGTCCTGAAACACCATCTGCATGCGGCGCCACACCTCGCGTTTGCGGGCGCCCTGGCCGGCATGAACGTCGTCGCCGTCCAGCAGAACCTGCCCGCGGGTCGGGGTCAGCAAGCCTGCGATCATCCTTCCCAGTGTGGATTTGCCGGAACCGGATTCGCCCACGATGCCAAGCGTTTCGCCGCGCCAGACGGCAAGGCTCACGTCGTCGACGGCGCGAAAGGGCGCAGACACTCCCCAGCCTCGGCCCGCAAAATCGCGCCCGACATGGCGGACGTGCAGCAAGGGTGGGGTGTCCCTGTCAATGGGCAGCGGCATGGGCCTTCTCCTGGAGTTGGGGCCGGACCCAGCAGGCGACGCTGTGGAGATCGCCCGCTTCGACCCGGCTGGGCTCGTGCGCACGGCACTGGTCGACGGCATGGCTGCACCGCGGCGCAAACCTGCAGCCCGGCGCTGGCGCCGCCGGGTCGGGTGCCTGGCCGGGAATGGCGGCGAGCCGCTGCCCCTTGGGTGAATCCAGTCGGGGCACGGCATTGAGCAGCGCCCAGGTGTAAGGATGCTTGGGCGCGGAAAAGATCGCATCCACCGGCCCCTCTTCCACAATCCGCCCGGAGTACATCACCGCCACGCGATCACACAGGCTGGCAACGACCCCCATGTTGTGCGTAATGAAGAGCACTGCCGTCCCGGACTCTTTGTTCAGCGCCTTCAGGAGTCGGAGGATCTGCAGCTGCACGGTGACATCGAGTGCCGTCGTCGGCTCGTCGGCGATCAGCAGTCTGGGAGCATTCGCGATCCCCATGGCGATCATCGCTCGCTGGCGCATGCCGCCAGAGAATTCGTGCGGGTACTGCCGAGCGCGCTCCTGTGAGCTTGCAATGCCGACCCTGGACAGAAGTTCGTGCGCTTTGGCCCAGGCAGTCTGACGGGTCACCGGTTGATGCAACTCCACGGCTTCGGACAACTGCGCGCCCACGCGCAGCACCGGGTTGAGCGACGTCATCGGATCCTGGAACACCATGGACAGTTCGCCCCCGCGCAGCCTGCGCATGGCATCCGCATCGAGGGCCAACAAGTCCTGCGCGCCCAGGCGAATGCGACCACGCGTGACCCGTGCCGCGGCAGGAAGCAGCCGCATGACCGACTTCGCCAGCAAGGATTTGCCGGAGCCGGATTCGCCGACTACGCCCACGATCTCGCCCGCGCGGATCTGGAGCGATACGCCCTGCAACGCAGAGAAAGTGCGCCCACCGGGCGCGCCGATGTCAACGTGGAGGTCGTCCACATCCAGAACGGTTTTCAAATCGATCATGAGGTGCTTGCGGTGTCGCCGTGCGCTGCGCGGATCCCGTCGCCCAGCAGGTTGAGGCCAAGGATGGTGAGGGAGAGCGCCAACCCGGGAAAGGTCGAAATCCACCATCCATCGCGAATGAACAACTGGCCTTGCTGCAGCAGCAACCCCCAACTCGGGTGCGCCACATCGCCCAGCCCCAGGAAGCTGATGAAGGACTCCAGCAGAATGGCGGAGCCGGCTTGCAGAGAGGCGCTCACGGCAATGATGGGCGCCACGTTGGGCAGGATGTGGCGACCGATCACGCGCAGGGTGGACGCGCCACCCATGATCGCAGCCAGCACGAACTCTTCCTTGCGCAGAACGAGGACCTGGGCGCGCACCACGCGCGCGGTGGCTGGCCAGCTCAGCAGTCCCAGCACCAGGATGATCTTCCAGATACCCGATCCCACCAGGGCCACCACGATCAGCGCCAGGAAGAAGCGGGGGATGATCTGGAACGCTTCGGTGATGCGCATGACGACGGCATCGAAGGCACCGCCCACATAGCCGCAGGCTGCGCCTACGGCCACGCCGATCAGGACAGCGATCGATGCGCTGAAGGCACCCACCATCAGCGAGATCTGTCCACCGTGGGCCACCCGCGCGAGCACATCGCGGCCCAAGTCGTCGGTGCCCAGCCAGTGGGTCGCGCTGGGTGGCTCGCGCAGGGATTCGCTCATGGTCGATGGCGACTGTTGCAGCGTCCAAGCGACCACCGTGCACAGCACCACGGCCGCCACGAGAAACAGCAGGCCGATGCGGCCCGATGGGTTGAGCGCGCGCCAGACCGGCCATGGCTTTGCCTGGGAAGGGTTCATGGCGCTCATCGGGCGGTTCTCGGATCGAGCACCGACACCAGCGCGTCGGTGACCATGTTGGCCAGCACGACCATCACGGAGGTGAAGATGAAGCAACCTGTGAGCAACGGGAAGTCGCGTCGGAAGATGGCATCGAAAAAGAGCCGCCCAAGCCCTGGCCAGCCGAAGACGATTTCGGTGACCACCGAACCCGCCAGCAGGAAGCCAAACTCCAGGCCCAGCACCGTGACGGTGGTGACCAGCGCATTGGGCAATGCGTGACGCCACAGAACGCGCGCCACGCCCGCACCTTTGGCGCGTGCCACCGTCACATAGTCTTGCCGCAGTGCCTGAACCATGGCCGTGCGCGTGAAGCGCGTGATGATGGCCAGTTCAAACAGCACCAGGCTGGTCACAGGGAGCACCATGTGGCGCACGCGGTCGACGAACAGCTCAACGCCTTCGTAAGTCTCGCGAGCGGACCCCATGCCATTGCTGGGTAGCCAGCCCAGCCAGACCGAGAACGTCAGGATCAGCAGCTGCCCGATCCAGAAAGCGGGCATCGAGTAGCCCGCCAGCGACAGAGCGGTGACCCCTGTGTCGGCAGCGGTGCCTTGGCGCGATGCGGCGAGCACCGCCAGTGATACACCGATGACGCTGGCAATGGCCAGGCTGGTGAGGGTGAGCAAAAAGGTGACCGGCGCGTGCGCAAGGATCAGGTCGGTCACCGGCTTCTGGAAGTAGATCGACGTTCCCAGATCCCCTTGCAAGGCAGCGCCCACGTAAATGGCCAGCTGCTTGGCCACGGACTCGTCGAGGTGGTATTGCGCCCGGATCTTTTCCAGAAATTCAGGTGCCGGCGCATCACCCGCCAGCAACACGGCCGGATCGGTGGGCGAAAGTCGGATCAGGACGAACGTCAGAACCACGATAGCCATCACCACAGGGACGGCCATCATCATCCGACGGCCAATGGCCATCGCCAGGTGGGCAAGCGCGCTCATTTACACCGGCCTTGCACGAGCGAAGCTCTCTTTGCTGCCGTCAGCGACATCGAAGATGCCGCTGACCATCCGCGCGTTGTAGGCCTCTGCGCCGCGGTACGAAAACAAGGGCAGGATCGGCAAGTCGGCCCAGATCTTCTGCTGAATCTGCTCGTAGACCGCCTTTCGCTTGTCCGGATCGGCCGCCTGCTTTTCCTGCTCGAACAGCTTGTCGACCTCGGCACTGCGGTAGCCACTGTTGTTGGTGAAAGGGCGCGCTGGCGTGAAGATGCTGGCGGAGTTGTACAGGCGCTCCACACCGATGGCCGGATCCGGCCCGAGCAGGTAGCTGTCGATGAGCAGATCAAACTCGCTGTCGGTGTAGCCTTTCTGCATGAGCAAGGCACGTTCCATCGGCACGATGTCGGTCGATATACCCAAGGCGATCAGGTTCTGCCGAACGATGTCGGCCATGCGCACGGCGCGCGTGTCCGAGTTGGGAAACAGCAGGCGCAGGTTGAAACGCCGGCCATCGACCGCCTTGAAGCCTGCCTCATCCAGCAAGCGCTTGGCGCGTTCGACGTCGAGCGGATAGTCGACGACGTTCTTGCTCGACAGCTTGAGCACGCTGGGCACGGGGCCGATCACCGGATCGGCCAGGCCGGGCATCACCGTGTTGCGGATGAATGCGCGGTCAATGGTGTGCGCGAGAGCGTGGCGCACCTGCACCTTGGCCAACTGGGGCGAGCGCAAGTTGAAAGTGCAGAGGTAAGTGGGCGCTGCCTGACCGGTGGAGGCGATCTTGATGTTGGGCAGTCTGCTGACGCGGCGAACCTCTGTGGTGGGCAGGGCGAACGTGTTCAACATGTCGATCTCGCCGTTTTCCAGCGCGGCGACACGGGCTGCACCGTCGGGCATGACGCGCAGCACCAGCTCGTCAAATGCCGGCTGGCCCGGGAAGTGGTAGTTCGGGTTGCGCCGGTACACCAGCCGATCGCCCACCTTGTGCTCCACGAGCATGAACGGGCCGGTCCCTACAGGCTTGCGGTTGTGCGGGTTCTGCACCGGTTCCTGGTTCGCCCACAAGTGCTTGGGCAGGATCGCGGCGATCGACACCGTGGACGCGCTCAGCACGAACGGATTCGGCCGATCGAATCGCAGCACCACCGTGCGCGGGTCGACGATATCGACCCCACTCAGCGCGGCGAACGCGTTACGCCCCCACGGATGCAGCTTGCGGGTGATGTTCTCCAGCGAGAACTTCACATCCTCCGCACTGAACGGAGCACCGTCGTGCCACTTGACGTTCTGGCGCAGGCGGAAGGTGTAGCTCTTGTTGTCGGGAGCCACTTCCCAGGACTCGGCGAGGTCGGGATGCACGTCGCCCTTCGCATCCATCCAGGTGAGCGCGCTGTACACAGGACAACCGGCGGTGAAGCTGGAGATGACGGTGGTCAGCGCAGGGTTGATGCTGGCGGGGTCTTCCTCGATGGCGCCGATCAGGCGCTTGGTCTTCTGCGCGAAGACTTCGTTCAGACTGACTGCAGAAAGCGCAATGCCGGAACCTGTGCGCTTGAGAAAAATGCGGCGATCAATTGTCATGGTGGGTCCTTGGGGGGTTATTCCTTCATGCCGGCGAACTGCACGATTCGCTGGTACTGCAATGCATCGCGGGCCATGAGCTTGGGCATGTCTTCGTCGCCTCGCCCGACGTCGACACCGATGCGCTCAAGCTTGGTGCGCACGTCGGGCTCCTGAAGCGATTGCATGAGCGCGACATGCAACTTCGCCACGATGTCCGGTGGCGTCCCCTTGGGTGCCATCAGGGCATACCAGGCCACCAGGTCGTAGCCTTTGAGTGCCGGGTGTTCCGTGAGGGCTGGAACATTCGGCAGGCTGGCGGTCCGCTTCGCACTGGTCACGGCAATCGGGGTGATGTGTCCAGCGTCGATGAACGGCCGCGCGGCACCGGGCCCCAGAAAGGCAAACTCGATGCTGCCGCCAGCGAGGTCCGCGCCGATGTTGCTGGCTCCCTTGTAGGGAATGTGAAGAATCGAGATGCCGGCCTGGCGCTTCAACAGCTCGCCCGAGAAGTGCAGCATGGAGCCGACGCCCGATGTCCCGTAGGTGAACTTGCCCGGCTTCGCCCGCACCTCGGACACGAACTGGTTCAACGACGTGATGCCGCTCTGGCGAGAAGCCACCAGCACGAGCGGTATCGAACCCACATAGCCCACTGGCACGAGGTCTCTCTGCACGTCGTACTTCAACGCCGGGTTGATGGCTTTGACTGCCACGAACTCACTGCTGGAGCCAAAGACAAGGTTGTAGCCATCAGCGACAGCGGCTACGCCTTTCTGGACACCAATGGCTCCAGCCGCACCACCGATGTTCTCGATCACGGTCGTGGCGCCCAGGCGCTTGCCCATGGACTCGACCACGGCACGGCCGACCGCGTCCACGCTACCGCCTGGCGGGTAACCAATCACCACGTTGATAGGCTTTGAGGGGTATGCACCCTGCGCCATGGCAAGCGGCGCGCAAAGACAGAGCGCGAGCGCCTGAAGGGCCATATGCCGAACAGCACGCGGGGCGGTTCGCGCCAGTGGGGATGAAGCGAGAGCGGACATGGGGACTCCGTTGAGCGAAGGATCGAGAGGGGGTTCAGGGGAACGGGGTTGTGCAGCGGCTCACTCGACGAGCACAGCAGGGCGCCGGATTTCGATCACACCCTCGTCGCTGCGCACACCCATGGCATACAGGCCTGGTGCGCCGCCGTTGTAGCGAATCTCGAACGGGAAGCCTGCCGGTGTCGCGACATCACCCAACCACGCAGCGAAGGCATCGCGGTCCTCTCCGATCTCGATCCACTCGAGACCTCGTCCCACCACACGGCCCGAGCCCGGCACAACGGGGAGGCTGCCGGCGTGCGTGCCATTGCCGGGCTTGAAGTAGAGGTTGGGCTTGCCCATGGGCCAGGCCGTTGTGGCGCTGGGCGCCTGCAACGCGAAACCCCTGGAGCCATCCATCATCTGGCGGCCCGCGTTTTTTCCGGTGGTGGCATGGTCAACCACCGTTCCGTGATGGGCAGCGAATGCTTCCAGTTCTTCCATCGTGTCGCTGCGCAGGCACCAGCCTACAAAGCGATCGCCCTCGCGGGTCTGGCGGTCCATGAACGCAGCGAGTGGTTGCCCTTGTGCCAGCGGCCTGCGATCGATCAGGCTTTCGACTTCGATATAAATGTCCGGCGCCAAGGGCACCACGCGGTGGCCAATGCCATACAGCGGAAAGAAGCCACCGTCGTAGTTGCCCAGGCCCGTCTCCTGGCTCAGCCGATAGGTCGACTCGTAGACGTTGGGAGCGGCCATGCAGACGTGATCAAAATGAATCATTGGAGCGAAATGAGAGCGTTGTTTGAGCAGATGAAGCGCGACAAAGGCACTTGACATGGATGAATTCTGACGATTTGATGACCACCTTAAAAGGACTTTTTTTCTCAAATTTGCGGACCTTGAATGTCCTGATTTTTTTGAGGCAACACACAGGAAGGCGCCATGCAGCATCTCGATTTCCGCACCCTCAAACAGTTCGTGGCTGTCGCCGAGAACGAGAGCATTTCCAAGGCTGCGATGCAGCTGCATATCTCGGCTTCGCCCTTGAGCCGCGCCATCCTGAAGCTTGAGATGCAGATCGGATTCGCGCTGTTCGAGCGGGTCGGTCGAGGGCTGCGCTTGAACAACGCCGGCAGAGAGCTGCTGCTCAATGCGCGAAGAATCCTCATGAACAACGAGCAGCTCGTTCAGGACCTGCAGCGTCACGCCAGCGGCATGGGCGGAACCGTCGTCATCGGTCACATGCCAGGGGCGCTTTACAACGGCGTCATCCCGGCCATCGCCCGTCGCGTACAGCAAGCCCACCCTTCGCTTCGCTTCCAGTTCGAAGGTGCGCCCGAGGACGAGCAACTTGATGCCCTGCGCCGGGGCCGGCTCGACTTCGCAGTGAGCACGCAGGAAGCCGCCGACCCCGAGTTCCGCACCGAGATCTACAGCGTGGAGAAATACGTGTTGCTCGTGCCGCGCAACCATCCCTGTGCCGAAGTGCCAAGGATCACGCTGCAGCAACTGATGGAAGCCGAATGGGTCGTCACGCCCGTGCGGCCTGGGCAATCACTGCGCGCCCGCTTCACTGCGGCCTGCAATCGCCTCGGCTTCGAGCCGCGTGTGGCTTGCGTGGCGGGCGACATGATTTCGGCCCTTGCGCTGGTGGCCGGCGGGTTCGGTTTGTGCGTCGCGCAAGAGAGCCTGATGCAGTTTGTGGGCAAGGACATCGTGGTCCGTCCGTTGCCACTGCTGAAAATGGAAAGCCACTACCGCATCGTCTGGCGCCCCGAGGCGCTTGCGCCCGGGGCCAGCCGTTTTCTGGAAACCTTGCTCGGTGCAAAACCTAAGCATCAACGCGCCGGCGGACGCCGCAGCCCTTTGGCACGTTCGTAAGGGGGCGGGTAGAACGTGGTCGCGCCCAGCTCTTCGGCAGCGCGCCATACCCAGCGCGGATCGGCCAGAAAGGCCCTGGCCAATGCGACCTGGTCTGCGTGGCCATTGGCAATGATGTCTTCCGCCTGGGTCGGTTCGGTGATGGCACCGACCGTTCGCGTGACGATGCCTGTCTCGCTGCGGATGCGCGAGGCGAAGGGCACCTGGAAGCCCGGACTGAAGGGAATCCGTGTGCCCGCGTCGACGCTGCCACTGCTCACGCAGACGTAGTCCGCGCCCACACGTTGGAGCTCACGGCTGAAGTGCACGGCGTGGTCCACATCCAGCCCGCCCTGTGTCCATTCGCTCGCACTGATGCGTGCACCAAAGCCGACCGACGCCGGCAAGGCGGCATGGACGCGCTCGGCCACCTGCAAGGGCCATCGCTGACGGGCCGATGCCGAGCTCCCGAAGGCATCGTCGCGCTGGTTGGACAGAGGGGAGAGGAACTGGTGCATCAGGTAGCCGTGTGCGCAGTGGAGTTCGACCACGTCGAACCCCAGTCGCACGGCGGCTTGCGCCGCCGCCACATAAGCCTGAGCGATCGCTTCCATGTCGCGCGTACTGAGTTCGGTCGGCAGGGGAAACTCTCCAAATGCCAGCGCCGAGGGTGCCACGGCTTGCCAAGGCTCACCCTCGGCGCCTGCCTCGCCCGTGCTCAGATGCGCCCCGCCGCGCCAAGGCACGCGGCTCGACGCTTTGCGCCCCGCATGGCTCAGCTGGATGCCGAAACGTGTTCCAGGGGCGGCCATGGATCGAGCGACGCGCAGCACACGCTCCAGCGCAGACGCTGTCTGCGAGGAATACAGCCCCAGGCAGCCGTGTGTGATGCGTCCGCGCGGCTCCACCGCCGTGGCCTCCAGCATGACGAGACCGGCTCCCGACATCGCGAGCTGGGCCAGATGTTGCAGGTGCCAATCGGTCGCCTGCCCATCCTGGGCGACGTATTGGCACATCGGCGATACCGCGATGCGGTTGGGCAGTTGGATGGTCCCCAATTGGAGTGGGCTGAAGAGTGCGCTCATGGTCGGAAGTCCTTGGCTGGCATCAATGGGTGGTGACGGTCTCGCGTTGAAGGCCGAAGATGCGCTCGGCGTTTCCGCCGAGGATCAGCGCGCGCTCCTCCTCGCGCAGTCCGGCCACGCGCTCGATCAGGTGCACAGGGTCTTCTTCGCCCATGTCGTAGGGGTAGTCCGAACCCATGAGCACCTGGCTCGCGCCATAGCGGGCGATGAGGTTCGACAGGTGTGACGGATCGAAGACCACGGTGTCGAGGTACATTTTTTCGAGGTAGCTCGAAGGCGCCTCGGCGATCACGGTGCGGCAGTCGCCGCGTGCTTTCCATGCATGGTCCATGCGAGCCCAGTACGAGGCCAGGTAGCCACCGCCGTGGGCCAGCAGGAATTTGATCTTCGGATAGCGTGCCGCCACGCCGTCGAAGATGAGCCTGCTCGCCGCAATGGTGGTTTCCAGTGGATTGCCAATGACGTTGTTCAGGTAGTGATCCAGCAGGCGGCCGCCTTCGGTGAATCCAACGGGATGCAGGAAGAGCACGGCCTCCAGCTCGTTGGCCAGCGCGAAGAAGCGCTCCAGGCCAAGCCGGGGATCCGTGAGGTCCATGCCGTTCACGCTGGTCCCGATTTCTGCTCCGCGCAGCCCCAGATGGGTCATGGCGTGCGCCAGCTCCTGCATGGCGCGCTCGGCGTCCTGCAAGGGCACGGTGCCCAGCGCCGCAAATCGACCCGGGTTCCCGTCCACCAGCGCGCGCATGCCTTCATTGATTTCTCGGGACACGGTCGCGCCCACAGAGGGCGTCGTGAAGTAGTAGTACTGAAAAGGCGCGGGACTGACGACCTGGAGATCGACGCCCATTCGGTCCATGTCCTGGAGACGGCGGTTCACGTCGGTCAGTGCGACCGAGCGCTCCTGCATCTGCCGCTGATTGGTCTCGCGCGTCAGGGCATTCGCGAACACCGTGCTCGGGTCGTATCGGGCGGGTTCGAGGTGGGCGACCTTGGCAGCTACCACCGGTTGGAGATAGTGGCAGTGCACATCGATGCGCCGGGCCGCTGCCCGTTGGACCGTGCGGTGGCTGCCATCGAGGGACGGCGACTCCGGTGCGGTGCCTGTGGTGGCGGCGATCGGTGCGGCGGACGCATGGCGGTGCTGTGGATCACGGCAGCCGGGCGCGCAGGTGTAGAGCATGGCGGTTCCTTTTGATGGCGGGTATGTGGGGGGGGGGCCGCCAGCGTCACTCGAGCTTGAGCCCCGTCTCGCTCACGATGCGGGCCCAGGTCTTGGTGTCGTTGGCGATGAGGTCCCGCATTTCGGCCGGCGTCGCCAGCTTGGGCAGAAAGCCGTTGGTCAACAGACGTTCCTGGAAGGCCGGCGACTGCACCACCTTCGTCAGCGCTTCCGACAGCCGCCGCACCGCAGGCTCAGGCGCCTTGGCCGACGCGAACAGTCCAATCCAGCTCGTGCACTCATAGCCCGACAGCAGCTCCGGTAGCAGTGGCACCGTCGATGGGAATACCGATGCACGGTAGTTTGTGCTCGCACCGAGTGGGACCAGCTTTCCCGTCTTGATGAAAGGTGCTGCCGTCGCGTAGGGCTCCCAGGACGAATCGACCTGACCACTGACCACGTTGACGATGCTGCCCGTGGTGAATGGCACATGCAGCAGCTTGACCTTGGTCTTTTCGACCAGCATCTCTCCGCACATGTGCGGCCCACTGCCGATGCCCAGCGAGCCGTACGACACCTTGCCCGGGTGGGCCTTCGCCTCGGACAGATACTGATCCAGTGTCTTGAAGGGCGAAGTGGGCGATGCCACCAGCACATAGCCCCCTACGCCGACCAGGCCGACCGGGATGAAGTCGCGCTGGGGCTGGTAGCTCATGTTCTTGTAGAGGTGCGGGTTGATCACCACGGTGTTGTGCGTGGTCAGCATGAACGTGGTCGCCGGTGTCGTGGTGCGCGCCAGTTCGGCCCCACCGATCATCCCGGCCGCGCCGGGCCTGTTTTCAACCACGATGGTCTGCTGGAGCAAGGGCCGCATCTCTTGAACGATGTCTCGTGCGATGACGTCCAGCGGTGTGCCAGGGCCAAAAGGCACCACGATGCGCAGCGTGTCCCTGCTGGAATCGCCCTGCGCGGCTGCGCCCGTGGCGATGCCCAGCGCGCCAACGGTGGCGATCAGGGTCAGCAGTGGGCGGGCGATGCGTTGTTCGAATTTCATGTTGGTCTCCTCGGTGGGTGGCGGGTGGGGATGTGGCTCAGTTCAGGCGTGCGTTGGTCTGCGTCACGTCAAACCAGTCAAAGGGCGCGTTGCTGGTGTTGACCATGACCGCCTTGGTGTCGAAGTAGCCGTCAAATGCCTCCTGGCCGAACTCCCGGCCAATGCCGGAGAGCTTCACGCCGCCCCATGGCGATGCCGCGTCGACGCGGTGGTGGTCGTTGACCCACACGATGCCGGCTTCGAGAGCCTTGGCCACGCGGTGCGCGCGGGCCACATCGGTGGTGCGCACCGCGGCGGCCAGGCCATATTCCGAACCGTTGGCGATGGCAATGGCCTCTTCTTCGGTGTCGAAGGGCAGGACCACCGTGAAAGGGCCAAACACCTCCTCGCGCGCCACCCGCATGTCGGGGTGGACGTCGGCGAGCACCGTGGGGCGGACGTAGAAGCCGGAGGATTCGCTCAGCTCGGCGGGCACCACGCCCCCCGCCGCCAGGCGCGCGCCTTCGGCCGCGCCAATGCGCACATAGTCCAGGATCCTTTCGCGCTGGCGCTGTGAGACCACCGGCCCCATCTGCGTGCGCGGATCAAACGGGTCACCCACCACCAGGCCATCGGCCTTTCGTGCCAGCTTCTCCACGAACTCGTCATAGACACGGCGATGCACGATGTGGCGCGCCGCGCAGACGCAGGTCTGTCCCGCACCGACAAAGGCTCCGAAAGCGGCGTAGTTCACGGCCTGGTCGACGCTGTAGTCGTCGAACACGATCACCGGGGTCTTGCCACCGAGCTCGAGCGTCTGCCGCACGAAGTTGCGTGCCGCTGCAGCGCCCGCGCTGCGGCCGGCCTCCGTGCCGCCGGTCAGCACCAGCTTGTTGATGCCCGGGTGCTCGGAGAGCGCCTTCCCGGCGGCCGCACCGACCCCCGTCACCACGTTGAAAACGCCGGGCGGCAGACCCGCCTCGGTAAAGATCTCAGCCAGCCTCAAGGTGGTCAGCGGCGTGAGCTCGGAAGGCTTGACGACCGTGGTGCAACCGGAAGCAAACGTAGGCGCGAGATTTCGCGAGGCAATCAGCAACGGGTGATTGAAGGGCGCAATGTTGGCCACAACACCGACCGGACCTCGGTTGGTGAACGCGTGGTAGTTGCCCTCCACCGGGATCACCGAGTCGCGCCTTGCGATGGCCAGCGCTGCGTTGTAGCGAAAGAGGTCGGGAACCCGTGCGAGCTGGGCCCTGGTTTCGCGCAGGGGCCGCCCGTTGTTCAGGGTCTCGAGCTGATACAGCTCTTCCATGTGCGCCTCCATGGCATCGGCCAGGCGGTTGATCAGCCTGGCGCGGGCACGGATCGACAGCCCCGCCCATTCGGGCGCACGGAACGCGCGCCGGGCACTGGCAATGGCGTCGGCCACATCGTGCGCATCGGCATCCGCCACATGGGCAATGACACCGCCGTGTCCCGGGGCGATGACGGGCATTTCAGCCGCAGCACGCGCCGGTCTGGCGGCGCCGTCGATGAACAGGCCGTGGCGCTTTTGCAGCCACTGCGAAAGGGTCGGAGAAAGGGGAGAAGACATGGAGGACTCCTGAGTCAATCGTTGACGGATGGCCGGCAACCTGGGTCTGGACCGGCTCTTTTAAATTATCGTTTGATAACTAGCAAAACAAGTTTGCCATTCGTTGCGCGGCAAAATGACTGGTAGAAACCCTGATCTGCCGCGATTAGCAGGGAGAAAATGGCCCGAATCGGCCACTTCACAACCTGCTCACACCTCAGAAGTTCAGTTATCTTTCGATAATCAACGTTGGGCTTTCATGGGCAGGAAGCGTGCTGAGTCCGGCCAGCCATGCACACCGAAAGCGGCCAGCGCGCTGGCGCCTGCGACCGAGATCACGCCCATCCAACCCCAGTGGGCCAAGGCCCACGCGCCCAAAGCCGAACCCGCCGCCATGCCGAGAAAAATGCCGGTGAACAACAGGGCGTTGAGCCGGCTGCGCGCCTGCGCATCGAGGCCATAGACCAAGGTCTGGTGGGCCACCAAGGCCGCCTGGACCCCGAAGTCGAAACCAATGGCGGTAACCGCCAGCAGCGCGAGGTGAGCCGCGCTGGGCAGTGCCGACCCCGCAGCCATCGCAACAAAGCTCGCGCCGGCCACCACGGCGCCTGCGCGCGCCACACCGGTTGCGCCCCACCGGTCGGCCAGGCGCCCAGCCCACGGCGCCGCCAGCGCACCCGCCGCACCTGCCAGGCCGAAAGACCCGGCGGCTGCGGTGCCCAGACCGAAGTCGGCGTGAAGCATCAAGGCCAGCGTGGACCAGAAGGCACTGAAACCCACCGACAGCAGCGCCTGCGACAAGGTCGCCGAGCGCAATGCGCCGTGGCGCCGCCAGAGCAAGACCATCGAGGCCAGCAAGGCACCGTAGCGAAGGGAGCTGCCGGGTGCAAAGGTGGGCAGGCGCCACCACGAGATGGCCCCGATCAGCGCCACACTGGCCGCCGCTGCAAAGTACACGGCGCGCCAGCCCAGGCCCTGGCCTATCAGGCCACTGGCAGTGCGCGACAGCAGGATGCCCAGCAAAAGTCCGGTCATGACCGTGCCCACAATGCGCCCTCGGTGTGCGGGCGGAGCGACCGAGGCAGCAGCCGGCACGAAGTCCTGCGCCAGCGTGGCGAACAGCCCGACCAGGAAGCTCGCCACCAACAACGCAGGCATTCCCGGCGACAGGCCACTGGCCGCCAACGCCAGCGTCAACGCGATCGCTTTGGCCACAATCACGCGCCGGCGGCTGTAGCGGTCTGCCAAGGGCGCCAGCAACAGGATGCCCAGCGCGTAGCCGAGCTGCGTCAGCATGGGCAGCAGACCGACCGTGGTGGGCAAAGCGCCCAGATCCGCCGCAATGGCGCCCAGAATGGGCTGCCCGTAGTAGATCGAGGCGACAGAGAAGCCGGCACCTGCCGCCAGCAATGTGACCAGGGCGCGGGGTGGGCTGATCGGCTCTTTATGCAATGAATGGATATTTGACATTGGTGTAAACCCTTTGTTTTTGACGATTTTTGGATTGTCTTCGTCGGATTTGCGGTTGAGTAGGGCCCTGGAACGCACATCGGATATACATTTGTCGAATGACCGAAACCACACTCCATGCCGACCGCCTCGACCTCATGCGGACCTTCATCCGCATCGTTGAGGCGGGCAGCCTGTCTGCCGCGGCCGTGCAACTGGGGACCACCCAACCCACCGTGAGCCGCCGGTTGAAGGCCTTGGAGCAGTCGCTCGGGATTCGCCTGATCCAGCGATCCACGCACTCGATGAAGCTCACCGTGGATGGCGAGCGCTTTCTCGAAATGGCGCGCGAACTCGTCACGGGATGGCTGGCCATGCAGGCCGAGCTGACCGAAGGACGGAACACGCCCAGAGGAAGGCTGCGGGTCGTTGCACCCCACGCGCTCGGGCAAGACCAGCTCATGCGGCCGCTGGCCGACTACCTCCACCGCTATCCGGAGGTGTCTGTCGAGTGGCGTCTGAACGACCGCCTGCCCGACTTCGCTGCAGAGGACGTCGACTGCGCCATTCGCGTCGGCGCGGTCAACGATCCTTCGGTGGTCGCGCTGCTGATCGCCGAGGTGCCGCGGATCGTGGTGGCAGCCCCGGCGCTGATCACGGGCCAGACGCCACTGGACCCGGACGACCTCGTGTCCATGCCCTGGCTGGCGTTGAGCACCTTCTACCAACGAGAGGTCGTGTTGCGCCGAGAGACCGGCGGCGAGAAAAAAGCTTTCGCCATCGCGCCTCGGTTGGCCACCGACAGCCTCTATGCACTGCGACGCGCCGCCCTGGAAGGGCTGGGTGCAGCCATCGTGTCGGCCTGGCTGGTCACGGACGACCTGTCCAGCGGCGCCCTGGTGCATCTGGCGCCTGCATGGCGCGCCGCCCCTTTGCCGATGTACCTGATCTACCCGGCATCGCGGTTGCAACCGCGCCGTCTTCGCACCTTCATCGACATCGTGCGCGAGGCCATGCCGCGGAACGAGAGCGGCCCCCAACGCTTGTAGGGGCTGGAGAGGAAGCCGTACCGTGTACCAAAGGCTAGGCGGCCCGCCAGGCTGAAAATCCTGGCACGTCGATTGCGACGCCTTGCGTTGGCAACATCCCTTCAAAGGAGCCTGGATTCACATGGACCCGACATCCCGCCAGCTGCATGTGTGCGCGCGCAGGCGCCTGGCGGCACAGCCGGCCGCACCAGCATGAGAAACCCCTCACAGCGGCTCATGGCCGCCCTGCGCTTTCGCCAGCTGGAGCTGCTCAGCACGCTGGCCGATACCGGCAACATGCGGGCGGCAGCGCAGCGGCTGCACATGACCACAGCGGCCGTCAGCAAGGGGCTCAAGGATGTGGAGGCGCTGTTCGAGCAGCCGCTCTTTCACCGCCTGCCGCGCGGCGTGGTGCCCACGGTGGCGGGCACACTCGTGGTGCAGCGCGGGCGCGTGCTGCTGGCGGAGATGGAGCAGCTGTCTGATGAGCTGGCCGCGCCGCTGCGCCCGCTGCACGACCGGCTGAAGATCGGCGCCACGCCCTTTCTCACCTGGACGGTGCTGCCGCGCATCCTGGCGTCGCTCGCCGAGCAAGACATGCTGCCCGGGGTGCTGTTGCTCGAAGGCCGGCTGGCCGATATTTCGCGCCAGCTGGAGGCGGGCGAGGTGGACGCGCTGATCACCATGGACACGCCGTCCGAACTCGGCAGCCTCTCGGCACAGGGCTTCACCATCGCGCACATCGGCCTGGAGCAATGGCGCGTGGTGTGCTCCCCGCACCACGCGCTCGCGGTGGGCCGCACCGCCCGCAGTGCGCCCCTGCGCTGGGCCGAGGTGGCGCAGGCGCGCTGGATCCTGCCGCCCCGGCCGACCAACTCGCGGATGATGCTGGAGCACACGCTGCGCGAGCAGGGGTTGCCCGCGCTCATCCCGCACATCGAGACCATGAGCGCGATCACGCACCTGGCGCTGGCCGAGCAGAACCTGGGCATCACGCTTGCGGCGCAGGGCACGCTGAGCGAGCGCCTGCAGCGGGGAGCGCTCGTCGAGCTGCCAATGGAAAGCCTGCCGCCGCCGGTGCCCATTGCCATGGTGTACCGCCGCAGCGGCAACGACCGCGCTCAGCTGGCCGGGCTGGCGGCTGCCGCGCAGCGCGCGAGCAGCGCGGCGGCGTCGCCTGCGTTCACACCCAAGGCGTCGAGCAAGAAGTTGTCGGCGCGAAAGTCGCGCCCGTAGGCGGTGGACAGCAGCGTGAGGCAGGCGGTGAGCACGGGTGTGCGCACGCCGGCCACGCCCGCCAGCGCCTCCAGAAACGCCAGGCCGAACGGCGCGTCTTCGAGCACATAGCGGTGCTGCAGCGAGGCCGGCCCGTTCGGGCTCATGCCGCCCTCGACGATGGCGCCGGCCATGGTGTGCAGCGGCCCCTGGGGCACATGGTAGGAGCGGGCGTAGTGCTGCTGCAGCGAGGGCAGCGCCAGCCCGAAGCTGTGCGCCACGGCCTGGCGCTCCACGTCCAGCGCTTCGGCCATGCGGCCCACCACGGCGGTGAAGTGGCCAAACAGCGACCACGCTTCGCCCGACTCCATGCGCGTGAGGTTGGGAATGACCTCTGCCGCGTGCGCGATCGGGTTGATGTTGGCCAGCGTGGGTGCGAGCAGGTTGTCGGCCATCACGAAGCGTTCGCCGAACAGATCGGCGCAGGTTTGCAGCGCCTCTGACGGATCCAGCGGACCCAGCGTGGCCATGTCGATGCGGCTGCGCAGCGGGTTGATGTGCAGGCTGCCGTCGGGCTGAAAGTGCGTGGTGGTGAGCGTGGTGCCCCAGCCGCTGACCTGCACGCCCTCGGTGGCGCCCGCGATCCACAGCGGTGCGAGCGACAGCGCGCCGCTGACCACCACATGTTGTCCGCTGCGCCACACGGCGTTCAGCGGTCCGAGCACCGCGCCATAGGCATTGGCCGGCAGACACACCAGCACCACCGGGAACTCGGCCAGGCGCTGCGGCGAGGCCAGCCATTCCACATCCACCTCGCCGCTCACCGCGCCGGCGCACGTGAAGCGGGCACGGTCGGCATGGCGTTGCACGCGGCTGCGGGTGGGCGACCACAGCGCCGGTGCGATGCCGACCCGCACCAGAACGGCCGCGGCCGCGCAGCCGATCGGGCC
>NZ_JAHVAB010000028.1 GCF_019264445.1 Hydrogenophaga sp.
GTCACCCCCTCAAGGGGGCGGCACCAGCGGTCCGGCGAAGCCGGGTCCGCGGTGCCACTGGATGAAGTCACCGCCCCCGGCCCCGCACCATGCTCACCTCCGCTCCCCCCGCGCCTTCGCGCTTCGCGCTGTACCTGGACCTGATCCGCTGGAACCGCCCGGCCGGCTGGCTGCTGCTGCTCTGGCCTTCGCTGGGTGCGCTGTGGGTGGCGGCAGGCGGCTTTCCCGGCTGGCACCTGCTGGCGGTGTTCACGCTCGGCACCATCCTCATGCGCAGTGCCGGCTGCTGCGTGAACGACGTGGCCGACCGCGAGTTCGACAAGCACGTCAAGCGCACCGCGCAGCGCCCGGTCACGTCCGGCAAGGTGTCCACGCGCGAGGCACTCGCGGTCGGTGCGGTGCTGGCGCTGGCGGCCTTTGGGCTGGTGCTTACCACCAACACGCCCACGGTGTGGATGTCGTTTGCGGCGCTGGCGATCACGCTGATCTACCCCTACGCCAAGCGCTTCGTGTCCATGCCGCAGGCGGTGCTGGGCGTGGCCTTCAGCTTCGGCGTGCCCATGGCGTTTGCCGCCGTGCAGGCGCAGGTGCCGCTGCTGGCCTGGGTGCTGCTCGCGGGCAACCTGTTCTGGGTGCTGGCCTACGACACCGAATACGCCATGGTCGACCGCGACGACGACCTGCGCATCGGCATGAAGACCTCGGCCATCACGCTCGGCGCCTACGACGTGCCGGCCGTGATCGCTTTCTACCTGATCTACCTCGCCATCTGGAGCGTGGCGCTCTGGGCCGTGGTGAACCCCGTGGTGTGGGCGGCCATGCTCGTGTTGGCGCTGGCCCAGGTGGCCTGGCACTTCCAGCTCATCAAGAGCCGCAGCCGCGAAGGCTGCTTCAAGGCCTTCCGGCTCAACCACTGGCTGGGGTTCACCGTGTTTGCCGGCGTGGTGCTCGGCCTGCGCTAGCGCCGGGCAGGCGCTGCGGGTCGATCAGGCCGCCGCCGTGGCCTGGCTGGCCAGCACCGCCAGCAGGTTCTTCGCGGCGCCCACGCCCATGTTCACGTAGGCATCGCTGGTCACGCCGCCAATGTGGGGGCTGAGCACGATGCGCGGCTGGCCCTGGAAGGGGTGGCCCTCCGTCATGGGTTCGACGGCAAAGCTGTCCAGCCCGGCGCTGCCGACCTGCCCCGACTGCAATGCCGCCAGCAGGTCGGCTTCGTCGATCAGGCCGCCGCGCGCGGTGTTCACCACGATCACACCGCGCTTGCATTGCGCCAGCGTCTGCGCGTTGAGCAGGCCCCGGTTGTCGTCGGTCAGCGGGCAATGCAGCGACACGGCATCGGACTCGCGCCACAGCGTGTCGAGGTCCACGGCGGTCACGTACGCAGGCAGGTGCTTCGCAAAGGGGTCAAAGCCGATCACGCGCATGCCCATGGCGTCTGCCATGCGGGCGAAGCGCAGGCCGATGGCGCCCAGGCCCACCAGGCCCACCGTGCGGCCGCCAAGCTCCAGGCTTTTGTGGGTCGCCTTGTCCCAGTGGCCGGCGTGCATGCGCGCGTCCAGCGACACCACGGACTTCGCGCAGGCCAGCAGCAGGGCCAGTGCCTGCTCGGCCACGGCCGCGGCGTTGGCCCCCGCCGCTGCCACCACCTGGATGCCGCGCGCCTGCGCGGCGGCCTTGTCGATGGTGTCGGTGCCGCTGCCGTGCTTGGAGATGACCTTGAGCGAAGGCGCCGCGTCCATCACGCTCGCGCCCACCTTGCCGTAGCGCACGATGATGGCCACCGGGTCGTGGCGCTGGCACAGCGCGATGAGGTCTTCTTCGGTCGGCGCCTTGCCGGCGTAGACGATCTCGAAGTCCTGCAGCAGCTGCAACGCCTGGGGTGCGAGGTCTGCGCCCGTGATGACGATGGTGTTCACAGCGTTTCCCCTTCCTTGAGCACACCGGCGGCGCGCAGCGCGGCCGGCAGCCACTTCGAGGCCGTGTCGCCGCGCGCGATCGCGTCCAGCCGTGCGGCTTCGTCGGCCACCTTCTTGTCGGCCAACGCCAGCATGGCGGGGGCCTTGAGGCGCTCGATCACCACCACGCCATCGGCGTCACCCACCACCAGGTCGCCGGGATGCACGGTGGCGCCCCCGACCGAGATCGGGTGGTTGATGCGACCGGGCACGAACTTGGTGGGGCCGGCGGGGTTGAAGCCTGCGGCGAACACCGGGAACCCCAGGTCGAACAGCTCCAGGCGGTCGCGGATGGCGCCATCGATGACCACGCCGGCAATGCCGAGCTTCTTGCAGGCACTCAGCATGAGCGTGCCCATCAGTGCGGCGGTCAGGTCGCCCTTGCCGTCCACCACGATCACGTCGCCCGGTTTCGCCAGGGCGATGGCGGCGTGGATCATCAGGTTGTCGCCGGGGCGCACCTCCACCGTGAAGGCCGGGCCCGCAACGGCCATCGAATGGTGCACAGGCGCCACGCGGGCATGCAGGGTGCCGCGGCGCCCGGCGACGTCGGCCAGGATGGCGGCCTGGTACGTGGCCGCCTTGGCCACCACATCGGGGGAAACGCGTTCGAACTCGCGAACGATATCGGGGAGCTGGCTCATGGTCGGGGCTTTGAAACGGTGGAGGTGGGTGGGGGTTCAGTCGATGGTGGCGCCCGAGTCCTTGACGATCCGGCCCCAGCGCGGGATCTCCGACTTGATCAAGGCCGAGAACTGCTCGGGCGTGCCGCCGATCACGTCGCCACCGTCGGAGCGCAGCTTGGCCGCCACGGCGGGGTCGCGCAGCGCCTTGTTGAATTCGGTGTTGAGCGTGCGCACCACATCGGCGGGTGTGCCGGCGGGCGCGAGGATGCCGAACCAGGTGACGGCGTCAAAGTCCTTGTAGCCCGACTCGGCGAGCGTCGGCGTGTCCGGCAGCTCGCCCGAGCGCTTGATGGACGTGACCGCCAGCGCGCGCAGCTTCTGGTCGCGCACATGGCCCAGCAGCGTGGGCACGGAAGACATGTACAGGTCGACCTGGCCGCTCATGACGTCGGTCATGGCCTGCGACGCGCCCTTGTAGGGAATGTGCTGCAGCTCGATGCCCGCCGTCTTCTGCGCCAGCTCGCTCGACAGGTGCGCGACCGTGCCGTTGCCGGAGTAGCCCAGGGTGAGGGTCTTGGGCTTTTTCTTGGCGGCGGCCACCACGTCGGCGAAGGTCTTGAAGGGCGACTGTGCGGCCACGGCGATCACGATCGGCGAGGACGAGAGCACCACCACGGGCGCGAAGTCCTTGATCGGGTCGTACGGCAGCTTGCTGTAGAGCGTGGGGTTGACCGCGAGGTTGCTGGTCTGGCCGATCACCAGCGTGTAGCCGTCGGGTGCGGCCTTGGCGACCGCGTCCACGCCGATGTTGCCGCCGGCGCCCGGGCGGTTGTCGATCACGATCGTCCACTTGAGGCTGTCGGTGAGCTTTTGCGCCACGGTGCGCGCGATCAGGTCGGTGCCGCCGCCGGGCGGGAAGGGCACGACCAGCCGGATCGGCTTGGACGGGTAGGCGGCTTGCGAGAAGGCGGTGGTGCCGGTGACGGCAAGGGCCAGCGCGAGGAGGGCGCGGCGGGTGGTGGCGTGCGGAAAGCGCATGGGTTTGTCTCCTGGGTTTTTTGCAATCGCCAGCCGTGCTGGCGGGCGGGGTTGGACTGTAGTGAGGGGTTTCGACGAATACAATGCCGTTTCGTCAAACGAAACGCGTACTGACATGCGAAACACCCACGCAGCGACATCCCCACGGCTTCAGGCGCGCGATGAAGAGGCCGAGAACAGCGGCCCGAGCACGGGCAGCGTCGTGGCCGTGCAGCGTGCCATGCAGTTGCTCGATGCGTTTGCCCTGGGCGAGGCCAAGCTCTCACTGGCCGACATCAGCCGGCGCTGCGCCATGCACAAGACGACCGCCTTGCGCATCCTGCGCACGCTGGCCGCCGCCAGCTATGTGGTGCCCTGCGAAAACGGTGCGTGGCGCCTGGGGCCGGCGGCGGGTTGGCTGGGCGCGCGCTACCAGTCGGGCTTCGATGTGCAGGACGTGGTGGAGCCGATGCTGCGCAAGCTGTCGAAGTCCACCCGCGAGAGTGCGGCCTTCTACGTGCGCGAAGGCGATGTGCGCACCTGCCTGATGCGCGTCGAGGGCGTGCAGCCCCTGCGCCACCATGCGCGCATGGGCGAGGCGCTGCCGCTGGACAAGGGCTCGCCCGGCCGGGTGATCCTCGCGTTTTCAGGCGAGCGCGGCGCTGCCTACGAGCGCATCCGGCAGCAAGGCTACTGCCTGTCCATCGGCGAGCGCGAGAAAGGGGTGGCCACGGTGTCGGCCCCGGTCTTTGGCGCGCACTGGAAGCTGCTGGGCTCGGTGTGCATTTCGGGCCCGGCCGCCCGGCTGACCGAGGACGTGCTCGAGATGCACGCGAAGGCGGTGATCAACGCGGCCAACGCCTTGTCGTACGCACTGGCGGGCAGTGTGTCGGCCAGCACACCCACCGTGGTGTCGACCTGGCATCCGCCGTCTTGATGCGCGAGCGCTTCAGCGCCCGAACTCCCGCCCCAGTTCCTCCGCGCGCTTCTGCGCAGCGAACAGCGCCTCTTCAAACTTCGGCTTCACGCCCGCTGCGTCCATGGACGTGAGCGCGGCGTACGTGGTGCCGCCCTTGGACGTGACGCGCTCGCGCAGTGTCTGCGGCGGGGCGTCGGAGCGCTGGGCCAGGGTCGACGCACCCACGAAGGTGCCCACCGCGAGCTGGTAGGCCAGCTCGGGCGGCAGGCCCATGCGGGCGCCCGCGTCGCGCATGGCTTCGAGGAAATAGAACACGTAGGCCGGGCCTGAGCCGGAGAGCGCGGTCACCGCGTCCAGCTGCGGCTCGGTGTTCACCCACACCAGCTCGCCGGTGGTTTTCACCACCGCTTCAACGAGCGCCCGGTCGGCGGTGCTGGCGCCGTTGCGGGCGAAGAGACCCGTCATGCCCAGGCCCACCAGCGCTGGTGTGTTGGGCATGGCGCGCACGATGCGTTGCGTCTGCAGCCAGCCGGCCATGCTCTCGCTGGTGATGCCGGCGGCCACGCTCAGGTGCAGTGCGTTGGACAGATGAGGCTGGCTGGCGAGCGCGGCCTCCTTGAAGGTTTGGGGCTTCACCGCCCAGACCACGAGGTCTGAAGGGCGCAGATCCGCGCTGGCCGTGGCCAGCAGCGAGACGCCGGGGAACTGCTTGGCGAGCTTCTCGCGCTGCTCGTCCCAGGGTTCGACGATTTGCAGGGCGCCGGCCGGATGGCCCTGGCGCAGCAGGCCGCCGACGATGGCGCTGGCCATGTTGCCGCCGCCGATGAAGGTGATGGTGGGGTGGGTGGGTGTGTTCATCGCGCCATTGTCGCGCGCCGCTCAGCCGGACCTCAGGGCGCGATGGTCTGCCGCACCGCGTGTTCCCACTGCGCCATTTTTTCGGCAGCCCGCTCGCGCGAGAGCGTGGGGTGGAAGGTGCGTTCGGCGCGCCACTGCTTCGAGAGCTCGTCCAGCCCGCCGTACACGCCGCTGTGCAAGCCGGCCAGGTACGCCGCGCCCAGCGCGGTGGTCTCGATCACGGCGGGCCGCACCACCGGGATGCCCAGCAGGTCGGCCTGGATCTGCATCAGCAGGTTGTTGACACAGGCGCCGCCGTCCACCCGCAGCTCGCTCACCGGCACGCCACCGGCGGCCACGGCGTCGCGGCTCATGGCGTCGAGCAGGGCGGCGCTCTGAAAGGCAATGCTCTCCAGTGCGGCGCGCGCGATGTGCGCGATGGTGGTGCCGCGCGTGAGCCCGGTGATGCTGCCGCGTGCGTCGGGCTGCCAGTACGGCGCGCCCAGGCCGGTGAAGGCGGGCACCAGCACCACCCCGCCCGCATCCGGCACGCTCTCGGCGAGCGACTGCACCTCGCTGCTGGACTCGATGGCGCGCAGGCCGTCGCGCAGCCACTGCACCACCGCGCCGCCAATGAACACGCTGCCTTCGAGCGCGTACTGCGAGGGGCCCGATGGCTGCGCCGTGGCAGTGGTGATCAGCCCGTTCTGGCTGACCTGGAAGCGCTCGCCGGTGTGCATGAGCATGAAGCAGCCGGTGCCGTAGGTGTTCTTGGCCATGCCGGCGGTGAAGCAGGCCTGGCCGAAGAGGGCGCTTTGCTGGTCGCCGGCCACGCCGCCGATTTCCAGCGGCGCGCCCAGCCATTCGGCCTGGATCTCGCCAAAGTGCGCGCTCGAGGGCAGGGCCTCGGGCATCAGGCTTTTCGGGATGTCGAGCAGGGCCAGCAGCTCGTCGTCCCACTGGCGGGTGTGCACGTTGAAGAGCATGGTGCGCGAGGCGTTGCTCACGTCGGTCACGTGGCGTGCGCCGCCGGTGAGCTGCCAGATGAGCCAGCTGTCCACCGTGCCGAAGGCGAGCTCGCCGCGCTCGGCCGCCGCGCGCGCGCCGCTCACGTGGTCCAGCATCCACTTGAGTTTGGTGCCCGAGAAATACGCGTCGATGCGCAAGCCGGTTTTCTGCAGCACGGTGTCGGCATGGCCGGCTTCGCGCAGCGCGGCGCAGGTGCTTTCGGCGCGGCGGTCTTGCCACACGATCGCGTTGCAGATGGGCTCGCCGGTTTTGCGGTTCCACAACAGGGTGGTCTCGCGCTGGTTGGTGATGCCCACGGCGGCGATCTGGTCGGCACGCAAGTGGGCCTGCTTCAGGGCATCGCGCGCGGTGGCCAGCTGGGTTTGCCACAGGTCAACCGGGTCGTGCTCCACCCAGCCGGGCTGCGGGTAGATCTGGCGGAACTCGCGCTGTGCCAGGGTCACGACGCGACCGGCGCGGTCAAACACGATGCTGCGGGAGCTGGAGGTGCCCTGGTCCAGGGCGAGCAGGTAGGTCATGACGGTGCTTGAAAAGTCGGTCAGGCGGCGGTGAGGGCGGTGGTGTCTGCGCCGGCGCGCACGCACTCCACGTTGGCGTTGGCCAGCAGGTCGGCAAAAGGCGGTGGTGGTGGCAGGTCGGTGAAGACCACGTCGATGTCGTCCAGCCGCGCCAGTTCGACCATGGCGGGCCGGTTGAACTTGCTGTGGTCGGCGGCCAGCCACACCTCGCGCGACTGCTCGACGATGGCGCGCGCCACCTTGACTTCGCGGTAGTCGAAGTCGCGCAGCGTGCCGTCGGCCTCGATGCCGCTGATGCCGATCAGGCCGATGTCGACCCGGAACTGGCGCATGAAGTCCACGGTGGCCTCGCCCACGATGCCCTGGTCGGCGCCGCGCACCAGGCCACCGGCCACGATCACCTCGCAGTCCGGGTTGGCGCTCATGAGCGAGGCGATGTGCAGGTTGTTGGTGATCACGCGCAGGCCGCGGTGACGCTGCAGTTCGCGCGCCACGGCCTCGATGGTGGTGCCGATGTTCATGATCAACGAACAGCCGTTGGGCACGCGGCGCGCCACCTCGCGCGCGATGCGCGTCTTGGCATCGGCCTGCATGGCCTGGCGCTGTCGGTAGGCGATGTTTTCAGTGGTGGAGCCGGGCAGCCGGACGCCGCCATGAAAGCGCGAGAGCAGACCGGCTTCGGCCAGCCGCTGCACATCCCTTCGCACGGTCTGCAGCGTGACGCCAAACCGCTCGGCCAGCGCCTCGATCGTCTGTGGACCGTGGGTGCGCACTTCGTCGAGCAGCTGCGTGTGGCGGGGGTTGAGGTTCATCGGTGCGCGGGTCGTGGGCGAAAAAGACGGTTCGAACATAACGGAATTTGTTGGTGCCCCCGTCAGGGTAAATACCGAATAAAAAGGAACATAAACCAACAACATAATGATCGAAACGAATCGCCATCCGCGTCGGGATGTGCGCTTTTTCACACTGGGGACTGAATGCAGCTGTCACTGGAGCACGTGGGCAAAACCGTGGGGCCCGCCGTCCACCTCTATCCGCAGAGCCTGAACCTCGCGCCCGGCGCGGTCACGGTGCTGCTGGGCGCCACCCAGGCCGGCAAGACCAGCCTGATGCGCGTGATGGCCGGGTTGGACATCGCCAGCACCGGGCGCGTGCGGGTGGACGGCGTGGACGTGACGCGCGTGCCGGTGCGCCAGCGAAACGTGGCCATGGTCTACCAGCAATTCGTCAACTACCCGTCGATGACGGTGGCGCAGAACATTGCGTCGCCCATGCGGCTGCGGGGCGACCGCGACGTGGACCAGCGCGTGCGCGAACTCGCAGAACGCCTGCACATCGAGATGTTCCTGGACCGGCTCCCGGCCGAGCTCTCGGGCGGTCAGCAACAGCGTGTGGCGCTGGCCCGTGCGCTGGCCAAGCAGGCGCCCTTGATGCTGTTTGACGAACCGCTGGTGAACCTGGACTACAAGCTGCGCGAAGAGCTGCGCGAGGAGCTCACCCAGCTCTTCGCCACGAGCGATTCCACGGTGGTGTATGCCACCACCGAGCCCGGCGAGGCGCTGCTGCTGGGGGGCTACACCGCGGTCATGGACGCTGGCGAACTGCTTCAGTACGGCCCCACCGCCGAGGTGTTCCATGCGCCGGGCAGCATCCGGGTGGCGCGCGCTTTCAGCGACCCGCCGATGAACCTGATGGAGGCGCAGGCCGTGCCCGCAGGCGTGAAGGTGCAGGGCGGCGCCATCTGGCCGCTGCCCCTGCCGGCGAACGCACCCACGCGCCTCACGCTGGGCCTGCGCGCGGGCGGGTTGCGCGTGGTCGAGCGCCCCGGCGATGTCGCCATTGCAGGCCGCGTGGAGCTGGCGGAGATCGCCGGATCGGACACCTTCGTGCACGTGCACACCGCCGTGGGCGAGCTGGTGGCGCAGCTCACCGGCGTGCACGACTGCCCGCTGGGTGACCCCATCACGCTGTACCTGCAGCCGCAGAGTCTGTTCGTCTTTGACGCCGAAGGCCCGCAGGTGCTGGCGCCCTCGCGCCACGGGAGGGTCGGCTGATGGCACGCATCGAACTTGACCTGGCGCACGCCTACAAGCCCAACCCGAAGGCGGATGAAGACTACGCACTGCTTCCCTTGCAGATGACCTTCGAGGACGGTGGCGCTTACGCGCTGCTCGGTCCTTCGGGCTGCGGCAAAACCACCATGCTCAACATCATGTCGGGCCTGCTGGTGCCTTCCCACGGCAGCGTGCGCTTCGACGGGCAGGACGTGACGCGGCAGAGCCCGCAGCAGCGCAACATCGCGCAGGTGTTCCAGTTCCCTGTGATCTACGACACCATGACCGTGGCGCAGAACCTGGCGTTCCCGCTGAAGAACCGCCAGGTGCCCGAGGCGGAAATCAAGGCGCAGGTGGGCCGCATTGCGGAAATGCTGGAGATGAGCCACCAGCTCGACATGCGCGCCGCCGGCCTGTCTGCCGACCAGAAACAGAAGATCTCGCTGGGCCGCGGCCTGGTGCGCTCGGACGTGTCGGCCGTGCTGTTCGACGAGCCGCTGACCGTCATCGACCCGCACCTCAAGTGGCAGCTGCGGCGCAAGCTCAAGCAGATCCACCACGAGCTCAAGCTCACGCTGATCTACGTCACGCACGACCAGGTGGAGGCGCTCACCTTTGCCGACGAGGTCGTGGTGATGACGCGCGGACGCGCTGTGCAGGTGGGCGCGGCCAAGGCGCTCTTTGAGCGACCAGCGCACACCTTCGTGGGGCACTTCATCGGTTCGCCGGGCATGAACTTCCTGCCCGCCACGGGTGTGCGCGGCGGCTTGCTGGTGCTGGGGCATCCGCTGGCGCTCACCCATGGACAGGTGCTGCCCGAGGGCGAGCTCAAGCTCGGCATTCGACCGGAGTACCTGGCCCTGGGCGCCGCCGGCGAGCCCAACACCCTGCCCGCCAAGGTCACGCGCGTGCAGGACATCGGCACCTACGTGATGGTGACCTGCGAAGCCGGCGAGCACCGCCTGAAATGCCGCCTGACCCCTGAAGTGCCCGCGCCGCAGCCCGGCGCGACCGTGCACCTGAGGCTGCTCGGCGAGCACACCTGCTTCTACCAGCATGAGGCCCTGATTTCATGAGCACGACTTCCAAACCCGTCAACCAGAAGGCCTGGTTCCTGGTGCTGCCGGTCATCGTCTGCGTGGCGTTCTCGGCCATCCTGCCGTTGATGACGGTGGTGAACTATTCGGTGCAGGACGTGCTATCGCCCGACCGCCGCGTGTTCGTGGGCACCGAATGGTTTGCCGCCGTCATGCGCGACGAAGAGCTGCACCTGGCGCTGTGGCGGCAGATCCAGTTTTCGCTCGCGGTGCTGCTGGTGGAGATTCCGCTGGGGATCGCGCTGGCGCTGTCCATGCCCGCCCAGGGCTGGAAGTCGTCGGCGGTGCTGGTGCTGGTGGCGCTCTCGCTGCTGATCCCATGGAACGTGGTCGGCACCATCTGGCAGATCTTTGGCCGCGCAGACATCGGATTGCTCGGCTACTTCCTGCAGTGGGCGGGCATGGACTACAGCTACACCGGCAACCCCACGCACGCCTGGTGGACGGTGCTCATCATGGACGTGTGGCACTGGACACCGCTGGTGGCGCTGCTGGCATTTGCCGGCCTGCGCAGCATTCCGGACGCCTACTACCAGGCGGCCAGCATCGACGGCGCAAGCAAGTGGGCGGTGTTCCGCTACATCCAGCTGCCCAAGATGCGCGGCGTGCTCATGATCGCGGTGCTGCTGCGCTTCATGGACAGCTTCATGATCTACACCGAGCCCTTTGTGCTCACGGGCGGTGGCCCCGGCAACGCCACCACCTTCCTCTCGCAGTACCTCACCACCAAGGCCGTCGGCCAGTTCGATCTCGGTCCGGCAGCGGCGTTCTCGCTCATCTACTTCCTCATCATCCTGTTGTTCTGCTTCGTGCTCTACAACTGGATGCAAAGCCTGGGCACATCGGAGAAGGAGCAGGGGCATGGATAACCGCAGATTCAAGAAGAGGACGCTCTTCCTCATCGCTTACCTGGTCTTCGCGCTGCTGCCCATCTACTGGATGGTCAACATGAGTTTCAAGACCAACCAGGAAATCCTCTCGTCGTTTTCCCTGTGGCCGGCCGCGTTCACCTGGGACAACTACCGAACCATCTTCACCGACCCGTCGTGGTACTCGGGCTACATCAACAGCCTCATCTACGTGGGCATCAACACGGTGATCTCGCTCACCGTGGCGCTGCCGGCGGCCTACGCTTTCTCGCGCTACCGTTTCCTGGGCGACAAGCACGTGTTCTTCTGGCTGCTCACCAACCGCATGACGCCACCCGCCGTGTTTCTGCTGCCGTTCTTCCAGCTCTACACCACGTTGGGATTGATGGACACCCACATCGCGGTGGCCATGGCGCACCTGCTGTTCAACGTGCCGCTGGCGGTGTGGATTCTGGAAGGCTTCATGAGCGGCATTCCGCGCGAAATCGATGAGACGGCCTACATCGACGGCTACAGCTTCCCGCGCTTCTTCTTCACCATCTTCCTGCCGCTGATCAAGGCCGGCGTGGGCGTGGCGGCGTTCTTCTGCTTCATGTTCAGCTGGGTGGAGCTGCTGCTCGCGCGCACGCTCACCAGCGTGAACGCCAAGCCCATCGTGGCCACCATGACCCGCACCGTGAGCGCCAGCGGCATGGACTGGGCCACGCTGGCGGCGGCGGGTGTGCTGACCATCGTGCCGGGCGCCATCGTCATCTGGTTCGTGCGCCACTACATCGCCAAGGGCTTTGCCATGGGGAGGGTCTGACATGTTTGCGTGGATGGTCTGGACCACACCCGTGGCCGTTTTCTTCACCTGCATCGCGCTCATGCTGATCGGCATGACCGTGTGGGAGCTCAAGTCGCCCACGGTTGAGCGCAAGGGATTTCTGCCACTGGTGACCACCCGCGGCGACCGCCTCTTCATCGGCCTGCTCGGCGCCGCGTACATCAACCTGGCGTTTGTGGGCCTGGCGGGCTGGCTCATGGAGTGGCTCTCGCTGGAGCAGGAGCCCAGCATCTGGATCGCCTTCGTGGCTTCCATGGGCTGGCTGGCGCTGGTGCTGCGCAAAGGCTGAACGCTTTCACTCTCTTTGCGGTATTCGGCCCGTTGCTTCCCCGGGGCCGAGACCTGTCACACACCGGGGAAGCACACCGCTCGAGGAGACAACATGAGATTGCGACACACCGCCCTGGCCCTGGCGTCCTTGCTGGCCATGGGTTCATTGCCGGCGTGGGCCGATGAGGCCGCTGCCAAGAAGTGGATCGACAACGAGTTCCAGCCCTCCACCCTGACGAAGGCCCAGCAGGCCGCCGAGATGAAGTGGTTCATCGACGCCGCCGCCAAGCTCAAGGCCAAGGGCGTGAAAGAGATTTCCGTGGTGTCCGAGACCATCACCACGCACGAGTACGAGAGCAAGACCCTGGCCAAGGCCTTCAGCGAAATCACCGGCATCACGGTCAAGCACGACCTCATTCAAGAGGGTGACGTGGTCGAGAAGCTGCAGACCTCGATGCAGTCGGGCAAGTCCATCTACGACGGCTGGATCAGCGACTCCGACCTCATCGGGACGCACTACCGCTACGGCAAGATGATGAACCTGACCGACTACATGGCCGGCAAGGGCAAGGAGTACACCAACCCGGGCCTGGACATCAAGGACTTCATCGGCACCAGCTTCACCACCGCGCCCGACGGCAAGCTCTACCAGCTGCCCGACCAGCAGTTCGCCAACCTGTACTGGTTCCGCGCCGACCTGTTCGCGCGCCAGGACCTGAAAGACAAGTTCAAGGCCAAGTACGGCTACGACCTGGGCGTGCCGTTGAACTGGAGCGCTTACGAGGACATCGCGGCGTTCTTCAGCGAAGACGTCAAGACCATCGATGGCAAGCCGATTTACGGTCACATGGACTACGGCAAGAAAGACCCATCGCTGGGCTGGCGTTTCACCGACGCCTGGCTCTCCATGGCCGGCACCGCCGACATCGGCATCCCCAACGGCAAGCCGGTGGACGAGTGGGGCATTCGGGCCAGCGCAGACGGCTGCACGCCGCTGGGTGCCAGCGTGTCGCGCGGTGGCGCCACCAACTCGCCGGCCGCCGTGTACGCGCTCACCAAGTACATCGACTGGATGAAGAAGTACGCGCCGAAAGAAGCCACCGGCATGACCTTCGGCGAAGCCGGCCCGGTGCCCGCCCAGGGCCAGATCGCGCAGCAGATCTTCTGGTACACCGCCTTCACCGCCGACATGACCAAGCCCGGCCTGCCGGTGGTCAATGCCGACGGCACGCCCAAGTGGCGCATGGCGCCCGGCCCGAATGGCCCGTACTGGAAGCAGGGCATGCAGAACGGATACCAGGACGTGGGCTCGTGGTCGTTCTTCAACGGTCACGACGAAAACAAGACCGCCGCCGCCTGGCTCTATGCGCAGTTCGTGACCGCCAAGACCACCTCGCTCAAGAAGACCATCGTGGGCCTCACACCCATCCGCGAGAGCGATATCCAGAGCAAGGCCATGACCGACCTCGCGCCCAAGCTGGGCGGGCTGGTCGAGTTCTACCGCAGCCCGGCCCGCGTGGCCTGGACGCCCACCGGCACCAACGTGCCCGACTACCCCAAGCTGGCACAGCTCTGGTGGCAGAACGTGGCACAGGCCGTGACAGGTGAGAAGACACCGCAGGCAGCCATGGACAACCTGGCTGAGCAGATGGACCAGGTGATGGGACGTCTGGAACGGGCCGGCATGGAGCGCTGCGCACCCAAGCTCAACAAGAAGGAAAGCGCCGACAAGTGGCTCAGTGACAAGTCCGCCCCGTGGAAGAAGCTGGCCAATGAAAAGCCCAAGGGAGAAACCATTGCCTACGACCAGCTGCTCAACGCATGGAAGAATGGCAAGGCCCGCTGATGTAGCGCGTCATTTTTTGTAGCAACCCGCCCTTTGCGCCAAAGAGGTGCAAAGGGCCACTTTCTTTCCCATGAAACGCGCAGAACTGCTTGAATCGCTGACCCGCCACGGTGTGTACGACCTGGCCGTCGTCGGCGGTGGTGCCACCGGCCTGGGCGTGGCACTGGACGCCGCGCTGCGCGGTTTCTCCGTCGTGCTGCTCGAGTCCCACGACTTTGCCGGCGGAACGTCGTCCCGGTCCACCAAGCTGTTGCACGGGGGCGTGCGCTACCTCGCCCAGGGCAACTTGTCCCTGGTGCGCGAGGCGCTGGCCGAACGGGCCACTGTGCTGCGCATCGCGCCCCATTTGGCGCAACCGCTGCCCTTTGTCATGCCGTCCTACCGCTGGTGGCAGACCCCTTTCTATGGCCTGGGCCTCAAGCTGTATGACCTGCTCGCAGGCGCCGCCGGTCTGGGCAGAACCGAATTCCTCAACCGCGCCGAGGCGCTTCAGGCCTTGCCGGGCGTGAACCCGGAAGGCTTGCGCGGCGGCGTCAAGTACTGGGATGGACAGTTCGACGATGCGCGACTGGCCTTGGCGCTGGCCCGCAGCGCGGAGGCTGCGGGCGCGCAGGTGCTCAACTACGCAGAAGTCACTGCGGTGAGCCAGCTCAGCGCAGGCGCACAGCCGCTCTCGGCGCTGCAAGTGACAGACCGGCGCACCGGCGCATCGATGGCGTTGCAGGCCCGTTGCGTGGTCAATGCCACCGGCGTCTGGGTGGACGCGCTGCGCGACCACACCCAGCCGGCGGCGAGTCAGGGGATGCCATCACGCATGGTCAGCCCCAGCCAGGGCGTGCATGTGGTGGTCGACCGAGAGTTCATGCCCGGTGGCCACGCCTTGCTGGTGCCCAAGACGCGAGATGGCCGCGTGCTGTTTGCCGTCCCGTGGCTGGGCAAGCTGGTGCTCGGCACCACCGACACCCCGCGGCGCGACCTGCCCCGTGAGCCCGATGCATTTGCCGAAGAGCTCGACTTCATCCTCAGCGAGGCCAGTCAGGCCTTGAGCCGACCCGTGCGCCGGGAAGACATCCGCAGCCTCTGGGTCGGCCTGCGCCCGCTGGTGGCGGCGCCCGAGGCCGCCGAAGGGGGCACCAAGGTGCTGTCGAGGGAGCACACCATCTTGGTCGACCCCAACGGGCTCGTCACGGTCACGGGCGGCAAATGGACCACCTACCGCGCGATGGCCGAGGACGTGCTTGAGCGTTGTTTCGATCATCAACTGCTGCCGCGCCGCTCGGGCGGCCAGAGTGCGCACCATGTCCTGATGGGCGCGGCTGCGGTCAGCAGTCCGGTGGTGCCCTTGCACGCTGCACCCGGCCCGCACCTGTACGGCACCGAGCAGGCTGCCGTGGCGGCCTGCCCCGGGCAGGCGGTGATGCTCGGCGCCGGCCTGACCGAGGCCATGGTGCGCTACGCCGCCCGCTTCGAACATGCGCAGACCGTTGAGGACGTGCTGGCCCGCCGCTGGCGCGTCATCTTCCTGGACGCGGCCGAGGCGGCCCGCATGGCGCCGTTGGTGGCTGCCATCCTCGTTGAGGAGCTGGGCGCCGATCCAGAACTGGCAGCGTTTCAAGCGCTGTGTGCCCGGTATCTGCCTGCATCGACCAACACAGGTTGACGCACGATCTGAGTTCATGCCATAATTCGCGGCTTCGCTTGAAAAAGCGGAGAGCTATCTGCCCACCGAAGCGGGCTCGCAAGGCATTCTGTCTGGCAAGCCTTCAACGACGGGCCCAAGACTGATCACTCCCGGCCGTGGTGGCTGGGGGGATTCAAGTTGGGACTTAAATCAAATGATTCAAACGCAATCTCGACTCGATGTTGCTGACAACACGGGTGCGAAGTCCGTGATGTGCATCAAGGTGCTCGGCGGTTCCAAGCGCCGTTACGCCAGCGTGGGTGACGTCATCAAGGTCACCATCAAAGAAGCTGCGCCCCGTGGCCGCGTCAAAAAAGGCGAGGTCTACAACGCTGTGGTGGTTCGCACCGCCAAGGGCATCCGTCGTCAGGATGGCGCCTTGATCAAATTCGATGGCAACGCAGCTGTGTTGCTCAACGCCAAGCTGGAGCCGATTGGCACCCGCATCTTCGGACCGGTGACGCGCGAGCTGCGCACCGAGAAGTTCATGAAGATCGTGTCGCTGGCACCCGAGGTTCTCTGAGGAATCATCATGAACAAGATTCGTAGTGGTGACGAAGTCATCGTGATCGCCGGGCGCGACAAGGGCAAGCGCGGCAAGGTCGTGCTGCGCAGCGACGACAGCCGGTTGGTGGTCGAGGGCGTGAACCTCGTCAAGAAGCACGCCAAGCCCAATCCCATGAAGGGTATCGCTGGCGGCATCGTTGAAAAAACCATGCCTATTCACCAGTCCAACGTCGCCATCTTCAATGGCGCCACGGGCAAGGCGGATCGCGTGGGCATCAAGCTCCTGGCCGACGGCAAGAAAGTGCGCGTCTTCAAGTCCAGCGGCGAAGAAATCAAGGCGGCATGACCATGGCACGTTTGCAAGAAATTTTCCGCGACACCATCGCTCCGGACCTCATGAAGAAGTTCGGCTACAAGTCGACGATGGAGGTCCCGCGCATCACCAAGATCACGCTCAACATGGGTGTGAGCGAGGCTGTGGCTGACAAGAAGGTCATGGACAACGCAGTTGGCGACTTGACCAAGATCGCCGGGCAGAAGCCTGTGGTGACCAAGGCGCGCAAGGCCATTGCGGGTTTCAAGATCCGCGAACAGCAGGCCATCGGCTGCATGGTGACCCTGCGTGGCGCCCGCATGTACGAATTCCTGGACCGCTTCGTGACCGTGGCACTGCCCCGTGTGCGTGACTTCCGTGGTATCTCCGGCCGTTCTTTTGATGGTCGCGGCAACTACAACGTCGGCGTCAAAGAGCAAATCATTTTTCCTGAGATCGAGTACGACAAGGTTGATGCCTTGCGCGGTCTCAATATCAGCATCACGACGACCGCCAAGAACGACGAAGAGTGCAAGGCTCTCCTGGCTGGTTTCCGTTTCCCGTTCAAGAACTGAGGTGGCGCGTGGCTAAACAAGCACTACTCCAACGTGAACTCAAGCGCGAGAAGCTCGCGGCCAAGTTCGCCAAGAAATACACCGAGCTCAAGGCGACGTCCAGCGACGCCAAGAAAAGCGAAGAAGAGCGCGATGCCGCTCGCCTCGCGCTGCAAAAGCTGCCCCGCAACGCAAACCCGACCCGTCAGCGCAACCGCTGCGAGATCACCGGTCGTCCGCGTGGCACGTTCGCCCACTTCGGCCTGGCTCGCGCCAAGGTCCGTGAAATGGCGTTTGCCGGTGAAATCCCCGGTATCACCAAAGCCAGCTGGTAAGCACTAGGAGAACCACAAATGAGCATGAGTGATCCTATTGCCGACATGTTGACCCGCATCCGCAACGCACAGATGGTCGAGAAGGCCAGCGTGACGATGCCGGCATCCAAGGTCAAAGCCGCGATCGCCCAGGTCCTGAAGGACGAAGGCTATATCGACGGATTCCAGGTCAAGAGTGCCGACGGCAAGAACGAGCTTGAGATTTCCCTCAAGTACTACGCTGGCCGTCCGGTGATCGAGCGCATCGAGCGCGTGAGCCGTCCTGGTCTGCGCGTTTACCGTGGCCGCAACGCCATCCCTCAGGTCCAGAACGGTCTGGGCGTGGCCATCGTCACCACGCCTCAGGGCGTGATGACCGACCGCAAGGCGCGCGCCACCGGTGTGGGCGGCGAAGTCCTGTGTTACGTCGCCTGATGCGGGCATTGAGGAGAAACTGATGTCACGTATTGGAAAACTGCCCGTTACCGTCCCTGCCGGGGTGGAAGTCGCGGTCAAAGACAACCAGATCAATGTCAAGGGCGCCCTGGGTGCCCTGGCCCTGACGCAAAACGCGCTGGTCAAGATCGAAAACAACGCGGGCACGCTGACCTTTGCCCCCGTCGATGACTCTCGCGAAGCCAACGCCATGTCCGGCACCATGCGCCAGCTGGTGAACAACATGGTCAACGGCGTGAGCAAGGGTTTCGAGAAGAAGTTGACGCTGCTGGGTGTGGGTTACAAGGCCCAGGCACAGGGCAGCAAGCTAAACCTGACGGTTGGCTACTCCCACCCTGTGGTGATGGACATGCCTGCTGGTATCAAGGTGGAAACCCCGACGCCGACCGAAATTCTGATCAAGGGTTCCGACCGCCAGCGTGTGGGCCAGATTGCGTCCGAGGTGCGAGCTGTTCGCCCCCCTGAGCCTTACAAGGGCAAGGGCATCCGTTATTCGGATGAGAAGGTCGTGATCAAGGAAACCAAGAAGAAATAAGGATCAGGATCATGTTGACCAAAAAAGAGCAACGTCTCCGTCGCGCCCGCCAGACGCGCATCCGCATTGCGCAACAAGGCGCCGTGCGCCTGAGCGTGAACCGCACGAACCTGCACATCTACGCCACTGTCATTTCCGACGACGGCAGCCGCGTGCTGGCTGCCGCTTCCACGGCAGAAGCCGAGGTGCGCGCGCAGATCGGTGGCGCTGGCAAGGGTGGCAACACCACCGCTGCTGCCCTGGTGGGCAAGCGCATTGCTGAAAAGGCCAAGGCTGCCGGCATCGAAAAGGTGGCCTTTGACCGTTCCGGTTTTGCATACCACGGCCGGGTGAAAGCCCTGGCAGATGCGGCCCGTGAAGCCGGTCTGCAGTTCTGATCAGGCGGGATACACAAAATGGCTAAATTTACGGCAAACATCAAGAACGAAGCGAACGAAGACGGTTTGCGCGAAAAGATGATCGCGATCAACCGCGTGACCAAGGTGGTCAAGGGCGGTCGCATTCTCGGTTTCGCAGCGCTTACCGTGGTCGGTGACGGCGATGGCCGCGTTGGCATGGGCAAGGGCAAGGCGCGTGAAGTGCCAGTGGCTGTGCAAAAAGCCATGGAGCAAGCCCGCCGCAACATGATCAAGGTGTCGCTCAAGAACGGCTCCCTGCATCACAGTGTGCATGGCGAGCACGGCGCATCCAACGTGATGATGCTGCCGGCCGCCAAGGGTACCGGCATCATTGCAGGTGGTCCGATGCGCGCAGTGTTTGAAGTGCTGGGTATCACCGACGTCGTTGCAAAGAGCCATGGTTCGAGCAACCCGTACAACCTGGTGCGCGCCACGCTGGACGCACTGAAGAACTCGACGACCCCTTCCGATGTGGCTGCAAAGCGTGGCAAGTCTGTCGAAGAAATTCTGGGTTGATTGGAGAGATCATGACCACTCAAAACACCGTCAAGGTCCAATTGGTGCGCAGCCCCATTGGTACCAAGCAATCTCACCGCGACACCGTCCGTGGCCTGGGTCTGCGCAAGCTCAATAGCGTCAGCGAGCTGCAGGACACGCCCGCTGTGCGCGGCATGATCAACAAGATCAGCTACCTGATCAAGATCGTCTGATCGGAGTCATTGACATGCAACTCAATACCATCAAGCCCTCTGAAGGCGCCAAGCATGCCAAGCGCCGCGTCGGTCGTGGCATCGGTTCGGGCCTGGGTAAAACAGCCGGTCGTGGCCACAAAGGTCAGAAGTCGCGTTCGGGCGGCTACCACAAGGTCGGCTTTGAAGGCGGCCAAATGCCCCTTCAGCGTCGCTTGCCCAAGCGCGGTTTCAAGTCGGCGCAGCTGCAGTTCAATGCAGAAGTGACTCTGAGCGACCTCAACGCGCTGTCGGTCACCGATGTCGATATGCTGGTGCTCAAGCAGGCGGGCCTCGTGCCGCACCTGGCCAAGCGCGTCAAGGTCGTCAAGACTGGTGAAATCTCGCGTGCTGTGACCCTCAAGGACATCGCAGCGACTGCCGGTGCCAAGCAGGCCATCGAAGCAGCCGGCGGTTCGCTGGCGGCCTGAGTCCACACGAACGGGAAACACCTGTGGCAACTGGTTCCGCGTCCCTGGCCAAAACTGGAAAGTTCGGCGACTTGCGTCGCCGACTCGTTTTCCTGTTGCTGGCCCTGGTGGTCTACCGTATCGGGGCGCACATCCCTGTGCCCGGTATCGACCCCGCTCAACTGGCTCAATTGTTTCAGGGGCAGCAGGGCGGCATTCTGAGCTTGTTCAACATGTTCTCGGGCGGAGCGCTGTCGCGTTTCACCGTGTTCGCGTTGGGCATCATGCCGTACATCTCGGCTTCCATCATCATGCAGCTGATGACGTACGTGGTGCCCACGTTCGAGCAATTGAAGAAGGAAGGCGAGGCAGGTCGACGCAAGATCACGCAGTACACCCGTTATGGCACGCTCGCTTTGGCAATTTTCCAATCCATGGGTATTGCTTTGGCGCTGGAAGGCTCTCCTGGTCTGGTGATTGATCCGGGCATGGGCTTCAGGCTGACCGCCGTGGTGAGCCTTGTGGCTGGGACGATGTTCCTGATGTGGCTGGGTGAGCAGATCACCGAGCGGGGTCTGGGCAATGGCATTTCGATCCTGATTTTTGCAGGTATCGCGGCTGGTTTGCCCAGCGCTGTTGGGGGCTTGCTTGAGCTCGTGCGCACTGGCGCGATGAATATTCTTGTCGCGATATTCATCATTGCGCTCGTGATCCTCGTGACGTATTTCGTGGTGTTCGTCGAGCGTGGCCAGCGCAAGATATTGGTTAACTACGCGCGCCGTCAGGTTGGCAACAAGGTCTATGGTGGGCAGTCGTCTCACCTGCCGCTCAAGCTGAACATGGCCGGCGTGATCCCGCCCATCTTCGCTTCGTCGATCATTCTTCTGCCCACCACCGTGGTGAGCTGGGTAAGCACCGGCGACTCAACGCGTTGGCTCCGCGACATCGCTTCCGCCTTGTCGCCCGGGCAACCGATCTACGTGGCCCTGTATGCCGCTGCCATCGTCTTCTTCTGCTTCTTTTACACAGCGCTGGTGTTCAACAGCCGCGAGACGGCGGACAACCTGAAGAAGAGCGGTGCATTCATTCCCGGCATTCGGCCAGGCGATCAAACAGCGCGCTACATCGACAAGATTCTGTTGCGACTGACTTTGGCCGGTGCCGTGTACATCACCGCGGTGTGTTTGCTCCCCGAGTTCCTGATCCTGAAGTACAACGTGCCGTTCTATTTTGGTGGCACTTCCCTGTTGATCATTGTGGTGGTCACCATGGACTTCATGGCGCAGGTTCAGAACTACATGATGTCGCAGCAATATGAGTCGCTGCTCAAGAAGGCCAATTTCAAAACAGCCCCTTGAACTTCGCTTATGGCCAAGGACGACGTGATCGAGATGCAGGGAGAGGTTGTAGAGAACCTGCCCAATGCGACCTTCAGGGTCAAGCTCGAAAACGGTCACGTGGTACTGGGGCACATCAGCGGCAAGATGCGGATGCATTACATCCGGATCTTGCCTGGAGATAAGGTCAAAGTAGAGCTCACGCCCTACGACCTCACTCGAGCTCGAATCGTATTTCGCTCGAAGTGAACGGTCAGTTGTTGAATGTTTTAGGAATTTCTAGGAGAAGACTATGAGAGTTTCGGCTTCGGTCAAGAAAATGTGCCGCAACTGTAAGATCATCAAGCGGCATGGCGTTGTGCGAGTCATTTGCACCGACCCGCGTCACAAGCAGCGTCAAGGCTGATTGGTTAGTTAAGAGGACCCAACATGGCTCGTATTGCAGGCATCAACATTCCGCCGCACAAGCACGCCGAAATCGGCTTGACGGCAATCTTCGGTATTGGTCGCACCCGCGCTCGCAAGATCTGCGAGGCATGCGGTATCGACTATGCCAAGAAGATCAAGGATCTGAGCGACGCAGAACTCGAAAAGGTGCGCGACCAGGTCGGTACGTTCACGATCGAGGGTGACCTGCGTCGTGAGACCACCATGAACATCAAGCGTTTGATGGACATCGGTTGCTACCGTGGCTTCCGCCACCGCCGTGGTCTGCCGCTGCGTGGTCAGCGCACCAAGACCAATGCCCGTACGCGCAAGGGTCCCCGCAAGGCTGCCCAGTCGCTGAAAAAATAATCGGTTAGAAGGACCCTCATGGCCAAGTCTCCCTCCAGCAGCGCATCTGCTCGCGTTCGCAAGAAAGTTCGCAAGAACGTGTCCGACGGCATTGCGCACGTGCACGCCTCGTTCAACAACACGATCATCACCATCACCGACCGCCAAGGCAACGCTTTGTCGTGGGCTTCGTCGGGTGGTCAGGGCTTCAAGGGCTCGCGCAAGTCCACGCCGTTTGCCGCGCAGGTCGCGTCCGAAGTCGCTGGTCGCGCTGCCATCGAGCAGGGCATCAAGAACCTGGACGTCGAGATCAAGGGCCCCGGTCCTGGCCGTGAGTCGTCGGTGCGTGCATTGGGCGCATTGGGCATCCGCATCAATTCGATTGCCGACGTGACGCCTGTGCCGCACAACGGCTGCCGTCCGCAAAAGCGCCGTCGCATCTGACGCCCTGCCGCTGAACGCGGTACAATCAAAGGCTTTTTTGAGCGCCACCGCAGTTGCCTGCGGTGGCATTTTTGCTAAGCCCACTGCCACCTTCAATGCAAGGCGGCTCCCGCAACAACTGGTTGCGGCAGTAAATCAAGGAACCCAACGTGGCACGTTACCTCGGCCCCAAGGCCAAACTCTCCCGCCGTGAAGGCGCCGACCTGTTGCTCAAGAGCGCTCGCCGCTCGATCAGCGACAAGGCCAAATTCGACTCCAAGCCTGGTCAGCATGGCCGCACTTCGGGTCAGCGTACCTCCGACTTCGGCGTGCAGCTGCGCGAGAAGCAGAAGGTCAAGCGCACTTACGGCGTTTTGGAGCGCCAGTTCCGTCGCTACTTCGCAGAGGCAGACCGTCGCCGTGGCAACACGGGTGCCAACCTGTTGTTCCTGCTTGAGGCGCGTCTCGACAACGTGGTGTTCCGCATGGGCTTCGCCTCTACCCGTGCCGAAGCGCGTCAGATCGTGTCGCACAAGGCCATCACGGTGAACGGCCAGGCCGTCAACATCCCGTCGTACTCGGTCAAGGCCGGTGACGTGATCGCCGTGCGCGAGAAATCGAAAAAGCAAGGTCGCGTGATCGAGGCGCTCGAACTGGCCAAGCAGATCGGCTTCCCTGCTTGGGTTGAGGTGTCGGCCGAGAAGGTCGAAGGCGTTTTCAAGAAGTCGCCTGACCGCGATGAGTTCGGCTCCGACATCAACGAATCGCTGATCGTCGAACTGTATTCCCGTTAATTCCGTTCCCGGCCTGCATCCTTGCGGTGCGGTCGGGCCATGCTCCGTCTGCCTTATCGGTGTAACGAGCCGAGGGTCCTGAAGGAAGTTTGAATGCTGAACAATCTGCTGAAGCCCAAGACCATCAATGTCGAGCAAGTCTCGACCAATCGCGCCAAAGTCACGCTCGAGCCCTTCGAGCGCGGTTATGGCCACACGCTGGGCAACGCCCTGCGCAGGGTTCTGCTGTCGTCCATGACCGGCCACGCGCCGACCGAAGTCACCATTGCAGGCGTCGTGCACGAGTATTCGTCGATCGACGGCGTGCAGGAAGATGTCGTCAACATGCTCCTGAACCTCAAGGGCGTGGTGTTCAAGCTCCACAACCGCGACGAAGTCACGCTGAGCCTGCGCAAAGACGGAGAAGGCTTGGTCACGGCTGCTGACATCCAGACGCCGCATGACGTCGAGATCGTCAATCCAGGACATGTCATCGCCACGCTGTCGCAAGGCGCCAAGCTGGACATGCAGATCAAGGTCGAGAAAGGCCGTGGCTATGTGCCGGGCAGTTTGCGCCGCAACGACGACCAAACGCGCTCGATCGGTCGCATCGTGCTGGATGCATCGTTTTCGCCCGTCAAGCGCGTGAGCTATACGGTGGAAAGCGCTCGCGTCGAACAGCGCACCGACTTGGACAAGCTGGTGCTGGAAATCGAAACCAACGGATCGATTGGTCCGGAAGAAGCGGTCCGTGCGTCTGCCAAAATTTTGGTGGAACAGCTGGCGGTGTTCGCCCAGCTGGAAGGTGTCGAGCTTTCCGCTTTCGACGCCCCAGCACAGCGCAGCTCACAGCAGTTTGACCCGATCCTCTTGCGTCCAGTGGACGAGCTGGAGTTGACGGTGCGCTCGGCCAACTGCCTCAAGGCCGAGAATATTTATTACATCGGTGACCTGATTCAGCGCACCGAGAACGAGCTTCTCAAGACCCCTAACCTGGGTCGCAAGTCGCTCAACGAAATCAAGGAAGTCCTCGCCTCGCGTGGCCTCACCTTGGGTATGAAGCTTGAGAATTGGCCACCCGCTGGCCTGGACAAGCACTGAACCGTTGTGTCTGGCTCTTAGGGCCAGACTCGGACGAACCTCCAGTACCTGACACGGCTGGGGGTAAAAAACTGAAAGGATCAAAAAATGCGTCACGGACACGGACTTCGTAAACTCAACCGCACCAGCGAGCACCGCCTTGCGATGCTTCGCAACATGATGAACTCGCTGCTCACGCACGAAGTCATCAAGACCACGGTGCCCAAGGCCAAAGAGCTGCGCCGCGTGGTCGAGCCCATGATCACCCTCGCCAAGGAACCCACGCTGGCCAACCGCCGCCTGGCATTTGACCGTCTGCGCGATCGCGATGTCGTCGTGAAGTTGTTCAACGAACTTGGCCCCCGTTTCAAGGCCCGTCCTGGTGGCTATACGCGTATCCTGAAGATGGGCTTCCGTGTGGGCGACAACGCCCCGATGGCGCTCGTGGAACTGGTGGATCGTGCAGAAGACGCTGCACCAGCGGCTGACGCTGACAAAGCGTGATAGAATATAAGGCTTGACGCGGAGTGGAGCAGCCTGGTAGCTCGTTGGGCTCATAACCCAAAGGTCGCAAGTTCAAATCTTGCCTCCGCAACCAACCCAATCAAGCATCTGCTTGTCACTGAAGCCCTCGGAAACGAGGGCTTTTTTGTTTTTGGCTGGCGTCGCGATCTGCGCCGAGAGATCTGTTGCGCGGAGGCGTTGCAGGCTTCTTTTTGAAGACTCGGCTGAACGGATGGCCATGTCGACCACCGAGCCAAGCGACGGTTGTCGCCATCAAAGTAGATGCCGAGTGCTTCGCCATGCTGATCGGCCCACGGGTTGGGTCAGGTCAAGGTGGCCGTTTTCGCAACCAAGGCCTGGGCGGCTCTGCGTCGGGTTTGCCAGCGCTGCCTGAGGTAGGTGACATGGGCAGCGCCTGAGGCGGCGAGGCATCCTGCTCCCCAAGGCCACGCTGCATCCTGAAGCGCGCAGCGCAGTGCCAGCATCAGGCACAAGCCGGACGCCAGATTCCACTGGAAATCTTTCGGTGTGATCCCCTGGGCGGTGATTCGGTGGTAGACCGCCAAGGCCAGCCATTCCACCAAGGTGATGGCGATGGCCGCATCTACCAGCCACGCGCCGTACCAGAGAGACGCCACAGTCAATCCTTGCAGGCCATCTCGGCGTGCCGCTTCATACCCGCGCCAGCCCCAGCAGATGACCGACGTCTTTGAGGAAGATGCGCACGTGCGCCATCGGCTTCTTGCGGGTCAGGCGTTTGTTCATGTAGGAGTCAAACGTCAGCTGCTGCACATCGCGGTCTTCGCAGATCTTGACGAAGCGTTCCCGCCTCCGCTCGCTGCTGTACCAGAACCATTGCATCACGCCCAGCACACGGAACACGGTGCCATGCAACCTCATGAATTTCTTGCGCGCAAGGCGCAGTGCGGCGGGGTTGCCGCTCGTGAGCATGGTCTGCGCTGCCTCGGCCGCCAGCTGACCACCGACCATGGCGTAGTAAATGCCTTCGCCAGACGCAGGCGCGACCACGCCGGCCGCGTCACCGGCCAGCACGACGTCGCGGCCGTTGTCCCAGCGCGGCAGCGGCTTCATGGGAATCGGTGCACCCTCGCGGCGCAATGTCTCTGCGCCGGCAAGACCGCACACATCCCGCATGTGCTGCACCGAGCCGCGCAGCGAGAAGCCTTTGTCCGCGCTGCCAGTGCCAATGCTCAGCGTGTCGCCGTGGGGAAAGACCCAGCCGTAGAAGTCGGGTGAGAAGCGGCCCTGGTAGTAGACGTCGCAGCGGCTGTCGTCGTAGTCGGCCGCTCGCTGTGTGGCCGCTGGCGCTTTCAGGATCTCGTGGTACGCGAACACGTAGCGTGTGCGCTCTGCGCCAGGCACGCCGCCCTGGCGGGCCACTTCCGAGCGGGCGCCGTCTGCGCCGACGACGCAGCGCGCGCGAACCATGCAGGGCAGGCCTTCGCCCAGCGCGCGGCGTTCCCGCACGGTGTAGTGGACCTCGGTGAGGCCCTCGGCATCGCGGGCCAGCGACACAAACTTGCCGGTGCGTCGCACGGCGCCCGCAGCCTGTGCGCGCACACGCAGCCATTCGTCAAAGCGGTCACGATCGACCATGCCGACAAAACCGTTGTCGATGGGAATGTCCACCCGGTGGCTGGATGGGGCGATCATGCGCGCGCACCGCGCCTTGGCGACCAGGAGTTCGTCGGGGATCTCGAAGTCCTTGATCAGCCGTGGAGGAATTGCGCCACCGCAGGGCTTGACGCGCCCGGCCCTATCGAGCAGCAGCACCGAGCGGCCCAGGCGCGCCAGTTCGTGTGCCGCTGTAGCGCCTGCAGGCCCACCGCCCACCACCACCACGTCAAAGGTTTCGTTGCTAGTGTTCATGCGATCAGCCGCGTGGGGCTCCGATGGCCACACCAACGGTGCGGCTGGGTGATGCCGCCACCGGTGTCGACGGCGGGGCGGAGATGCGCCACGCGAGCAGCGCCGCGGCGATGAAGGTCAGCGCCTCGAGCGCGAACACGAACGCATACGCCGTACCGGGGGACGAAATCAGGACGTGGGCAAGGTCGCTGGCACCGGTGCCCACAAGGCCACCGAGCCCGAACGCGATGGCCTGCGCTGCGCCCCAGAGGCCCATGCGCACGCCCTCGCGGGAGCCCTGTCCTTCGTTGGCCAGCCGCATCATGGAGCCGATGGCGCCGATGGAAAAAGCACCATTCGCTGCACCCAGACCAAACACGAGCGCCTTGAGCGTGTCGCCTTGACCGCTCACGCCCGCCATGACCAGGCCGAAGAGCGCAAGGGCCGACGCGATGCAGCCGCCGATGGTCCAGCCGCGCAGGGAACCAAGCCAGCGCAATCGGGCGACGCGCGCGGCCAAGGCGCCCGACATCGCCACCAGCAGCATGCCGCACAGCACGCCCCCATGCTGCACGCCCGAGAGCTGCGTGGACGCGCCCGGGCTGTAGCCGAAAACGGTGCCGGCGAACGGTTCCAGGATCAGGTCCTGCGCGCTGTAGGCGAGCATGGAGACGAAGACAAACACGGTGAAGCGCCGCGCGACCGGTTCCTGCCAGACCTCCGACAGGGCCCGCCGGAAGTCGGGCTTTGCCTCGTTGCGGTACAGCCCCTGGCCAGCGGGGGTGACATCGCCCTCCAGCCCGCGCAACGCCAGCACCGTCACCCCAAAGGCCAGCAGAGATACCGCTGAGGTCACCTGCAGCAGGCGCTCGGGTGAGTACGGGTCCAGCCACTGGCCCGCCAGGCCAGCGGTGATGGCAAAGCCCGCGATCATCATCATCCAGACCAGGGTGGCGGCACCGCCCCGGCGGGCATCGGGCACGCGCTTGGCCAGCATCACCAGCAGTGAGGTGCCGCTGGCGCTCACGCCCAGCCCGACCAGCGCAAAGCCGAGCACCGCCAGCGCCATGCCTGCAGGTCGGTGGGTCGCCATCCAGACGGTGGCCAGCGCGGCCACCACGCCACCCACGCCGAGCACCGCCATGCCGCCCAAGATCCAGGGTGTGCGACGGCCCCCGACGTCCGAGCCGTGCCCCATGCGCGGCCGTGCCATTTGCACCAGGTAGTGCAGCGCCACGAGAAAACCGGGCAGCAGCGCGGGCAGTGCCAGCTCGACCACCATCACGCGGTTGAGGGTCGAGGTCGTCAGCACCACGATGGCGCCGAGCGACGCCTGCACCAGGCCCAATCGGGCAATGCTGGTCCAGCCAAAAGGCGTCATGCCATCCCCCTCAAGGCAAAGGCGCTGACCATCATGCCGGCCACAAACAGCGGCACGCCGAACCCGCTGTACCAGAGCGCACGGGCCGACGGAGCGGCCAGGAAGCGCCGCATCAGCGCTCCCTGTGCCACCAGCAGGGCTGCCACGCCCGCCGCGTGGCCGGGTTGGTCCCAATGCATCAGCAGGCCTATCACCACCACCTGCGGCAGCACCATGAACCAGCAGGCCACGCGTGCGGCCCGGTCCACGCCCAGCTGCACCGGCAGCGAGCGCACGCCCATCTGGCGGTCGCCCGCCACGGCCTTGAAGTCGTTGAGGGTCATGATCCCGTGGGTGCCCGCGCTGTACAGCGCGGCCAGTGCCAGGGACTCCCCGCCGGGCATGGCGCCGCCGGCCATCACCGCGGCGCCCGTCACCCAGGCGATGCCCTCGTAGCTGATGCCGCAAGCGGCGTTGCCCCACCAGCCGTTTTCTTTCAGACGCACCGGCGGTGCGCTGTAGGCCCAGGCCAGCAGCAGGCCAAGCGCGGCGGCGCCGAACCCCCATGGGCCGAGCGCAAGCGCCACCAGCAAGGACACCGCGGTCCAGGCAATCGCGAGGTACAGGCCCCAATGACCAGGCATGCGACCCGAGGGAATGGGTCGCTGGGGTTCGTTGATGGCGTCGACGTGCCGGTCAAACCAGTCGTTGACGGCCTGGCTGGTGGCGCAGACCAGCGGACCGGCCAGCGCGATGCCCACGATGGCCAGCCACCACCGGTCCTGCAGCGATACCCCCGATGCGACCACGCCGCAGGCAAACGCCCACATGGGGGGAAACCACGTGATGGGCTTGAACAGCTCGGTGACGGCCGACAGGGCAGGGCGTTGCATTCATTGGGTTTTACGCCTGACACTTTGTTGTGTCAATAGAGGTTGACACTTCCGTGTGCCCGACCTGCCGGCCCTGTTCCTTCGCCCTGAACCGCGTGCGCCCGTCACCAAAAAAATCGAGCCCTCCTGGGGCTCGATGCTTCACGTGCGGCGCCTGCTGGCAGCATCAGTGCACGTCGTCGCTGGTGCCTTCGATGATGCCGAAGCGGCGCAGCTTGATGTAGAGGCTTTGGCGTGAAAGCCCGAGCATCTCGGCCGCCGACGCGCGGTTGTCGCCCGTGAGCTCCAGGGCCGCCTCGATGCACAGCTGTTCGATCAGGTCGGTGGTTTCGCGCACGATGTCCTTGAGCGGCAGGCGGCCCACCAGCTCGGTCATCTGGCTGGCCGAACGCGGCAGCTCCTTGCTGGCGCGCGGGTCGTGGCTGAGCCGTCGGCCCATGTCGCGGATCGTGAAGCCCAGGCAAGGGTGTGCGCCGCCCACCACCGACACGGCCGACACCTCCACCTCCGAGTGCGAGCCGAACTCGCCGCGCAGCTGCGTGGCAAACAGCCGGACCGTGCCGTGCTGGCGCAGGTTGGACAGCAGAACGCGGAAGTCCACGCCTGTGCGCCCCAGCCAGCGGTCGAGCATCTCGCCGCGCGCCTGCTCTTCGGTGCTCAGCTGGCCCATGTCCAGGAACGCGCGGTTCACGCTGAGGATGCGCCCTTCGGTGTCGGTGACCACCAGCGCGTCGGGTGCCGACTCCATCACCTGCACCAACTGCTGGCGCGCCGCCGGCATGCTGAGTTCGCCCTCTTGCTGCCGCGTCACGCGCATCAGGAAAAACAGGCGGTTGTCCTGGCGGAACTGCGTGGCCGTGATGAACATCGGTTCGTTGCTGCCTGTCAGTCGAACCTGGCAGGGTTCGGCGCGGCCGGTGGCACGCAGCCGTTCCACCATGGATTGCACGTCTGTCAGGTGGTCGGGATGCAGGCTGTCGGCGAGCGACCAGCCGGGTTGACGCGCTGCATCGCCCAGCAGTTCGTAGGCGGCGGGGTTGGCTTCCTCCAGCTTGTCGATGTCGCCCTCGAAAATCAGCACCGGCTCGGACGCCATCTGGAACAGCAGGCGGTAGCGGGTCTCGATCTGCCGCAGGCGCCAGTAGTCGCGCTCCATGGTCTGCTGGGCCGTGACCAGGCGCTGCTGCAGCACCTCTTGTGGCCGCAGATCGCGACCAAACGCCACACTGCGCGCGCCGCCGCGGATGGGCGCCACCGAGTATGCAATCGGCAGATCCCCGCCGTCGTCCAGACGCTGGTTCACCTGGCGCCAGCGCACGCCGTCGGCGGTCAACGCGCCCTGGGTCTTGAGCAAGGCCTCGATCTTGGGTTGGCTTTCGGCGGTGACGGTCTGTGCCCACGACTTGCCCAGCCAGTGATGGCAACCGCTCTCCAGCATGTCTTCGCTGCCCAGGGCCATGTCGCGGATGATGCCCTCGTGGTCGAGGATCAGCACCACGTCTGCAGCGGCGGTGATCAGGTCAGCAACGGCATCCCCGCTCATGTCGGCCAGGAGCGGGGCGGGGTTCAGAAACTGCCCCTTCACCATCGCTTGAATGCCCTGGGTCATCTGTGCCTTCCGGTATGTGAACGCAATAGCGTCTTGTGGTTGCCAGTGGCCTAGGGGCGCAAGCGGCTGGCAGCCACCAGTTTGTCGGCCTGCGAGGGAGCGTGCGCGCCGTGGGTGATGATGGCGTCGGCCTGGATCTGCTCCCCGAACTCGGGGTGCAGCTGGAAAATAGGACCTCCGGCGATTATAGGGAGATGGGGGTTCTGGCTGACCTGGCGCACCAGCTCCATGGCCGCCCGCAACCTGGGCACACCGGCCGCGCTGCCCAGCGAGAACCCCACCACGTCGTACCAGTCTTTCTGCACCATCGTGGCCGCCGAATCGGTGGCCAGGAAGCAGGTCACCACGTCCCAGCCCGCCCGGTGAAACAGCTCTGCCACGATGGACAGGCCAAAGGTATGTTGCTCGCCGGGGCAGGGCATGAGCAGGATGCGCTGGCGCTGCCCGCTCTGTGCGTCCTGGTCGAACTGGCTGGCGGCCGCACTGTTCTCCCGCAGCACCTTCTGCAGGCGGCCCAGGCCGACCGTGACTTCGGAAAAGGTGCACAGGTCGCGCTCCCACATCTCGCCCAGGTGCCGGGCTACCGGAGAGAGCAGCTCAAGAAAGATGGCCTCCGTCGGCACGCCCCGGTCGCGCAGCGCGATTACGCAGTCGCGCACCGCGCGGTCGTCCTCGTGCAGCACCAGCTCGGCAAACAAGGCCACGTCTTCGGGCGTGACCCGCTGGTTGGTGGCGATGGGGGAAGACGCGCATTCCTCGGGAACACGGTGGGCCAGCATGAGCCGGGGAATGATCTCGTACTCGACAGCCTTGGACAGCAGCACCGCACGCAGGCCGTCTTCGTTGAGCGGCATGTCGACGGAGGAGCGCAGCAGCTCTTCGATGCCCGGCGGCACGCCCGCCGAGGCGAGGCCTTCGGCCCACTCGTCGGCAAACCGATTGGTCGGGGCGTCGGTCTCGTGCGGAGACCTTTCCCTTGAAAAAGAGCCCATCCATGTCTCCTTGCGCTGGTGCGCTACTGCCGGTTCACGCAGGGGCCACGGTACTTTTGCCGGTGCTTTCTTACGGCCGCAAATGATTTGCGTCGGGGCATTTCCGCGCCGGATGGACGCCCTTCCCAAATCCGAGGCGCCTCCGACTGTGTCCGTTTGTACTGCTGACCACTGCGATCGTCAAAACATTTGTGAAGAAACCTGCAGGCACTTTAGCTCGGGCCGTTTTGGTGTCAAGAAAAATATACGTCAATTTAAATTGACACTTCCATCGGGAAGTTCTAAATTGGGTTCCGCAGCCACAGGAGACATGACCGATGCTTGCCGAGACCCACGGGGTGACACCTGAGCGCCCACCGCTTTACACGCCGCTGCAGCGCCAGCGCCGTGACGGGTCGGTGTGGACGCTGGTGCAGGGTGTGCTGGCCCCGGTGCAGTTCCTGGTGTTTCTGGTGAGCCTGGCGCTGGTGCTGCGCTTTCTGGTCACCGGCGAAGGCGAGCAGGCCGCCACGCTGTCGGTGGTGGTCAAGACGCTCACGCTCTACACGATCATGGTGACCGGTTGCATCTGGGAAAAGGTGGTGTTCGGGCAGTACCTGTTTGCGCCCGCCTTCTTCTGGGAAGACGTGTTCAGCATGGCGGTGCTGGCGCTGCACACCGCCTACCTGCTGGCCCTGTTCAACGGCTGGCTCGATGCGCACGGCCTGATGTGGCTGGCCCTGGCGGCCTATGCCACGTACGTGGTCAATGCCGCCCAGTTCCTCTACAAGCTGCGCATGGCGCGGTTGCACGGCCAGGCCACCCTGACGCCCACCGGAGCAACGGCATGAGCACCGCCACCGTGATTCCGATCCAGGCCGTTTCGCGCGGGTGCAGCGATGCGCCGGTGCTCAAGGAGCGCGGCCAGCGCGAGGTGTTCTGTGGTCTGACCGGCATCATCTGGCTGCACCGCAAGATCCAGGACGCGTTTTTCCTGGTGGTCGGCTCGCGCACCTGTGCGCACCTGATCCAGAGCGCGGCGGGCGTGATGATCTTTGCCGAGCCCCGGTTTGCCACGGCCATCATCGACGAGCGAGACCTCGCCGGCCTGGCCGACTGCAACGAAGAACTGGACCGCGTGGTCACGCGGCTGATCCAGCGCAGGCCCGAGATCAAGTTGTTGTTCCTCGTGGGTTCCTGCCCCTCCGAGGTGATCAAGCTGGACCTCTCGCGCGCGGCGCAGCGGCTGTCCACAAGCTTCAACCCCAGCGTGCGCGTGCTGAACTATTCGGGCAGCGGCATCGAGACCACGTTCACCCAGGGCGAAGACGCGTGCTTGGCGTCGCTCGTGCCCAGCCTGCCCGCGCCCACGCCCCATGCACCGGCCGAGTTGATGGTGGTCGGCACCCTGGCCGATGTGGTTGAAGACCAGTTTGCCCGCGTGTTCAAGCAGCTGGGCATTGGCCCGGTGCGCTTCTTCCCGCCGCGCCAGGCCACCGATCTGCCGCCGGTGGGCCCCCACACCCGCTTCCTGCTGGCCCAGCCTTTCCTGGCCGACACCGCAGCGGCCCTGGAGGCGCGTGGCGCGCAGCGGCTGGCGGCACCGTTTCCGCTCGGCGTGGAGGGCACCACGGCCTGGCTCCAGGCGGCCGCACGTGCCTTCGGCGTGAGCGACCAGACCTTGGCCGACGTGACCGCGCCGGCCCGCGAGCGCGCCACCGCAGCGCTCGCCCGCCAGCGCGCCCAGCTGGCCGGCAAGACGATCTTTTTCTTTCCCGACTCGCAGCTCGAGATTCCGCTGGCCCGCTTTCTTTCGCGCGAGCTCGGCATGTCGCTGGCCGAAGTCGGCACGCCCTACCTGCACCGCAGCCACCTGGCTGACGAGCTGGCGTTGTTGCCCGAAGGCACCTTGTTGAGCGAAGGGCAGGACGTGGAAAAGCAGCTCGACCGCTGCCGTGCCGCGCAGCCCGACATCGTGGTCTGCGGCCTGGGGCTGGCCAACCCGCTGGAGGCCGAAGGCATGACCACCAAGTGGGCCATCGAGCTGGTGTTCACGCCCATCCAGGGCTATGAGCAGGCGCCCGATCTGGCCGAGCTGTTTGCCCGACCGCTGGTGCGCCGCACGCGGCTGTCGGTGAGCCCGACAGGCGCGCGCACCGCCACACCCTTGCCCGCAGGCGCTGCGCGCACGGAGGCATTGCCATGCAACTGACGCTCTGGACCTACGAAGGCCCGCCGCACGTGGGCGCCATGCGCATCGCCACCGCCATGAAAGGCGTGCACTACGTGCTGCACGCTCCGCAGGGCGACACCTACGCCGACCTGCTCTTCACCATGATCGAGCGCGACGCCCAGCGCCCGCCCGTGACCTACACCACTTTCCAGGCGCGAGACCTCGGTGGCGACACGGCCGAGCTCTTCAAGAACGCCGCGCGTGAAGCCTTTGAGCGCTTTGCACCGCAAGCCATGATGGTGGGCTCGTCGTGCACCGCCGAGCTGATCCAGGACGACCCGGGCGGCCTGTGCAAGGCACTGGATCTGCCGGTGCCGGTGGTGGCGCTGGAGCTGCCTTCGTACCAGCGCAAGGAAAACTGGGGCGCTGCCGAAACCTTCTACCAGATGGTGCGCCAGCTGGCCGACACCACGCAGCGCCGCGCGCCGCGCGAATCCGGCCAGCGCGCCCGCTGCAACATCCTCGGCCCGGCCGCGCTGGGCTTTCGCCACCGCGACGACCTGCGCGAGATCACCGGCCTGCTCGGGCAGTTGGGGGTGGACATCAACGTCACCGCGCCGCTGGGCGCCACCCCGGCCGACCTGGCCCGCATCGGCGACGCCGATTTCAACGTCGTGCTCTATCCCGAGATCGCCTCGGTCGCGGCCGGCTGGCTCCAGCGCACCTTCGGGCAGCCCGCGACGAAGGTGGTGCCCATCGGCAGCGGTGCCACGCGCGACTTCATCCGCGAGGTCGCCACCCTGGCCGGCCTCGATGCGGACGAGGCGCTCAGCCGTTGCGAAGGCCCGAATGCCCGCGCGCCCTGGTACGCGCGCTCGGTCGATTCCACCTACCTCACCTCCAAGCGCGTGTTCGTGTACGGCGACGCCACCCATGTGGTGGCTGCCGCGCGCATTGCGCAGGACGAGATGGGCTTCACCGTGGTGGGTCTGGGCACCTACAGCCGCGAGTTCGCGCGCGATGTGCGCGAAGCTGCCGCGCGCTACGGAGTCGAGGCCCTCATCAGCGACGACTACCTGGACGTGGAAGCGCGCATCGCCGAACTGCAGCCCGAGCTGGTGCTCGGCTCGCAGATGGAGCGCCACATCGCCAAACGCCTGGGCATTCCCTGCGCGGTGATCTCGGCACCGGTGCATGTGCAGGACTTCCCCGCGCGCTACTCGCCGCAAATGGGTTTTGAAGGCGCGAACGTGCTGTTCGACACCTGGGTGCACCCGCTCATGATGGGGCTGGAAGAGCACCTGATCGGCATGTTCCGCGGCGACGCCGAGTTCCACGAAGACGCCGCGCCGTCGCACCTGGGCGGCAGCGCAGCGCGTCCGGTGGCCGCACCGACAGCGGTTGAAGCCACCGAAGCCGAGATGCCCGAAGCCATCGCCGCGCAGGCCGAAGCGGCCATCGCTGCCGCGGCCGACAGCTCCGCGCAAGTGGTCGCCACCTGGGCCGCCGAGGCCGAGAAAGAGCTTCGCAAGATTCCGTTTTTTGTTCGCGGCAAGGCCCGCCGCAACACCGAAACCTATGCCAGGGACAAAGGCCTGCCCGTGATCACCCTGGAGACCCTCTACGATGCCAAAGCTCACTTCAGCCGCTGACGGCAGGCCGGGCACGGCCACCGTGGTGCCTGGCATGCGGGTGGTGCTGGTGACGATGGACAGCCACCTCGCCAGCGCCGCCGAGCGCGCCCACCGCAGCCTGGCGCGGGCCGTGCCGGGGCTGTCGCTGGTGGTGCACGCGGCATCCGAATGGCGCGACGATGCCGCTGCGCTGCAACGCTGCATCGACGACATCCACCGTGGCGACATCGTGCTCGTCAGCATGCTTTTCATGGAAGACCACTTCCTGCCGGTGCTGCCCGCGCTGCAGGCGCGCCGCGACCAGTGCGACGCCATGGTCTGCCTGATGTCGGCCGCCGAGGTCACCCGGCTCACCCGCATGGGCAAGTTCGACATGAGCGCGCCCAGCACCGGGCCGATGGCCTTTCTGAAGAAGCTGCGCGGCAAGAGCAGCGCCGACGTCAACACCTCGGCCGAGGACAAGACCACCGCCGGCGCGCGGCAGATGCGCATGCTGCGCCGCCTGCCCAAGATCCTGCGCTTCATCCCCGGCACCGCACAGGACGTGCGCGCGTACTTCCTGACCATGCAGTACTGGCTGGCCGGCTCCGAACAAAACATGTTCAACCTGGTGCAGTTCCTGGTGGACCGCTACGCCGCAGGCGCGCGGCGCGGGCTGCGCGGCACCCTCAAGCCCGGCGTTCCGCTGGAGTACCCGGAGGTGGGCGTGTACCACCCGCGCATGGCGCAGCGCCTGTCGGCCGGGCTGGGCGACCTGCCGCGCGTGGCCACCAGCGGCAAAGGGGGCACCGTGGGGCTGCTGGTGATGCGCTCCTATCTGCTGGCGGGCAACACCGGCCATTACGACGGCGTGATCACGGCGCTGGAGGCGCGCGGCATGAAGGTGATTCCCGCCTTCGCCACCGGGCTGGACAACCGCCCGGCCATCGACGCGTATTTCTTCAAGGACGGTCAGCCCGCGATTGACGCCATGGTCTCGCTCACCGGTTTCTCGCTGATCGGCGGACCGGCCTACAACGACGCGCACGCCGCCGAACACATCCTCGCGAAGCTGGACGTGCCCTACCTCGCGGTCACGCCGGTGGAGTTCCAGACGCTGGACCACTGGGGCGCCTCCAAGCGCGGCCTGCTGCCCGTTGAGTCGACCATGATGGTGGCGATTCCCGAGCTCGACGGCGCCACCGGCTCCATGGTGTATGGCGGGCGCGGTGGCGCCCGGCACATCAGCTGCCACGGCTGCGACAAGGCCTGCACCTTCGACAGCGCCGAAGATGCCCACGACATGCAGACCTGCAGCGAGCGCGCCGACGCACTGGCCGCGCGCGTGGGCAAGCTGATCGCCCTGCGCCGCTCCGATCGTGCCCAGCGCAAGGTGGCCGCGGTCATCTTCAATTTCCCGCCCAACGCCGGCAACACCGGCACCGCCGCACACCTCGCGGTGTTCGAGTCGCTCTTCAACACCCTGACCGCCCTGCAGCGCCAGGGCTACACGGTGGAGCTGCCCGCCAGCGTCGACGCGCTGCGCGAACGCATCATCACGGGCAACGCCGCACAGTACGGCGCACCGGCCAACGTGCACGCCCTGGTGGCGGTGGACGACCACGTGCGGCGCGAACGGCACCTGCGGCAGATCGAGGCCCAGTGGGGCCCGGCGCCCGGCCAGCTGCTGAGCGACGGCCAGCGCATTTTCATCATGGGCGAGCGCTTCGGCAATGTGTTCGTCGGTATACAGCCGGGCATGGGCTACGAGGGCGACCCGATGCGCCTGCTGTTCGAGCAGGGCTTCGCTCCCACCCACGCGTTTTCGGCCTTCTACCGCTGGATCCGCGAAGACTTCGGTGCCCACGCCGCGCTGCACTTCGGCACCCACGGCGCGCTCGAATTCATGCCCGGCAAGCAGAACGGCCTGACCGCCGACTGCTGGCCCGACCGGCTGATCGGCGACATGCCCAACATGTACCTCTACGCCTCCAACAACCCGTCGGAAGGCACCATCGCCAAGCGCCGCGCCGCGGCCACGCTGATCAGCTACCTCACGCCGCCAGTGGCGCAGGCGGGCCTCTACAAGGGGCTGGTGGAACTCAAGGGCCTGCTGGAGCGTTTTCGCAGCCTGGAGCCCGAGGCGCAAGCCGAGCGCGACGAGATGCTGCCGATGATCCAGACGCTGGCGCAGGAGCTCGAACTGTGTGCAGAAGGCAGCGCCTGGAACGACCCCGAAGCGCAGGTGGTCCGCCTGACCGACGCGGTGCTGGAGCTGGAATACACGCTGATCCCCTGCGGCCTGCACGTGGTGGGGCAGGCGCCCAATGCCAGCGAGCGCATTGAGCTGCTGCTGGCCTGCGCAGAGGCCGCGCACGGGCAACCCGGTGGCGAACAGGTGCTGCGCCCGGCCATTGAAGCGCTGGTGGCCGGTGCCACGCCAGAGGCCGCACTGGCCGTGCTGCTGCAGCGCGCGCCCACCGCCGTGGCGCCCGATGCCGACCCCCAGGCCCGGCTGCTCGGCGTGCTGCGCGAGCTCGCCAAGACCGATGCGCTGCTGTGCGAAGACCACGAAATGGACGGCATCCTGCGCGCGCTCGATGGGCGCTTCCTGCGTCCTGCGCCGGGCGGTGACCTGCTGCGCACGCCCGCGATCCTGCCCACCGGCCGCAACGTGCACGGCTTCGACCCGTTCCGCATTCCAAGCGCCTACGCGGTGAAAGACGGCGCGCGCCAGGCCGAGCGCCTGATCGAGCGCCACATGGCCGACGGCAACAGCTTTCCCGATTCCATCGCCATGGTGCTCTGGGGCACCGACAACCTCAAAAGCGAAGGCGGCCCGATCGGGCAGGCGCTGGCGCTCATGGGCGCGCGCCCGCGCTTTGACAGCTATGGCCGTCTCGCCGGCGCCGAGCTGATCCCGCTGGCCGAGCTGGGCCGCCCGCGCATCGATGTGGTGATCTCGCTCTCGGGCATCTTCCGCGACCTGCTGCCGCTGCAGATCCGCCTGCTGGCCGAAGCCGCCTTCCTGGCCGCCGGCGCCGACGAGCCGGCCGACCAGAACGCGATTCGCCGCCACGCGCTGGCCTACCAGGCCGAGCACGGTGTCGATCTGGAAACCGCCTCGCTGCGCGTGTTCGGCAACGCCGAAGGCGCCTACGGCTCCAACGTCAACAGCCTCATCGACAACAGCCGCTGGCAAGACCCCGACGAACTCGCCGAGACCTACAGCCGCCGCAAGGGCTTTGCGTATGGCCGCGCCGGCCAGCCGGTGGCGCAGGCGCAGTTGCTCAAGAGCGTGCTGGCCGACGTGAAGCTGGCCTACCAGAACCTCGACTCCGTGGAGCTGGGCGTGACCACGGTGGACACCTACTTCGACACGCTGGGCGGCGTGAGCCGCGCGATCCAGCGCGCCAAGGCGCAGCGCGATGGCGCGGGCGCGGCGGTGGCGCCGGTCTACATCGGCGACCAGACGCGCGACAGCCTGGGCGGTGGCACGGTGCGCACGCTGGGCGAGCAGGTCGCCATCGAAACCCGCACCCGCATGCTCAACCCGAAGTGGACCGAAGGCATGCTCAAGCACGGCTTTGAGGGTGTGCGCCAGATCGAGGTGCACCTCACCAACACCATGGGCTGGTCGGCCACCACCGGCCAGGTGCAGCCCTGGGTGTATGAGCAGCTGACGCAGGCTTTCATGCTCGACCCGGAGATGCGCCGGCGCCTGGCCGAGCTCAACCCCACGGCTTCCGCGCGGCTGGCCAGCCGCCTGCTGGAAGCGTCCGACCGCCAGTTCTGGCAACCCGATCCTTCGGTCCTGAAGGCGCTGCGCGAAGCCAGCGAAGAGCTGGAAGACCGGCTTGAAGGCGTATTTGAAGGAGCCCCCGCATGATCACCGAAACCAGCGTTCCCCTGACCGACCTGAGGCGGGCGGCAGGGCGCCCCTCGCGCACCGATGGCGAGGGCAGCCTGCAGGTGCAGCTCGATCCGTCGATGAAGATCGGCAACGCCAAGGTGTTCGCCATCTACGGCAAGGGCGGCATCGGCAAGAGCACCACCAGCTCCAACCTGTCCGCTGCCTTCTCGCACCTGGGCAAGCGCGTGCTGCAGATCGGCTGCGACCCCAAGCACGACAGCACCTTCACGCTCACCAAGAAGATGCTGCCCACCGTGATCGACGTGCTCGAAACGGTGGACTTCCACCCCGAAGAGCTGCGCCCCGACGACTTCGTGTTCCCCGGCTACAACGGCGTGATGTGCGTGGAGGCCGGTGGCCCGCCGGCGGGCACCGGCTGCGGCGGTTACGTGGTGGGCCAGACGGTGAAGCTGCTCAAGGAGCACCACCTGCTCGAAGACACCGATGTGGTGATCTTCGACGTGCTGGGCGATGTGGTCTGCGGTGGCTTTGCCGCCCCGCTGCAGCACGCCGACCGCGCGCTCATCGTCACCGCCAACGACTTCGACTCGATCTTCGCGATGAACCGCATCGTGCAGGCCATCGGCGCCAAGGCCAAGAACTACAACGTGCGCCTGGGCGGTGTGATCGCCAACCGCAGCGCCGCCACCGACCAGATCGACAAATACAACCAGCAGATCGGCCTGAAGCTCGCGGCGCACTTCCCCGACCTCGACGTGATCCGCCGCAGCCGCCTGAAGAAAAGCACGCTGTTCGAGATGGAGACCTCGCCCGAGCTGGAGCTGGTCAAGGCCGAGTACATGCGCCTGGCCGCATCGCTCTGGCTGGGTGTGGAGCCGCTGGCGGCCGTGCCCATGAAAGACCGCGACATCTTCGACCTGCTGGGCTTTGACTGAACCGGCCCGACACACCAAGGCACACACCATGGCCCACACCAATTACCTCGAACGCCGCGAGCAGATCGAAACCTATTTCGACCGCACCGCCGCGCAAGCCTGGGAGCGCCTGACCTCCAATGCCCCGGTGGGCCGCATCCGCGCCACGGTGCGCGCCGGGCGCGACCAGATGCGCGGCACCTTGCTCTCGTGGTTGCCCCAGGACATGCGCGGTCTGCGCCTGCTCGATGCCGGCTGCGGCACCGGCGCGCTGGCCATGGAGGCCGCAGCGCGCGGCGCCGAGGTGGTGGCCATCGACCTCTCGCCCACGCTGGTGCAACTCGCGCGCGAGCGCCACCAGAGCCTGCCCGCCCACTTGAGTGGCGGCCGCATCCACTTCACCTCGGGCGACATGCTCGACGAATCGCTGGGCCACTTCGACCACGTGGTCGCGATGGACTCGCTGATCCACTACGACACGCCCGACATCGTGGCCGCGCTGGAGCGCCTCTCGCTGCGCACGCGCGGCAGCCTGCTCTTCACGTTCGCGCCGCGCACGCCGCTGCTGGCGGCCATGCACAGCGTGGGGCGGCTGTTTCCGCGCAGCGACCGCTCCCCCGCGCTCACCCCTGTGGCACAGCCCCGGCTGCGGCAGGGCTTGCAAGAGAGCATCGGCGTGGCGTGCTGGCGCGAAGGCCGCAGCCTGCGCGTGGCCAGCGGCTTCTACACCTCGCAAGCCTGGGAGTGGACGCGGTGAACCTGCAGCGCCTGCTCTCCCCCGCCTGGGCGATGAAGATCACCCAGCGGTATGTGCCGTTTGCCGACGCCGCGTCGAGCGAACTGCCGCTGGGCCGGCTGCTGCGCCTCTCGCTGTTCCAGCTGTCCATCGGCATGACGATGGCGCTGCTGGTGGGCACGCTCAACCGCGTGATGATTGTGGAGCTGGGTGTGCCGGCCTGGTGGGTGGCGCTGTCGGTGGCGCTGCCGCTGGTGTTTGCGCCGCTGCGCGCACTGATCGGCTACCGCAGCGACACGCACCCGTCTGCACTGGGCCTCAAGCGCATGCCCTACATGTGGATCGGCACCATCCTCATGTTTGGTGGCCTGGCCATCATGCCGTTTGCGCTGCTGCTGCTTTCGCTGCCTGCAGGCCACGGTGTGGAGGTCTGGGCCGGGCGCATCGGCGCGGCGCTGGCTTTCCTGCTGGTGGGTGCTGGCATGCAGATCACCCAGACCGCCGGCCTGGCGCTGGCGAGCGACATCTCGCCCGAAGAGAAGCGCCCGCGCGTGGTCGCCTTGCTCTACAGCACGCTGCTGCTGGGCATGATCGTGGGCAGCGCCTTGCTGGGCTGGGTGCTCACCGAATTCAGCCCCACGCGGCTGGTGCAGGTGGTGCAGGGCTCGGCGGTGGTCGTGGTGCTGCTCAATGTGACCTCGCTGTGGAAACAGGAAGCGCGCGGTGCCCGGCGCGGTGCGCGGGCGCCCGACGGCTTCAGCCGCAGCTGGGCGCGCCTGATGGCCATACCGAAAATCCGCCGCTTCCTCTGGACCGTGGGCCTGGGCACGGTGGCCTTCAGCATGCAGGACGTGGTGCTCGAACCCTTCGGCGGCGAAGTGCTCGGCATGAACGTGGGCCTGACCAGCTCGCTCACCGCGATGAGCGCCGGTGGCGCGCTGCTGGCCTTTGCGATGTCGTCGCGCATCCTCTCGCGCGGCATGGACACCATCCGCCTGGCCGCCTCGGGCGCGCTGCTCGGGCTGCCGGCGTTTGCCTGCGTGATCTTCTCGGCCCCGCTGGACGCGCCCTGGCTGTTCCAGACCGGCGCGGCGCTGATCGGCTTTGCAGGCGGACTGTTCTCGGTCGGCATGCTGCTCACCGCCATGGAGCTGCCCGAGCGCGAACTCACCGGCCTGGTGCTGGGCGCCTGGGGCGCGGTGCAGGCCACGGCGGCCGGCGTGTCCATGGCCATCGGTGGCGTGCTGCGCGATGTGGTCGGCAGCCTGGCCACCGGCGGCTGGCTGGGCTCGGCGCTCAACTCGCCCGTCACCGGCTACAGCTTCGTGTTCCACCTCGAGATCTACCTGCTCTTCGTGGTGCTGATCGCCCTGGGCCCGCTGGTCCGGCGCAGCGCCAACACCGCTTCCCGTTCCGCTCACCCCATTGGCCTGGCCGAGCTGCCCGGCTGAACCTGCACTTTTTTGCCCGTCCCTCACCGAAGGAGAATCCCATGGAAACAGGCGCCATCACCCAGTACGTCGACGTGGCACAGCTCGTGCTGTACGCCTTCTGGGCCTTCTTTGCCGGCTTGATCTACTACCTGCTGCGCGAGAACCACCGCGAGGGCTACCCCATGGCCCCGGGCCGCGAGAACGGACCCAAGACCGACGGCTGGCCGGCCGTGCCCACACCCAAGGTCTACAAGCTCGCCAACGGCCACGAGGTGCTCTCGCCCGACCATGCGCGCGCCGACGGTGACTACAACGGCCAGCCCGCCCATGGCTGGATCGGCGCACCGCTGGAGCCGGTGGGCAACCCGCTGCTGGCCGGTGTGGGCCCGGGCGCCTGGGCCAAGCGCGCCGACGTGCCCGACATGACCTTTGAAGGCGAAGCCAAGATCGTGCCGCTGCGCGTGGCCGGCGACCACGGCGTGGCCGTGCAGGACACCGACCCGCGCGGCCTGCCCGTGATCGGCGCCGACCGCGAACAGGCCGGCACCGTCCGCGACCTGTGGGTGGACAAGTCGGAAATGATGTTTCGCTACCTCGAAGTGGGCCTGCCCAGCGGTGCCTCGGTGCTGCTGCCCATGACCTTCTCGGTGATCAAGCGCCACGGCGTGTTCGTGGACGCGCTGCTGGCCGAGCAGTTCGCCCTGGTGCCCACCACGCGCCACCCCGAGCAGGTGACGATGCTCGAAGAAGAAAAGATCACCGCCTACTACGGCGCCGGCACGCTGTACGCCACGCCCCAGCGCCAGGAGCCGCTGCTGTGAATGCGCACCACGAACACGAGTTCGAGGCCGCCCCCGGGCTGCCCGAACCGCTGCCGCGCGGTGAGCGCCTGATCTGGCAGGGCAGCCCCGACTGGGTGCAGCTCGCCGTGCATGCCTTCCATGTGCGCAAGCTCGCCATCTACTTCAGCGCCATGCTGGGGCTGCAGTGGCTCTACCTGCTCGGCGAGCCGCAGGCCGCCCTGCTCAAGCCGCTGCTGACCAGCGCGGTCATGGCGTCGCTGGCGCTGCTGTTGCTGGGTGTCACCGCCTGGTTTGCTGCGCGCACCACGCTCTACACGCTCACCGACCGCCGCATCGTGATGCGCATCGGCGTGGTGCTCACGCTCACGCTGAACCTGCCGCTCAAGCAGATCGCGGGCGCGGCCTTCAAGCCCCAGGCCGGTGGCCACGGCGACATTGCCCTCACCCTGGCGGGCAAGGACCGCATCGCCTACCTCAACCTGTGGCCGCACGCACGCCCCTGGCAGCTGAAGAACCCGCAGCCCAGCCTGCGCTGCGTGCCCGGCGCCGCCGCTGTGGGCGAGCGCATCCAGCAAGCCTGGCTTGCCGCCCACCCGCAGGCCGCGGTCCTGGTGGGCATGCCCGAGGCCTCGCCGGTGGCTTCACCGGTGCAGGTTCCCGCGTCCACCCCCGTGGCGCGCCCGGTGCGCGAACGCGGCATGCCCAGCGCCGCCTGATCCCTCACCACCGCCGAAGGTCTCGCCATGCACACCCACAACGACTCCCCCCTCGGCCAGGGCACGCCCTGGCCCATCTGGGCGCTGGGCGGCCTGCTGCTGCTCACGCTGGCCGTGGTGGCCTGGCAGAGCCAGATCGGGGGCGGGCCGGTGAAAGACGACGTGCCTTCGGTGCAGTGGCAGCGCAGCCTGCGGTTTGAAGACCGGCCCAACGGCGACATCGCCGTGCTCGACGCCGCCAGCCAGCGCGAAGTGGCGCGCTTCCAGGGCGAGCAGGGCTTTCTGCGCGGCAGCCTGCGCGCGCTGGCCCGCGAACGCCAGCGCCGTGGCATGGGGCCGCAGGCCGCGTTTGAACTCACCGGCCACGTGGATGGCCGCCTGACCCTGCGCGACACCGCCACCGGCCAGCGCATCGCCCTCGAATCCTTTGGCCCCACCAACTCGGCTGTGTTCTCGCAGTTGCAGTGGGCGCAGTGACCCCCCGTTTTTCTTCTGGAGCACCGCCATGAGCACCACCACCGAAGACCGCACCGACGTCGAGACCGATCACGTCGCCCTGCTGATGGACGGCATGAAGAACGTCGAAAGCGCCACCGAACGCGCCGCCAAAAGCACCATGCTCACGCCGCGCTTCTACACCACCGACTTCAAGGCCATGGACGCGCTGGACGTCTCGCCCGTGCGCGCCGAGTGGGACCGCATGATGGCCGAGTACGAAGGCGACAACAACCAGGACCACTTCAAGCGCGACGCCGCGTTTGGCGAAGAGCTCAAGGTGCTGATGCCCCAGCTCTCGCCCGAGCTGCGCCAGGAGTTCATGGACTTCCTCATCAGCTCCTGCACCTCGGAGTTTTCGGGCTGCATCCTCTACAACGAGATCCGCAAGAACGTCAGCAACCCCGACATCAAGCAGCTGATGGCCTACATGGCGCGCGACGAATCGCGCCACGCCGGCTTCATCAACCAGTCGCTCAAAGACTTCAACCTCGGCATCGACCTGGGCAGCTTGAAGCGCGTGAAGGCCTACACCTACTTCAAGCCCAAGTACATCTTCTACGCCACCTACCTCAGCGAGAAGATCGGCTACGCGCGCTACATCACCATCTTCCGCCAGCTCGAGCGCCACCCCGACAAGCGCTTCCACCCGATCTTTCGCTGGTTCGAGCGCTGGTGCAACGACGAATTCCGCCACGGCGAATCCTTCGCGCTGATGATGCGCGCCCAGCCGCACCTGCTCACCGGTGTGAACAAGCTCTGGATCCGCTTCTTCATCCTCGCCGTGTACGCCACCATGTACGTGCGCGACCACACGCGCCCCATGCTGCACGAGGCCATGGGCTTCAAGTCCACCGAGTACGACTACGAGGTGTTCCGCATCACCAGCCAGATCTGCCGCCAGGTGTTTCCGGTCGAGGTCGACATCGACCACCCCACCTTCCGCGCCTGCCTGGCGCGGCTGCTGTCGATCTCGCAGGCCAACGACCGCGCCGTGGCGCGCGGGGGCGTGGTCGGCGCGGTGCAGCGTGGTGTGTGTGCGGTCCAGGCTTTCTTCACCTTCGGCCGGCTGTTCCTCGTGCCGGTGAAGCAGCACGAGTTGCCCAAGGACATCCGGCTCGACCCCGTCTGGTGAACAATGAAACACCCCCGCCGCGCTGCGCGCGACCCCCTCGAGGGGGCGACACCAGCCGTCTGGCAAAGCCAGCCCGGCGGTGTCTCTGGGTGGGGCTCCTTCGCTCGTCGGCTGTTTGCCTACGAGGGCGACTGACATGACCGGGCTGTCCAGCTCCATCGCCGCGGCTGCGCTGTTTGCGCTGCTGTGCTGGTGGTTTGGCACCGGGGCCATCCTGTGGCTGGTGCGGCGCCCGCCGGCGGCCTTTCGCCGCAGCCTGGTGGTCTGCAGCGTGCTGCTGGCGCTCAGCCTCTGGACCACGCAGCTCAGCATGCAGGCGCAGACGGTGGGCAACGCCTACCTCGGCTTTGCCAGCGTGATCGTGATGTGGGGCTGGCACGAGCTGGCCTTTCTCACCGGCTCGGTCACCGGCCCGCGCCGCGTGCCGCTGGAGCCGGGGGCGCGCGGCTGGCAGCGCTTCAGCCAGTCCACGCAGGTGGTGATCTGGCACGAGCTCGCACTGCTGCTCAACTTCGGCGTGCTGGTGTGGATGCAGCAGGGCCAGCCCAGCCACGTGGCGCTGTGCACCTTTGCCGTGCTGTGGTGCATGCGCTTCTCGGCCAAGCTCAATCTTTTCTTCGGCGTGCCCGAAGTGGGCGAGCAGTACCTGCCGCGCCACCTGGTCTACCTTGGCAGCTACTTTCGCAAGGGCCGCCTCAGCGCGTTCTTCTATCTCAGCGTGAGCGCCTCGTGCGCCGTGTGGGCCTGGATCGTGTGGGAAGTGGTGAGCGGCCGTGTGGTCGTGTCCACCGGCTGGGTGCTGCTGGCCAGCCTGCTGGGGCTGGCCATCGTCGAGCACGTGATCATGGCGTTTCCCACGCCCATGCAGAAACTCTGGGGCTGGGCCATGTCGCGCAGCCCGGCGAGTGATCGCCATCCGCCTGCCGTGGTTGCCGCTGCAGCGCCGGTGCCGATCCAACCGGACCAGGCGCCCGCCGCCTGAACGCCCTCATGACCATCGCCACCGGTACCCTGCGCACGTCCGACGAATTCTGGCCGCCGCGCTCATCCGACGAACCGCCTTCGGGCCCCGCCTCGCGCCGCCATGCGCACGCGCCGCACGCCATCGTGATCGGCAGCGGCTTTGGTGGCCTTGCCTCGGCCGTTCGCCTCTCGGCCAAGGGCTGGCGCGTGACGGTGCTGGAAAAGCTGGACGCGCCCGGCGGCCGCGCGTATGTGCACGAGCAGAACGGCCATGTGTTCGATGCGGGCCCGACCATCATCACCGTGCCGTTTCTCTTCGACGAGCTGTGGGCGCTGGCGGGCAAGAAACTGAGCGACGACGTGGAGCTGCGCTCGCTCGACCCGTTCTACCAAATCCGCTTTGACGACGGCGACGTCTTTCACTACAGCGGCGACCCGGACAAGATGCGCGCCGAAGTGCGCCGCATCAGCCCGGGCGATGCCGCCGGCTACGAGCGCTTCATGGCCGAGGCCGACCACTGCTACCGGCTGGGCTTCGAGGCGCTGGGGGCCAAGGCCTTTGACACCGTGGGCGACCTGCTCAAAGCCAGCCCGGCCATCTTCCGCATGCGCGGCTGGCGCAGCCTGCACGCGATGGTGGCCAGCCACCTCAAGCACCCCAAGCTGCGCATGGCGATGAGCCTGCAGAGCCTCTTGATCGGTGGCAACCCGTTTGCCGTCACCTGCATCTACAGCCTCATCAACGCGCTGGAGCGGCAGTGGGGCGTGCACTGGGCGGTGGGCGGCACCGGCAAACTGGTGCAGGGGCTGGCCCGGCTGCTGCAAGGTCAGGGCGGCACGCTGCGCTGCAACGCCGAGGTGCGCCGCATTGAAGTGGACCGGGGCCGCGCCACCGGCGTCACGCTGGCCAGCGGCGAGCGCATCGCCGCGGACATCGTCGTCTCCAACGCCGACACCGCCTGGACCTACCGCCACCTGGTGGAGCCGCAGCACCGCCGCCACTGGACCAACCACCGCATCGACAAGGGCCGCTACTCGATGAGCCTGTTCGTCTGGTACTTCGGCACCCACCGGCAGTACAGCGACGTGCCGCACCACATGATGCTGCTCGGCCCGCGCTACAAGGAACTGCTCACCGACATCTTCCGCCGCCACAAGCTGGCCGACGACTTCAGCCTCTACCTGCACCGCCCCACCGCGAGCGACGCTTCCATGGCGCCCGCCGGGCACGACACCTTCTACGCGCTGGCGCCCGTGACCCACCTGGACAGCGGCACCGACTGGGCCACCCAGGCCGAGCCGATGCGCCGCGCCATCGCCGAGGTGCTGAACCGCACCGTGCTGCCCGGCTTCGAGCAGCACATCAGCGCCTCGCTGATCACCACACCGCAAACCTTTCACGACCGCCTGCTCAGCTTCAAGGGTGCCGCCTTCGGGCTGGAGCCGCTGCTCATGCAGAGCGCCTGGTTCCGGCCGCACAACCGCAGCGAAGACGTGGACGGCCTGTACATGGTCGGCGCCAGCACCCACCCCGGTGCGGGTGTGCCGGGCGTGCTGATGTCGGCCAAGGCGCTCGACTCGGTGGTGCCTGACGCCACCACCTTTCTCGCAAGGACCGCCCATGAACGAACTGGCCGCTGACTCTTTTTCACCGTCTGTGCGCACCATGCCCGCGGGCCTGCCGTCCGGTGCCGCAGGCGCGTTCGACCTGGAGGCCTGCAACGCGCTCATGCGCACCGGCTCCAAGACCTTCTTTGCCGCCAGCCGGCTGCTGCCCGTGCGCGTGCGCGCCTCGGCCATCGCGCTCTATGCCTTCTGCCGCGTGGCCGACGACATGGTCGATGGCGGGCGGCACAGCCTGGCCGATGCCATGGCGCTGCTGTCGCAGCGGCTGGATGCGGTCTACGCCGGCCAACCGCAAGACCCGGTGGAAGACCGCGCGCTGGCCGTGGTGGTGCAGCGCCACGCCCTGCCGCGCGCGCTGCTCGATGCGCTGCTCGACGGCTTCGCCTGGGACGCCGAAGGCCGCCGCTACGAGACGCTGGAAGACGTGCACGACTACGGCGCGCGTGTGGCCGGCAGTGTGGGCGCCATGATGTGCTGGATCATGGGCGTGCGCCATGAGCAGGCCATGGCCCGCGCCTGCGAACTCGGTGTGGCCATGCAGCTGACCAACATCGCCCGCGACGTGGGCGAAGACGCGCGCAACGGGCGCCTGTACCTGCCGCGCCAGTGGCTGGCCGAGGCCGGCATCGACGCTGATGCGTGGCTGCAGAAACCCGTGTGCACACCTGCGCTGCAGGGCGTGATCGAGCGCCTGCTGCAAGAGGCGGACCGGCTCTACGCGCAGGCCACCGCCGGCGTGGCCATGCTGCCGCGCGACTGCCGCTCGGCCATCCTGGCCGCGCGGCACATCTATGCCGAAATCGGGCAGCAGCTGCGCCGCGACGGCCTGGACCCGGTGAGCCGGCGCGCGGTGGTGCCCACCTCGCGCAAGCTGGTGCTGCTGGCCTGCGCGGGTGTGCAGTCCGGCTGGCGGCAGCAGCCCGGGCCGGCCACGCCACCGCTGGCGGCCATTGCCTACCTGGTGGCGCACTGCGGCTGCAGCGCCGATGGCAAGGAGCCGCCAGCCACGTCCCGGCGCAGCGACATCGGCCGGGTGGGGTGGATGCTGGAGCTGATGGAACGCCTGGAGCAACAGCGCATGGACGAGGCGGCCCGCGCGCGGGTGGCGCACTGACGCAAGGAGCCGCAGCATGGGGATCTGGCTCGAACTCGGCGTGTTCATCGTGGTGCTGCTCTGGGGCTTCTGGCAGCTGCGCGACGTGAAGAAAGCCCAGGCCCGCACCCGGGAAGAAAAGGCCCGGCGGGCTGCGCGCGACACGGCGGACAAGGCCGAACGCGACCCGCCCTGAACGCCTCGGCGGCGTTGTCTCAGACCCCGTCCAGAAACGCCTGGTACTGCGCGCAGAACGCCTGCGGTTGTTCAAAGTACGGCAGGGCGCCGGTCTGGAACACGCTGCCGTGTGCATGGGGCTTGCTGGTCAACAGCGACTTCTGCCCGTAGTCGGTGAAGTCCCCGCGCACGCCGTGCGACAACCAGACGGGCTGCGTGAGGCGCTCGTACACGGTCTGGATGTCGCGGCTGAAGAGACCGCCCGAGATAAACCGCAAGGGCGCGTGCTCGGCCCCGGGCTGCTGCGCGCTGGCCACGGCATGGCGCCACATGCGCTCATCGATGTGTTTCGAGCCCCAGGTCTTGTTCAAAAAGAAGCGGATCACGCCCGGCCGCGTCAGCCCCCTGAACAGCGCGCCACCCCAGCCCGGACCCTTCAGGGCCGCCAGCAGCCAGGGCATGGCCAGCGTGCTGCCGGGCGGGCCACGGCGTTGGTCCTTGCGGCCGAGGCCCGTGGGGCTGACCAGCGCCAGGCTGCGGAAGTGCGCGGGTGCTTCGGTGGCGGCGCGGGCCAGAAACTCGGTCGACAAGGACACGGCCAGCGCGTCGACGGCTGGGCTTCCCGTGCGCTCGCGGATCAGCGCCACGGCGTCGTGCAGCGCATCGGTCATCACGCGGGGCGTGTAGTCCCGGTCGCTGCGGTCGGAGAAGCCGTAGCCCGGCAGGTCGATGGAGCACACCGTGCGCGTGCGCTGAAAGTGCTCGTGCAGCGGGCGCACCTCGGCCGCCGAGGCGGCGGCATTCACGCTGTGGACCAGCAGCAGCGCGGGGCCGCTGCCCGCCACGTACAGGTTCACGGCGTGTCCGGCGCTCTGGAGCGTCAGGCGTTCGCCATTGAGGGCGGCTTCAAGTGGATGGGGCATGGGTGGCGATTTTGCGCGCTAGCCGCGCCGGGGCATGCGCCACGGCAGCATGGCCTGCACGGCGGGCGACACCAGGCGCGGCACGTTCAGGGTTTCGTGAAAGCTCGTGACCTCTTCGCCCAGCAGCTGGCTGCGCAGCACGGCGCGCTGGTAGAAGGGCGTGTCCTCGAGCTGTTGCACCACGCTCACCGGCCCGTCGCTGCGCATGCGCCGGGGCAGGCGCCACGCGGTGCGCGCCAGGCGCTGCAGCGGGGGCGCTTCGAAGCGGGTGACGCGGCCGTCCGGGTGAAAGCGCAGGGCCAGCCGCCGGCCGTGGGGTTGGCCGGGTTCGACGTCGTAGATCACCGCGGTGCTGCCGTCGGCCAGCGGGCTGCGCGACCAGTCCCATTCCCGGAAGGCGCGGTCCACCGGCTCGCTGCCTTCGTTGCTGTCGAGGTAGGCGTGGCCGCTCCAGCGCAGCGCCGGGTGCTGCAGATCCACCTCGATGCGGGCTGCGGGCGCCAGCGGGCCCCAGTGGTGGCGGCCATGGGGGTCGAGTGCGGTGCTGAAGGTGAAGAGCCGTTCGGGCACCACGCGCACGGTGCCCCGGATGCGGCGCGGCAGCGGCACGCCCACTTCGTCGATGTCGATGTTCAGCGCGTGCCCGTCCCAGCGCAGCTGGCTTGGGCCGATGGTGAAGCGGTCCGGTTCGCGGTGGCAGTGCGGCGCGCCGCGCTCGGTCATGCTCCAGCGTCCGGCGCCGGGGCTGTAGAGGGCGACGTTGAGTGCGTTGTGGTCGTCCGGGTTGCCGGGGCCCTTGCGGCGCGCCCACGCGTAGTAGGGCGAAAAAACGCTGCCGACAAATGCGATCAGGCTCAGGCCGTGTTGGCCGTCGTCGCTGAGGGCATCGAGGTACCACCAGAGGTAGCCGCCGGGTGCCACCGCCTGGTCAAACCGGGGCTGGCCATCAGCGCCTCGGCCGCGAACTGCCCCGACAGGGTCGCCATCGGCACCCCGGGCCCCGGGTGCACGCTGCCCCCCGCCAGAAACAGGCCCGGCACCGGCGTGCTCGCCACCGGGCGGGCAAACGCCGAGCCCCAGCCGTGGCTCGCCTGCCCGTACAGCGCGCCGCCCGTGGCCGGGTACAGGCGGTGGAAGTCCGCCGGGGTCGTGCGCAGGGCGCCCGTGCTGTGGGGTGAGAGATGCAGGCCGCAGCGGCTCAGCAGCTGAAAGGCTTGAGTCTCGCATCGGTCAAGTTCCTCGTGGGTGATGTCTTGCTGGTCGCCCGTGGCAGGGGCGTTGACCAGGGCGAGCAGGCGCTCCGGCGCGCCGCCGGGGGGCGCAGACGCGGTGCCGCGGTCCTGTGCGCAGACGTAGACGGTGGGTGCTGCGGGCAGGCGGTGGTGGTCGAACACGTCGCTGAATTCGCGGGCGTACGGCGCTGTGCCGGGGTGCTGAAAAAACACGTTGTGGCGGTCCAGCGCCAGCGCGCCGGTGGGTGCGTTCAGGCTCCACGTGAGCGCCGAGAGCGAGCGCTGCGGTGCCCGCGCGGGCACGGCGCCTTGCACGGGTGCACCCAGCAGGCCGGTGCGCAATGCGGCCGCGTCGCCATTGAAGACCACGCTGTCGGCCCGCAGCGTCTCGCCACCGGCCAGGCGCACGCCGCACACACGGCCGTGGTGCAGCTCGATGCGCTCGCAGCGCTGCCCGTAGCGAAACACGGCGCCGCGTGCGCGGGCGAGCCGCTCCAGGCAGGCCGCCAGCGCGTGCATGCCGCCGTCGATGGACCAGACACCGTCCATCTCCACCTGGGCGATCAGCATCAGCGTGGCGGGGGCCTGCCAGGGCGACGAGCCGGTGTAGGTGGCATAGCGCGCAAACAGCTGGCGCAGGCGCGGGTCGGCGAACTGGCGGCCCAGGCTGCGCCAGAGGCTGGTGAGCGGCCCGAGCGCGGTGAGGATGGCCAGACCCTTCAGACCGATGTCGCGCGTCAGGCGCACCGGGTGGGGTTGGGGCTGGCGCATGTAGGGGGTTTCCAGCGTCTGGTACACGGCGCGGGCCTGCGTGCAGAAGCGGGTAAAGCGCTCTGCCTCTGCTGCGCCGGCGAAGCGGGCCACGGCGTCGAGCGATGCGGCCGGGTCGGCGTGCAGGTCGAGCTGGCTGCCGTCGTCCCACCAGTGGCGCGCCAGCACCGGCAGCGGCTGGATGCGCAGCTCGGCCTCCAGCGTGGTGCCCACGGCGGCAAAGAGCTGGTCGAACACCCAGCGCATGGTGAACACGGTGGGGCCGCTGTCGACCGGCGCGCCGTTCACCTGCAACTGGCGCAGCTTGCCGCCGGGCGCTGCGCCGGCCTCGACCACCGTCACGTGCAGGCCTTGCTGCGCCAGGCGCAATGCGCAGGCGAGACCGCCCATGCCCGCACCCACGACGACGACGCGGTGGTCGCTCATGACCGGTGACCCTGTCGGCGTTGCACGGGCAGGTGGTGCACGCCGCCGCTGTCGGCGGGACCATCGCCCAGGTCGTTGGGCCGGGGCCACTGGCCTTGCTGTTCCAGGAGGCGCATGCGCACAAACAGGGACTCGGAGAAGTACTGGTCTTTGTAGGCCGCGGCCAGGGCCTGCTGGTGCGCGCCCTGGTGCGCATAGGCCAGCATCGAAGGCGTGTCTTGCCACAGGCTGAAGGTGCACTGCCGGATCAGCGGTATCTCGCCCAGGCCCATGGCCAGCGTGCAGCCGCGCGCCTGTTGCATGGCGGCATGCGCGGCCGGCGCATGGCGCCAGAAGGCCACCGCCTTGCCCGGGCGGATGCTGGCGCGCGTCAGCGCGGCCAGGGGCCTGGGGTCGGTGAACGAGGGGTCGTCGTTGGCGGCAATGCCATGCGCACCCAGCTGGGTGGCGGGTGTGACGCCCCAGGCCTCGCCATCCCACATCCCGCGGGCCGACACCACTTCGAGCATGCCGCACCAGAACTCGTCGGCGCGCTCGCGGTAGGCCTGCACGACGGGGCTGGAGAGAAAGGCGCGGGCGTGGTCGGCGTGGTCCATCAGCGTGATCAGGCCCTGGTGGCTCGGGCTGGGCCGCAGTCCGAAGCCGCCACCCGCGCCGCTGCCCATGACCTTGCAGAACATCAGGCCGGGGGTGGCCTTGAGCGGGCTGGGCCCTTGCACCAGGCGCATCCAGGCCCAGGACTGGTGCGGTCGCCGCACGTTGGCCAGCACCACCGTCACCACCCCGGAGAGCTTGACGAGGTGGTGGGCCGGGGTGCTCATGGCGTCACCGCATCACTGGGTGGCAGGAGCCGCCGCAGCGGGCGCGGCAGCGGGGCCGTCCGTGGGCGCGGTGGCCATCTTCTCGAAGGCGGTGCGCAGCGCGGCCAGGCCCGGCGAGTCTTTCAGCATCGGGGCGCCAAACACGGGCTTGTACGCGCCCTGGTGGCAGGTGGCGCAGTTGAGCTTGGCCACGTCGCCCAGCTCGCCCTTGCGGTTGGGCGGGAAGGTGTCGGTGAGCGGCAGCATGTGCTCGTTGTTGAGCGCCTGCACCATGCGGATGCCGTGGTACGCCGTGACGCGCTGCGGCGGGCCGCCTTCCCATTTGCCAAACGACTGCGTGGCGTGGCAGAAGGTGCAGTTCACCCCGAGCGAGGCCGACATGTGCGTCATGAGCGAGTAGGTTTTCTCGGTCTGCGCGATGCTGGCCTTGTGGTCGGTCGGAAGCGCCTTGGTCGCTGCCACGCGGATCGGTTCCTTGCCCAGAAGGTAGGACGAGAAGGGGTCGTAGGGCAGTGAGGCCAGCTTGACGCTGGACGCGGGCGTGTTCTGCCGCATCTTGTTGCCGATGAAGTCCGCGCCGGCGTTTTGCGGCACGGGCTTGAACCAGACGAACTTGGGCACCGGTTCCCCGCGGTGGCAGGTGAAGCAGGTCACGCCGGTGGTCGACACGTGGTTCTTCCAGTCGGCGTTGATGGTCTGCGTCATCTTGATCATGTCGCGCGCCACCAGCTTGGTGTACAGGCTGTCGTCGGCAAAGTTGGCGGCGTTGTGGCAATGCACGCAACCCTTTTCAGGCGCCACCCATTGCGTCATGGAGGCCATCAGGTTGGTGAAGTCGCCCACGCTCAGGTGGCCCAGCACCTTCACGTTCTGGTACACGTCGCCGGCCTTGGGGCCTTCGGGCGAGGCGGGCGGTGGCGGGGCGGGGGGCTGGTTGGCCTCGATCACGCCTTCCATGATCCGCGGGTTGTAGACCTGGACCATGCCGGTGCCGCGGTAGCCGTTCTGCACTGTGTCCATGGGTGGGCGCTCGCAGGCCGTCAGCAGCACCAGGGAGCCCAGTGCCAGCAGGCGGAGCCAGCCAGAGGAGGTGATGTGCTTGGGGTTCATTTCGCGCCTCCCGGGGTCAGGGCTGGGTCCATCACGGCTGGGAACACGTCGGGGTAGGGCGGCGCCACGCCATGCTTGATGGCCCAGAGGTACCAGTTGTCCACCACGGTGCCGCTCAGCAGGATGCCGATGCCGCCCACCAGCGGGCACAGCACGGCGAACCACCAGGCCCAGCGGTGGATGGATTCCATCGTGGCGTTGAAGCCCATGGTCCAGCGCCAGAACAGGGCCGCGCGCTCGCTGGCGGTGCCGCGGTCCACGATCTGCTCGATCTCGCGCTCGCCGCCAAAGCGGCTGACCGCAAGGATCGTGGCACCGTGCATCGCGAACAGCAGCGTGGCGCCGTAGAGGAACGCGATCGAGAGCGCGTGGAACGGGTTGTAGAACAGGTTGCCGTAGCGCAGCGAGAAGGCCGCCGTCCAGTCCAGGTGCGGGAAGATGCCGAAGGGCACCGCCTCGCTCCACGAACCCATGAGCACCGGGCGGATGAAGCCCAGCACCAGGAACAGCCAGATGGCGGCGGCAAAGGCCCAGGCCACGTGCGTGCCCATGCCGAGCTGGCGCGCGCGGGTGTAGGTGCGGGCCCACCACAACAGCACCGAAGCCGTGAGGAAGCCGCCGGCGATCAGCCACCAGCCGCCGTCGTTGAGCGGTGGCAGCGACAGCCCGTATTGCGCAGACGGTGGCTCCAGCGCGAGCCAGAACAGCTGCCGCACGAACTGGATCGGGTCCCAGTTCACCGAGGCGAGCATGTTCAGGCCGATGATGTTGAAGGCCAGCACGCCGAAGATCAGCGAGGCGATGCCCAGTCCACCCAGGTAGATCGGACCGATCTGGGCGTTGCCCAGGCGACCGAACAGGTGAACGATGGCCGGCTCCTTGCCGGTGCGCGGGCTGTTGCCATGCGGCAGCGGCACGCCGTGGTGCAGCGGCCCGGTGGCCTGCACGGTGGTGAAGAGGTTCTGGTATTGCGCCATGGTGGTCTCCTCGTGTGGTTTCTTATTTCAAAGGCCACTGGGCCCAGATCGGCATGTTCAGCCACCAGCCCCACCACTCGGGCCAGCCTCGGCTCCAGAACGGTCCGCTGATGACGATGCACAGCGCGCTGAAGAGCACGGCGGCCAGCGCCAGGAACAGGCCCAGGCGGTGGATGCCCAGCGTGCCGATGGAGTAGCCGATGGTGTCGCGGAAGAAGGTGTCTTCGTGCTCGGGCGTCTTCACCACTTCGCCCTTCTTGGGGTTGGTGGCCGAGAGGATCAGCGAGCCGTGCAGCGAGAGCGCGAAGGTGGTGGCGAAGAAGAAGCTCACCGCGATCATGTGCGCCGGGTTGTAGTGGAAGTGCAGGTACTGGTAGCCCACGTTGGACACCCAGTCGAGGTGGCTGAAGATGCCGTAGGGGAAGCCGTGGCCCCAGGCCCCGAGCAGCACCGGGCGGATCACCACCAGCGTCACGTAGGCCAGGATGGCCACACCGAAGGCGGCGGGCACGTGGTAGCCCATGCCCAGTTTTCGGCAGATCTCCACCTCGCGCAGCGCCCACGACACGAAGGCGCCGATGGCACAGACGGTGATGAGCTGCCACAGGCCGCCTTCCATGAGCGGCGCGAAGCGCAGGCCGTAGGACAGGTCGGGCGGTGCAATGCTGATCTGCCAGAGGTTCCAGGTGGGGCCTTGCGAGGCGCCCCAGAGGATCATGGCGGTGCCCAGAAACGCGAAGAAGAGCGTGGTGACGCCGAAGAAGCCGACGTAGAAGGGACCCACCCAGAAATCAAACAGGTCGCCGCCCAACAGGGTGCCGCCGCGGACGCGGTATTTTTTCTCGAAATTGAGCATGGCCATGGTGCGACCCTCCTGACTCAGGTGGAGTTATGACGTCAAAGCGAATGGGGGGAGGGGCCCAGATGCTGCGCCGCCCGATGGGCACCGCAGCATCTGCACACCTCGTGCGACGTTCAGGACGTCTTCGAAGGCGTTGCTGCGGGCATCGGTGCGAGTTGCGCCGAAGCTGCCGGGGCCTTTTTCGGGCCGTCGAGCCAGTTGAACTTGTTGGTGCTCAACAGGATCAGGTGAATCATGGCTGCGAGTGCAAACAGGAACACTGCCTGCGCGACCATGGTACGGAGGGGGTCGAAAAGACGCCAGATTCTCCACATGATGTTTTCTCCTTAGATCAGTTGGGACATGACCGTGTAAACCGCGGCATGCACGCCCGAGAAAATGCTGGTCTTGTGTTCTGCGCCAGGCAGCCATTCCCGCCAGTGCATGCCCACCAGCTGGCCAAACAAGGCAGCCGAGAGCAGCAGCAGAAAGCACGGCACAAAGATCAGGACAAACGACAGCTTGTCTTCCCGGTGAGTGGGCTTATGGGTCTCATAAGACACGACGTTCATGGCAGTTCTCCAATCATGAAAAGTGAAGCCGGTCTTGACTCAGAGCCAGGGCCGCCAGAACCACACCAGCGCATGGGCGACCACGGCAATCGCCGTGAACCCAATGAAGCCCTGGATGTAGTACTGGTGGAACTCCTGAGCTTCCTCGTCGGTCAGGCCGGAAATCGATGTCCGTGTTGCCATACGAATGCTCCTTCTCAATAAGGCCGTGAGGCCTGCGTTGCGCCCGACCCGCGCAACCTGGGCAGCCGCGGCGAGATGCCACGACGTGGGGGTGACCCGGCCTGCAGGCCGGAATCCGGATGGGGTGTGAGCCATGCGCTCATGCGGGCTCTCCCAGGCCGAGTTCGCGGCCTGCGGTGTTCACGTGGGTGTCGCTCACGGCGCCATCGCCGCTGTCGCGCGCATGCTGTTCGGCGGCGTCGCGCAGCCGCTTGGCCACCGAGATCTGCACCAGCACCGGCTGGTTCGAGATGAGGGTGTGCAGGCGGGTCTGGGCGCTGTCTTCCCAGGGCGTGGCCAGGCCGGCGGCGGCGCCGCGTGCGAGCGTGGGGTCGACCTTGTCCATGTCGGTGCCCAGCGGCAGAATGTGGAACAGCGCGTCAAACAGCGCGTTGCACACCTCCTGGATCAGGTAGGTCGCGCCGCTGTAGCCCATGAAAGGCGTACCGGTGTGGCGGCGGATGATGGCGCCGGGGAACGAGGCCGGGATGAAGGCCGCGCGCATCGGGCCTGTGCTCCCCGCCTCGGCCAGGTACATGCGCTCGTTGTAGCTGCCAAACAGGATCAGCGGCGTCTGCGTTTTCACCAGCTCGCGCACGGCGGCGTTGTCGGTCTTTTCACCGGCCTTGCGCGAGACCGCAAAGCGGCAGGGCAGGCCCATCTCGGTGTCCAGGAAGTGCTGCAGGCCGCGTGCGTAGGTGCCGTTGGCCACCACCGCAAAACTCGCGGTGGCAAAAAAGTCTTGCGTGACCGAGCGCCACAGGTCCCACACCGGTTTGATGGTGGTGTGCTTCTCGCGCTGGATGAAGGGCTCGGGGTCCAGGCCCAGCAGCTCGCCGAGCGCGCGCAGGAATTTGGTGGTGCTGTGCAGGCCGATGGGCGCCTGCAGGTAGGGCCGGTCCAGCGCCTCGCAGAGCATGCGGCCGAACTCGCGGTACATGCAGATGTTCACGTCGGCCTCGACCAGGCGCGAGACTTCCGAGAGGTGGCTGCCCAGCGGGAACACGAGGTTGATCTCCGCGCCGATGCCCTGCACCAGGCGGCGAATTTCGGCCAGGTCGCTGGGACCGTTGAACACGCCGTAGCTCGGGCCGATGATGTTGACGCGCGGCTTCTCGCCGGCAGGGCGCTCGGCCAATGGCTTGCGCGCCGGCACCTTCTTCATGCCGTATTCGCTCCAGAGCCAGAACATCGCGCGGTCGGCGCATTGCCACTGGTCTTCGTCGATGGTGCGCGGCAGGAAGCGCATGAGGTTGGTGCCTTCGGGCGTCACGCCGCCGCCGATCATTTCGGCAATCGACCCGGTGACCACCACGGCGGGCAGCTCGGGGTCGAGCACCGCGTGGGCGCGCTTCATCGAGCCTTCGGTGCCTTCACGGCCCAGCTGTTCTTCGGCCAGGCCGGTCACCACAATGGGCAGCTCGTGCGGCGGGAGCGCGTCGGTGTAGTGCAGCACGCTGGTGACCGGCAGGTTCTCGCAGCCCACCGGGCCGTCGATGACCACCTGCAGGCCCTTGATGGCGGTGAACACATACACGGCACCCCAGTAGCCGCCGGCGCGGTCGTGGTCAAGCACCAACATCTTGTGCCTCCCGCTTCTTCGCCGCCTTCTCGTTGAGCCGGCGCATTTCCTTGCGGAAGTTCGGGAACGGCCTGGGCACGTCTTCCCACACGCCGGCCTCGTCGCCCTGGCCCACGCCGCCGAAGAAATCCTTCATCGCATTGAAGCGGTGCTGGTTGCCCATGGCGGCGTTGACCACCTGGATCAGCGAGCCGGCGCCAGCCACGCCCATCAGCGGGCGCGCAGAAATCAGGTTGGTGTAGTAGAGCGAGGGCACGCAGGCTTCCTTTGCGGCCTGCACCACGGGCGTGGTGCCAATGGCCAGCTGCGGCTGGTATTCGTGCAGCGCGTCGAGGTCGTTTTCCAGCGAGGCGCGGAACTGCACCTGCACCCCCTTGGCGCGCAGCCAGGCCGCGTCGTGTTCGTTCCACGGCGTGGCCGGGCAGGCCGAGCCGACGTAGCGCAGGTCGGCGCCGCATTCCACCAGCAGGCGGCCCACCAGCAGCTCGGAGCCTTCGTAGCCGCTGAGGGTGATGCGGCCGTTGATCTTCTGTTGCGACAGCACGCCGCGGATCGCGGCGAGCGTCTGGTTGCGCGCGGTGTCGATCAGCGCCTGCGACACGCCGGTGGCAGCGCCAATGGCGCCCAGCCAGTCGTGCGTGCCGTCCACGCCGACCGGTGCCGAGCCCACGACAGGGCGGCCGGCCAGCTGGAACTCGCGGATGCTGGCGGTGTAGAACGGGTGGATGGCGGCGATCGCGCTGCCATCCAGCGCGGCGTACAGCTCGCGCCATTCGCGCGTGGGTGCGGTGGTGCCGACCGCGAGACCCATGGGCGCGATCATCTGCGCGATCAGCATGGGGTCGGCCGGGAACATCTCGCCCAGCAGGGTGATCGTGGGCTGGCTGCTGCGCGCCTGGCGCGGTGCGGGCACGGGGCCGGCCAGCACTTCCTGCCGTGCGTATTTCAGCATCGCGGCGGTGAGCACATCCTTGGCTTCGGCGTGGGTCGGCACGCCGAAGCCGGGCACGTCGATGCCGATGATGCGCACCCCGTTGATCGAGGCGGGGAGCAGCTGCAGCGGCACGCCGCTGGCGGTGGGCACGCAGAGGTTGATGATGACGATGGCGTCCAGCTGCGCTGGATCGGCCTGTGCGTGCACCGCCTCGCGGATGTCTTCGAACAGTTTGCCCGTCACCAGCGATTCGCTGTTGAACGGCACGTAGCCCACGCTGCGGCGCGCGCCGTAAAAGTGCGAGGTGAACGTGAGGCCGTACACGCAGCAGGCCGAGCCGCTGAGGATGGTGGCGGTGCGGCGCATGCGCAGGCCCACGCGCAGCGAGCCGAAGGCCGGGCACATGCTTTGGGGCTGGTCGTGCGGGCCGTTGTGTTCGCCCTTGGGGTAGTCCTGTGCGTACTGCGCCAGCACCTCGCTCTTGCCCGCCGATTTCGCAGCGGCCAGCAGCGTCTCGCCACCGGCGTGGCAGCCCATGCCGTCGCCTTCGATGGCGGTGGTGCCGGCGGGTGCAGGGATGATCGGGATGACGGTGTTCATGGTGGGCGGCCGTGTGGCTCAGACCTCGTCGTAAACCACTTCGAGCGTGGGCTTGACGGTCTCGGTCTTGCCGCACATGTCGAACTCGGTGGCCGGCTCCAGCACCACGTCGCGCCCGACCGATGAGGCAGAGAAAAGGCCCAGCAGACCGTCTTGCGTCAGGGGGGACGGACGCATGGGAGATGAGGTGTCAACGTTGGCGGCGAGCTGGGCAAACAGGGGGCCCCAGACCGAGTCCGGACGACCGATGATTTCGTAGCTGGCGCTCTTGCGGCGGATGTCGTCGTCGGCCGGAATGACCGAGAGCACCGGGATGCCGACCTGGTCGGCAAAGGCCTGGGCTTCGCCGGTGCCGTCGTCGCGGTTGATCACCATGCCGGCCACGCCGACGTTGCCACCGAGCTTGCGGAAGTACTCCACTGCGCTGCACACGTTGTTGGCCACGTAGAGCGACTGCAGGTCGTTGGAGGCAACGACGATGACCTTCTGGCACATGTCGCGCGCAATGGGCAGGCCGAAGCCGCCGCAGACCACGTCGCCCAGGAAGTCGAGCAGCACGTAGTCGAAGCCCCACTCGTGAAAGCCCAGTTTTTCGAGCAGCTCGAAGCCGTGGATGATGCCGCGCCCGCCGCAGCCGCGGCCGACCTCGGGGCCACCGAGTTCCATGGCGTAGACGCCATCGCGCTTGAAGCAGACGTCGCCGATCTTCACCGGCTCGCCGGCCAGCTTCTTCTTCGAGGAGGTCTCGATGATGGTGGGGCAGGCGCGTCCGCCAAACAGCAGGCTGGTGGTGTCGCTCTTGGGGTCGCAGCCGATCAGCAGGACCTTCTTGCCCTGCTGCGCCATCATGTAGCTGAGGTTGGCCAGCGTGAAGCTCTTGCCGATGCCGCCCTTGCCGTAGATCGCGATGATCTGCGTTTCTTTCTTCACCTCGCCGGTGTGGACTGGATCGGGTTCGATGGCGGCTTCCTGGCGCAGCATGGCCTGGAAGTGAATCGGGTTGCTCTTGATGTCAGGGGCGTTCATCAGTGACTCCAGTCAAGGACCATCTTCAGACAGTGGGGATCACCGAAGGCGACCTCGTAGGCATCCCGCGCCTGTGAGGGCGTGTGGGTGTGGGTGATCAGGCCGTCGAGCGACAGGCGACCGGTGTTGACCAGCTCGGTCACGGCCAGCAGGTCGGCGCGCTTCCATTCGGCAGCGACGCGGATGCTGGCTTCGCGCATGAAGGCCGGCGCGTAGGCGAACGAAATGTCCTGGTGGTAGAAGCCGGCCAGCACCACTTCGCCGCCCTTGTCGAGCCGGGGAATGACCTTGTGCAGGATGCCGGCGTCGCCGCTCACGTCGTAGATGGCGCGGTAGTTCTTGCGGTCGTCGTCGTCGGGGTGCAGCACGGTGTAGCCGTCGGCGCCGTTCTGGCGCAGTGCTTGCGTTTCCCACACCACCGGGGCGGGGCCGCCGGCGGCCACGGTGAGGCGCGCGAGCAGCCGGCCCATGACGCCGTGGCCGACGATGAGGTCGGGCGGGGTGTCCGGGTCGCGGGTGCCGCCAAAGGTGACGGAGTGGTAGGCGGTGGCGGCCAGGGCCAGCAGCACCGCGTCGGCGCCTGAGCCTTGTGGGCCGGTTTCGTTCACGCGCACCACGCGGGCGGCGGGCACCACCAGCCGTTGGCCCGCGCCGCCAAACAGGTTGTGCACGCCTTCAAAGCTGTAGGAGCCGGGCACGAACACCCGCTCGCCGATGGCCAGCGGCACGTCGCCGAGCGTGCGCACCACGCGGCCCACGGTTTCGTAACCGGGTACCAGCGGGTAGCCCATGCCGGGGAAGGGCGGCATGCTGCCGTCCCAGAGCAGGCGCTCGGTGCCGGTGCTGATGCCGCTGTACTCCACCTGCACCTCGATGTCGCCCGGCACCATGGCGCGCACCGGCAACGACTGCACCGACAGCTGGCAGGGGCTCTGGAAGACGATGGCGTCGGCGTTCATGGGGCAGTGGCTCCGCTGGCGGTGGGCAGCGCGGCTTGCGCCCTCGACTTGCGCCCCACCAGCACCTGTGCGTGCAGTGGCATGGGGTTGGGCGCGAGTTCGATGTGGGTGAAGCCCGCTTGCGCCATCAGGTCGGACAGCGCCTGCGGGGTGCGCAGTCGGCCGCTGCCCATGGCCATCAGGTAGAAGTGGAAGTACGGGTCGATCGGGCTCTGGCCTTCGGCGTTGGCCATGGGCTCGGCCAGCACCAGCGCGCCGGCCAGCGGCAGGCTGTCGTGAATGGTGCGCAGCAGCTGGAGCACGGTGGCGTCGTCGTGGTCGTGCGCCACGCGCACCAGCGTCACCAGGTCGGCGCCGCGCGGCAGCGGGTCGGTGATGAAGCTGCCGCCGTGGGTGGTGATGCGCGCGCCCAGGCCCTGGCGGTCGAGCTGCTCGCGGGCCAGCTGCGCCACGGGTGGCAGGTCAAACAGGGTGCAATGCAGGTGAGGGTGGCGCTGCGCCAGCGCACCCACCCAGCCGCCCATGCCACCGCCGATGTCGAGCACGCGCTGGTGGTCAACGAAGGGGTAGGCGGCGAGCAGCTCGTCGATCACGAAGCGCTGCGAGGTCGACATCAGCGCGGAGTAGCGGCCGAAGCTGTCGGCGCTGGCGCCTTCGCGTTGCTGGTGCGGAGTGTAGGGCCAGTAGGTGTGCATCTGCGCCTGGTTCGGGTCGCGCAGCAGTGCGAGCGGGTCGCGCAGGTCTTCGTAGAGGGTGGCGTTGTGTTCGACCATCTCGCGGATGCCGGCGTGGGCAGCGACCGGTGCGCCCAGGCCCCCGAGGCCGTAGCGGCCCTGGCTGCGGCGGTCCATCAGGCCCATGGCCACGGCGGAGTCCAGCAGGCGCTGCAGGCTGGCTGCCTGCAGGCCGGTGAGGGCGGCCAGCTCGTCGAGCGTGCGCGGTGACTGCGACACGGTTTCCAGCAGCCGCAGCCGCACACAGGCCAGCAGCACCTGCGTGTGCACGAAGCCGGCCATGCAGGCAAACAGCCGGGCCGAGCGGCGGCGCACCAGCCAGCGCGTGAGGGCCGACCCCATGGCCCAGCGGTGCAGGACGGGGCTGGTGCTCCAGCGGTCGATCTGGGTGGCCAGGCGATCGCGCCAGCCACCGGTGGCGGCGGGCAGTTGCAGCGAAGCGGGGCTGTGTACGGCGTCCATAGGTGGCCTCAGGCAACGGTGCCGCGCAGCGGCGTGGCGTGGAAACCAGGCGCCTGCGGTCGCGCACGGGTGGCGATGCGCTGGCGCGTGTCGGGCGGGATCAGCCGCGCGGATTCCTGCAGCACCAGGGCGCGCATGGCGTCGCGGTGCGCGCAGTCGGGCACGGCGTCCACGGCCTCCTGCATGCGGTGCTGGAAGTAACCCAGGGCGCCTGCCAGACCGAGGTCGTCGGCCGCACTGGGGCGGTGGTGCTGCACGTCCTGGCCGCTGGGTTTGCCCAGCTCGTCGCTGCCAAGCATCACGTCGCGAATGTCGTCGGCCACCTGGTAGGCCTCGCCCAGGCAGTCGCCCAGGTTTCGCCAGGCCGAGGGGTCAGCGCCTGCGGCCTGCGCACCGGCGCAGGTGGCGGCCACAAAGAGGGCGCCGGTCTTGGCGCGCTGGTAGCGGCTGAGCGAGGCGCGGGGTTCGCATTCCCAGGCCTGGCCAGCCACGATGCCGTCGGGTGCGCCGGCGGCTGAGCAGAGGGTGCCGAGCAGGCCGCTCAGGCGTTCGGGGTGGCGGGCGCCCACGCGGGCCATGGCCTGGAACGCCATGACGATGAGCCCGTCGCCCGAGAGCAGGGCCAGCGGCTCGCCGTGCAGCTTGTGCACCGAAGGCAGGCCGCGGCGCAGGTCGGCGTCGTCAAAGCAGGGCATGTCGTCGTGCACCAGCGAGGCGCAGTGCAGCAGCTCGATGGCCGCCGCGGCGGCGTCGGTCAGCTCGGGGGCGTCGTCGCCACAGGCCTGGGCCACGGCCATGCACAGCTGCGGGCGGATGCGGGCCCCACCGGGAAACACGGCATGGCGCATGGCGGCCATCAGGCGGGGCGGCGCGCTGGGGCTGAGGGCACAGGTGAGCTCTTGATCAAGCGCTTGCTGTATGCGTGCCAACATGTCCATGGAGCCCCTCGTCGGGTGGCGTGTCTGTCATCCACATGCGACAGACACGGTGTCAATCTAACATGACACATGCATTTGTCAATCGCAACTGACGGTATTTGGTTGGGGTGCGGGTAATCCCCTAGTGGCGCGCGGCGAAGCGCGCCAGCCGCCCTGGGGCAGGTCGGCGATACCGGGGGAGGGAGGGCCGCGTGGACCGCGGGGCCCGGGCGGTGGCCCGAGGTCAGGCGAGGGCTGTGGGCGCGGGGGTGCCGAGGGCCGCGAAGATGTGCGAGGCCACCAGCGCGGGCTGTTCTTCGTGGGCCAGATGGCCCAGCCCCGGCAGCTCGATCACCCGTGCCCCGGCTTGCGGCGACAGCCGCTCCAGCACCTCATGCGCCTGGGCGGGTGGCACGGTGCGGTCCTGTGTGGCAGCGAGCAGCAGCAAAGGCGTCTGCAACCGGGGCAGGTCGCGCGCAAAGGCTTGCAGGTCCCAGTTGGCCATCATGCCCAGGGCGCCGGCGGCGTGTTCCGGGCAGCTGACCAGCGCCCGGTACAGCGCAGTGGCTTCGGCGTCGAGCACCGAACCGGTGCCTTGCAGCAGGCGCTGCAACACCGCGGGCTCCCGGGCGCGCCAGGCAAACAGGCGCGGCACACCGGGGGTGGCGGCCAGCAGCTTGGCCGCCGGTGCGAACAGCGGCCCGGCCAGGCCGGCCGGTGGCAGCAGCGCGGCGTTGATGCCGACCACCAGGCGGGGTGCGATGAGCGCGTCCAGGCACATGCGGATGCCGATGGCCGCCCCGGCGGAGTGGCCGATCACCACGTCCGGCTGGCAGTCCAGCGCCCGCAGCAGCCCGTGCACCGCGCGCGCCATGCCGGGCAGCGACAGCTGGGGCGCACCCATGCCGCCGGGTGGGCGGCCGGTGAAGGCGTGGCCGGGCAGGTCCAGGGTGAGCACCCGGTACCGGGTGGCCAGCAAGGGCGCGAGTGCGCGCCACGAGTGGGTGGAGGCACCGGTGCCGTGCAGCAGCAGCGCACAGGGCGCCCCGGTGCCCGGGCCGTCAAACCCCTGGGTGTGCCAGTGCAGACCGCCGGCCTGTACGAAGCGGCTGTGCTCGTGGTGGGGCCAGCGGGGACCGTCGCGTCGCCAGTCGAGTCGGCGCGGCATGGTCTTCAGCGGGCTGGGCCGGCTGCCAGCTGCACCGCCCGCGCCAGGCTCTCGGCGCCGGCGTGCGGCAGCGGCAGGTAGGCGGCGTCCATGGCCTCGGCCAGGATGCGGGCCGCGTCGGAGGGCTGTGGCGAGGTGTCGATGAGCAGGGCGCTCAGCCCCTCGGTGCGAAAGCGCTGTGCAGCGGCCAGCGCGTCGTGCTGGGCCTGCGCCCGTCCGGGCGAGCCGTCGCGGGCGATGTTGGCGCGGCCATCGGTCAGCAGCACCACCGTGGCCGAGTCGCCCCCGCGGGTGAGCTGGCTGGCCAGGTCGGCCGCCGCGGCGATGCCGCTGGCCAGCGGTGTTCCGCCGCCGCCGGGCAGGGCTCCGAGGCTGCGCTTGGCGCGTGTGAGCGAGCGCGTGGGCGGCAGCAGCAGTTCGGCGCCGCCACCGCGAAACGCCAGCACGGCGACCCGGTCGCGCCGCACATAGCACTCGGCCAGCAGCAGCTCGACCGCACCTTTGGCTTCGGCCAGCCGGTGCAGGGCCGACGAGCCCGAGGCGTCGACCACAAACACGGTGGTGGTGGGCCGGTGCTGCCGGTAGCGCACGACGTGAAAGTCTTCGCGGCGCACACGCAGGCGCGCCGGCCCGCCGGCAGCCTCCTGCCGCAGGCGCTGCCACGGCATGGCCGCGCGCAAGGTGTCGAGCACGTGCAGGCGGGCGCCGGAGCGCGGCTCGGCATGCCGGCTGCCCACGGGTCGGCCCCGGTGGGGGTGCTTGGTGGCGGCGCCCACCCGGCCGGCGGCGCTGGCGCGCGCCTGCCGAGCCTGGCCCGCCTGCAGGGCCGCCAGCAGCCCGTGCGGTATGGCCGCGCGCACGGCGTCGACCAGCCGGTCTTCCAGTGCCGCCGCTTCCGGCGGCCGATCGGGTTCGGCGGTGTCGCGTTCGGCCTGGCCTTCGTCGGGCTGCGGCGGCGGTGGCTCGGGGGCTTGTGCCTGGGGGGCCGGGCCGGGTTCGGCGGGCGGCGGGGGCGGCTCGGCG
>NZ_JAHVAB010000006.1 GCF_019264445.1 Hydrogenophaga sp.
TGGAACACGTTCTTCGCCAGGTCGATGCCAACAGTCGTAAGCTTCATGGTGGACGCCCCTCTCGGTTCAAGTGGTTGATTAACGTCTCCACTTTGGCACGTCGATGCCGTTACGGGTGGGGGCGTTCATCCCATTGCTTACCCCGCTCCCACCCCCCTGGGCTACTTTGCTTCGTTGGTGGGTGATGACGATGCGCTGCCGCTGTTCGAGGCTGCCACGGCGATTGCCCAGGACGAGTACCCCGATCTCGATGTGCAGCAAGTGCTGGGTGACGTCGACCAGATGCTGGCCCGTGTGCGCCGGCGCTGTGCGGCGGATGCGGGGCCGTTGCAGCGGCTGCGCACGCTGAATCAGTTTTTCTTCCGCGACATGGGTTTTGGCGGCAACGTCAACAACTACTACGACCCCGACAACAGTTTTCTGAATGCGGTGCTGCGAACCCGCCGCGGCATCCCGATCACGCTGGCCGTGCTCTGGCTGGAGCTGGCGCAGGGCTTGGGGCTGAAGGCGCGCGGCGTGAATTTTCCGGGTCATTTCATGGTCAAGGTCAACCTGCCGAACGGGCAGGTGGTGATCGACCCTTTCACCGGGCAGTCCCTCAGCCGCGAGGATCTGTCGGAGCGCCTGGAGCCCTACAAGCGCCGCAACGGATTGGTGGACGATTTCGACGTGCCCGTGGGCCTCTACTTGCAGGCCGCCACGCCGCGCGACATCCTGGCGCGGCTCCTGCGCAACCTCAAGGAAATCCACCGCACGCAGGACGACTGGCTGCGCCTCATTGCGGTGCTGGACCGCCTGCTCATCCTGCTGCCCGATGCCTGGGTGGAGTACCGCGACCGCGGCCTGGCCTGGGCGGAGATGGGTGATGTGCGGCTGGCGGTGGCCGACCTCGAAACCTACGTCGCCCATGCCGAAGACACGCTGGATCGCGATTCCATCGCGCAGCGTCTGCAGGAGTTGCGCAGCGCTTCGAACTGAGGTTGGCGGGCGCAACCCGCGCCGACAGTGGCGTTCGGGATGTGTCGCCATGTAATTCTGTTTGACGCCACACCCCCACGCGTCGACCATGCGGGCCGACCGACGTGACAAACAACTTCATGAAACAACTGATGCTGGTGGGCGCCACCGGGCTGGTGGGCAGCCATGTGCTGCAACAACTCCTGGCCGATCCCACCGTCGAGAGCGTGGTCGCACCCACGCGCAAACCCCTCCCGCCGCACCCCAAACTGCTCAATCCCGTCGTGGATTTCGAGCGCCTGCCCGAAGACGCCCCATGGTGGCGGGTCGACGCCGTGATCTGCACGCTGGGAACCACGATCCGGGCGGCGGGTTCGCAGGCGGCCTTTTACAAGGTGGACCACGACCACACGCTGGAGGTGGCCTACCTGGCCTGGCGCCACGGCGCAAGGGCGTTTGCGCTCAATTCGGCGCTGGGCGCTGATGTGGGCTCCCGCGTCTTTTACTCGCGCACCAAGGGCGAGACCGAGCGCGACCTGCAAGCAGTGGGCTACCCCTCCCTCACCCTGGTCCGACCGGGGCTGATCGGTGGAAAACGGCCGACTTCACGTCCTTTGGAGCAGTTGGCGGTGGGTGTTTCCAGAGTGCTGCAACCCCTGTTGCCGCGCCGCTACCGTGTTGTGCCCGCGGATCGCATCGCGCATCACCTTGTGCGGGCGGCGTTGTTGGCCTCGCCCGGCGTGCACGTGCTGCCGTCGGAAGCCTTGCTGTAGGCGCAGCCGGTCGGCCGGCGCCCTCAGGCCACGACCACCGCAGCGCCCGTGCCGCGCTCGGCGATCTGACCGATTTCGAACACGGTTTCACCGAGGCTTCGCAGGGTGTCTGCGCACGCGCCGGCCTGGTCGGCGGCGATCACCACCACCATGCCGATGCCGTTGTTGAACGTGCGGTTCATCTCGATGTCGTCGATGCCCGCCGTCTTTTGCAGCCAGGCAAACAACTCGGTCTGCGGCCAGCTGCCCTTCTTCAGGTGCGCGGCCTTGCCTTCGGGCAGCACGCGGGGAATGTTCTCGAGCAGGCCGCCGCCCGTGATGTGGGCCAGGGCCTTGATGGGATGCTGCGCCAGCGCGGCCAGTACGTTCTTCACGTAGAGGCGGGTCGGTTTCATGATGGCTTGCCTGAACGGCTGGCCATCCAGCGTGGCGGGCAGGTTCGTGCCCGCGCGTTCGAGGCACTTGCGCACCAGCGAGAAGCCGTTGGAATGCACGCCGTGCGAAGCCAGCCCGAGCACCACGTCACCGGGTTTCACGTTCTGGCCTGTGAGGATCTTCGACTTCTCGACCGCACCCACGCAAAAGCCCGCCAGGTCGTACTCGCCTGCGGGGTACATGCCGGGCATTTCGGCGGTTTCGCCGCCGATGAGCGCACAGCCGCTGAGTTCGCAGCCTTTGGCAATGCCGCCCACCACGGCGGCGGCGGTGTCCACGTCGAGCTTGCCGCAGGCGAAATAGTCCAGGAAGAAGAGCGGCTCGGCGCCTTGCACCAGCACGTCGTTCACGCTCATGCCCACCAGGTCAATGCCCACCGTGTCGTGCATGTTCCATTCAAACGCCAGCTTGAGCTTGGTGCCCACGCCGTCGGTGCCGCTCACGAGCACGGGCTCCTGGTAACGCTTGGGCACCTCGAACAGCGCTCCGAACCCGCCGATACCGGCGAGCACGCCCTCGCGCATGGTCTTTTTGGCCAGCGGCTTGATGCGCTCGACCAGGGCATCGCCTGCATCGATGTCAACGCCGGCGTCTTTGTAGGAAAGGGGAGTGGAGGGGGAGGTCATGTGCGGGCAGGCCCCACGCGGGGAGGGGCGGGTCGGTGGACGGAACGCGGTGTGGGTGGGGGCTTTCAGCTGCGCTGAGAGTGGCCCGATAGAATTTGCCCCAGATTTTACGGGTTTGCCCCAGCGATCCCGTCCACCTTGCCGAGCCTGCCCCATGCCCCTGACCTCCCACCAGATCCGCGCCCTGCTGTGGGCCGCGATCGCGGTCGTCATCTGGCTGCTGTTCACGCTGCTTGCGCCGGTGCTCATGCCCTTTTTGCTGGCTGCGGTGCTGGCCTACGCGCTGCACCCACTGGTGGAGCGCTTGCGCGCCAAGGGTGTACCGCGCTGGTTGGGTGCGGGAATGGCCATCTCGCTGCTCATGCTGGTGCTGCTGGCGGTGTTCCTGCTGATCGTGCCTGTCATCACCAAGCAGGTGCCGCTGCTGCGCGAGCAGGTGCCCGATCTGCTCAACCGCCTGAACGCCTGGCTGACACCTCTGGCCGGTCGGCTGGGCGTGAGCCTCTCGGTGGACGTGGGCCTGGTGCGCGAGTGGCTCACGCGGCTGGTGTCGGGTCACGAGGGCGAAATCCTTGACCACCTGCTCTCATCCCTGCGCATTGGCGGCAGCGCGCTCGCGGCCGTGGTGGGCAACCTGTTCCTGATGCCCATCGTGGCGTATTACCTGCTGCTGGACTGGAACAACCTGGTCGAGCGCACCAAAACCTTGATTCCGCCCCGCTGGCGCACCAGCGTGCAGGGCTTTCTGGACGAGACCGACGAAGTGCTCGGCCAGTACCTCCGCGGGCAACTGCTGGTCATGGGCTTGCTGGCGGTGTTTTACGCCGTGGCCCTGGCGCTGGTCGGGCTGAATCTGGCCTTGCCCATCGGGGTGTTCACCGGGCTGGCTGTGTTCGTGCCTTACCTGGGCTTTGGTGTGGGCCTGGTGCTGGCACTGCTGGCCGCCTTGCTCGAATTCCAGACCGTTCTGGGTGTGGCGCTGGTGGCGGCCGTTTACGGTGTCGGTCAGGTGGTGGAAAGCCTCTATCTCACACCGCGCCTGCTGGGTGAGCGCATCGGCCTGCACCCGATTGCCGTGATCTTTGCGCTGCTCGCGTTTGGGCACCTGTTCGGCTTTGTCGGGGTGTTGATCGCGTTGCCCGCCAGCGCCGTGCTGCTGGTGGCGATACGCCGCCTTCGCCAGCGCTACCTGGCCAGTGCGCTGTATTTGGAGGCCCCGCGCGCGGCGCCGGAGAACACCGCATGAGCACCGGACCGACCCCCATGCGGCAGATGGCGCTGGACATCGGCTTTGCCCCCGTGCCCACGCTGGCCAACTTCGTGGGTGCGGGCAATGAAGCGGCGGTGGAACACCTGCGGCTGTGGACCAACAACCCCCTGCGCTCACCCGTGCCCACCTTCCTGTGGGGCGAGAGCGGCAGCGGCAAGACGCATCTGCTGCGCGCCGTGCGCGAAGCCCTGCGCGAGCAGGGCAGTCGCGTGGGATGGCTGGATGCCGGCACGCTGGACCCCACCGAGTTCAGCGACGACTGGGATGCCGTGCTGCTGGACGACTGCCACCTCTACACCGCTGCCCAGCAGGCCGCGGCGTTCAACTGGTTCGTGAATGCACAAAGCCCCGCACACGGCCCGTCCCGGTGGGTGCTGGCGGCGGCCACCTGCCCGCCGGCCGACCTGCGCCTGCGCGAAGACCTGCGCACGCGCCTGGGCTGGGGCCACGTGTTCCAGCTGCAGGCCTTGAGCGAAACCGAACGCCGCGCCGTGTTGCGCAGGGCGGCTGACGAGCGTGGCGTGTTCCTCAGCGACGAGGTGATGGACTTCATGCTGCGCCGCTTCTCGCGCGACCTCTCCAGCCTGATGATGCTGCTCGACCAGCTCGACAGCTATGCCCTGCGCACCCAGCGCGCCATCACCATCCCGTTGATCAAATCGATGCTGGAAAACGAATAAACATGAGATTGGCCCTTTTCGACCTGGACCACACCCTGATCCCGCTCGATTCCGATTACGCCTGGGGCGAATTCACCGTCGCCCTGGGTTGGCGAGATGCCCACAGTTTCTCCCAGGCCAACGACGGCTTCTACGCCGACTACAAGGCCGGCACGCTGGACATTCACCGCTACGTGCGCTTTGCCACCGACGCCGTGCGCGAGCATGGGCTGGCGGCGTCGCTGAAGGCCCATCAGCGCTTCATGCGCGAAGTGATCGAGCCAGCCATGCGCGAGCCGGCTCGGGCCTTGCTGCGCCGGCACCAGGCAGCCGGCGACACGGTGGTCATCGTCACCGCCACCAACGAATTCGTCACGCGTCCGATTGCGCAGGCTTTCGGCGTGAACGAGCTGATTGCGATCGAGCTCGAGCGTGACGCGCATGGCGAGCCCACCGGCGCCATCCGGGGCACGCCGTCGTTTCGCGAGGGCAAGATCGCCCGTGTGGAACAATGGCTGGCTGCCCGCGGGCTGGACTGGTCGCGCGTGCAGCACAGCACTTTCTACAGCGACTCGATCAACGACCTCCCGCTGCTGGAAAAAGTGCACGAGCCCGTGGCCACCAATCCGGATGCCCGACTCCGCGCCATCGCCCTCGAGCGGGGCTGGCGCACATTGAACCTATTCGAATGATCAAGAAATTCATCGACCGGCTGCTGGGCAAGACCAGCGGCACCGCCAGCCGCCGCGCCCACCCGTTTGGCAAACGCGAAGATGTGCCGGCCAGCGTGCACGGCATCGACCGCTCGCTGGTGGACCAGCGTGCGCTGGACGTGGTGCACACGCTCAAGCAGGCCGGCTTCGAGGCGTACCTCGTGGGGGGCGCCGTGCGCGATCTGCTGCTGGGCTTGCGCCCGAAAGATTTCGACGTGGCCACCAGCGCCACGCCCGAGCAGGTCAAGAGCCTGTTTCGCCGTGCCTTCATCATCGGACGGCGCTTTCGCATCGTGCACGTGGTCTATGGCCGTGGGCGCGAGCACGAGGTGATCGAAGTCTCCACCTTCCGCGCCTACCTCGACAGCGCCGACGCCGAGCAGGTGGCCGGCAACGAGCGCACCAGCAAGGGCGAACTTGCCGGCATGAAGCACGCGGTGGACGCCAGCGGGCGTGTGCTGCGCGACAACGTCTGGGGCCCCATCGAGCAGGATGCCGCCCGCCGCGACTTCAGCATCAACGCGATGTACTACGACCCGGAAACGCAAACCGTGGTTGATTTCCACCATGGCATTCGTGACGCCAGGAAACGCACGCTGCGCATGATCGGTGACGCCGCCACGCGCTACCGCGAAGACCCGGTGCGCATCATTCGCGCGGTGCGCTTTGCGGCCAAGCTCAGCGGGCTGGGCTTCACCTTCGACGCCAAGACGCTCGCGCCGCTGGCCTCGTCGCACACCCTTTTGGCCGACGTGCCGCAGAGCCGCCTGTTTGACGAGATGCTCAAGCTGCTGCAAACCGGCCATGCGCTGGCCAGCGTGGCGCAGCTCAAGGCCGTGGGCCTGGGCACCGGCATCTACCCGTTGCTCGATGTGGTGGTGCAACGCGCCGACGACGAGTTCGTCAAGCTCGCGCTGCAGGACACCGACCGCCGTGTGGGCGAAGGCAAGCCTGTGGCGCCCAGCTTTCTGCTGGCCTGTGTGTTGTGGGCCGATGTGCGCAAGAGCTGGAACCAGCGCCTTACGCCGCGCCCCGGACAGCGGGCGCCTGCACCTTTTGCGGCGCTGCAGGAAGCGGTGGACGACGCTTTCGAGGCGCGCATCGGCGACGTGTCGGGCCGAGGCAAGCTGGGTGCGGACATGCGCGAGATCTGGATGATGCAGCCGCGTTTTGACAAGCGCGTGGGCACGTCGCCTTTCAGCCTGGTCGAGCAGCCGCGGTTTCGCGCCGGCTTTGACTTTCTACGCCTGCGCTCGCAAGTGGGCGAGGTGGAAGAAGAGCTGTCGCACTGGTGGGAAACCTTCAGCACCGCCAGCGATGCCATGCGCGAAGACATGGTGGACGCCCAGCGCCGTGACAACCTGGCCAAGCCGGGCGCGGGCAAGGCTCGGCGTGTGAAGCGCACCGATGCCGACCACCCGGCCAGCTCACCGGTGGAGCCAGTCGATCCGCGCTTTCGCCAGCAGGACGAAGCGGGCGATGACTCAACGGACGAGAGTGCGCTCGACAGTGCCCCTGCAGATGCTGTTGGTGCCCCCGCCAAAAAACGCCGTCGCCGGCGCCGCAAACCCAACGATGCGGGACGTGCCGACAACGGCGGCGCTCCTGGCGAGGCGGGCGACTGAGGTTTGTGATGTCGCGCCAGGACGTCACGGCCTACGTGGCCCTGGGCGCGAACCTTGGCGACGCCGAGCGGTCCTTGCGCACCGCGCTGCAAGCCTTGGCCGCTGCGCCCGGTGTGCGCCTGGTGCGCGCTTCGGGGTTCTATCGAACGGCACCTGTGGACTCCAGCGGCCCTGACTATCTCAACGCGGTGGCTGAGGTAGCCACGACGGGCACTGCGCCCGAGTTGCTCGATCTCTTGCAGTCGATCGAGCAACAAGCCGGGCGCGAGCGTCCCTACCGCAACGCGCCGCGCACACTCGACCTGGACTTGCTGCTGTTTGGCGAGGCGCGCATCGTGTCATCACGTCTCACCGTGCCGCACCCTCGCATGTTCGAGCGCGCATTTGTGCTGATGCCCTTGGCCGAGATCGCGCCAAGGCTCGTGAGCGAAACGCAGATGCAGGCCGTTGCCGCGCAGCGAATCGAGCGCTTGACTTAGGGCGCGAGCCGTTCGCGCAGCCACGCTCCGTCGGGTTGTGCGGTGTAGCGCAGCCGGTCGTGCAGCCTGCTGCGCCGGCCTTGCCAGAACTGCCAGCTGTCGGGCTTGAGGCGGTAGCCGCCCCAGTGCGGCGGGCGCGGCGGTTGCAACATGAACTGTGCGCCGTACTTGGCGGCATTGGTCACGAGCACGCTGCGGCTGGCGATCACTTCGCTCTGCGGGCTGGCCCAGGCGCCGATGCGGCTGTCGAGTGGGCGGCTGTGGAAGTACGCATCGCTTTCTTCGTCGCTGACTTTCTCCACCACACCCTCGATGCGAACGACCCGCTCGAGCTCGACCCAGTGGAACTGCAGTGCTGCAAAAGGATTGCCGGCCAGCTCGCGCCCCTTGTGGCTCTGGTAGTTGGTGTACCAGACGATGCCGCGCTCGTCATAGCCTTTGATCAGCACCACGCGCGTGCTGGGGCGCAGGTTGGAACCCACGGTCGCCAGCGTCATGGCGTTGGGCTCGGGCACTTCGCTGCTGATCGCTTCGTTGAGCCACTGCTCGAACTGCTGGAGTGGGTTGGCGTGTGAGGCCGACTCGCTGAGTTCGGCCTTTTCGTAGCTCTTGCGCAAGTCGGCGATATTCATTAGGGCAGTATAGAAGTGGGGTGCTGGGCGGACGGCACTGTAGGGTCATCGGCGAGTTGCAGGAGCTTTTGCAGCGCGCGGTCGTGAATGCCGTGGTGCAGAAGTCCTTCGAACGTCTGGCGGGCGTAGTCCAGTGTGGTGCCGTAGCGCCCACATGAGCGGGCAAAGATCTCGCGGTAGCGCTCGTCGCTCAGGGTACCGGTGTGGCTTGGACTCTGGCGTGACAGGGTGAAGGCCAGTGCCTTCACGGGCCCTTGCGGTGTGTGGCAGTGCAGCCATTTCGGGTCGTAGACCGGGTTGGGCATTTCTCTGGCCCAGAGCACAGGCATGAGGGCTTCAACCTGTTCGTGCGGCACCCGCAGCGCCAGGCCCTGGCAGCTACCGCCGGGCATGAGTGCAAACACGAGGCCAGGGCATGCGTAGGTGCCGCGGTTGACGCGGCTCCACATCTCGAGACACCGGTGGTGGCCATGCACGCGCGCGGGGCGCTGCTCTGCCGCTTCGAACTCGGGTCGCCACACCAGCGATGCATAGGCGAACACCCAGAGGTCGGGGCGCGGCCCCTGGGCCCGCCACTGCGCGAGCGTGTCGGCCATCATCTGCGCGCCGTCCCTCAGGCTGGGGTCGTGCGGCACGCGGCGTGCCCTCGGTGTGTCACGGTCGGCCATTTACAATCTTCGTCGAGTTCTTTCCCATTATTCTTCACGGAGTGTTTTCCATGTCCTCTCAGGATGACGAACCCGAGTATCGCGTTGTGGCCCTGGTGCTGATCAGCGTGATCGTTTTGGCTGTTGGCCTTGCATTGGGCATCGGTATTCACAAGTCGCGTGGCTCCGCGCCCGCCGCTGCCGCAGCCGTGGCAGCCCCCGCCGCAGCCCCGGTGGCCGCTTCCAGCGATGACGCCAGCGTGGTGGTGGAAAACGGTGTTGTGAAGTTCTATTTCGCTTCGGGCAAGGCCGATCTGGCCGCTGGCGCGCTGGACGCATTGGGTGAAGCGATTGCGGCCGCCAAGGCGGGCAAGAAGCTGGTGATCTCCGGGTTCCACGACGCCACGGGCGATCCCGCGTTCAACGCCGAACTGGCCAAGCAGCGTGCCATGGCGGTGCGCGCAGCGCTGGTGGGTGCTGGCGTGGCTGAAGCCGGGGTCGAGTTGAAGAAACCCGAGCAGACCATGGGCACGGGCAACAACGCCGAAGCGCGCCGGGTGGAAGTGGCGATCGCGCCCTGAGCCTTCTCGCTGACCCAAAAAAGCCCGGCATGCCGGGCTTTTTTGTGGGCGCGTGAAGCGTGCGCTTCAGCGCAGGCCCTGGCCGCCTTCCTTCTCGGCGCGCTGGATCAGTTCGATCTTGTAGCCATCGGGGTCGGTCACGAACGCGATCACGGTGGTGCCGCCCTTGACCGGGCCTGCCTCGCGCGTCACGTTGCCGCCGGCGGCCTTGATCTTTTCGCACGCCGCGTAGGCATCGGGCACGCCCAGGGCGATGTGGCCGTAGGCGGTGCCGAGTTCGTAGCTCTCGGTGCCCCAGTTGTACGTGAGTTCGATCTCGGCCTGTGCCGGGTTGCCTTCATAGCCCACGAAGGCCAGCGAGTACTTGTACTCCGGGTTTTCGGAGGTGCGCAGCAATTGCATGCCCAGCACCTGGGTGTAGAAGTCGATCGAGCGCTGGAGGTTGCCCACGCGCAGCATGGTGTGTAGAAGTCTCATGGCGCCTATTTTGACGGCACTTCAAAGACCAGACAGGTCGTTGTGGCATGCGCGTACAGCTTGCCATCGGGGCCGACGATGCGTCCCTCGGCGGTGGCCAGCTGGCGCCCTGCGTGCACCACCGTACCGATGGCGCGCAACGGGCCGCTCTTGTGCGAAGCGGCCCGCACGATGTTCACGCTGAGCTCGGCAGTGGTGTAGGCCCTGCCCACGGGCATGGCGGTGTGCACGGCACAGCCCACAGCGGAGTCCAGCAGCGTGGCGTACCAGCCGCCGTGCACGGTGCCCAGCGGGTTGTAGTGTTTGAGCTGTGGCTGCCCTTGAAATACAGCGCGGCCCTCGCCGACTTCCACCAGGGAGAAATCCAGCGTCTGCGCAATGTGCGGATAGGGCAGCCTGCCGTCCAGCATGGCCTGCATCTGCTGCAGGCCTGTCAATCCAGCGATATCGGCCGGGTTCGCCAGGCCCACACCCGCGCCGGCGTTCAGGCGCTGCACGACGGCGTCGTATTCGAGGTTCCATTGCGCAATGGTGGCTTCAACGTTCATGGGGTCCTTCTTTTCATTTCATTGCAGATACAAATATTGTAGATACAATCTTTTCATGAATGCTGACACCCAGGCGTCAACGACCACCCCGTCGGGATGCACCAATTTCAAGCTGCGCCAGCTCACGCGCCGCGTGACGCAGCACTACGACCAGCACCTGGCGGGATCGGGCCTGAAGATCACGCAGTACTCGCTGCTCACGCACGTGGACCGGCTCGGGCCGCTGGCGCCGGGCGAGCTGGCGCGGCGCATGGACATGAGCGCCTCCACGCTCACGCGCAACCTGCAGCCGATGATCGCAGCGGGGTGGCTGTCGGTGGGCGCGGGCGGCGACGCGCGAAGCCGGCTGGTGCACATCACCGAAGCGGGTCTGAGCCAGCGCCGCCAGGCGCAGCGGCAGTGGAAAGCCGCCCAGGTGGCGCTCAACGACAAGCTGGGCGTGGCCACGGTGGCCGCGCTGCACGAGCTGCTGGACCAGGGTCTGGCAGCGTTTCACGAGGAAGACGCTCATGAAGATTGAATCTGCGCCCACCCGCGTGCCCTACGTGTGGTGGCTGGTGCTGCTGGCGGCGGCCGGGGCTTTTGCACTGACCATGGGAACGCGGCAGACCATGGGCTTCTTTCTCTCGCCACTGAACACGGCGACCGGCCTGGGTGTGGGCAGCATCAGCCTGGCATTCGCGTTCGGCCAACTCTGGTGGGGGCTCACACAACCGTTTGCGGGTGCCGTGGCGGACCGCGTGGGCGCCGGTCGCGTGCTGTTGGTGGGCGTGGTGCTGGTGGCCTTGGGCACGTTCATCACGCCGCTCATGACGAGCACCTGGGGACTCATCCTCGCCATTGGCGTGCTCGCTGCCGGTGGTGCCGGCATGGCCGGGCCTTCCGTGCTGATGGCCGCGACCACGCGCCTGATGCCACCCGAACGACGGGGCATGGCCACCGGCATCGTCAATGCGGGTGGCTCTTTCGGCCAGTTCCTCATGGCGCCGCTGGCGGCCGCGCTCACCGTCGGCCTGGGCTGGGTGGGTGCCTTGCAGGCGCTGGGCCTGATCGTGTTGCTGGCGCTGCCCGCGGCCTGGGTGCTCCGCGGCCCGGGGCCCAGGGGTGCTGCCGGCGCTGCGCCGGCGGCCGTGTCATTGCCTGCGGGTCAGGCCATCCACCAGGCGCTGGGCAACCGGAGCTACCTGCTGCTCTCGGCAGGCTTCTTCGTCTGCGGGTTCCACGTGGCGTTTCTCGCCACGCACCTGCCCGGCGTGGTGGCCGCGTGCGGCCTGCCGGCCCCGGTGGGTGCGTGGGCGCTGGGGATCATTGGCTTGTTCAACATCGTGGGCAGTCTGTCGATGGGGTGGGCCGTGGGGCGCTGGCGCATGAAGTCGCTGCTGTCGCTGGTGTATGCCACGCGGGGACTGGCCGTGCTGATCTTTCTGCTGGCGCCCAAGACCGAGGCCGTGATGCTCACCTTTGCCGCGGTGATGGGGTTGACCTTCCTGTCCACCGTGCCGCCCACGGTGGGTCTGGTGGCGAAGTTTTTCGGCACGGGCAACATGGCCATGCTGTTTGGCATCGTGATGCTGGCCCATCAGGTGGGTGGGTTTCTCGGGGCCTGGCTGGGTGGGCAGGTGTTCGAGGCCACCGGCAGCTACGACTGGGTCTGGTACATCGACATCGTGCTCGCAGTGGGGGCCGCGCTGATCCATCTGCCGATCCGAGAAGCCGCCGTGGTGAGGGTTCGCGCCGCGTGAGGCGCGAGGTGCTCTACACCGGCACGGTGTAGTTCAAGGCCATGCGGCCACCATCCACCGTGACGATTTCGCCGGTGACGTAGCTCGCTGCGTCGCTGGCCAGCCATGCCACCACATCCGCGATTTCGGCCGGTTCACCCAGCCGCTTCATGGGGGTGCGGCTCAGGATTTTCTGGCGCGCCTCCTCGCTGGTCAGCACGGCCTGGGCCGCCAACTCGGTGGCAATGGTGCCGGGCGCGACCGCGTTGACGCGGATGCCCTGGTCGGCCAATGCCAGCGCCATGACCCGTGTGAGCTGGTTGATGCCGCCTTTGCTCACGTTGTAGCTGGCGATGTTGGGAATGGCGAGCACGCCATTGACCGAGCTCATGTTGACGATGGCGCCACCGCCGGTGTGCACCATGGCGCGTGCCACGGCCTGGCCCATGAGGAACGCGCCTTTGAGGTTGACGCGCAGCACCTCGTCGAAGTCCTCCTCGGTCACCTCGAGGAAGTTCGCGGCCTTGAAGATGCCGGCGTTGTTGACCAGCACATCGATGCGGCCGTGCACGCCCAGCGCGTGGGCGACCACGTCATCCACATCGGCCTTGTCGCCCACGTCGCAGCGCCGGTACACGCCACTGAGCTCACGGGCCAGCGCGCGACCCGGGGCATCGGCCACATCGGCAATGAGGACGCGCGCGCCCTCGCGGGCAAATCGGCGGGCGCAGGCCTCGCCAATGCCCTGCGCGCCACCGGTGACGATGACCATGCGACCCTGATGGCCGAACTGCACGGAGCGAAGAGAGGTGTTGGTGTTCATGTCGCGATGGTAGCGAGCGTCCTCATCGCGGGCCCGCTGGCGCAAGGAGCTGCGCCACGGCTTCATGCCCCGCTTTTCGTGCCAGGTCGGCGGCGCGCAGACCTTCAAGATCGGTGAGCGAAGGGTCTGCGCCGGCGTCGAGCAGCAGGCGCACCAGCGTGGCGTCGCCGCGCTGCGCTGCGAGCATGAGCGCGGTGCGGCCTCGGCCATCGGCGCTGTTCACATCGGCGCCGTGCGCCAGGGCTTCGCGCGCAGCGCCGGCGTCACCGCGCGCAGCCGCCGCAGCCAGAGCGTTCGCATCCGTTGGCGATGACCTGAGCACGGGCGCTGCCGCGCGCCGTGCGGACAGCGAGGCGGGAGCTTCCTTACGGGCACGGTCCGCCTTGCCTGGCGCGCCGGCCGCGCCCGGTGCCGCGTCGGCGCGGCTCGCCGTCTCGGGTGCGGGCGATGCGGCGGTGGCGGGGGCGGTGGACGCGCTGGGCGGTGATGCGGGAGCGGGCGGAGGTGGGGCGGGCGGGGTCTTCTGTTCGTGGCGCTTGGGCGGCGTTGAAGGTGTCGGGTCCTGAGCGACACCGGGGGCGCGCGTGTTGTCGGCGTTTGCGCTGTCACGCCGGGGGAGATGGGTCTCGCCCAGCGCGACCTCTCGCTCTTGCGGGTGGCCGCGGTCGAACTGAAGCACCACGAGCGTGGCCAGCCCCAGCACGGCGAGGCCGCCCAGGGCGCGCCAGCGCCATGCCGGGTCGTTGGCGGCAGGTCTCTCGGTGCCTGGCGCGCGGACGGATTGCGCGGCGGTGCGCGCCCGTGCCAGCACGTTCTCGCGCACGGCCGGACCGGGTCGCGCCGGGTCGAGCGCGTTGGCTTCGCGGTACCGCTGCAGCAGTTCGTCAACGGGCTTCATGCAAACGCCTCCAGGGCATGGCGCAGCCGCTCGCGCGCATAGCGCAGGCGACTCTTGGCGGTCTCTGCGTTCACGCCGGTGGCCTGTGCGATCTCGGCCAGGCTGAGGCCGCCTTCGGCCTGCAGCAGAAAGGCTTCGCGCTGCGGCAAGGGCAGGGCAGCGAGCGCGTCGAGCAGGGCTTGTGCCTGCTCGCGTGTCTGCAGCTGCTTCACCGGACCAAAGCCCGAGTCGGCGGCGAGCGTGTCGGCGAGCGCGGCGCCTTCGTCTGTGTCGGCGTCGAGGCTGGCGTGCATTTTGCGGGTGCGCCAGTGGTCCACCAGGCGGTGGTGCGCCAGCGTGAAGAGCCAGGTGCGAAAGCGCGCCCTCACGGCGTATTGCGGCGCCTGGCGCACGAGGGAGAACCACACGTCCTGCACCAGGTCGTCGGCCAGTGCGGGGTCGTGCACGCTGCGCAGCACGAAGCGCCACACGGGCAAGGCGTGGCGGTCGTACAGGGTTTCAAACGCGTGGGCGTCACCGGCAGCAAAGGCCTGCATCAGCGTTTCGTCGGCGGGCGCGGCCTCGTCGGTCATGAAGGATTATGGGCACCTCAGCAGCTGCTGCGGGTAGCGTCTCAGCTCGGGTCGGGCGCGTAGCCGGGCTGCACTGCGCCGGGGAAGGGGTTGGGTCGGGGTGGCACCGCTTGCGTGGGGATGATGCCCATGGCGACCAGGTTCTCGTGGCTGTCGTAGCGGATGCGGATGAGCTCGTCGGGGCGGTTGCTCCGGCGCTCAAAGGTCGTGTACGTGACGGGCGCGTTTTCGCGTGCGCCATGACCGGTGCCCAGTCGCGGAGCGGGTGTGGCGGGGGCCATGCGGCGCGCGCTGAGCGACTCGGCCCGCTCGCCGGCGGGCGCATCGGCTCCCGCCGCAGCATCGGCAGCGCCCGACGGTGCAGAAGACCGGTTTTCGGCCGCGCCCTGCTCGCGCTGCGAGGACCAGGGCTGCACCACTGGCGGCGGTGGTGGCAGCGGTTTCTCGCGAAACACGGCCACACCGATCACGCCCACGTGCGCCGGGCGACCGGTGCGCTCGGCGTATGAAGCGCCCGACGCGGTGAAATGGAAGGCCGCCACTTCGGTATCGCTCTTGCGCCAGCCGGTGATGGCGTGTTGCTGCCACGGTGCGAGCACATACCCCGTCTGTTGCCAGGCGGCCGTCTCGCCCGAGATGGCGTTGACGCCGTCGACCGACACCACGCCCAGCACGCGGGCTCCGGTGGCGTTGCGCACCGACACCGCATAGCGCGCACCGGGCCGCCCCGCCACCCAGTGTTCGCCCTGGTGGAGGTACACGGTGAGCGTTTCGCCGCTGTCGCGGTCGATCACCTGGAGATCGGCAAGGCGACCCACTGCGTGGGCCGGCAGGATCGGCATCGCAGCGAGGGCCGCCACGGCCAGGCAGGTGCGCAAAGAGGTCAGGGGTGTCATGCGGGCTCCGTGAAAAAGTGGATGGAGCCCAGTGAAACGAACGACCCGCGCCGTCGGGGTTGAAGCCGCGCGGGTTTTGTGTAACGGCGTGCTTCAGCAGCTGCTGCAGGTGGCCAGCGCGCTGCCCACGCGCGCGCGGGTCTGCTCGATGAGGTAGTCCAGAAACACCTCGGTGCGCCGGGGCATGAACTTGCGGCTGGGCAGCGCCGCATAGAGCGTGAGCCGGTCGGTGATCCAGGGGTTGAGCACGCGCACCAGATCGCCGTTCTGGATGAGGGGCGCGGCCAGCTCGATGGTGGTGGCGGTGATGCCCGCGCCGTCGAGCGCGGCGTGCATCAGCGTGTCGGTGTGGTTGGCCCACAGCACGGGCTGCACATCGATGTCCACAAAGCGCGCCTCGTCCGTCTCGTGCAGCAGGCGCCAGGCGCGGCTGCGGCCGGCGGCCGGTTTCAGGCGCAGACAGTGGTGCTGCGCCAGTTCTTCCGGGCGCGCGGGCGTGCCTTTGCGGCGCAGGTAGTCGGGCGACGCCAGCAACACCGTGACGCTGGAGAGCACCTTGCGAGCGATCACGTTGGCGTCGAACGACGCCTTTGCGCCCATCAGCGTGATGTCGTAGTCCTCGATGGGCGGTTCGCGGTGCGACTCCACGTCGATGTCGAGCAGGATCTTCGGGTACGCCTGCCGAAAACCGCTCACCAGCGGAGCGAGCACGTGGGTGGCCAGCACAGGCGGCGCAAGCAGGCGCAGCACGCCAGCGAGCTCGCTCGTCTGCGAGCTCACCAGCGCGTGGGCCTCGTCCAGTTCCTGCAGGATCACGCGCACCCGGTCGAGGTAGCTCTCGCCGGCGTCGGTGAGCGACACGCGGCGCGTCGTGCGGTGCAGCAGGCGCGTGCCCAGATGCTCTTCGAGATCGGCCACGAGGCGGGTCACCACCGCGGGCGACATGTCCAGGGCGCGGGCGGCGGCCGCAAACCCCCCTTCATCGATCACTTTCTGGAAGGCGCGCATTGAGGCAAGACGGTCCATGGCTGAACTCCTTTAAAGGGTTTTCCCTGAGGTTAATGGCTCGATTGTTGCTGATTCCGAAACAGAGTAATGGTTTGAGTGCTGTTTTTCTTCAGGATTGGAAACTTTACAGTTCATCCCATCGATGCACGCAAACCCCTCCGCAGAGGCATCGAAGCCGGCCAGACCGCACAACGGACCGACCGGCATGTTCAACCCTCTTAAAGGAAACTGTCATGAAAACCCGTCTGTCTGTTGTTGCCATCGCTCTCTCTACCCTCGTGGCTGGCCACGCCCTGGCCGCCGACCCCGCAGCCGCCAAAACCCGCGAGCAAGTGCGCGCCGAACTGGCCCAGGCCCAGCGCAATGGTGACCTGATCGCCGATGGCGAAACCGGTGCCCGCTTCAACCAGCTGTATCCGCACCTGTACGCCCAGCCCGTCGCTGTGGGCAAGACCCGCGCCGAAGTGAAGGCCGAACTCGCCGAAGCCGTGCGCAATGGCGACCTCGTGGCCGACGGCGAAACCGGTGCCAAGTTCAAGGACGTGGCGCCTGCCCAATACGCTGCAGCCCGCAACGAAGCGCCTGCAACGACCGTGGCCGTGGGCAAGACCCGCGAACAGGTCAAGGCCGAGCTGGCTGAAGCCATCCGCAATGGCGAACTGATTGCCGACGGCGAAACCGGTGCCAAGTTCAACCAGCTGTACCCCAACCGCTATCCGCAGCCGGTGCTGGCCCAAGGCGTTGCCCGTGAAGACGTGCGCGCTGACGTGGTCAACTCGCGCAGCGCCAACGGCGGCTAAGCCGGCGCGGCCGCCCTGTCGGGCGGTTTCGACACAGCGGCTTGCCGGGCGTTGAACACAACGCGCACGCGCAGCCCACCCGAAGGGCTGCTGACCAAGGTCAGCAGCCCTTCGTTTTTTTGGGCGATGTGCTTCACGATGGCCAACCCCAGCCCGCTGCCCGAGGCGTCTGCGGTGGGGTTCAGCCGCACGAAGCGCTGCAGTGCCCGCTCGCGATCGGCCTCGGCAATCCCGGGGCCGTTGTCGTCCACGATCAGGATCGCCTGACCGTCGCTTTCTTCGACGCGCACATCGACCTGGCTGCCGGCTGGCGTGTGGCGCAGTGCGTTGTCCACGAGGTTGTCGAGCAGCACCCGCAGGTCAGCGGGATCGGCGTGGACGGTGGCCGCTGCGCAGGTGACCAGGCCCAGGTCGATGTCGCGCGCGTCGGCCTGGGCCGAGAATGCGGCGACGGTGTTGGCGGCCAGCTGGTCCAGCCGCACAGGCACGGGCAGGTCTTTGCGCTCGTCGGACTCCAGCCGTGCCATCTGCAGCAGCTGCGCCACCAGGTGTGTGCTGCGGTCAATGCCTTCGTCCAGTTCATCGAGAGCGGCCACGCGGTCGCTGTCGCTGGACCGGCGCGCCAGCTGCGCCTGCAGCTTGACCGCGGCCAGCGGTGTGTTGAGCTCGTGCGCGGCGTCGGCCAGCACCTGGCGCTGGCGGGCCAGCAGACCTGCCACGCGTTCAAGCAACTGGTTGAGCGACTGGCCCAGCGGCATCAGCTCTTGCGGCATGCCGCGAATGGGCACCGCATGCAGGTCGTTGTCGCCGCGCCGCTGGATGTCCTGGCCGAGGGTGTCCAGCGGTTGCAGTGCCCGGTTGACCGCCAGTCGGATCACCGCGCCGAGCAGCAGCACCAGCAACGCCACCGGCGCCAGCAGCCAGGGCGCCATGCCGGCAAAGCTGCTGGCCCGTTCACTCGCCGTCTTGGCCACCTGAACGATGTCTTCATCGTCGTTCAGCGTGAACACGCGCCAGGCCTCACCCGACCATTCGACGTCGTGAAATCCGGGCGCCTGCAGCGGTGGACCCGTGCCATCGACGGAGGAGTACAACAGCTCGCCCTGCGGCGACCAGATCTGGCTGATGAAGAGCCCGAGATCGTTCGTGGCACGCGGCGCCGCGTCTCCCTGTACAGGCGCAGCCGCCAACGGATGGGTGTCGACCCCCTGGCGTTCGTGAACCCCGCCTTGAGGCCGGACACCGTGGCGCACCACCGAGTGGGCGATCTGCTCCATGGCGTAGTCGCGCACGCGGTTGAACGCCTGCCAGGCCAGGTGGTAGGTGAACGCGCTCACCAGCACGCTGGTGATGATCAGCGCCGAGATCTGCCAGAACAGCAGGCGCTGGCGGATCGAATTCATTCGACGGCCACCAGCTTGTAGCCGACGCCGCGCACGTTCTTGATCCAGGCGGGTCCGAGCTTGCGCCGCAGGTGGTGCACGTGCACCTCCACCGCGTTGCTCGACACCTCGTCGTGCCAGCCATACAGCCGGTTTTCCAGCTGCTCGCGCGAGAGCACGGTGCCGGGACGTTCCATCAGGGCCAGCAAGAGGTCGTATTCGCGCGCCGCCAGCACCACCTGCTGGTCGTCCAGCAAGGCTTCGCGGCGCTGCGGACGCAGCACCAGCCGGCCGAGCTGCAACTCGGGCTCTGCCCGACCGCCGCGCCGGCGTGCCAGGGCGTGCACGCGTGCGAGCAGTTCGTCCAGGTCGAACGGCTTGGTGAGGTAATCGTCAGCCCCCATGTTGAGGCCCGCCACGCGGTCGTGCACGGCATCGCGCGCCGAGATCACGAGCACTGCGGCCGACTCGCCTTTGGCGCGCATCCATTGCAGCAAGTGCAGTCCGTCCTGGCCCGGCAGGCCGATATCGAGCAGCAAGACCTCGTAGTCGGTGGTGCTCAGCGCTTGCTGGGCCTTGAGCCCATCGCTCACCCAGTCCACCGACAGGCCCGCCATGCGCAGCCCGCGCACCAGCCCTCGGCCCAGCATGGCATCGTCTTCTGCGAGCAGGATTTTCATGGGAGGGTAGTGTGTGCCAAAAAACGCCGGGAGTCCCTCTGGTACAACCCGAACCGTTGAAACATGCCCCCAGGCTGGAGACTTTCTTGAGCACATTTCCGCAGGTCATTCTGTACACCGACACCGACGGTCGCGCGCGCTTTCGCGAAACGGACATCGCGCTGGACGAGGGCACGCCGGCTGCCCGGCTCTCGGCGCTGCTGCCCGCCACGGCCTGCCAGCTGCGCGAGAGCCCGGTGGGGTTTCGCAGCGACTTCCATTGCACCGGTGCGCCCCAGTGGCTGTTCGTGTTGCGGGGCTGCATGGAGATCGGTCTGCAGGACGGCAGCTGGCGCGCCTTCGGCCCCGGCCAGCATTTCTACTCGGCCGACACCCTGCCCGAGGGCGCCACGTTTGATGCTGCCGTGCATGGCCATCGCAGCCGTCAGGTGGGCGACGAGCCGCTGGTCACGCTGTTCGTCAGGGGCTAGAGGAACCGGTCGAGCAGGCGGCGCGAGGGCCCGTCGAGTGCGAGCCGGTCGCGCACGGCAAACGTCACGCCGTGGCCGCTGAGCACCAGCAAGGCCTGGCCGTCCAGGCGACGGATGTCGTCCTCGCTGCGCAACACGAACTGCGTGGGGCCGCGATCGGTCTCGACCTGCCAGTGGCTGGGCGTGGAGAAGGTGGACACCGAGACGATGCGCTCCATCACGGGTGTGAATTCGCGCTGCGCAAGCTCCTCCTGCAATAACTGGCCGAGCTCGGGTGGCAGGGCGCTGAGGCGTTCGATCCAGACCAGTTCGTGCCCATCGGCCCCCACCAGCGAAAGGCCTTCATCGGGCGCACCGATGGGAAACGCCCGCACGGGCACCACGCCGGTGTGCTCGATCCCTTGCGCGTCGGTGAGCACGAGGCGACCCAGACGGTTGCGTTGCAGGTGCCAGGTGGCAGTGGCATTCGTCGAGTCGCTCATGCGGCCTCCGTGGGTGGGGTGGCGTCGAGCAGGGCGGCGGCTTCCTGCTCCTTGCGCGCCTGGGCTTCGTACAGCCGCCAGTAGGCGCCGCGCTGGGCCATCAGCTCGTCGTGCGGGCCGATCTCGACGACCTGGCCCCGGTCCATCACCACCAGGCGGTCGGCCTTGCGCAGCGTGGAGAGGCGGTGCGCAATGGCAATGGTGGTGCGGCCCTGCACCAGGTTGTCCAGTGCTTTCTGGATTTCTTTCTCGGTCTCGGTGTCCACCGAAGAGGTGGCCTCGTCCAGGATGAGGATGCGCGGGTCGATCAGCAGCGCACGCGCAATGCTGATGCGCTGGCGCTCGCCGCCCGAGAGACCCTGGCCCCGCTCGCCCACCAGCGAGTCGTAGCCCTGCGGCAGGCGCAGGATGAACTCGTGCGCGTGGGCCGCGCGTGCGGCGGCGACGATCTCGGCCCGCGTCGCGTCGGGTTTGCCGTAGGCGATGTTCTCGGCGATCGTGCCGAAGAACAGAAACGGCTCCTGCAGCACCAGGCCGATGTGGCGGCGGAAATCGGCCACGGCCACGCGGCGCACGTCCACGCCATCGATACGGATCGAGCCCTCGCTCACGTCGTAGAAGCGGCAGAGCAGGTTCACGAGCGTGCTCTTGCCCGAGCCGCTGTGGCCGACCAGACCGATCATTTCACCCGGACGGATCTCCAGACTCAGGTTGCGGATCACCGTGCGGCTGCCGTAGCGAAAGCTCACGTCTTCCATCTGCAAGCCGCCCTGCACCTGCTGGAGCGGCACGGGCTGCGCGGGTTCGGGCACGTTGGAGACGTGATCGAGGATGTCGAAAATGCGTTTGGCGCCGGATGCCGCTTTCTGGGTCACCGAGACGATGCGGCTCATGGAGTCGAGCCGGCCGTAGAAGCGGCCGATGTAGGCGATGAAGGCGGTGAGCACACCCACGGTGATCTCGTTGTGGCTCACCAGCCAGATGCCGAAAGCCCACACCACCAGCAAGCCCACCTCCGTGAGCAACGTCACCGTGGGGGTGAACAGCGACCAGGTTTTGTTGATGCGGTCGTTGATGGCCAGGTTGTGCTCGTTGGCGCGCTTGAAGCGGCGGGCTTCACGGCTTTCCTGCGCGAACGCCTTGACCACGCGGATGCCGGGGATGGTGTCGGCCAGCACGTTGGTGACTTCGCCCCAGACGCGGTCGATCTTCTCGAAGCCGGTGCGCAGGCGATCGCGCACCAGGTGGATCATCCAGGCAATGAACGGCAGGGGCACCAAGGTGGCCAGCGCCAGCCAGGGGTTGATCGAGAACAGGATGACGGCGGTCATGCCGATCATCAGCACGTCGGTGGCGAAGTCCAGCGCGTGCAGCGAGAGGAACACGCTGATGCGGTCGGTTTCGCTGCCAATGCGGGCCATCAGGTCGCCGGTGCGCTTGGTGCTGAAGTAATCGAGCGAGAGCTCCAGCAGGTGGTCGAAGGTGGTGGTGCGCAGGTCCGAGCTGATGCGCTCGGACACCAGCGCAAGCAACCACGTGCGTGCCCAGCCCAGGCCCCAGGCCAGCAGCGCCGAGCCCAGCAGCCCGGCGAGCAGCGCCAGCACCAGGCCGGTGTCGATGTCCTGGCCGTTCTGGAACGGGATCAGCACGCGGTCCATCAGCGGAATGGTGAGGTAGGGCGGCACCAGCGTGGCGGCGGTGGACGCCAGCGTGAGCGCAAAACCGGCCAGCAGCGTCCAGCGGTAGGGGCGGGCAAACCGCCACAAACGCAGCAGCACCCAGGTGGAGGGCGTCGCCTGCGGGACATCCGGTGCGCACTCGGCGCACTCGTCGGTGTCGGGCGGCAGGGCGGCGTTGCACTGGGGGCAGGTGCGGGCGGCATCGTCGATGTGTGCTGCCGGTGCTTCGCTGCGTTGGACCATCAGGCGCTGGAACTGGTCGACCAGCCTTGCAGCGCGGCCGTGCTCACCCATGGAGAAGCGCCACACCGCCACACGTTCCTCGGCGTTCAGCAGCTCCAGCATGCCCACACCGGCGTGGTCGCTCAGCCGCAGCTCCATCCCCGGCGCCAGTGGCCATTCGTGGCCCTCCAGCGTGAACTTTTGTCGGGTTAACAACAACGTTTGCGTGCGGAAATGTAAATGGCTGTCCAAGTCCAGCGCCAAAGCAGCGACAGCGCTATCATCGCCCCCCAGTTGGCTTGATGCGGGGCGCAAGGCGTCCGGCGCAGGGTCGGCTCCTGGGGCTGAGGATTCAGCTGGAAAGTGTGAAGGCATGGTGAAGATGACAGCGTGGCGTCGACCGCGAGAAATGGCACGCTCCCAAGGGGGAGTCTTGCATTTTCACCGATGTCGAGCCGGCGCTCACTGATGGCATCCAAGTTCTTCTGAACCCCGGCTGGTCGATATATCCGGTCGCTCGAACCACACGTCCCGCTGGAGACATGAGCTCACTTCACGATATCAAGCTGCTTCGCATCAATTACCTGCGCGGCCCCAACATCTGGACGTACCGTCCGGTCCTCGAAGTCTGGCTCGATCTGGGCGACCTCGAAGACCTCCCGTCGAACAAGCTCCCCGGCCTCACCGAACGTCTTGTGGCATGGCTGCCCGCGCTGGAAGAGCACCACTGCGGCGTGGGCGAGCGCGGGGGCTTCATCGAGCGGCTGCGCGAAGGCACCTGGGCCGGGCACATCCTCGAACACATCGTCATCGAGCTGCTGAACCTGGCGGGCATGCCCACGGGCTTTGGTCAGACCCGGGAAAGCACCCGGCGCGGCGTGTACCGCATGGTGTTCCGGGCGCGTGACGAGGCGGTGGCCCGCGTTGCCCTGGCCGAAGCCCACGCGCTTTTGCTGGCGGCCATCCGCCTGCCCGCCGGCCCAGCCACTTTCGACGTGGCGGCGGCCGTGGCCCGGCTGGCCGACCAGATCGATCGCAGCTACCTCGGCCCGAGCACCGCGTCCATCGTGTCCGCGGCCACAGACCGTGGCATCCCCCACCTGCGCCTCAACGACGGCAACCTCGTGCAACTGGGGCATGGTCGCCACCAGCGCCGCATCTGGACCGCCGAGACCGACCGCACCAGCGCCATTGCCGGCAACATCGCGCACGACAAAGACCTGACCAAAAGCCTTCTGGCTTCGTGCGGCGTGCCGGTGCCCGAGGGGCAGGTGGTCGACAGCCCGCAGGCGGCATGGGAAGCGGCTCTCGACATCGGGTTGCCTGTGGTGGTCAAGCCCTCGGACGCCAACCACGGTCGCGGGGTGAGCCTGGACCTGTCCGAGCGCAGCGACGTTGAAAAAGCCTACACCGTGGCCGATGTGGAGGGCAGCGAAGTCATCGTTGAACGCTACGTGCGCGGTGAAGAGCATCGTCTGCTGGTGGTCGGCGGCAAGGTGGTGGCGGCGGCCCGTGGCGAAAGCCTGTCGGTGGTGGGCGATGGCCGATCCACCGTGGCCCAGCTGATCGACACCCAGCTCAACAGCGACCCCCGCCGAGGCGAGGCGGAAGAATTTCCCCTCGAGACCATTTATCTGGAGCGCGAGCCTGTGATGCGACTGCTGCTGGAGCGGCAGGGCCTGTCGGGCGAAGCCGTGCCGGCGGCAGGCCGCAAGGTGCTCGTGCAACGCAACGGCAACGTGGCGATCGACTGCACAGACGACGTGCACCCCGAGGTGGCGCATGCCGTGGCGTTGGCCGCCCGCGTGGTGGGGCTCGACGTGGCTGGCGTGGACGTGGTGACGCAGGACATCAGCCGTCCCTTGCAGGAGCAGGGCGGCGCCGTGGTCGAGGTGAATGCGGGGCCGGGGTTGCTGATGCACCTCAAACCGGCCACCGGTCTGTCGCGCCCCGTGGGCCGCGCCATCGTCGATCACCTTTTCGATGAAGGTGGCAACGGCCGCGTGCCCATCGTCGGGGTGGCGGGGTCGCGTCACGGCAACGCCATCGCCCGGCTGGTGGCCTGGCTGCTGCACCTGAGCGGTCGCCAGGTGGGGCTGGCCTGTGACGAGGGGCTCTTTCTGGGCAACCGCAAGGTCGACGCGCGCCCCAGCGCGCACTGGGACGCCGGTCAGCGCCTGCTGATGAACCGCGATGTCGATGCAGTGGTCATGCAGAACGGCGCTGCGGTCATTCTGGAAGACGGCATGGCCTACGACCGCTGCGCGGTGGGGGTGGTGACCGACCTGGACAACGTGCAGGGCCTGGAACAGCACGACGTGCACAACGTGGACCAGCTCTACCGCGTGTTGCGCACCCAGGTGGACGTGGTGCTGCCCGAAGGCGTGGCCGTGCTCAATGCCGATGACGCGCGCCTCGTGGAAATGGCCGAGCTATGCGACGGCGACGTGATTTTCTATGGCCGCAATCCCGCCTCCCCGGTGCTGGAGCGCCACCGCGCCGCGGGTCATCGCACGGTGTCGATCGGCGGCGACGGCGCGCTGGAGCTGGCAGAAGGCACGCGCAAGACACATAGGGTGCGTCTGGATGCACCCGTCGTGCAGCGTCTGGCACAGTCACTGGGCGAACACGCCCTGATGGCCGTGGCCGCTGCCGCGTGGGCCCTGTCGGTTTCGCCAGAGCTCATGGCCGCCGGCATCGAAACGTCGGGTGTGGATGCCGCACCGGCCGAAGCGGCTGCCGTAGACCAGGCGCGTTGAGCGCGCCTTCTTTTTTTCAATCATTTGCAGCTTCCTTCATGGACGTTTCCCGAATCCGGACCTTGCGCGGCCCCAACCTCTGGAGCCGACACACCTGCATAGAGGCCATCGTGGCCTGCGAACCGCAGGAACTCGACATGCAGGCCTTGCCGGATTTCGAGCGGCGCCTGCGCGAGCTCTTTCCCGCCGTGGGCCCCCTGGAGCCGAGCAACCCGCAAGAACGCCTGTCTCTGGCGCATGTGCTGGAACACACCGTGCTGGCATTGCAGGCCCAGGCGGGCTGCCCCGTCACCTTCAGCCGCGCGTCGGCCACGGTGGAACCGGGGGTGTTCCAGGTCGTGGTGGAGTACAGCGAGGAGGTGGTGGGCCGGCTGGCCTTTGACCTCGGCCGCGATCTGGTCAAGGCGGCGCAGGCCGGACTCCCGCAAGGCTTTGACGTCGAGGCCGCCATCGTGCGCCTGCGCTCGCTGGACGAAGACGTGCGCCTGGGGCCCAGCACCGGCTGCATCGTGGACGCTGCCGTTGCGCGCAACATTCCCTACCGCCGCCTGACCTCCGGCAGCCTGGTGCAACTCGGCTGGGGCTCGCGCCAGCGGCGCATCTGGGCGGCTGAAGTGGACAGCACCAGCGCGGTGGCCGAATCCATCGCGCAAGACAAAGACCTCACCAAAACCCTGCTCGCCGCGGCCGGCGTGCCGGTGCCCGAGGGGCGCCCCGTCAAGGACGTGGACGATGCCTGGGCCGCCGCGCAGGACATCGGCCTGCCCGTGGTCGTCAAGCCGCAGGACGGCAATCAGGGCAAAGGCGTCACGGTGAACATCGTCTCCCGCGAGCACCTGGAGATTGCCTTTCGCGCCGCCGCCGATTTTGGCGAGGTGATGGTCGAGAAGTTTTTGCCCGGCAGCGATTTCCGGCTGCTGGTGGTGGGCGACCGCGTGGTGGCGGCCTCGCGCCGCGAGCCCCCGCACGTGATTGGCGATGGCGAGCACACGGTGCGCGAGCTGGTCGATCTGGTCAACACCGACCCGCGGCGTGGCGAGGGCCATGCCACGTCACTGACCAAGATCCGCTTCGACGACATCGCGCTGGCGCGCCTGGACGTGCAGGGTCTCAAGCCCGATTCGGTGCCCGAGATGGGCCGCCGCGTCGTGCTGCGCAACAACGCCAACCTGAGCACCGGCGGCACCGCCACCGACGTGACCGACGACCTGCACCCCGATGTGGCCGCGCGCGCGGTGGCGGCGGCGCAGACGGTGGGGCTGGACATCTGTGGTGTCGATGTGGTGTGTGAGAACGTCCACGTGCCGCTGGAAAAGCAGCACGGTGGTGTGGTCGAAGTCAACGCAGCACCTGGCCTGCGCATGCACCTGGCGCCGTCGTATGGCAAAGGCCGTCCGGTGGGCGAGGCCGTGGTGGCGCACATGTTCGAGCCCGGTGACGACGGCCGCATTCCTGTGGTGGCTGTCACGGGCACCAACGGCAAGACCACCACGACGCGGTTGATCGCGCATCTCATGGCCACGAGCGGCATGCGCGTGGGCATGACCAACACCGATGGTGTGTACGTGGACGGTCGCCAGATCGACAGCGGCGACTGTTCTGGCCCCAAGAGCGCACGCAACGTGCTGATGCACCCCGACGTGGACGCCGCCGTGCTGGAGACCGCACGTGGCGGCATGCTGCGTGAGGGCCTGGGCTTTGACCAGTGCCGGGTGGCCGTGGTGACCAACGTGGGCACGGGAGACCACCTGGGGCTCAACTACATCACCACGGTGGAAGACCTCGCCGTGCTCAAGCGCGTGATCGTGATGAACGTGGCGCCCACCGGTTATGCCGTGCTGAACGCGGCCGATCCGATCGTTGCCGCCATGGCCGCCAAATGCACGGGTGGCGTGGTGTTTTTCGCGCAGGATCACGACCACCCCGTGCTGGCCGCGCACCGCGTGCAGGGCAAGCGCACGATCTGCGTCGAGGGCGACCGCATCCTGGTCACCGAAGGCAGCTGGCGCGTGCAGATTCCGCTGCAGGGCGTCCCCATCACGCGGGGCGGCACCATCGGTTTCCAGAAGGACAACGTCATGGCCGCCATCGGCGCTGCCTGGTGCGCCGGACTGGACTGGGACACCATCGCGCGCGGCCTGGCCAACTTTTCCAACGACGCCGACAACGCGCCCGGTCGCTTCAACGTGATGGACTACCGGGGCGCCACAGTGATTGCCGACTACGGCCACAACCCCGATGCCATGCGCGCCCTGGTGCACGCCGTCAATGCCATGCCGGCGCGCCGGCGCAGCGTGGTGATCAGCGGGGCCGGTGACCGCCGCGATGAAGACATCCGCGAGCAGACAGCGATTCTGGGCGATGCCTTTGACGACGTGCTGCTCTTCCAGGACGCCTGCCAGCGTGGGCGGGAAGACGGCGAGGTGCTCAAGCTCCTGCGTCAGGGCCTGGACGGTGCCAGCCGCACGCAAGAGGTGATGGAAATCCGCGGCGAGTTCGTGGCCATCGACACCGCACTGGCGCGGCTGCAGCCAGGCGACCTGTGCCTCGTGCTGGTGGATCAGGTGGAAGAGGCGCTGGCCCACCTGGCCCAGCGCATCAGCGAGGCCAACGCCCCGGTGGCGGGTTCAGCCGCCTGAAGACGACGGTTCGGGCAGGCGCAGCCGCAGCAGCGCCCGCACGAAACCGTGGTCGCTGCGGCTGCGGTCGCGGCCTTCGAAAAGGTGGTCGTTGAACACCTCCACGCGCCTCACGTCGCCCAGCGATCCCCGGCTGCTGGCCACAAACTCCTCGCTGACCAGCACCTGATCCAGCACCTCCGGGTAGCCCTGGTGGATGTGCGAATAGGCCACGTCGCGGCGCAGGGCCGCCTCACCCTGCACGTCCCAGGCGCTGAAAAGCGCGTGGTCTCGCGCGCCTTTGTCGTAAGCCACCTGGGTGGTCGCCGCAATCAGCTGCGTGGTCACGCTGTGCGGGCTGTCGTTGAGGTCGCCCATGAGCACCAGCGGCAGGCGCGAGCGGTGCAGCAGATCGACCACCGTCAGGCGCAGCGCCAGCGCCTCGCTGGCGCGCATGATCAACGATCGCAGCGACGCCAGGGCCTGCACGGCGGGGTCGCCGGTGTCTTCGCTGATCTTGCCGCTGGCGTCTTCCAGGAACTTCGGCCGCTTGCTCTTGAGGTGTGCGGTGATGACGCACACCGGTTGGCCGTGTTTGAGCCGCAGCATCGCCACCATCGGGGGCCGCTCGAAGCGGGTGTGTGGACCCAGTCCGGGCACGTCCACCACGGCCGCCGCTGGAAATGCCGCCAGCGACTGCACGGAATCGACCTTCAGCCGCGTGACGATCCCCACGCGCGGCGTGCCTTGTGCACCCGCTCGCCCGTCGCCGTTCTCCGCGCCAGGTACGGCCACGAAACCGTATTGAAGACCGCTGCGCGCCACCGCCGTTTGCAAGGCCTGCTCGTCCCACACTTCCTGGACCGCGATCACGTCGGCATTGAGCGCTCTGAACCGGTCGCCCAGCCAGCCCACCTTGCGCTCGAATTCGGTCTGGCTGTAGGGGTCCTGCCCGTCATAGAAGTGGCGCCCGGGCAGAGCGAGGTTGAGCACGTTGCAGGTGGCCATCATGAGCGTGGCGTAACGTGCGGACGCCCCGTTGCCATGAAGGGCAGACGGGGCGTCTGGAGGGGCGGTGCGGTCATGGG
>NZ_JAHVAB010000060.1 GCF_019264445.1 Hydrogenophaga sp.
GCTCCTGCGGCACGTAGGCGGTGGCTTCCACCAGCGTGAGGCCGGGGGCGATGGCGTTGACGGTGATGCCGTCGGCGCCCATTTCGCGGGCCATCGAACGCGTCATGGCGATCACCGCGCCCTTGCTCGCGGCGTAGGCCAGCAGGCGCGGCGCGCCCCACAGCGCGGTGTCTGAAGCGAGGTTGACCACGCGCCCGCTGCCGCTTGCCGCCAGGTGTGCGCGGGCAGCGGCGGTCACCAGCCAGGTGCCGCGCACATTGACATCCATCACGAGATCCCAGGTGTCGGCGCTGAGCTCGTTCATGCCCTTGCCGCCGGAATTGGTGATGGCCGCGTTGTTGATGAGGCCGTCGAGCCCGCCGAGCCATTGCACGGCGGCTTGCACGCCGCCCTGCACGCTGGCGGCGTCGAGCAGGTCCAGCGGCACGTAGTGCGCGTGGGGTCCGAGGTCTTGCGCGAGTTGTTGCCCGGCGTCGTGCAGCACGTCGCTGATGACGACGCGCGCGCCGGCTTGCACGAGGGCCTGCGCGAAGCTCGCGCCCAGGCCGCGCGCGGCACCGGTGACGAGCACGCGTCGGCCGTCGAGGTGGATTTCGTTGTGGCTCATGGAGGTCATTTGCCCAGGAGGGGAAGTTGATACAAGGGCATCAAGGGTCCGGCTACGCCGGCCCGAGATGCCGTCCTCCCTCCCAGCGCCGAAGGCGCGCCAGAGAGGGGGGAAGCCGCGCAGCGGCGCAGGGGGGTGTTCACGTTTTTCAGGCCACGCGCCGCTCGGCGCTGGGCAGGTAGTGCAGAACGCGCTTCTCGGCGATCACCACGGCGTAATAGGCCACGATGCCGATCACGGTGAGCGCCGCAATGATCACGAACACGCCGGCCGTGTTGCCCTGGCCTTCAAAGAAGACCAGCAGGTAGCCCAGGCCCATGTTGCCGCCGACCAGTTCACCGACCACCACACCGATCACCGCCAGCGTGCTGGCGATGCGCAGGCCCGAAAACAGCGGGGGCAGGGTGGTGGGGAACTCGACCATGCGGAACACCTGCAGGCGGGTGGCCGAGAACGAGCGCGCGAGGTTGATGAGGTCGTGGTCCATGGTGCGCATGGCCGAGAGCACGTTGATGAGCACGGGGAAGAAAACGATCAGCACCGCCACCAGGATCTTGGGGTACATGGTGTAGCCCAGCCACATGACGAACAGCGGCGCAAATGCGACCTTGGGTGCGATCTGCAGCGCCAGCAGGTAGGGCGAGAGCACGGCTTCCACCTTGGGCGACAGGCCCAGGGCGTAGCCAATGAGCGCGCCCAGCAGCGAACCCAGGATGAAGCCGATCACCACCTCCGCGCCCGTGATGCCCGCGTGCCAGAGCAGCCGCTCGCTGCCCCAGATGCGCACGGCCTCTTCCCACACCCGCGAGAACGGCGGCAGCACAAACTCGGGCACGCCCAGCGCGCCGGGACCAAACTCCCAGGCGGCCATGAACACCACCAGAACCAGCAGGCTCCAGAGCGCCGTGCTGTAGCGCTGCAGTACGTCTTTCATCTCGGGACTTTCGAAGGCGGGGAGGGGCTGGCGTGGCTTACTTGGCCGTCACGAACTGGTTGGTGTAGAGCTCTTTGAGCGGCGTCTCCTTGGGCACCACGCCGTTAGTGACGTAGAACTTCTGCAGCTCGCCCAGGCGCGCTTCGTCCATCAGGCCGGGCACCTTCTGCGCGGCGTACACGTATTTGTTGAACAGCTCGAAGGCCTTCTGGATGCTGGCTTCCTTGCCCTTGTGCACCGGCACGTGGTTCACGTACACGGCGGTGGCGGCCTTGGGGTCGGCCATGATGTCTTTCATGCCCTTGAGCGTGGCGCGCACCAGCTTCTGGATGAGCTGCGGGTTCTTGGCAATGGTCTCGTCAGACGCGAGGATGGCCTGGGCCATGCTCTTGAAGTAGATGTCGGCGGGCAGGATGTCGACCTGCGCGCCCGCGTCCATGGCGCTCACGGTCCAGTCGGGCACGCCGGCCATGGCAGAAGCCTTCTTGGCGGCGAACTGCTGCCACACACCCGCGGGGCCTGCGGCCTGGATGTTCACATCGTTCTTGGTCAGGCCCACCTTGCTGAGCATGCCCAGCAGCGCGTAGTAGGTGGTGTCGGTGTAGGCGAGCACGGTCACGGTCTTGCCCTTGAGCTCGCGCGGGCTCTCGATCTTTTCATCCTTGTGGCTCACCAGCTGTGTGAGCGAGCCGGCGCCCAGCACCGCCACGGCCTTCACCGGAATGCCCTGGGCACGCGCAATGATGGGCGTGTCACCGATGGCGCCGCCAATGACGGCGTTGCCCGCACCAATCTGCTTGGCCACGTCCACACCGCCGCGCGCGGTCACGAAGTTCACCTTCAGGCCTTCGGCCTCGTAGTAGCCCTTGGCCTGCGCCAGCATCCAGGGGCCAAAGGCCGGCAGCGTGCCCGGCGCGGGCAGCAGGTAGGTGATTTCCTGCACCTGCGCGTGCGCGCCCAGGGGAACGGCCAGCGCCGCGGTGGCGAGCAGGCTCAGGCAGGCACGGCGGGTTCCGTTGAAAGCGCGGGTCATCTTCATGGCAACTCCAGTGGGCAGGTGGAAGGAAACGGAGGGGGTTCAGTGCACGTCGGTCTGTGCGTCGAGCTTGAGCAGGTCCATGAGGCGGCTCACGTAGTCGCCCACGTCGGGGTGCTTGCGGCGCGCCATCGGGTTGTCGCGCCCGGGGATGTCGACCACGATTTCTTCAACGATGGTGCCGGGGCGCTCGCTCATGACCAGGATGCGGTCCGACAGCGCCACGGCTTCGGCCAGGTCGTGGGTGATGAAGAGCACGGTCTTCTGGTGCTCGGCCACGGTGCGCGCCAGGTCCTGCTGCAGGATCATCTTGGTCTGTGCATCGAGGGCAGAGAAGGGCTCGTCCATCAGCAGCACGATGGGGTCGACCGCGAGCGTGCGCGCCATGGCCGCGCGCTGGCGCATGCCGCCGGAGAGCTGGTGCGGGTAGCTGTTGCCAAAGCCCTTGAGGTGGCACTGGGCCAGCAGCCGGGTGGAGATGGCCGCGCGCTCGGACGGCTTCACGCCGCGCAGCTCCAGGCCGAACTCGACGTTCTGCGCAATCGTGCGCCAGGGCATGAGCAGGTCTTTCTGCAGCATGAAGGCGACGTGCTTGTTCGGCCCGGTGACCACTTCGCCGTTGACCTTGACGATGCCCGCCGAGGCCTTGGCCAGGCCCGAGCCCATGTTGAGCAGCGTGCTTTTGCCGCAGCCCGATGGTCCAATGAGCGACACCACTTCGCCTGGCTGGATGGACAGCGTCACGTTGCGCGCCGCGATCACTTCAGGGTTCTTGCCGCGGGCGGGAAAGCGCTTGTCGACGCCGATGAATTCGATCGCGGGATGCAGACCGCCGTGTGCCGGGGCGGTTGCGCGGGAGCCGTGAAGTGCGTCGTTCATGGGAGCCTGCGGAATGCGGTTGGTGTTTTGTATATGAAACGTTGATTCATTACGGAATCAATGCTAGGCCTGTTGATCCGCTTTGTCTGGAAAAACCCAGTAACCCTGCGGGGTATTGGGTGGGGGTGCGTCTGGCCCTGGGAGCGGGGCAGGGAAAGCCGCCGGGGACGGCCCCTGTGGCTATGGCTTAATAGCGGCTTTTGCAATCTCTCTCAGGAACCAGCCATGGGCAACAAAATCGTCACCGAAGCCGACCGCAAAGCCACCCCCCGTCCGAAGCCCGTTGCTGGCGTCAGCCTGGCCACGCCGGGCCGTGGCCAGCGCGTGAGCCTGGAGCGCGGCGTGGCCACGCGCAGCAAGAAGAACCCCGGCAAGCGCTCGAAGAAGGGCGGCTGATCGCCCCCTGGCCCCTTCGGCCAGGCCCCATGCAAAAGGCCCGCACTGCGGGCCTTTTGCA
>NZ_JAHVAB010000064.1 GCF_019264445.1 Hydrogenophaga sp.
TGCGGGACCCGTCCACACGGTCTTGATGTTGGTGAATTCGTGCAGGCCGAGGGCTCCGAGCTCGCGGCCGTAGCCCGATTCCTTGGTGCCGCCAAACGGCAGGCGCGGGTCGGACGCCACCATGCCGTTGACGAACACGGCGCCGGCGTCGATCTGGCGCGTGAGCTGGCGTGCGCGGTCGAGGTCGGACGTCCAGAGCGCCGCACCCAGGCCGAAGGGCGTGCCGTTGGCCACGCGCACGGCTTCGTCCGCATCGGCCACGCGCAGGATGGCGGCGGCAGGGCCAAAGGTTTCTTCGCTGGCGGCGGTCATGGTGGGGGCGACGTGGTCGAGCACCGTGGGTTCGTAGAAGGCGCCGGGCCCGGCCACGGGCTTGCCGCCCATCAGCAGTTTGGCGCCCTGTTGCACGCTGGCCTGCACCTGCGCGTGCAGTTCGTCGCGCAGGTTGCGCTTGGCCATGGCGCCTTGTGTGGTGCCGTCGGTCATCGGGTCACCCACCACCAGCTTGCGCGCGCCGGCCACGAAGGCTTCCACAAAACGGTCGGCCGCGGCGTGTTCGACGATGAAGCGCTTGGCCGCGATGCAGCTCTGCCCGGTGTTCTGGAAGCGCGCCTTGACGGCCACGGCGGCGGCCGCTTCCACGTCGGCATCGGCCAGCACGATGAAGGGGTCGGAGCCGCCGAGCTCCAGCACCTGCTTCTTGAGCGCGCGCCCGGCCTGCGACGCGATGCTGCGCCCGGCCGGCGTGGAGCCGGTGAAGGTGACGGCGTGGATGCGGCGGTCGTCGATGAGGCGCGCCACCTCGCCCGAGCCCACCAGCAGCGTGGTGAACAGGCCCTTGGGCGCACCCGCGCGCTCGAACACGGCTTCGAGTGCCAGCGCGCATTGCGGCACGTTGCTCGCGTGCTTGAGCACCATGCCGTTGCCACCGGCGAGCACGGGCGCCGCTGCGCGCATGACCTGCCAGAAGGGGTAGTTCCAGGGCATGACGGCGAGCACGACGCCCAGCGGATCAAACACGATGCGGCTGTCGCTGGCGCTGCTGGCCACCACCTGGTCGGCCAGGAAGCGGGGGGCGGCATCGGCGTACACGTCGAAGTTCCAGGCGCACTTTTCCACTTCGCCCAGGCTCTCGGCCAGGGGCTTGCCCATCTCCAGCGTGGCCAGGGGCGCCATCTCGGCCTTCTGCTCACGCAGGGCTTGCGCCACGCGCTTGAGCAGGGCCATGCGCTCGGCCAGGGGCGTGCGTGCCCATTGGCGCTGGGCGCTGGCGGCGTCGTCGAGCTTTTTCTCGATGGCGGCTTCGTCGTGCGAGGGGAGTTCGGCCAGCACGGCGTCGGTGGCGGGGTTGAAGGAGGTGATCGTCATGCGAGGGCCATTTCTTGCAGGGGGGCGATGCCGAGGTCGGACGCCAGGGTGTGGAGGTCGGTCATCAGGCCGGCGGCAATCGGGATGCCCTGTTCGCGGTAGCGGCCGCGCTTCTCGTGGCTCTGCTCGCCGGGCAGCCAGATGCGGTCCACGCCCGGCAGGCGCTCGCTGTCGCGGATGTCGCGCACGAGCTTGTCGACCGCGCCCTTGAACACGGCGGGGTCGCCAAAGGCGGCGAGGTCGATCACCAGGATGGCCTGGCCGGTGTTGGTGGTGGTCTTGAAGTCGGCGTTGAAGTCGATCACGTCGCGGCCCATGGCCGCGCCGCCCAGCGTGCCCGCCAGCAGGCCGACGATGAGCGCCAGGCCGTAGCCCTTGTGGTCGCCAATGGGCAGCAGGAAGCCTTCGCCGGCGCGGTTGGGGTCCAGCAGGGGCTTGCCCTGGCGGTCGATCATCCAGCCCGGGGGCATCTGCTCGCCGCGCTTGGCCTTGGCCTTCACCTTGCCGTAGGCGGCCACGGTGGTGGCCATGTCGAGCACCACGGGGGGTTCTTCGTCGGTGGCAATGCCGGCAGCAATCGGGTTGGTCGAGAGCAGCATGTCCATGCCGCCCCAGGGCGGCAGGTGGTTGGCGTTGCCCACCGCGAAATACAGGCCCAGCATGTCGTGCTGCAGCGGGCGGCGTGCGTAGAGCGAAGCGGGCCCGGCGTGGTTGCTGTAGCGCGTGCCGACCCAGGCCACGCCACAGGTGCGCGCCTTCTCGATGGCGATGTCCACCGCGCGCGAGACCACGAGGTGGCCCATGCCGTTGTCGCCGTCGACCACGGCCATGGCCGCGCGCTCCTGCACGACGCGGATCTTGGGATGCTTGTTGATGCCGCCGGCCTGGATGCGCTTGATGTACTGGGGCAGGCGGATCACGCCGTGGCCGTCCGAGCCTTGCAGGTCGGCTTCGGCCATGAGGCTGGCCACTTGCCCGGCATCGGCCTCGGGCAAGCCCTGGCTGACAAAGGCCGACTGGATGAAGCGCTGCAGCGCTTCGACGGAGACATGGTTGGAGTTCATGGAAAGGGCGGTGTGGGTCGGGTTCGCGATCGGTTTCGGGGTTGAGCGCGGGGCGCTCAGTTGGCCGAAATGCCCTTGTCCTGAATCACCTTGCGGTAGAGCTCGTACTGCGCCTTGGTGGCGGTGCCGAACTCGGCCGCGGTGGTGCCGCGCGGCGTCACGCCGATGCCGATCAACTTCTCGCGCGTGGCGGGGTCGTTCACGGCGGTGCGCACCGCGTCGTTGAGCCGCTGCACGATCTCGGGCGGCGTGCCGGCCGGCGCGACCATGGCGAACCACGAGTTGAAGGTGAAGTTGGGCATGCCGCTTTCCTGGAAGGTCGGCACGTTGGGGTACTGCGCCAGCCGCTGCGGCGTGGAGACCGCCAGCAGGCGCAGCTTGCCGCCCTGGATGAGCGAGGTCACGGTGCCCAGGCCCTGCATGGATACGTCCACTTCGCCCGCGGCCACGGCCACGGCGGCGGGCGTGGCGCCCTTGTAGGGCACGTGCACCACGTCGATCTGTGCGCGGTCCATGATGAGTGCCATGCCGATGTGCTGCGGGCTGCCGTTGCCGCCGCTGCCGTAGTTCAGCTTGCCGGGCGCGGCCTTGGCGGCGGCGAGGAAGTCGGCCAGCGTGCGGTAGGGCGACTCGGCCTTGACGACCAGGCCCCACTCGATCGTGCCCACCAGCGAGACGGGCACGAAGTCGGTGAGGGCGTTCCAGGGCATCTTGGGCACCAGGTGCGGCACCATGGTGAGCACGCTGTCGTTGAAGCCGCCGATGGTGTAGCCGTCGGGGGTGGAGCGCGCGAGGCGCTCGGCGCCGGTCACGCCGGCCGCGCCGGCGATGTTCTCCACCGCGAAGCCCTGGCCCAGGGTCTCGCCCATCTTCTGGGTGACCACGCGCGCGGCGTTGTCCACCGCGCTGCCGGCGGCCAGCGGAATGATCATCTTGATGGGCTTGTTGGGGTAACCCTGCGCCTGGGCGGCCAGGGGCAGGGCGAGCAGGGTGGCGAGCGCCAGGCGGCTCAGCAGTTTCATGGCTTGTCTCCGTGTTGTCGTGAACAGCGCTGAGCGTACGCAGCGCCCCCGGCCATGTCTAATGCTGTATTCGCGCGCTGCCATATCACTTTGATATTGATCGGCCTGCGCATCGGTGCCATCATCCTGGCGCCATGAACCTGAAAACCCTTCGCTATTTCATTGCGGTTGCCGACAGCGGCAGCCTGACCGCAGCGGCTGCTGCGATACCGATTGCGCAACCCGCGCTCACCCGCCAGATGCGCGATCTGGAGGAGGAGATGGGCGTGCAGCTGCTGCAGCGCCTGCCGCGCGGTGTGCGCCTCACACCGGCGGGCGTGACGCTGTACGAGTCGGCCCAGCGCATCCTGTCCGAGACGGCGCGGCTGGAGCGCCGGCTCGCGCACAGCCAGGAAAAAGTGCGCGCGCCGGTGGTGCTGGGCGCATCGCCCACGCTGGCGCGGCTGCTGCTGCCGCGCCTGCTCGAGAGCTGCATCGACGCCATGGACGAGCTGGAATTGCGCGCCCGCGAGGCCTTCACGCCGGCACTGCTCGACTGGCTGGAGCGCGGCATGATCGACATGGCCGTGCTCACCAACCCGGAACCCGGGCGTTCGCTGTCGTTTCAGCCCTTGCTGGGCGAACCCTTTGCGCTGGTGTCGCATGCGCAGATGCGCATTGGTCCGGTGGTGTCGGTGACGCAGCTCGCGCGCATTCCGCTGCTCATGACCAGCCTGCACCGCAGCCTGGTGGACCGCCAGCTCGCCAGCCTGGGCAAGTCGCTGCAGGTGCGCGCCGAGATCGATTCGGTCGACTCGATCCGCGAGCTGGTGATGCGCGGGCGCTGGGCCACGATCATGCCGGTGTCGGTGTTTCGCGGCGACCCGCAAGCGCAGCCGCTGGTGATGTCCGAAATTTCGGGCGTGCAGCTCAACCGCTTGCTGGTGCTGGCCACCCGCATCGACCCACGCCCCAATCCCTCGCTCTCGCTGGTGCACGAACTGGTGGTGGCCGAGTTCTCGCGCATGGAGCGCCTGGGCATCTTCAGCTTTGCCGCGGGCGACGCGAACGCTGCCGTGCCGCTGGAGGGCGCGCCGTCCAGCCGTCGATGAAGTGCCCGTGTGCGCCGCCATCGCGGTCTACCCGAGGAAGCGCAGCAGCTCGCGGTTGAACGCGTCGGGCTGCTCCAGGTTGCTCAGGTGCGCTGCATCGGGCAGCACCACGAGCTGTGCACCGGGCCACGCTTGCGCGATCTGCCGCGAGAGCGCCACGGGTGTGGCGTGGTCCTGCTCGCCCACCATCACCAGCGCGGGGTGCGTGAGGCCGGGCAGTCGGTCAAGTGTGTTCAGTCCGCAAATGGCGCTGCAGCATGCGGCATAGCCTTCGGCGGGTGTGGCGGCGATCTGTGCGCCCACTTGCTCCAGCGTCTGCGGATCGCGCGCGGCAAAGGCGGGGGTGAACCAGCGCCCCAGCGTGCCGTCCACCAGCGCCTGCATGCCCTCGCGGCGCGCCAGCGCGGCGCGCTCGGTCCACATGGCCTGGCCGGTGGGCGGCACCACGGCGTTGGTGTCGGCCAGCACCACGCGGTCGAGCCGCTCGGGGTGGCGCAGCGCCAGCACCTGGCCGATCATGCCGCCCAGCGACAGGCCCACCCAGTGCGTGCGCGCCACGCCCAAGTGCGCCAGCAGCGCCTGCGCGTCGTCGGCCAGCCCTTCCAGCGAATAAGGGCCGGGCGTCACACCGCTCTGGCCGTGGCCGCGAATGTCGTACGCCAGCACGGTGTGGCGGGCCGCCAGCGCCTGCACCTGCGGGGCCCACATGGCGTGGCTGGCGCCCAAGGCGTGCGCCAGCGTGACCCACGGGCCACTGCCGCACACCGTGGCGTGCACTTCGATGTCGCGCAGTGGCACGCGGATGGTGTTCATCGGCGCGCTCATGTGGCGCTCGCCACGGCGGCGCTCGACGTGGTGCGCTCCCGGGCAATGGCCGCGTTCACGCGCGGCATCACCTCGTTGGCAAACAGCTCCATCGAGCGGCGGCCCAGCGCGGGGTCCATCCAGTCGTGGCAGGCGTACACGAGGTTGCCGAAGTCGCCCACCTGTTCGCGGAACGCGAGGATCTGGTCGACCACCGAATTCACCGTGCCAGCCAGCACCAGGCGCTGCGTCACGTAGTCGGGCGTGATGTCGCTGTCGGGCATGGCCGGGTCGGTCTTGAAGAGGTTGCCGCGCCCGCCGCCGGTGACGAGCTTGCGCACCAGTTGCTTGAAGTAGAAGTGGTACGGCCCGCCCGCCTCCAGTGCGTAGCGCCGTGCGGTCGCTTCGTCGTCGGCCACGAAGATGCTCTTGGCCACGCGCCAGTCGGCCGGGTCGGCCACAGCGCCCACGGCGGTGCGCCCCTCCACGTATTTGGGCCAGTGGGTCTTGACCCATTCGGGCATGAGGAAGTTGGCCGACAGCGGCGTCCAGCCGCGCTTGGCCATCTCGGCCACGCCCTGCGAAAACGGCGCCACCGCCGTGCCCACGATGGGCGGGTGCGGCAGCTGGAAGGGCTTCATGATCACGCCCTGGCCGTACTCCACCGCCATCGTGTCTTTCACCGACACGTTCCAGAATTTGCCTTCGATGTTGTAAGGCGGCTCGGACGACCAGATCTTCAGCACCGAGTTGATGCACTCGACAAACATGGCGTTGCGGTCGTTGCGCAGGTTGCCGTACACCTCCGCGTCGGACATGAGGCCGCCGGGGCTGATGCCCAGGATGAACCGGCCCTTGGCGAGGTGGTCCATCATCGCGGCCTGCGCAGCCACCGTGGCCGGATGCGAGTTGGGCAGGTTCAGCGTGCCGCTGCCCAGCTTGATCTGCTGCGTTTCGCCAATCAGCGTGGCCAGAAACAGCAGGCTGGAGGTGACCGGCTCGGCCGAGTCCGTGACGTGCTCGCCGACAAAGGCTTCGCTGAAGCCCAGGCGGTCGGCCAGGATCACGGCCTGGCGGTCTTCCTGCAGGGTTTCGGTCACGCTGCGCCCGGGCGGGTGCAGCGGCATCATGAAGGTGCTGTATTTCATGGGGGGTCCGGTGGTGGGGTGAACGGAATCTCAGGCTGCGCTCTGCGCGAGGCTCACGCCTTGGGCATAGCGGCCCTGACAGAAGAGCAGGCCCGCGCTGGGGCGGTGTTGGTAGGCCTGCACGCGGCCGAGGTACAGGATGTGGTCGCCGACCTCGTGGCGCTGCTCGGTCTGGCACTCAAACACGGCGGCGCACCCTTCGAGAACCGGCAGGCCGTGCCCGCCGGGCGCGTGCGCGACACCGCGGAATTTTTCGGGCACCGGGCTGGCGAAGCGCTGCGAGAGCGGCATCTGGTCGAGCGTGAGCACGTGGATCACGAATCGGCCACAGGTATCGAACGCCGGCAGGCTTGGCGATGCCTTGCGCAGGCTCCAGAGCACGATGGGCGGCTCCAGCGACACCGAGTTGAACGAGTTGGCCGTGACCCCCACCGGACGCGCGTCGGCATCCAGCGTGGTGACCACCGTAACGCCGGTGCCGAATGCACTCAAGGCCTGGCGCAAGTCGCGCGAATCGAAGGCCGCGGCGTTCGCGACAAGCTGCTTTTGCAGTTCGTTGTTGATCATGTGATTACTTTAACGTGATCAAGTGATCTACAAATATCGGGGAAAACCCGAGCCGGATGGCGCGAAGCGCATGCGGCGCCGAAAGCGGTTAAAGCGGGGTGGTGGCGGGCAGGATGGCCGCCACTGGCGTGGCGGGCGCCTGGCCCACGATGCGCGGCAGCATGGCGCGCGCACCGATGAGGAAATGCTCGATCGTCATGGCGATCAGGTCGTCCAGCGGGTCTTCCACCGGCACGTCAAAGATCCACTGGCGCTGGCCGAAATAGAACACCCGCGCGTTGATGCTCCAGATCAGTTCCAGCTCCATCGTGCTCAAGGGCACTTCGGTCACCGATGGCAGGCCGAATTCGTGCCGCAGCTCAATGGCCAGCGGCTCCAGGATGCGCCGGCGCAGGATGGTGAGGTACTTGCGGTTGATGTCCTCGCCGCGCAAGCCGGAAAACATGAAGATGCGCACCCAGTCGCGCGTGAGCGCGGCCTTGCTGTACTCGATGTACATGCGGGTGAGCCGCTCTTGAATGGGCACGCTGCGGTCCTGGATGGTGGTCTCCCAGAAAGGGTTCCACCGCCCCATGTAGACCACCTCGTACACGCGGTTGATCAGGGCTTCCTTGTTGGGGAAGTATTTGTAGAGCAGCGACTGGGTGACGCCGAGCCGCTTGGCCAGCTCCCGCGTGTCACCGCCAAACCCGACCTCGGCAAAGAAGCGCACGGCTTCCTGCGTGATGTGGGCTTCGCGCTCGGCGGCGCTCAGTCGTTTGGCGCTGGTGGTGGTTTTGCGGGTGGCCAAAGGGTGGCTCGTGTTCAGGGCTGGGGAACGCTGACCAGCGTGCGCTGGCGGACGGACGTCATGATAGCTTCGAGCGCGGCCACGTTGGCCAGCATCTCCCGGGGCGTGACGGGGTAGGGCGCCACACCGCGCACCGCGCGGGCAAAGGCCTCCAGGTTCAGTCGCACAGAGGGCGCTGGCTCGGCAAAGCGGCGCGTCTGGGTCTGCCCGCGCAGGGTGGTGGTGATGTCCCAGCCGGTGGGTTTTTCGGGGTGGGTGCGGTCGCGGATTTCCACCCAGCCCTTGGAGCCATACACGGCAAAGCGCCCTTCGAAAGGGGTGGCGAGCACGGCGCTGATCATGGCGTTGGCGCCGTTGGAAAAGCCCATCATGATGCCCAGCGTGTCACCGTTGGCGAAGTCCGAACCCAGCGTGGCCAGGCGCGCCCACAGCGTTTCGCAGGGGCCCAGGATGGCGATGCTCAGGTCCACCAGATGGATGCCCGTGGCCGTGAGCGGGCCCACCGGCGCAAGGGTGTTCGAGAGGCGCCAGTTGTCCTTGGGCAGGGCCAGAAATTTGTCCTGGCTGAAGTTGGCCTCGATCTGCAGCACCTCCCCCAGTTCGCCGGACGCGATCAGCTCGCGCAGCGCCACCACCTCGGGCTCAAAGCGCCGCTCATGGCCGATGCCGAGCACGCGTTGCCCGCGTTCGCAAGCGGCCACCGCGGCGCGTGCGTCTTCCAGCGTGAGGCACAGCGGCTTTTCGCAGAACACATGCAAGCCGGCCTCGGCGGCGGCCACGATTTGCTGCGCATGCTGGGGATGCGGCGTGCACAGGATGACAGCTTCCACGTCGGCTTGTGCGAGCAGTGCGGCTGGGTCGCCGTGCAGCACAACGCCTTGCAAGAGCGGGTCCGAGGCCATGGCGGCGAGCGCCTCGGGCTGGATTTCAGCCACGCCTGCGAGCTGCAAAACCGGCGTTGCCGCGAGCTGCGCAGCGATGGTTTTGCCCCACCAGCCATAGCCCAGCAGGCCGATGCGCACGGGGGTGTCGGGGTGGGTTGAGTGGGGTCGGCTGGCGGTGGTATTCACGAAATGTCTCCTCGTTTTTGGATGTTGTGTTTAAACTATTTTAGCGATTTACAACAATTAGGAGATCAAATGAGCACCAAAAAAGCCGCGGCAACCGCTGCCCCGTCCCCCCGTCGCCGTCGCACAGGTACAGGCACCGGCACCGGCGCCACATCCACCCCCGCCGCCCCCGTCGCCACGGCGCAAGCACGTCAGCGCGTGGGCGTGCTTGGTCTGGGCATCATGGGTTCGGCCATGGCCCACAACCTGCGCCGCGACGGCTTCGAGGTCTGGGGCTACGACCCCAGCCCCGCCGCGCGCAAGGCCTTGAAGGCCATGGGCGGCACGGTCTGCAAGAGCGCAGCCGATGTGGCCGGACGGGTCGACGCGGTGATCACGTCCTTGCCCAGCGCGGCCGCGCTGTTTGATGCGGCGCGCGATCTCGCCGCCGGCGCAGCGCGTGGCCTGATCGTGATCGAGACCAGCACGCTGGACATTGAAGACAAGCGCCAGGCGCGTGACGCCCTGCAAAAGGCGGGTGTTGTGTTGCTGGACTGCCCGCTCTCGGGCACCGGCGCGCAGGCGGCGTTGAAGGATCTCACCATTTACGCCAGCGGCCCGGCTGCCGCCATCCGCAAGGTGGAGCCGGTGTTCAAGGGTTTCACCAGCGCGCAGTTCAATCTGGGTGCCTTCGGCAACGGCATGAAGATGAAGCTGATGGCCAACCTGCTGGTGGCGATCCACAACGTGTCCACGGCAGAGGCGCTGCTGCTGGGTCAGCGCTGGGGTATCGCGCCCAGCACGGCTGTGAAGGTGCTGGCGGGCGGCGCGGGGGGCTCGCGCATGTTGCAGGTGCGCGGCCCGCAGATGGAGAACGAAGGCTGGAAGACGGTGACGATGAAGATCGCCGTCTGGCAAAAAGACATGAAGCTCATCGCCGCAGCCCTGAAAGAGGCGGGCGTGCCTGCGCCTTTGTTCGCCGCCACCGTGCCGCTGTACGACGCCGCCATGGGCATGGGCCACGGCCTGCACGACACCGCAGCGGTGTTCGATGTGCTTGATCGCATGTCGCGTCCTGCGACCTGAAGACCGCTTACCGGAGCCACCCATGGGCATTTCACTCAATCATTTTTCGATCCGCACCACGGATCTCGCCGCGACACGCGCCTTCTATGTGGACCTGCTGGGGCTGCAGGAAGGGCCGCGCCCCGAGTTTCCCTTTCCGGGGTACTGGCTCTACCAGGGCCCCAAGGAGGCCTTCGCCAACGCCGCCGTGCACGTGATCGGTATCGACCCCAACGACCGCTCGGGCCTGGAAGGCTATCTGGGCGAGCGCAACGAGGCCTCCCTCAAGGGCAGCGGCGCGGTCGACCATGTGGCCTTCTTCGCCACCGATCTCGCGGGCATGCTGCAGCGCTTGCGGGCCGCCGGCGTGGAGCCGCGCGAGCGCACGGTGCCCGGCGTGGGGCTGCACCAGCTGTTTCTCGACGATCCCAGCGGTGTGGTCGTCGAGCTCAATTACCCGGTGGCCGAGAAGCAGGCGCTGGACCGGCCACCTGCGCCCTGAACATCAAGGAGACAGCACATGGCTCGCATCTGTGTGGTGGGGGGATCGTTGGGCGGCTTGTTCGCGGCCAACGTTCTGCACCGCGACGGTCACGACGTGACCGTGCTGGAGAAAGTGCGCGGCTCGATGAACGGCCGAGGCGCCGGCATCGTGTCGCACGACGCGCTCGAGGCGGCGCTGGGAAGGGCGGGCCTGCAGGCCGATGCGTCGCTGGGTGTGGCCGTGCCGGGGCGCGTCATGCTGCGCAGCGACGGCAGCACCGACACCCTGCTGGACATGCCGCAGGTCCTCACATCCTGGAGCCGCCTGTACCAGCTGTTGCTGGCGGCGTTCCCTGCGGAGCGTTACCTGCAGGGCACTTCGGTGACGCGCGTGCAGGAACATCCCGACGGTGTGACGGTGCATGCCGAGCGCGACGGACAGGCGCAGCAGTGGCAGGGCGATCTGGTCGTGGCCAGCGACGGTATCCGCTCCGTGGTGCGGCAGCAATACTTTGCACAGGCCCAGCCGCGCTACGCTGGCTACGTCGCCTGGCGTGGCGTGTGCGAAGAGTCGGTGCTGTCGCAGCACACCCTGTCCACGCTGTTCCCGCGTTTCGGCTTTTGCATGACCGACACCGAGCAGATCATTGGCTATCCCGTGGCTGGCCCGGGCAACGACCTGACCCCCGGCCGCCGGGCCTACAACTTCGTCTGGTACCGCCCCGTGGCAGCCGGCGACGCACTGGCCCGTCTCATGACCGATGCCGATGGCGTGCACCACCCCCTGGGCGTGCCGCCCAACCGCGTGTCGTGGCGGCACATTGCTCAGGCCCGGCAAGATGCCCAGCGCTTGCTCGCGCCCCAGTTCGCCGAGGTCATCGAGAAGACCGCACAGCCCTTTTTCCAACCCATCTTCGATCTGCAGTCCGACCAGTTGTGCGCGGGCCGCGTGGCCGTCATGGGCGACGCCGCCTTCGTTGCCCGGCCCCACATCGGCATGGGCGTGACCAAGGCCGCCGAAGATGCCGTGGCCCTGGCCGATGCCCTGCAGCAGCACGGCGCCACGGGCGGGGCTCTGCAAGCGTATGAGAGTGCGCGGCTGCAGGCGGGCACAATGGCGGTAGCCCGGGCACGCTGGCTGGGTGGGTACATGGAACAGGCTTCCAACCCGGCCCAGGCGCCCGGTTGTGCCTCGCTGGGCGTGGCCGAAAGGGCGCATCAGACCCTGCACGAGACGGCCATCGACCTTGGCCGCTATGGACATCTCTCTGCATTTCAAACACCCCACGCATGAGCCACGACCGTTTGCCCCCCCTTGATCCCGCCAGTTGGTCTGCCGAGCAGCGGGCGTGCGCACAGGAGATCATTGCCGGACCACGCGGCGCCCTGATCGAGCCTTTCATTCCCCTGCTGCGCAGCCCGGAGCTCTGCGTGCACGCGCAGCGCATGGGCGAATACCTGCGTTACCGCAGCGCCATTGGCCTGCGGCTGTCCGAACTGGCCATCCTGTTGACCGCCCGTCACTGGAACCAGCAGGTCGAATGGTCCATCCACGCGCCCATTGCGCTGCGAGAGGGCATTTCGGCAGCGGTCATCGATGCGATCGCCGAACGCCGGGAGCCCCCGTTTGAGCGGGAGGACGAGCGTCTCGTCCATGCGGTGGTGCAGCAATCGCTGGTCGAACGCCAGGTGAACGACGCCACCTGGCAGGCAGCGATTCAGGCCTGGGGTGAACAAGGTGTGGTGGACCTGCTCGGCATCGCCGGGTACTACACCATGCTCTCTTTCATCATGACCGGCGCGCAGACCCCGCCGCCGCCCGACCGGGCGATGCGCCTGCCGCGCTGAACCTGATACGGCAACGGGGGAAAGGGGCGCCCCCGTATTGGCTAGAATGGCGGGTTGCCATGGCAGGCGGGCAACACCCTCTGGATCGTCCCCTGCGCATTGCAGGACAGGCAACTGCTGTCACTGCTCTCGTGCTTTCCCGGTGGTGTGAGCCGGGGTGACCGCCGAAGGCGGCTCGCCTCCAGATCGCGGTGGACGCTCGCCCGCCACACCATCGATGAAGACATTTTCGAGGCTCGGCCGGTTTGGCTGGCCGAACACCATCCCTTTGGAGAAACCCCATGACCGTGACCGTTGAAACCCTGGAAAAGCTGGAGCGCAAGATCACGCTGACGCTGCCCGCCGACGTGATTCAGAACGAAGTGTCCACCCGGCTCAAGCGCATCGCGCGCGACGTCAAGATGGACGGCTTCCGTCCCGGCAAGGTGCCGATGAACGTCGTGGCCCAGCGCTACGGCTACTCGGTGCACTACGAAGTCATGAACGACAAGGTCGGCGAAGCTTTCGCCAGTGCCGCCAACGAAGCGCAACTGCGTGTGGCCGGTCAGCCCAAGATCACCGAGAAGGAAGGCGCCCCTGAAGGCCAGCTGACCTTCGATGCGGTCTTTGAGGTGTATCCCGAAGTCAAGATCGAAGACCTGTCGACCGCCACGGTGGAAAAAGTGGCCGCAGAAGTGACCGACGCCGCCATCGACCGCACGCTCGACATCTTGCGCAAGCAGCGCCGCACGTTCGCCCAGCGCGCCCAGGATCAGGCGGCGCAGGACGGTGACCGCGCCACCATCGATTTCGCCGGCAAGATCGATGGCGAACCCTTCGAAGGCGGCAAGGCAGAAGCCTTCCAGTTCATCGTCGGCGACGGCCAGATGCTCAAAGAGTTCGAAGATGCCGTTCGTGGCATGAAAACCGGTGAGTCCAAGACCTTCCCGCTCGCTTTCCCGGCGGACTATCACGGCAAGGACGTCGCCGGCAAGACCGCCGACTTCCTCGTGACCGTCAACAAGCTGGAAGCCGCCAACCTGCCGGCCGTTGACGAAGCTTTTGCCAAGTCGCTCGGCATTGCCGACGGCACGGTGGAGGGCCTGCGTGCCGACATCCGCAAGAACCTGGAGCGTGAAGTCAAGTTCCGCCTGCAGGCCCGCAACAAGCAGGCCGTGATGGACGCCCTGGTGTCCAAGGCCGAGCTGGACCTGCCCAAGTCGGTCGTGCAGGCCGAGCTGGACCGCCTGGTGGAAGGCGCGCGCGCCGACCTCAAGCAGCGTGGCGTGAAAGATGCCGAGAAGGCCCCCATCCCTGAAGAGCTGTTCCGTCCGCAGGCCGAGCGCCGCGTGCGTCTGGGCCTCGTGGTGGCCGAGCTGGTCCGCGTGAACGAGCTGCATGCCAAGCCGGAGCAGATCAAGGCACACATCGAAGAACTCGCTGCTTCCTACGAGAAGCCGGCCGACGTGGTGCGCTGGTATCAAGGTGACAACCGCCGCATGGCCGAAGTCGAAGCCATCGTGATCGAGAACAACGTCACGGAATTCGTGCTGTCCAAGGCACAGGTGTCCGAGAAGGCTGTCAGCTTCGACGAGTTGATGGCACAGGCCTGATCCTGCCCTCGCGCAGGCCAAGAGCAGGGCGGAGCGATCCGCCCTTTCTTTTTCGCGTTTGCGCCCCACCTGTGACCGGCGGCCCTGCGGCTGTTCTGGTCTTGCCGGCAACCGCAGGAGGGGCCGGTCGGGTTGGTTACAGTAGTGTCACGGCAAGCATCAACACATGGAGAAACGCATGAGCGCAATGGACATTCAAGGTTTGGGCATGGTGCCCATGGTCATCGAGCAGTCGGGGCGCGGCGAGCGTGCGTACGACATCTACTCGCGCCTGCTCAAGGAGCGCGTGATTTTTCTGGTGGGTCCGGTGAATGACCAGTCGGCCAACCTTGTGGTGGCTCAGTTGTTGTTCCTGGAGAGCGAAAACCCGGACAAGGACATTTCGTTCTACATCAATTCACCTGGCGGCTCGGTCAGCGCCGGCATGGCGATTTACGACACGATGAACTTCATCAAGTCCGATGTCTCCACGCTCTGCGTCGGCATGGCCGCCAGCATGGGCGCGTTCCTGCTGGCCGCGGGCGCCAAGGGCAAGCGCTTTGCCTTGCCCAACTCCAAGGTGATGATTCACCAGCCGCTGGGCGGCACCCAGGGCCAGGCCACCGAAATCGAGATTCACGCCCGTGAAATCCTCAAAACCCGGGAGCAGCTCAACAAGATCCTGGCCGAGCGCACGGGTCAACCCCTGGAAAAGATCGAGCGCGACACCGAGCGCGATTACTACCTGTCGGCCGCCGAGTCGGCCGAATACGGGCTCATCGACAAGGTGATCGACAAGCGCCCAGGCACAGCCTGAGGCCTCCCTAACCCCGCAAACGGCACCCAAACGGGCTCTTTTCGCCCGTTTGGCCTTCCCGGGGCTTGAACTATCATTGTTTCCACCGCCTTACACCGATCTCCCAGACCCTATGGCCGACAAAAAAGCCACCGCCAGTGAAAAAGCGCTCTACTGCTCGTTTTGCGGCAAGAGCCAGCACGAGGTCAAGAAGCTGATCGCCGGGCCTTCGGTGTTCATCTGTGACGAATGCATTGACCTGTGCAACGACATCATTCGTGATGAATTGCCCGGGCTCGAGTCGGTGAAAACCTCTGGCGACGAGGTCCCCACGCCAGCGCAGCTCAAGTCCAACCTGGACAATTACGTGATTGGCCAGCAGCCTGCCAAGCGTGCGCTGGCCGTGGCCGTCTACAACCACTACAAGCGCCTGCGCCACAAGATCAACGCCCGCAAGGACGATGTCGAGCTGGCCAAAAGCAACATCCTCCTGATCGGCCCGACAGGATCCGGCAAGACGCTGCTCGCGCAGACCATGGCGCGCATGCTCAATGTGCCGTTCGTCATGGCCGACGCGACCACGCTGACGGAAGCCGGTTACGTGGGTGAGGATGTGGAAAACATCGTTGCCAAGCTGCTGCAGAGCTGCAATTACGACGTTGAGCGGGCGCAGCAGGGCATTGTTTACATCGACGAGATCGACAAGATCACACGCAAGTCGGACAACCCGTCCATCACACGTGATGTGTCAGGTGAGGGTGTGCAGCAGGCGTTGTTGAAGTTGATCGAAGGCACCATGGCCTCGGTGCCTCCCCAGGGTGGCCGAAAGCACCCCAACCAGGACTTCCTGCAGGTCGACACCACCAACATCCTCTTCATTTGTGGTGGCGCCTTCGCAGGTCTTGAAAAGATCATCGAGAACCGCACCGAGGCCTCGGGCATCGGTTTTGGCGCTGTCGTCAAGAGCAAGCAGCAGCGCAGTGTGACCGAGGCCTTCAAGGAAATCGAGCCGGAAGACCTGATCAAGTTTGGCTTGATTCCGGAGCTGGTCGGGCGTGTCCCTGTGATCGCCGCACTGTCGGAGCTGAGCGAGGACGCTCTGGTGGAAATCCTCACCGAACCCAAAAATGCGGTGGTCAAACAGTTCTCTCGCTTGCTGGCAATGGAAGGCGCGGAACTCGAAGTGCGCCCTGCGGCGCTCAAGGCCATTGCTCGCAAGGCACTCGCGCGCAAAACAGGTGCCCGTGGCTTGCGGTCCATCCTCGAAAACGCGCTGATCGACACCATGTTCGATCTGCCAGGCATGAGCAATGTGGAGAAGGTGGTGGTCGACGAGTCGACCATCGAAGAGAACAAAGCGCCGTTGTTGGTCTATCGCGAGGCTGCAAAACAGGCCTGATGACCTGTTTTGTGGGCAACCGTCCCACCAACCCCGTCATGGATGCGTCCGGTTGAGATCGCTCGCTCCGACCCCACTTACCCGTTTTAGTCGAGGTTGAAATGTCCGGACAGACTCCCCTTCCCAGTACACCGGTCGAACTGCCACTGCTGCCTCTGCGCGACGTGGTGGTGTTTCCCCACATGGTCATTCCACTGTTCGTGGGACGCCCCAAAAGCATCAAGGCGCTGGAGTCGGCCATGGAGTCCGAGCGTCGGATCATGCTCGTTGCGCAGAAAGCCGCCGCAAAGGACGAGCCGTCCACCGAAGACATGTTCGAGATGGGCTGTGTGGCCACCATTCTGCAGATGCTCAAGCTGCCCGACGGCACGGTGAAGGTGTTGGTCGAAGGCGTGCAGCGCGCCAAGGTGCTTGATATCCGTGATGGCGAAAGCCACTTCATCGCCAGCGTGAGTCCGGTCGACCCCTCGGTGGAACGCGCCGACACCCAGTCCAACGAACTCGAGGCCCTGCGTCGCGCGGTCATGCAGCAGTTTGACCAGTACGTCAAACTGAACAAGAAAATTCCCTCGGAGATCCTGACCTCGATCTCCAGCATTGACGATCCGGGCCGCCTTGCGGACACCATCGCAGCGCATCTGCCTCTGAAGCTCGAGTCCAAGCAGGTGGTACTGGATCTTGATCCGGTCAACAAGCGCCTGGAAAACTTGTTTGAGCAGCTCGAGCGCGAAGTCGACATCCTCAATGTGGACAAGAAGATCCGTGGACGCGTGAAGCGTCAGATGGAGAAGAATCAGCGCGACTTTTATCTCAACGAACAAGTCAAGGCGATCCAGAAAGAGCTGGGTGAAGGCGAAGAGGGCGCTGACATCGAGGAGATCGAGAAGAAGATCAAGGCCGCCAAGATGCCTGCCGAGGCGCGCAAGAAGGCTGACGCCGAGTTCAAGAAGCTCAAGCTGATGTCGCCCATGTCGGCCGAAGCGACGGTGGTGCGGAACTACATCGATGTATTGGTCGGTCTGCCCTGGAGCAAAAAGACCAAGATCAAGCACGACCTTGCCCATGCCGAAGCGGTGCTCAACGAGGACCACTACGGGCTGGAGAAGGTCAAGGACCGCATTCTTGAATATCTCGCGGTTCAGCAACGGGTGGACAAGGTCAAGGCGCCGATCCTTTGCCTGGTGGGGCCACCCGGCGTGGGCAAGACCTCGCTGGGCCAATCGGTCGCCAAGGCCACTGGCCGCAAATACGTTCGCATGGCACTGGGTGGCATGCGTGACGAAGCGGAGATCCGCGGACACCGTCGTACCTATATCGGCGCGATGCCGGGCAAGGTGCTGCAAAGCCTGAACAAGGTAGGTACGCGCAACCCGTTGTTTCTGCTGGACGAAATCGACAAACTGGGCACCGACTTCCGCGGCGATCCCTCGAGTGCGTTGCTCGAAGTGCTCGACCCCGAACAAAACCACACTTTCGGTGACCACTATGTGGAGGTCGACTTCGACTTGTCCGACGTGATGTTCGTGGCGACGTCCAACTCGATGAACATCCCGCCAGCGCTGCTGGACCGCATGGAGGTGATTCGCCTCTCTGGTTACACAGAGGACGAGAAAACCAACATTGCCATTCGCTATCTGTTGCCCAAGCAACTCAAGAACAACGGCATTCGCGAAGGCGAACTGGAAGTGCACGACGACGCCGTGCGCGACATTGTTCGCTACTACACGCGGGAAGCCGGTGTGCGCTCGCTGGAGCGCGAACTCTCAAAGATCTGCCGCAAGGTTGTGAAAGGGCTTCTGCTCAAGAAGTACCAGCCCACCGTGGTGATCAGCGCCGAGAACCTGAGCGAGTTCCTCGGGGTGCGCAAGTACAGCTACGGGCGCGCAGAAGCCCAGAATCAGGTGGGACAAGTCGTTGGCTTGGCCTGGACCGAGGTCGGTGGCGACCTGCTGACCATTGAGGTGGCCACCATGCCTGGCAAGGGCATCATCACGCGCACAGGTTCACTGGGCGATGTGATGAAGGAATCGGTGGAAGCTGCTCGCACGGTCGTGCGCAGCCGGGCGCGGATGTTGGGCATCAGGGACGAGCAGTTCGACAAGCGCGACATTCACATCCACGTGCCAGACGGCGCCACGCCCAAGGATGGCCCCAGTGCAGGTGCGGCGATGACCACGGCATTGGTGTCTTCGATCACGGGCATTCCGGTCCGTGCAGACGTGGCCATGACGGGCGAGATCACCTTGCGCGGCGAAGTCACGGCGATCGGTGGCTTGAAGGAAAAGCTGCTGGCGGCGCTGCGTGGCGGCATCAAGACCGTGATCATTCCTGAAGAGAACGTCAAGGACCTCGCAGAGATTCCCGACAACGTGAAGCAGGGGCTTGAGATCGTGCCGGTGAAATGGATCGACAAGGTCCTGTCCATCGCGCTTGAACGGCAGCCAGTTCCGCTCACCGAGGAAGAGGTTGCTGCGCAAATTGCGGCGGCGAGCGTGAGCAAGCCAGTGTCGACTTCCGACGCCATGAAGCACTGAGCAAAAAAATGCGGTGCACTTGAAAACACCGCATTTTTTAGGCTAGAATCATGGTTTCCGACGAACACATCGGAAATGCGAAAGAAATGCGGGAATAGCTCAGTTGGTAGAGCGCAACCTTGCCAAGGTTGAGGTCGCGAGTTCGAGTCTCGTTTCCCGCTCCAGATTCAAAAAGGGAAGCTCTGCTTCCCTTTTTTGTCAGAGTTGCTGATTGGTGTGTTTCAACACCGACGCAGATGGCGCGATAGCAAAGCGGTTATGCCCCGGATTGCAAATCCGGTTAGTCCGGTTCGACTCCGGATCGCGCCTCCAGACAGCACATGGGCCCCGCCAGCGTCGCGCTGCCGGGGCCTCTTTTTTTCAACCTGCGACAATTCACCGCAGCCTCGATGGTGAAATGGGTAGACACAGCGGACTTAAAATCTGTTTTGTCAAGTCCTTCTTGCTTGCGCCAACGGGCCAGAAGGCCAATAGTGACAACGGTTTGCGAGCGTCCATGATGCAGCTTCATAGCTTGGCTTGACGGTCAGGAGCCAGCTAGGCGCCAGTAGATGGAGGTAGGTGTTTCCAGCGCATTGCACGCTACGCCCGAGTGGTGAAATCGGTAGACACAAGGGACTTGAACAATTTGAGCCTTCGGGGGGAAACGCCCGGAGTGAAGCCCGTCAAAATCGGCGAAAGCCCTGGATGCTTCTGCACCCGAGCCAACGCCGAGCCAAGCCCAAGCAACAGTTTGGGAAGGTGTAGAGAGCAGACGGCGGGCACCTACGGCCGCAAGGCTATGGTGAAGGCGTGCTCCAGACCACGAACAGCGCATGCGCGTTGGCGGCGAAAGTCGAAGTGGTAAGAAAATCCCTCGACCTTACGGTCATGCCGGTTCGATTCCGGCCTCGGGCACCAATCTAGAGCCGCCCCTGTTCACGCAGGGGCGGCTTTTCCGTTCTTGGGCTGCGTGCGCTTGAAGCCTCGATCCCCAGCCATGAATGCCTCCAGCATGTGCGGGATCAGCGTCGCGGCATCGACCGCTTCGCCATACGACTGCGCGTGCAGCGCGGCATAGCGGTCGAGGTCGGCTTTCAGGCTGGCCGGGCACGCGAATGTCAGCTTGACGCTCTCGGTCTTGGGCAGCGGCCCGAGCCGCAGCTTCTTGGTCGTGCTCATTGCGAAGCTCCCCGGTTGAAGAACAGCGGCTGATAGGGCCGCAGCACGAGATCCCGGTTAACGATGACTCGCACCGGCAAGCCGGGGCGCGCCGTCAACGTCGGCTGTATGTTCATGTTGCGCCGGGTGATCTCCTGGCCGACCTGGTTGATGCTGTCCTGGGCGCTGTCACGGCCGGCGATGACGATGCGGTTGCCGTTCTGGCGGTTATCAGGCGCGGCCAGCTCGGCGCCGACGCCCAGCAGCGTCGTCAGCACAGCGCCCGCGACGATGCGATTCCAATGCCAGTTCACATCGTCTTCCAGGCCGGCGTAACCGGCCGGGTCGGTGCCGACAAGGTTGTCGAGCGTGAGCGAGGACGTGTCGGGCAGGATGATCCGGTTCCACACTACCTGTACGCGGCTCTGCCCGTAGCTGACCTGGCTGTTGTAGCGCCCGAGGATGCGCGATCCCTGCGGGATCAGCAGGAACTTGCCTGTGGCCGTGTCAAAGACCGGCTCTGTCACCGTGGCGATCACGTCGCCCGGCAAGTCTGATTTGATGCCCGTGACCAAGGCGCCAGCGATCACCGTTCCGGCCATCACCTGATAGGGCGACGCCGGCAGCGCCAAGTTGCCGGAGTTGCGGGTTTCCGTAGCGCCGCCTTTCAGGAACGCCTCCTTCTGGTCTTGCCGGTTCTGCACGGCAGTCGGGTCGGCAGGCTGGGCCGCCGTCGAGGCCGGCCCGCCGGCGAGCGGATCGAAGGCCGCGAGCGTGCTTGCTGCGCCAGGCGCCACCGGCGCTGCCTGCGCCACCGTGGCTGCACGTTGGCCACCCGAGCGGAAGAACACCGACGAAGCCGCCGCTGCATCGGCCTCCTTGCGCAAGGCATCCTCGGGATCATGGCCCGGTGGCGCATATGCTGGCGTCACGGGCTGCTGCGAGTTGACGATGGCGGGGCCAAGATCGCCCGGCAGCGGCGGCCCCAATTCGGGTAACTTCGGCGGCAGCTTCGAGTAGTCCGCCGGCAGGCCATCCAGACCTTCGGACTTCGACACGCGCTCGACGTTGTAAAGCTCGGTCTGCTCACTGGCCGCGCGCCGCGGGGGCTGCAGCGACCAAATCGTGGCGCCGAGCACGGCGACCGATAGGCCGCCAACGAGGATGGCCAGCGTGCGCCGGTTCAGGCGTGTGACCGGGCGCGGCTGGGCGCGCAGCGCCACCGCCTCCGGTGCGACCTTGTCCGCCTGCGGCGTGGCGAGGTCGGGGGTGTCGTCCTGGCTCATGGTCAGTTCCTCCGCGCGACGCCGTCCGTGCGCTTGATCCGCACCACGTCGCCCTTGTCACCGCCCAGGCGCAGTTCGGCCGCGCCGAACAGCCGATCCACGATGTAGTACGGCGAGCGGAAGCGGTAATTGACCAGTTGCCCGTCGCCTTCCGGCCCGATCACGAACAGCGGCGGCAGCTCGCCTTGCGCGATGCCGGCGGGGAACTGGATATAGACCTTCTGCCCGTCGTCGAAGGCGCGCAGCGGCTTCCACGGCGGATTACTGCCGCTGACCGCGTAGCGGAAGCGCAGGTTCTCCAACGACAAGCCGGAATCCACCGGCGCGACTGCGCTGGCCGCCTGCGCCTGGCGCTGCAAGGCCAGCATCCGGTCGCGCGGATATTCCCAGGACGCCGACGCCATCCACGTCTTTTCCGTCGAGGCCAGCTCCAACAGGTACGTCCTGCGGCTGGTGGTGATGACAAGATTGGTCCTGAGGCCCGAGCGGATCGGCTTAACGAGCACGTTCACGCGCAACTCGGCACCGCGTCCGCTGGACGTGTCGCCCACGATCCAGCGCACGGTATCTCCGGCGGCGACCGTCACCAGCTCCTCGCCCGGCTGGAGCGAAACCACGGTCACGCGGCCCACGGCCGCATAGACCTGATACAGCGCGCCGTCGGTGAACGGCCACACCTGAATCGCGTTGACGTAGCCCTCGCGCGTAGGTGCGACGCGGGCCTCGGCATTGGCGCGCGAGACGCGCACCTTCTCGTCTGCCGGCTCCGGCATGGGCTTGGCGTCCTCGGCTTCGGGCAACGGCTTCAACTGCGCCGGCATCGGCAGCACCTCGGGCACGGCCACCACCTCCACCGGCGCAGGAGGTTCTGGCAGCGGCTGGGCAAGCACCGGCTCATCGAGCGAGATCACGGGCGGCGGCTTGCCCTGCGTGGCGCAGCCCGAAAACAAGGCGGTGGATGCAAGCAGGATCACTGGCAAAGCGGATTTACGGAGAAGATCATTCATGGCTTGGCTCCTTCGGAAGAATCCAGCTCGCGGCTCCACGACAGACCATTGACGTAGATGCCCAAGGGATTGCGGCGCAGGCGTTCTTCGGTGCGTGGTAGCTGGAGCACGATGGTCACCACGGCCGTCCACCGCTCCAGCCCGGCCGCGGCGCCGTTGACGTAGCGGCGTTCCGTCCAGCGCACGTTGAACGAGGTGTTGCTGGCTCGCACGACGCTGGTGATATGCACCGTCACCGACTCCTTGCCGATGCGTGCGAACGGATCGTTCACACGCGCGTAGTCGTTGAGCACCGCTGCGCCCTTGTCGGTCGTGTAGTCGTAGGCGTCCAGCCAGTTCTGGCGGACGACGATGGGGTCGATGGACAGCGAGCGCACCAGCGTCACAAAGCGCGCGATGTAGTACGCCTGCTGCGCATCAGTGGGCCGGTACGACGTGGCGGCCTCGCCCACGGCGCGGACCTGGCCCGCGTTGTCCACCTCCACGACGTAGGGCGTCACGATGGACTGCGCCGAGCGCCACACCAGGCCGCCAGCCATCAGCAGCGCGAGCGTCAGGCAGCCGAAGGCCATCAGCCGCCAGTTCTTCGCCTGCACGCGCGGCGAGCCGATACGGTCGTCCCACACCTGGCCGGCGGCTTGGTACGGCGTGGCAGGTTGCGGCGTGTCGGCATAGCGCACCTGCGGCTTCTTGAATCGCATGGTCAGTTCTCCTTATGAATCGCTTTATTCGTCGGAGCCGCGCAGGCTCGGCCCCTGGCCGGAGCCGCCGCCATCGCCACCGCGCAGCGTGTGGGCGGTGGTGGTCGCGGCGTGGGTGAGTTGCTGGCGGCGATGCAGGCGCTTGGCCCAAGCGGGCCGTTCCTGTGTCTGCGCCGTAGCGGCGCCGGATGCGGCCTCGCCTGCGGCACCCTGACCGAATGCCGCGCCCGCGCCACCATCGGCAGCAGCGCCATTCCAGCCAGCGTGGAAGGGAGCGGCCATGCGTTGCCCGGCAGCGGAAGCGCGGGATGCAGCGCCTCGCCCGGCCGCCCGCGCGCCGGTCTTGGCGACGTTGCCCAGGCCCGCCATCGCGCCCTTTGCGCCGCCGCCAGCGGCGGCGGAACCGGCCTGAAACGCCGACTTCGCACTGCTGGCCGCCGACGTAGCGGCGCGCGCACCGCTACCGGCCAGCTTGGCGGCAGCCGGGGCCATGCGCGCACCAGCAGCCACGGCGCCACCCACGCCCGTCGCGGCGGCGCCGATGGCGACGGCCGTGCCGGCAGCGCCGACAGCAGCACCGGCCATTGCGCCAGCGCCGAGCTGCGGCGCACCGGAGACGAGGCCCGTGGCGATGCCGGGGCCGAAGATCCCGAGCGCCAGCAAGGTGAGCGAGGCCAGCATGATGACCAGCGCGTGGTCGATGGACGGCTCGGCAGGATGGACTTGGAACTGAGCGAACAAGCCTGAGCCGATACCGACGATCACGGCCAGCACCAGCACCTTGACGCCGGAGGCCACCACGTTGCCCAAGACCTTCTCGGCGAGGAACGCGGTCTTGTTCCAGAGCGCGAACGGCACCAACACGAATCCGGCGAGCGTGGTCAGCTTGAACTCGATCAGCGTGATGAACAGTTGGATCGCCAGCACGAAGAAGCACAAGACCACGACCAGCCACGCGAGGAACATCACCACGATGGGGTCGAGGTTCACAAACACTTCGGGAAAGCCCGCCATCTCGCCGATCTGCTCCAGAATCGGCGCCCCGGCGTCGATGCCGGTTTTCGCCAGCCGGCCCGGCTGCAAGAAGTTCTCCATCGTGATGGCCGAGCCGGTGGCTGTGATGCCCAATCCCGCAAACGAGCGGAACACGATGCTGGCCAGCCAGTTGAAGTTATTGATGATGTAGGCGAAGGCACCGACGTAGAGCACCTTGCGCAGCAGCTTGGCGATCACGTCCTCGCCCTGGCCGGTGGCATGGCTCATGGCCCAATACAGGCCGGCGATCGTCATGTCGATGACGATCAGCGTGGCCGTGAGGAACGCCACTTCGCCCCGCAGCAGCCCGAAACCCGAGTCGATATAAGCGGCAAAGGTGTTGAGGAATTGGTCGATGATGGTCACGTCATTCATGGCGTGTCCTTCGGTTCGGCGGGAACGGCCGGCGCCATGCCATCGGCCGGTTCCTCGAAGCTCGGCGGGATCGGCGGCAGGTCGGCCAGCGTCTGGTATTCATCCGGCCCAGCCTGGCCGGAGAAGAAGCGCCGCCGGAAGGCTTCGGCGGCGGCGCGGCAAGCGTCCTCGCCCGTGGCCTGCCGGTCGTCCGCGCATTGCGCGCGCAATGCCTTGAGCCGCAAGGGATCGGCGGCCAAGGCATCGGCAAGGTGGTCAGCCGGCTGTTCGCTGCAAGCGGCCAGCAGCGCAGCAAGTACCAGAACAGACGGGACGAGGACGCATCGCATAGCGGCCTCCCGTCAGTTGCCGTAGAAATCCACGCGCTGCGGCGTGTATGGCGTGCCATCGCCCAGGAAACGCCGCCGCACCTCGCGGGCGCGTTCCGTGGCCGCGGTCTGCCGTGCCAACTCCAGCGAGGCGGCCCGATCTTGCGTGATCTGGAGCCGCTGCGACTGGATCGACTGCTTGGCCTGCAAGGCCAGCAACTGGTTCATGGCCTGCATGGCTTGCAGCGCGCCTTCGGCCGACTGGCTCTTGCCCACGAGGTCGGCCAGCACGCTTTCGTCTTCGCCCAGGTTCTGCGACACCTGGGCCTGCATCCGCATGGTGGTCTGCAAGCCGTTGAGCGTGTTCCGCCAATGCTCCTGCGCATCGCGGTACATCTGGTCGCCGCTGACGGTGGCGGCGTACTGCTCGGGATACAGGCGCTGGAACTCCCGATCCAGATTCGTCACGTCGTAGGCCAGGCCGCGCGCCTGGTCGATCAGCCGCTGCGTGGTCGCCAGATTGGCGCGCAACTGGCCGACCACGCTGGACGGCAGGCTGGCGAGGTTGCGCGCCTGATTCATCAGCATCTGCGCTTCGTTCTGGAGCTGCTGGATCTGGTTATTGATCTGCTCCAGCGTGCGGATCGCGGTCAGCGTGTTCTGCACGAGGTTCGTGGGGTCGATCACAACCCATTGCGCGTGGGCGGTGGCAGTGCAAAGCATGGCCGAGATGGCGGCGGCGACAAGACGCTTTTTCATGGCAGGTTCTCCTGTGGGTGGTCGGTGGTACGGAAAGAACCCGGCGCGAGGCCGGGGAACGAGGCCAGCAGGTCGGCCGCCCAATCGAGGCCGCGATGGCGCAGCCAGGCGCCCGCGAAGCCGGGCACGCCGGCGTCCAGCAGCACGCGGTCTATGTCGCGCTGGTCTTGCGGCGTGGAAGCGCCCGCGAAGGCCAGCGCCGCCTGCCCCAGGTCGAGGTCGAACAGGCGATTGCCGAGGCGGGATTGGTAGTAGTAGTCGCGCTTGGGGCTCGCGGTGGCGACGATCTCGATCTGCCGGCTGTTCAGGCCGAAGCCTTCGTAGATCGTGCGAATCTGCGGTTCCGTCGCCTGCGGGTTGGGCAAGAAAATCCGACTCGCGCAGCTCTCGATGATCGCGGGCGCGATGCTCGAATCCTTGATGTCGGCGAGGCTCTGCGTGGCGAAGATGACGCTGACGTTCTTCTTGCGCAGCGTCTTGAGCCACTGGCGGATGCGTGCGGCAAACACCGGGTCGTCGAGGAACAGCCACGCTTCATCGAGGATCAGCAGCGTGGGCGCCCCGTCGAAGCGTTCATCGAAACGCGCAAAAAGGTAATGCAGCACGGCCATGACGGCGGCCTTGCTGTGCATCAGCTCCTCCATCTCGAAGCACTGCACGTCGGCCATGCCCAGCCGGTCGTGGTCGGCGTCCAGCAGCTTGCCGTGCGCGCCACCCAGCACATAGGGCGACAACGCCTGCCGAAGCGTGTTCGATTGCAGCAGCACGGAAAGCCCGGTCATCGTGCGCTGCTCCACCGGCGCACCGGCGAGACTTCCCAGCGCCGACCAGATGGCCGCGTTCTCGTCTGGGCCGACCGCCACGCCTTCGTGCAGCAAGCGGCCTTCGATCCATTCGGCGGCCCAGGTGCGGTAGCCCTCGCGGTCGATGCGTGCGAGCGGCTGGAAAGCGATTTCGCCATCCGTGCCGAGGTCGTAGTGCTCGCCGCCCAGCCCGAGGATCGTGGCTCGCATCGAGCGCCCCATGTCGAAGGCGAAGATGCGCGAGCCGCGGTAGCGGCGGAACTGCATCGCCAGCGTGGCAAGCAAGACCGACTTGCCCATGCCAGTCGGCCCCGCGACCAGCGTGTGGCCCACGTCGCCGATGTGCGTCACCAGCCGGAACGGCGTGGCGCCATCGGTGCGCGTGACGATCAGCGGCGGGCCGTCGAGATGGTCGTTCTTCTCCGGCCCGGCCCATACCGCCGATACCGGCATCATGTGCGCCAGGTTCAGCGTCGAGACGATGGGCTGACGCACGTTGGCGTAGGCGTTGCCCGGAATGGACGACAGCCACGCATCCACGGCGTTGAGCGTTTCGGGAATGGTGACGAAGCCCCGGCCCTGGATGGCACGCTCCACCATGCGCAGCTTCTCGTCGGCTGCGCCGGCGTCCTCGTCCATGACGGTGACGGTCGCCGTCAGGTAGCCGAAGGCGACTTGATCGCTGCCCAGTTCCTGCAAGGCGGCATCCGCGTCCGCCGCCTTGTTGTTCGCGTCGGTATCGACCAGCGGGCTTTCCTGCTGGAAGATCGTTTCGCGCAACAGCGCGATGACGTTCTTGCGCTTGGCGAACCACTGGCGGCGCAAGCGCCCCAACCCCCGTTCCGCCTCGGATTTGTCGAGGCACAGAAAGCGCGTGCTCCAGCGATACCCAAACCCCAGGCGGTTGAGGTCGTCCAGAATCCCCGGCCAGGTCGAGGTCGGGAAACCTCGCACCGACACCACGCGCAGGTGCTGGTCGCCCAGCATGGGCGCCAGGCCGCCGACCAGCGCGGAATCGGTCAGCAGCGCGTCGATGTGGAACGGCACTTCGGGCACGCCCACGCGATAGCGCAGCGTCGAGATGGTCGCGTGCAGGTAGGTCAGCGTCTGCGCGTCATCGAGCCAGTCAATTTCCGGCATCACGCTGTCGAGCAGGTCGAAGACGCGATCCGTTTCCGCGACGAAGGCTTGCAGCCGCTCGCGCCAGTCCACGCCATTCGTCGGCGTGTTCTCGTAGAGCATCCTGGCTGCACGAGCGCGGGATTCTTCCGGCGGCAGGTAAAGCAGCGTCAGGTGATAGCCGCTCTCGAAGTGATTACCCGATTCCTCGAAGGCGGCCCGGCGTTCTTCCTCCACCACCCACGAAAGCGGCTCGGGAAACTCCGAGTGCGGATAGTCGGCCGCAGGCCGGCGCTCGGCTTCGATGAATAGCGCCCAGCCCGATCCCATGCGGCGCAGCGCATTGTTCAACCGCGCCGACGTGGCGACCAGCTCGCCTTGCGTCGCGCTGTCGAGGTCAGGCCCGCGAAACCGGGCCGTGCGCTGGAAACTGCCGTCCTTGTTCAAGACGAGGCCCGGCGCGACCAGCCCGGCCCAGGGCAGCCAGTCGGCAAGCAAGGCCGGGCGCTGGCGGTATTCGGCGAGATTCAGCATCGCGGCGTCCTCCCCTCACACGTCCAGCAGCGGGCGGTGCTTGATGTGCCGGGCGAAGACCTGCATGAACTGCGGATCGACGCGCGCACCCCACACCGCCAGCGAATGGCCGACGATCCAGAGCACCACGCCGGGAATCCACAGTTGCAGGCCCAAGCCGACAGCGGCGGCCAGCGTGCCGTTGGCGATCGCCACGGTGCGCGGCGCACCGCCAAGCAGAATCGGCTCGGTCAGTGAGCGATGCAGCGGCACCTCGAAGCCGTCCCTGAAGGTGTCCGGGGCACTCATACGACCGCCCCGCCGGAGAAGCTGAAGAACGACAGGAAGAAGCTGGAAGCCGCAAACGCGATGGACAGACCGAAGACGATCTGGATCAGCTTGCGGAATCCGCCGGACGTGTCGCCGAAGGCGAGCGCGAGGCCCGTGGCGATGATGATGATGACCGCGACGATTCGCGCCACCGGCCCCTGGATGGATTCGAGGATGGATTGCAGCGGGCCTTCCCACGGCATCGAGGAACCGGCGGCCTGCGCGGTTCCGGCTAGGAACAGCAGCAGCGCGGCCAGCAGCAGCCCTTGCCCCGCAGGGCGGGCCAGGCAGCGCAGCCGCGCGTGGCGCAAAGCCGGATTTGCAGAAAAACGGAAAGCAGGAATGGTCATCTGCGTCATGGCAGTTCTCCAAGTGAGTCAGGGGATGGGGAAGTCGCCGCAGCGGGTGCGGCATTGGGAAGCGGCGGCAGCTCGGGAAACGGCGTTTCCAGCGCGTCCGCCAGTTGGTAGCCCACGCCGTCGAAGCCGACGACGCGGGCGATGCTCTCGATGCGGCGTTTGCGCCCGCGCCCGGCGATGTGGATCGCCACGTTGACCGCCTCGGCGATCAGCGCACGGGGCGGGTTCACCGCCACTTCGAGAATCAGTTGCTCCAAGCGCAGCAGCGCGCCGAGTGCGGAGCCGGCATGGATCGTGGCGATGCCGCCGGGATGGCCGGTGCCCCACACCTTGATGAGATCCAGCGCCTCGGCGCCGCGCACTTCGCCAACGACGACGCGATCAGGCCGCAGGCGCATGGACGAGCGCACCAGCTCGGTCATGGACACCACGCCTGCGCGGGTGCGCAGAGGAACGTGGTCACGGGCCGCGCATTGCAGCTCCACCGTGTCTTCGAGCACCAGCACGCGGTCGCCGGTGGCGGCGATTTCGGCGAGCAAAGCATTGGCGAGCGTGGTCTTGCCGCTGCTGGTGGCGCCGGCGATCAGCACGTTCTGCCGCTCGCGCACGGCGCGAACGAGAAAGCCCGCTTGCGCGCTGGTCATCATTCCGTCGATGACGTACCGCTCCAGCGGAATTACGCCGATGGCACGCTTGCGCAGCGCGAAGGCCGGCCCCGGCGCTGCCGGCGGCAAGATGCCCTCGAAGCGTTCGCCGGTTTCGGGCAACTCGGCGGACAGCAGCGGCTGGCCGCGATGGACTTCTGCGCCGACGTGGGCCGCGACCAGGCGGATGATTCGCTCGCCGTCCGCCTCGGACAGTTCCACGCCCATCGGCGCGCGCCCACTAGAAAGCCGATCCACCCAAAGGGTGCGATCAGGATTCAGCATCACCTCCACCACGTCCGGGTCTTCGAGCGCGGCGGCGATCAGCGGCCCCATCGCCGTGCGCAACATCTGGATGCGGCGGTCGAGCGACGTGGCGGTCATGGACTGCGGAACGGCACTCATGACGCACGCTCCTGCGCTTGCGCGGCTGCCGCCGCGTCTTCCATCCGCATCGGGTCGGGATGCAGTTCCTCCACCACGTCGCGCACCAGGCTGCGGCCCCGCAGCAGGTGGCGGCCAAGCTGCTCGGTGAACTGCTCGAAGCGCGCTTTGCCCTGCGCGCGTGCCGCGTCTTGGTGCGCCTCGGGGACTGGTGTGCTGACCGTGAGGTAGTAGCGAATGAACAGCGCCAGCGTTTCGATGGCGATGTTCTGGTCGCGCTCCATGCGCTCGGCCTGGCGCGACAGGCGATCCAGCCGCTTGGCGATGGCCGCTTCGCGCTGGTCGGCGGCATCGGGCGACAGCCACGATGCGAGCGCCGCCGCGACGATGGACGACTTGGACACGCCTTTCTTGGCGGCAAGCTCATCGAGCCGCTTGGCGTGCTCGGGCTGGATAAAGAGGTTCAGGCGGTAGTGGCTCATAGCTCGATTCCGTCGTTGGGGTCGAGGGAAGCCAGCCGGGCCGTGCGCTGCATGGCTGGATCAAGCTGGCGAGGAAGGGGAAGCGGCAGGTCGTCGTCGTCATCGAGCAGCCCAAGGTCGGCCGCAGGCGCGGCCAGCACGGGGTCGTAGGCGACGGTTTCGGAGAGTTCGGGCTGACGGCATGGGCCGCCGTCGTCGGTGCTGTCCAAGTCGTCGGCGGATGCCGTGCCCGGTGCTGCCGGCATCAGCGGAATCGCCAGCCCGCTCCAGTCATCGGGCCGCGATGGCGGCGCGTCGGCGTACTGCCCGTCCGCCAGCGCGGGCGGCGGCAGCACGCGACGCTTGAAGTTGCTGTCCACGTAGTAGCGCAGCTTCTTCGCCTTGATCGGCGCCATGCTGGACACCATCACCACTGCCTCGTCGGGTGGAAGCTGCATGACTTCGCCCGGCGTCAGCAGCGGGCGGGCCGTCTCCTGGCGCGACACCATCAGGTGGCCCAGCCACGGCGCGAGCCGATGGCCCGCGTAGTTGCGCTGGGCACGCAGCTCGGTGGCCGTGCCCAGCGTCTCGGAGATCCGCTTGGCGGTGCGTTCGTCGTTCGTGGCGAACGTCACGCGCACATGGCAGTTGTCGAGAATCGAATGGTTCTGGCCGTAGGCTTTGTCGATCTGGTTGAGCGACTGCGCGATGAGGAAGCTGCGGATGCCGTATCCGGCCATGAAGGCCAGTGCCGTCTCGAAGAAGTCCAAGCGCCCCAGCGCCGGGAACTCGTCGAGCATCAGCAGCAGCTTGTGGCGGCGCTCGATGCC
>NZ_JAHVAB010000017.1 GCF_019264445.1 Hydrogenophaga sp.
GGCGGCTTTATTTGCGCCTGTGCCAAGCCGCAGCCCTATCGCCCAACTGGCCTCGCATGCTGCGCAACCTCGCCGTCAACGCAATCAGAGAGCCGGCACCACGACTGACCGCTGGCTGAAAACGAATATTTCAGGGCCGACGAAATACGCTCATGCTTCCCCTTTATGCATTTTTAACTTTCTTCGATTATGTTATCTCGTGTCTTCGGCCGGCATTCTTTTGTTGGTCAACTCGGAGAGCAGCTCGCGAGTACACGTTCGATAGGGGACGTGCGCACCGTCATGGCGTTGGGCATGCTCAATTGTTATCAAGTTGAAAACCAAGGTTCTTTTCGATGCCAAAGAGCAAAAGAATGCCTCCCCTCCCCCATGCTACAGAGCAGGCGATTGTTTTCGCGTTCGACGGAAACCCAAGTTCGCTCTCCGGGAAGTTGCGAGCGATATACGAAGCGTCAGCAGCATTAATGACTCGCTCGGAGCAGGAGCATCAAGCCGCGATTAAAAAGGCATGGGGGCGCGATGCTGCAGTGATGGAGAATCATTCGCTGGATCAGCGAGTTGGTCGGAGAAAGACGTTTAACAATGCCACAAAGGCAGGTGTGCTGTCGGAGTACGAGGCGACGCTAGTCTGCCTAGGAGAGATCACGGACGCCTTCAAAACCCTTAACGCACTAAAGCATTCCGTGTCGGACTTCACGAGCCTGGCGCACGAGTTGCATGGATTCTGGAGCGGCCGTAGCGCTGTGTCTGTGCAAGAGCTCGATAAACTGGTCCCGTTGTTTTTTTCGTTGCAGCTCCACTGCTGGCACCTGTACGCCTATCTGGAAAGACCGGGGCCCACCTTTCAGGCGAGGCAGGCACGCGCTCAAGCAGGAGGCTCGGCCAACAATGACGGAGAAGAAATCCTCAGGGAGCAGATGCTGGAATATCTGGTCAAGCTGCCATCGGATCAACAGTGGAAAAGCCTTGCCAAGTTTTTAAACGAGCATAGGACGCAGTTGGAGATCATCCTTGAAAGGTATCAAGTGTCACGGCCGATGACACCGAGTGGCCGCCCAGCCTCCGCCTGCATGGCTCTAAAGATTGACAACATCAACCGCAAGCTGGGCGAATGGGCCGAAGATAGTTCGGAATTTTTGAATGCGCTTCAACGGTTGATCCCCACATATCGCCGGCAGTGACTATCTCCTGTCGGCCTTCAGTAAGCCCAGCGAGGGGGAGTGAGGTGGATCTTCCGAGTCTTCCCTGTGTACTCACTCGAAATCCATGAGCGTTGCTCCATGTAGTACAGGGTAGCCTCCAGATATTCTTTCTTTCGGACCGGCGCAGGCCCCAGCCTCTCCACCATCCCCTGCGTGACGTTTCCGTTGGGCTGTGAGTGCAGCCACTGCATCAGAATGGCCGCATGATGCGCCAACAGAACTTCGGGCGGCGCGCGACCGAGTATGCGCTTGGTTTCGTGCAGGTACCACCAAACCACCGTAGCAGCCTGATACATGGTCCACCCGCTGATCACCAACTGGCCGGTTTGGACATATTCGAAAACACCAGCCATACGAAGGAGGTTTTCCACCGCTTTGGCTGCAAAACCAGCGATGTCGTGAAACTCCCCGCCTGGGGCCAGTCGAGCCTCGATGTCGCGATCAAAGTCACGCCAGCAGTTCATTGCCTCGGGGGCAAGTCTTACGATTTTTCTTTTGAACGTCGCCCCTTGCCCAAGCGCTATGCTGTACTCGATCATCAGGTCACGAAGACGGTGATGGAGGGCATGGCCAGCGGTCGAGAAACGCTCCAGTCCGTTGCCGATGAAGGAGTCACGGGAGCCCTGGAGGGATGGAGGCATGGAAAACAGCGTCCTCGGCAAAAAGCCAGACCCCAGAAGCTCTTCACCTTTTCGCTGCAGTATGCCTTTCAGTATCGGCGCTTGAACCGAGAGGCACAATGAGATGCGCTTGTCTCTCAGAACAATGGCCCCGGTCTTGCGGGTGTTAATCCGTATTGGATCTGCGTCCCAGTTCTTGCACCAATCGGCACTGCTGAAGGTCTTGAAGTTTCGGCTGCCTTCGTCTGATGCCGCGAAGAGCGAGTTGGCGTTGGCGAGTTGGAGGTCGACGATGCCTTGGTACGTGGCGACGTCCGTGAAAAACTGGTGATAGGGAAGGGGTGGCTCCGCTGCGATGCCGCTGTTTGTCAATGCTGCCGCGAGGCTTCCCATCTCAAAGTCCGTGAATGCCGGCCTCACGCTTCGAGTCACGGCACTCATACGGTCGCCGGTACGTGGCGAGACAAGAAAGAAGAGGCTGGCAGGCACCGCTGCCCCATAAGGTGTTTCAACGTCGATGAGGCCTTGCACTGCGGCAGCAGCAGCGCTGATGACAACAGGCGCTGCGAGTGCGGGAGACACCTGCGTATGTTGCGAGACCCGTTCTGTGAAATCGCGAAGCAAGGGTGGTAGCGATCCCACGGGATAGGGGGTGCTGGGTGAGAAATAGTCGTCGTTGATCATGCTGTTCTGCTCAGCGCTGCTTCTTGCCGCCTTGCGGGCCACGTACGGCATGTACGTCGTAGGTGGAAATTTCGTAGCGGCGGGCTGGCCCGGTTTTGTTCTTACTTGGCTTTTTGAGCTTGGTGCAACCGAAGGCATGCCGTCCTTTAGGCAGACGCAGTCGCATCGAATAGTCGACCTTGCTCAGGTAGTCGGCGTGATGTCCAAAGTAATAGCCGGCATCTGGGTCGGCGTAGTGCACCAGCTTCAGACCAACAGCCTCCCTCGTGGGTAAAGCATTGACATTGTGCGTGTGGCTTGTGTTGTTAAATATATTCTTGTCCCAGTCCTTTGCAATGTGAAACCCGACATTGATTCGATCCCAGTACTTGGCGCCATTCAACCCGATGAGCCAGTGAATGTGAAATCCTTTGATTGGGCCGAATTCTATTTTCCACACATAGAAAAACAGATCTTCCTTGAAGGTCTTCCGAAGGCGTTTCGTCATTAACTTTCGTGCATTTGCAATATAGTTGAAAGCTGCCAAAAACTCATCCTCGCTCATTTTCTCGACCGGCGTTAAAGGATCCTTCTTGCGTGGAGACCAATCAAGCCTCTTCAGCAAAACTTGCTTGTGCCGCTCTTGCGCCTGCTTCATGCATGCCATTGCCTGCTTGTAATTTCGAGTGCCATTGCGACGAAATGATTTGACTTTTTCATACATTCCATTGGAGAGCGCGGCTTGCCGCATCTGGATCGCCCAATCGCTGTACTCCTTAACGACGGCATCAATCTCTTGGCCACAGGCATGCCGCAAGTCATCTAGCGACACAGCTGGACTGAACTCCTCGGCTAGCCTTATTGCCTCTGTCATCATTGGCTGAAGTTCGTGATGTGGAAAACGGGCTTTCAACTCCGGAATATTCCCTAGGAAACGAAGTAGTGACTTGCCAAGGGGAGTGATTTGCAGCCGGGGTTTTCCATAGTGGCTACCCTTTTTGAAAGGAGGTTCGAATTTGTGATGGCACAAACCAAAAATCAGATGATGGACTTCTGTTAGTTCACGGATCGCATTGGATTCGTCCGTAAGGAATCCGATATGTGGAAAGTGTTCAGAGTAACTCGCAAAATAGGTGGGGTTGATTTGACTCGGGTTGTATTTCTGAGAGGGATGTTCAACATCCCTTGGGTGGTGATTCTTCATGGTAGAGGTTGATAAGTTAGATGTTTAATATAACAACCCAATTGATCGAGTAATTGTGTTTCTGGGATTGTTATTAAATTTTTGCTTTAATCGATAATGGTTTTGAGCTCTCCGGCTTGGTTTCATGCGGAAAATTTACGCCCCCTTGGCGAGCATTAGGGAATCTATGTAGGCCAAAACATCACCCAAGCGCCAGCCGACGGAATTAGTACCGATACGCAACGACTTGGGGAAGTTGGCGTCGAAATATTTTGAGCGCGGATCTTCTCTAAGATAGGAGGCTGACCGTGAAAATCCAACCAGTTCACATAGTCGGGGTCGTCGAATTATTTTGGACAATTCAACTGGATCAAGTTGAGGTCTAGAGATGTTTGGATTAGAAGTTTTCATAATTGACTCCGGATGCCTTAAGCGGCAGGGAATTCATTGTTCACCGTCCCAGTTCAAATTGCGATTGAGGCGCTTGCGGTATTCGACACCGCCCAAGCGCCCCCCTTGACCAGTTTTCGCGCTGACTTCAAGGGCAGAAATCTCTCTTCCCATGCCGATAGAGGGGCTGTGGGGCGAAAGTCGCGCAGACTCGGTTGACGGCGTTGTCGATGGTCACGAGCGCAGCGCTGTCGGCAGCCTCGTGAACTGTCTACAGGCTGACTTTGACGGCGCGCGGACGTTTGGTGAGCGGGTTGCGGCTTCCTGTTACCAGGCCGGCAACCACTACGGCATCAGGATGTCTGGTGGGTTGCTGAGCGGCGACGCCGAAGCTGGCAAGGATGGTGTGGCGGCTTGCCTACTACCTGTTGTCGATAGCAGCGGGACTTGCGATATTTGCGTCCCTCACCCATGAGATTGGCCTGCGATTTTGGTGTTCGCAGCTCATGTGTGACGAGGTTTAGATCAACTGCCTTGCCAAGCGCTGGAGAGGAGGGTGGACCTTGTCTAAGGCCGCTTCCGATGGATCTCGTGCGATCCATTTCCTGGAGGCGCGATGGTTTTGGTTGCGGCTTGGTGGTTCAAACCGGCATCACCGAGTTCGCAGCTCGTGCCCGCTACAGGCTTGACATATTGGACAGCCTCCAGGCTCCGAAAGCTTCTGCCGATAGGTTGCAGCGCTCCCAGCGCTGTCGGCAAGGCAAGATATCAATCGATGCCAGTTGGCTCTGCTTGGACGCAGTACTCAGCTCAGGGATGTTTGTCACTCTCCCCACGGCGTTGCCAAGCGCTTTGGCAATTGGTAGAGACATTGGTAGAAAGGAATAAAAAAGCGGCCCGGAGGCCGCGATTTTGCTTACTTTCTGGCGGAGAGGGCGGGATTCGAACCCGCGGTGGGGATTAGCCCACACACGCTTTCCAGGCGTGCGACTTAAACCGCTCATCCACCTCTCCGCGAAGCCTGCGATTGTAGCAGGGCAATCGGGTCAAGCTGCGGTGCTCCCATCGGAAGCTTTGCGCCACGCGTGCCGCTCCAGCACCTCGAGCGAGACGTACTGAAGCGTTGCTGCGTTTGTGCACTCCAGCACAACGGGAGGTGCCACGCCAGCGTCCAGCGCTTGCAGCCAGCGTTGAACGCAAAGGCACCAGCGATCGCCAGGTCGAAGTCCCGCAAAACGCCATTCCGGGCGGGGTGTGCTCAAGTCGTTTCCCTGCGAACGTGAAAACGCCAGAAACTCGCCGGTCACCCGCGCGCACACCACATGCGTGCCGTGATCGTCCGGCCCGGTCTCGCAACAGCCGTCGCGGTAAAAGCCCGTGAGTGGATCGTAGGAGCACGGCAGCAATTCGCCACCCAGAACATTGCGGGAGAGTGTCATTGGAAGACGCCGCCTGGATGACCGGCTCAGTTGGCCTTGCCGGTGCCAACCATCTTCATGGCGGAGGAGATCAGCGCGGATACCTCGGTCATGTTGCTGGGCACGATGAGTGTGGTGGTCGCATCGGAGGCCACTTTGCTGTATGCGTCCACAGCTTTCTCTGCCACTTTGAGCTGAACAGCCTCTTGACCGCCTGGTTGACGAATGGCTTCCGCGACTTTTCGGATGGCTTCTGCCGTCGCTTCGGCCACGGCAAGGATGGCAGAGGCCTCGCCCTGTGCGTTGTTGATCTCCGCCTGCTTCTCACCCTCGGAGCGTGCGATGAAGGCTTCTCGCTCGCCGGTGGCAATGTTGATCTGCTCCTGGCGGCGCCCTTCGGACGCTGCGATGAGGGCGCGTTTCTCGCGCTCGGCGGTGATCTGCGCCTGCATCGCCAGCAAGATTTCCTTGGGTGGCGTCAAGTCCTTGATTTCATAGCGCAGCACCTTCACGCCCCAGTTGAGTGCCGCCTCGTCGATGGCGTGGACCACTTGCGCGTTGATGATGTCGCGCTCCTCGAATGTCTTGTCGAGCTCCAGCTTGCCAATGACCGAGCGCAGCGAGGTTTGGGCGAGCTGTGTCACGGCGACGATGTAGTTGGAAGAACCGTAGCTGGCGCGCATCGGATCGGTGACCTGAAAGTACAGGATGCCGTCCACCTGCAGCTGGGTGTTGTCGCGCGTGATGCAGACCTGGCTGGGCACGTCCAATGGTATTTCCTTCAGGCTGTGCTTGTAGGCCACCTTGTCGATGAAGGGCACGAGGAAATTCAGGCCGGGCGCCAGCGAGACGTGGTACTTCCCCAGACGCTCGACCACCCAGGCGTTCTGCTGTGGCACCACCTTGATGGAGCGTGTGATGAAGATGATGGCAATGATGAACAGGAGGATGGCAATTTCCATGAGGTGATTTCTGGGAGGGGTTGCAGGAGGGGCGAGGGTAGCGCACGCAGCATCACATTTTGTCGACCAGCAGCCGGTTGCCCACCAGTTCGGCCACACGGTAGCTGCCCGGCGTGGGGGCATTGCCCGGTCGCTGGATGACGGTCCACTGCGCGCCGCGGTACTTCACGCTGGCGGTTCCGTCGGCTTGCCATTCGTCGATCTGCAGCACTTCGCCCACATCGAGGTTGACGCTGCGCAGCGAGCGCACCGAAGGGTCGCCCGCCGTGCGCTGCTTCAGGAAGTACCAGCCCACCACAGCGGCCGACCCCACCAGCGCCGCCACAATGAGCTGCACCGTGGTGCCGGCCCCAAGGTGTGCCGACAGCGCGGCAGCCGCCATGCCGATGGCCAGCATGAGCAGATAGAAAGTGCCCGTAAAGAGTTCGAGCGCGACGGCTGAACCTGCCAGCAGCCACCACAAAGTTGAATCGGACATGAGTGCTCCCTTCTCCAGAACCAAAGGGACCCGCGAGAGTCTCTCTGGGCCGGGCCGGTTGTAATGTCTGGCTTGCGCCACATTCTGCGACAAAAGGCCGAGCCGTTTCGCGGGCTGCCACACGATTTCCGTACACTTCGCGCCTGCTTGCCACCGTTGCGCCCTGAGCCCGCGGTGCCTTCCCCCCGTAGCCGCTGCCACACGGCTGGAGAACCACATGAAATTCCGTTTTCCCATCGTCATCATCGATGAGGACTTCCGCTCGGAGAACACCTCCGGTCTGGGTATTCGCGCGTTGGCGCAGGCCATCGAGGTCGAAGGCTTCGAAGTGGTGGGCGTCACCAGCTACGGCGACATGAGTCAGTTTGCGCAACAGCAAAGCCGTGCCAGCGCATTCATCCTGTCCATCGACGATGAAGAGTTCAGCCATGGCGATGGCATCGACCCAGTGGTGCTGAACCTGCGCAATTTCATTGACGAAGTGCGCCGCAAGAACTCGGACGTGCCGATCTACATCTACGGCGAAACCAAGACCAGCCGCCACCTGCCCAACGACATCCTGCGCGAGCTCCACGGGTTCATTCACATGTTTGAAGACACGCCGGAGTTTGTGGCGCGTCACATCATTCGCGAGGCCAAGAGCTATCTTGAGGGCATTCAGCCGCCGTTTTTCAAGGCGCTGCTGGACTACGCCGAAGATGGTTCGTACTCCTGGCACTGCCCCGGTCACTCGGGCGGTGTGGCGTTTCTCAAGAGCCCGGTGGGCCAGATGTTTCACCAGTTCTTCGGCGAGAACATGCTGCGTGCCGACGTGTGCAACGCGGTGGAAGAACTCGGTCAGCTGCTGGACCACAACGGTGCGATCGGCGCGAGCGAGCGCAATGCGGCGCGCATCTTCAATGCCGACCACTGCTTTTTCGTGACCAACGGCACGAGCACCAGCAACAAGATGGTGTGGCACCACACAGTGGCGCCGGGTGACGTGGTGGTGGTGGACCGCAACTGCCACAAGTCGATCCTGCACAGCATCATCATGACGGGCGCGATTCCCGTCTTCCTCAAGCCCACGCGCAACCACTACGGGATCATTGGCCCGATTCCGCAGAGCGAGTTCGAGATCGAGGCGATTCAGGCCAAGATCCGCGCCAACCCGTTGCTCGCAGGCGTGGATGCCGAGGCGGTCAAGCCGCGCGTTCTCACGCTCACGCAGTCCACGTACGACGGCGTGCTTTACAACACCGAGGCCATCAAACAGATGCTCGATGGCTATGTGGCCAACCTGCACTTTGATGAAGCGTGGCTGCCGCACGCAGCATTCCATCCGTTCTACGGCAACTTCCACGCCATGGGCAAGAAGCGCGCGCGGCCGATGGAGTCGGTGGTGTATGCCACGCAGTCCATCCACAAGCTGCTCGCCGGCATCAGCCAGGCCAGCCATGTGCTCGTGCAGGATTCGCAGAACGTCAAGCTCGATCGCCACCTCTTCAACGAGGCCTACCTGATGCACACCAGCACCAGCCCGCAGTACGCGATCATCGCGAGCTGCGATGTGGCGGCCGCGATGATGGAGCCACCGGGTGGCCGTGCGCTGGTGGAGGAGAGCATCTTCGAAGCGCTTGACTTCCGCCGCGCCATGCGCAAGGTGGATGCGGAGTTCGGCGAGGACGACTGGTGGTTCAAGGTCTGGGGGCCGGACGATCTGGCCGACGAGGGCATGGGTGAGACCGGCGACTGGGTGCTCAAGCAAAAGGACGTGTCGTTCAACGACAAGGACTGGCATGGCTTTGGCGACATGGCGCCAGGTTTCAACATGCTGGACCCGATCAAGGCGACCATCGTCACGCCGGGGTTGAACCTGGATGGCCGTTTCGAGGCGAGCGGCATTCCAGCCTCCATCGTCACCAAGTTCCTTGCAGAGCACGGCGTGGTGGTCGAGAAGACGGGCCTCTACAGCTTCTTCATCATGTTCACCATCGGCATCACGAAGGGCCGCTGGAACACGCTGCTGACAGCGCTGCAGCAGTTCAAGGACGACTACGCCAAGAACCAGCCCATGTGGCGCATCCTGCCGGAGTTCTGCCAGAAGCACCCTCGCTACGAACAGATGGGCCTGCGTGACCTGTGCCAGCACGTGCACGAGATGTACGCCCGCTACGACATCGCGCGCCTCACCACCGAGATGTACCTGAGCGACCTCACGCCCGCGATGAAGCCGTCAGACGCCTTTGCCCACATTGCGCAACGCACCACCGAGCGCGTGCCCATCGACGCGCTCGAAGGCCGGATCACCACGAGCCTGGTCACGCCATACCCGCCGGGCATTCCGCTGCTGATCCCGGGTGAGGTCTTCAACAAGAAGATCGTCGACTACCTGAAGTTCGCGCGGGAATTCAACCTGCAGTGCCCCGGTTTCGAGACGGATATCCACGGACTGGTCGAGGTGCTCGACGTGGATGGGCGCAAGAGCTACTTTGCCGATTGCGTGAAGGCCTGAGTCGGCGTCGCATCAGCCCGGTGCGTCGGGACGCACCCGCAAGAAGGTGGCAAAGCGGGGGACACCGCTGCCATTGACGCCGCGAAAGCGGTAGGTGACCCATTCACCCACCGCAGGAGGGTGTTCGCGTTGGGCATCGGTGAAGCCTGTGCCCAGCCGGAAGCGCACACCCTCACGGGTCTGCACCTGCAGTGCACCGAGACGGCCCTGGTGGCGGCCTTGACCCGGCATGTGCGCGATGACGAGCGCTTCGGCATCTTCATGGGTCTTGACCTTGAGCAGATCGTCGCTGCGCAGGCCCCGGTAGGGGGCATCGCCCCGGTGCAGCATCAGGCCTTCTCCGCCGTCCTTCACCATACGGTCCAGCCTGGCCATCAGAGCAGCGTGGCTGTGCACGCGCTCCTGTTTCACGGCCCGCACCCAGGGCTGATCGATCTGCGAGACGACGCCGTGGTACGCGGCGATGCGCTCTGTGAACGGACCGCGGTGCGCCGGCATGTCGAACACCATGAAGCGAATGCGCCGCCAGGCGGCTTCATCGGGAACCTGCTGGCGCACCGTGGAGAGTGCCTCCTCAAAGCGGCCGCGCCCCGCCCAGAGCTCGCCGTCCAGGGGAACGCCGGGCCATTGCGCCGTGAACCACGCGGGGGCCACGATCACCTCGCCTCCGCGTGTCAGCAGTCGCTGGCCATCCCAGTAAGCGCGCAGACCATCGTATTTTTCGCTGAGCCAGTAAGGCTCTAGCGCCATGCCGGGGCGGTACACCTCGGCCAGCATCAGTGCGGGCGCAGGGGCGGCACAGGCCTGTGCCGGCAAAAGGACCGACAGACCGCAAACCGCCAGGGTCTGCAAAAGCCGGCGCCGCTGCAGGCGCAAAGGGCGATTCATTGCTCGCGCCAAGGCCCGGACCCGTACACGCCTGGAGGGCTCAGAGCATGGCCTGGCTGTCGCGGCTCACGCCCGTGGTCTGGGCGTAGCCGCCGTCCACGTAGGTGATTTCTGCCGACACGCCCGAGGCCAGGTCGGACAGCAGGAACGCAGCCACGTTGCCGACTTCTTCGATGGTGATGTTGCGACGGATGGGGGCGGCGCTTGCCACGAGGTTGAGCAGCTTGCTGAAGTCCTTGATGCCGCTGGCGGCCAACGTCTTGATGGGGCCGGCGCTGATGCCGTTGACGCGCATGCCCTTGGGCCCCAGCGATTCGGCCAGATAGCGGACCGACGCCTCCAGGCTGGCCTTGGCCAGACCCATGGTGTTGTAGTTCGGTACAGCGCGGATGGCGCCCATGTAACTCAACGTCAGCAGCGACGCCTTGTCATTGAGGTAGGGCAGGGCCGCCTTGGCCATGCCGGGGAAGCTGTAGGCGCTGATGTCGTGCGCGATGCGGAAGGCTTCGCGCGAGAGACCTTCGAGGAAGTCGCCGGTGATTGCCTCGCGCGGTGCAAAGCCAATGCTGTGCACGAAGCCGTCGAACTTGGGCCAGGTCTGAGAAAGGTCGGCAAACAGCTTGTCGATCTGCGCATCGTCGGCCACGTCGCAATCGAAGATGAGTTTGGAATCAAAGTCGGCCGCGAACTCGGTGATGCGGTCTTTGAAGCGTTCGCCGACGTAGCTGAAAGCCAGCTCGGCGCCTTGTTGGTGGCAAGCCTTTGCGATGCCGTAGGCAATGGATCGGTTGGACAGCACGCCCGTGATCAGCAGTTTCTTGCCAGCGAGAAAACCCATGTTTCAGTCTCCAGTGAAAAATCCAGCAGAATTGTCGCATGCGTCCATCTGCCCCCCGCCCCCACAGCCGCCTGGTGACGCTGTGTGCGGCCGCGGTGCTCGGCGCGTTGAGCCCGGCCAGCTGGGCTGCCCACGGGTATGCGCTGTGGGGGCAACTGAAGTACCCGGACGGCTTCACCCACTTTGATTACGTCAACCCCACCGCGCCCAAAGGGGGGGAGATCCGGCTGGTGAGCAACCAGCGGATGTCCACGTTCGACAAGTACAACCCGTTCACGCTGCGAGGCAGTGCGCCTGCGTATCTTTCGAGCCTGATGTTCGATTCGTTGCTGGTGGGCTCGCTGGACGAGAACGGCGCCGGCTACGGGCTGCTCGCCGAGGATGCGGTGGCCGCCGCTGATGGTTTGTCGGTCACTTTCCGGCTGCGCGATACCGCGCGGTTTCACAACGGTGATCCTGTGCTCGCAGCTGATGTGAAGCACAGCTTCGACATCCTTCTGGGCCCGCACACCTCGCCGGCCTACAAGACCATCCTGCAGGACGTGGCCGGGCTGGACGTGCTGGGTGAGCGCACGGTGCGCTTTCGCTTCAAGAAGCCCAACCGGGAGTTGCCGCTCACGGTGGGCGCGCTGCCCATCTTCAGCCGCGCCTGGGGCAACCAGGTCGATCCCAAGACCGGTCAACGAAAAACCTTTGATCAGGTGGTGACGGACATCCCGATTGGCAGCGGTCCTTACAAGATCGGCCCTGTGCAGTTCGGTAAGGACATCACTTACGTGCGCGACCCCGCGTACTGGGCGCGGGACCTGCCAGTGCGCCGGGGCACGGCGAACTTTGATCGCATCACCGTCAAGATCTACAAGGACAACACCGCCAGGCTGGAAGCGCTCAAGGCGGGTGAGTTCGACCTCATGCGCTTCTTTTCGGCCGGCGACTGGGCGCGGCGCGTCAACGGCAAGCGCTTCACCACCGGTGAGCTGGTCAAGGGCGAGTTCACGCACCGCCAGCCCATGGGCTTCCAGAGCTACGTGCTCAACACGCGCCGCCCGCCACTGGACGACATCCGCGTGCGCGAGGCACTGGGCCTGGCCATGGACTACGAGTGGATGAACCGTCAGATGTTCTACAACGCGTACCAGCGTGTGCAGGGCCTGTTTGGCAACACCGATTGCGCACCGCAGGGCAGCCCGTCGCCGCAGGAACTGGCCTTGCTGGAGCCGTGGCGCAGCCGGTTGCCACCCGCCGTGTTCGGGCCTATGTACCAGCCGCCGCGCACCGACGGTGACAATTCCCTGCGCGGCAACCTCAAGCGAGCCCAGGCGCTGCTCAAGGACGCGGGCTGGACGGTGCAGGCGGGCCAGCTTCGCAACGCCGAGGGCAAGGTGTTGTCGCTTGAGTATCTGGACAGCGCGGAAACGGGCGCGCGGGTGGTCACACCGTGGATTCGAAACCTCGAAAAACTGGGCGTCCAGCTGCGCTTTCGGCCAGTGGACTTCGCGCTGTACCAGCAGCGCCTGCGCAGTTTTGATTTCGACATCATTTCCATCAATTTCCAGGGCAGCAACAACCCTGGCTCTGAATACGCCGACCTTTTTGGCAGCGAGGCGGCCAAGACACAGGATTCCGGCAACTACGCAGGTGTGTCGCACCCCGCGGTGGACGCGCTCATCGGCCAGATGACGGGAGCGGGCTCCCAGCCGGCGTTTCTGGCGGCGTGCCGTGCGCTGGACCGCGTGATCACACACAGCCACTACCTGATCCCCCAGTGGACCGCGACCACCCACCGCATGGCCTACAACGCCTGGCGGCTGGCCCGCCCCGCCACCATGCCGCCGTATGCGGCCGGTGAAACCTGGGCCATTGACACCTGGTGGGCCGCCCCGCCGCGGCAGGACTGAGCACCATGTGGGTCTATATCCTCAAACGCCTGTTGCTCATGGTGCCCACCCTGCTGGGCGTGCTGCTGCTCACGTTTGTGGTGGTGCAGTTCGTGCCTGGCGGCCCTGTCGATCAGTACCTGGCCGAGGCGCGCACAGGTGCAGGTGCCGGCGCTGAAGGCGGTTCGGTGTACCGGGGCGGGCAGGGTGTGGACCCCAAGCGCATTGAGCAGATCAAGGCGTTGTACGGCTTTGACAAGCCCGCGCATGAGCGCTTCTTTCAAATGCTCGGCCAGTTCGCGCGCTTCGATCTGGGCAACAGCTTTTTTCAGAACAAGCCTGTGAGCGAGCTCATCATGGAGAAGCTCCCGGTGTCCATCACATTGGGCCTATGGACTTTCCTCATCAGCTATGGCGTGGCTGTGCCCTTGGGTGTGGCGAAGGCGGTGCGCGCGGGGTCCCGGTTTGATTTCGTGACCACTTTGCTTGTGCTCATCGGGTACGCCATTCCGGGCTTCGTGCTCGGCGTGGCTTTGCTGGTGATCTTTGGTGGGCAGTTGCAGTGGTTTCCGCTGCGCGGACTGACGTCCTCCAACTGGGAAGAGCTCAGCTGGGGCGCGCGCATCGTGGACTACCTCTGGCACATCACGCTGCCCGTGACCGCCATGGTGCTGGGCAGTTTTGCGGTCACCGCCATGCTCACGAAGAATGCGTTTCTGGAGGAAATCCGAAAGCAGTACGTGATGACAGCGCGGGCCAAGGGCCTGGACGAGCGGCAGGTGCTGTGGAAGCACGTGTTTCGCAACGCCCTCATTCCGATCATCACGGGCTTCCCTTCCGCTTTCATCGGCGCGTTTTTCACGGGGGCGCTGCTGATCGAAACCCTGTTCTCGCTGGATGGCCTTGGCCTGTTGAGCTACGAGAGCGTGATTCGCCGCGACTATCCGGTGGTGATGGGCACGCTGTTTCTCTTCACGCTGATCGGCCTGGTGACCAAGCTGATCTCTGACCTGTGCTACGTATGGGTGGATCCCCGTGTCAAGTTCGACTGAAGCGGCCCAGCCTTCCCTCTCGCCTGGTGCGCGCGCGTGGCGGCGCTTCAAGCGCAATCGGCTGGGTTACTGGAGCCTGGTCGTCTTTTGCGTGTTGGTCGTGGGCAGCCTGCTGGCAGAAGTGCTGTCGAACGACCGGCCTCTGATCGTGCGCTTTGAGGGCCAAACGTACTTTCCGTTGGTCAAGGATTACCCGGAGACGGTGTTTGGTGGCGACTTCGAAACGCCCACCGATTACCTGGACCCCTTCATCCGCGACCAGATCACGCGAGGTGGCAACTGGGCGCTGTATGCGCCCAACCCGTACGGTTCGAAGACCATCAACTACTTCGCCAAGTACCCCAACCCCTCTGCACCCACCCGCGACAACTGGCTGGGCACCGACGACCGCGGGCGCGATCTGCTGGCCCAGTTGATCTATGGTTTTCGCGTCAGCGTGCTGTTCGCGCTCGCCCTCACATTGATCGGCGTGGTGCTGGGTGTCATCACCGGCGCCATTCAGGGATTCTTCGGTGGCAAGACCGACCTGGCTTTTCAGCGCTTCATTGAAATCTGGAGCTCGATGCCCGAGCTCTACCTGCTCATCATCTTCTCTGCCGTGTTCTCGCCGAGCATCAGCCTGCTGCTGATCCTGCTGAGCCTGTTCGGCTGGATGGGGCTGTCCGACTACGTGCGCGCCGAGTTCCTGCGCAACCGGCAGCTGGACTACGTGCGAGCGGCGCGGGCGTTGGGGCTGTCCAACTGGCAGATCATCTGGCGCCACGTGCTGCCCAACAGCTTGACGCCGGTGGTCACGTTCCTGCCGTTTCGCATGAGTGCGGCCATCCTGGCGCTGACCTCGCTCGACTTCCTCGGCCTGGGCGTGCCGCCCGGCACGCCCTCGCTGGGCGAGTTGCTCAGCCAGGGCAAAAACAGCATCGACGCCTGGTGGATATCCCTCTCCACCTTCGCCGTGCTGGTCACCACGCTGCTGCTGCTCACGTTCATGGGTGACGCGCTGCGCGACGCGCTGGACCCTCGAAAGATCGACACATGACGGCCGCTGCGTTGCTGGATGTCAAGGGGTTGCGCGTGGCCTTTGGTGGGCAAGAGGTGGTGCATGGCATCGACTTCTCGCTCAAGGCGGGCGAAAAGCTCGCGCTGGTGGGCGAGTCCGGTTCCGGCAAAACGGTGTCGGCGCTGTCGCTCCTGCGCCTGGTGCACAACGCCGAGGTGACGGGCACCGCCATGCTGCAGGGGCGCGACCTGCTGACCCTGACCGAACAACAGCTGCGCGGCGTGCGGGGCGACGATGTGGCGGTGGTGTTTCAGGAGCCCATGAGCGCCCTCAATCCCCTCTACACCATTGGCGACCAGATTCGCGAGGTGCTGCAGCTCAAGAAGGGACTGACGGCAAAGCAGGCGGTGTCTGCATCGCACGAGCTGCTGGCCTCCACCGGTATCGCCGAGCCCGCGCGCCGCGCCAACGCATTCCCGCACCAGTTGAGCGGCGGGCAGCGCCAGCGCGCCATGATCGCCATGGCGCTGGCCAGTGCGCCCAAGCTGCTGCTGGCCGACGAGCCCACCACCGCGCTGGATGTCAGCCTTCGCGCCCAGATCCTGGACCTGCTGGCCGATTTGCAGCGCCAGCACGGCATGGCGGTCTTGCTCATCACGCACGACCTCAATCTGGTGCGCCGCTTTGCCGATCGCGTGGCGGTGATGGAGCGGGGCCATCTGGTGGAGCAGGGCGCCGTGAGCGACGTGTTTGCATCGCCCGCCCACCGCTACACCCGCATGCTGCTGGACAGCAAGCCCGAGCGCGACCTGGCCGAGCCGGTGAGTCGACCCGATGCACAGCCGATTCTGTTGGCGCAGGGCGTGCGTGTGTCGTATCCGGTGGGATTGCCCGGGTTCAAGGGTTGGTTCAAGAAGGGCGAATTTGTGGCCGTGCATGGCGCAGACATGACGATTGCGCCGGGGCAGACGCTGGGTGTGATTGGAGAGTCGGGTTCGGGAAAGTCCACGCTCGCCCTTGCGGCGCTGGGGCTGTTGCCCTACCAGGGACGTCTGCAGGTGAGCGACACCGATTGGGTGCAAGCCCAAAAGACGGGGGCCGACCGTGCGTTGCGCCAGCGCATCCAGGTCGTTTTTCAGGACCCGTTTTCATCGTTGTCGCCGCGCCTCACCATCGAGCAGATCGTGGGCGAAGGGCTGCTGGTGCACCGCCCGGAGCTCTCTGCCGTGCAGCGGCGAGAACGGGTGGTGACCGCCCTGGCCGATGTGGGCCTGGTGGACGATCCCGCTCGCGGCAGCGACTGGTTGCAGCGCTACCCGCATGAATTCTCAGGCGGCCAGCGCCAGCGCCTGGCCATCGCCCGCGCGCTCATCGTCGAGCCGCAGTTGCTGGTGCTGGACGAACCCACCAGCGCGCTGGACGTCACTGTGCAAAAGCAGGTGCTGGGCCTGTTGCAGCGTTTGCAGCGCGAGCGTGGCCTGAGCTACCTGTTGATCACACACGATGTCGATGTCATCCACGCCATGGCACACGACGTGATCGTGATGAAAGACGGGGCTGTGGTGGAAAGCGGCCCGGTGCAACGCGTGCTGCAAAACCCCGGGCATCCCTACACACGCACCCTGGTGCGGGCGGCCGCCTGATTCTGCGCCGCGTTTGATCTGGATCACGGGTGGGCCGGGTTCCCCGGCCTATAACCCGAGCATTGGGGACATCAGTCCCGTCCAGCCATGCCACCGCCCATCGCCTCATCCCGAACGAATCCCGTCACGCTGACTTCGCCTTTTCGCTGGTTCGCGCTGGGCTGGGCGGATCTGCGGCGCAATCCGGTGCCAAGCCTGCTGCATGGGCTGTTGATCACCCTGTTTGGTGCGCTGCTCCTGTGGCTGGCGCGCGATCGCTTCTGGCTGCTGGCCGGGGCTTTCTCGGGATTTCTCATTGTTGCGCCCGTTCTGGCCACGGGTTTGTATGAGGTGAGCCGCGCGCTCGCCCAGGGGCAGCGGATCGGAATGGGTGCCGTGTGGCAGCTCTGGCGCACAGGAGATGGTCGGCTGGTGCGCTTTGGCCTGCTGCTGGCGTTGGCCGGAACCGGCTGGGTCCTGAACTCGGCTGCGTTGATCACCTGGGGGTCGCCCGTCCCCATCCAAAAGCCGCTGGATTTCCTTCGCTACGTGGTCCTGGTGCGCGAACTGGGCCTCTTTGAGGTCTGGCTGCTGCTGGGCGCGTTGCTGGCGGCCCCCGTTTATGCCTCTACCGTGGTGGCGCTGCCGTTGCTGGTGGACCGTCCTGTGCCTGTGGGCGTGGCGGTGCTGCGAAGCTGGCGCGCTGTGGCCAGCCACCCTGGGCCCGCCACGGTGTGGGCCGCGTTGATTGCGGTGGCGGTCGCAGTGGGCATGGCCACCGCGCTGCTGGGCCTGCTGGTGCTGATTCCGCTGTTGGGCCACGCGAGCTGGCATGCCTACCGGGACCTGTGTGCCGACGAAGGGCAGGACTGAGCCATGGAACCCACCGTTCTGGGCTTTACCGAAGGCCAGATTGCGCAATTCGGCCTGACTTTCGGGGTGGGGGCATTCATCCTCTACATGCTCTTCATCGTGTTCAACCTGGCGCGCGAATCCAAAGCCGGGAAATTTGGTACGTTCGTTTTATTTCTCGTGCTGTCCTTTGGCATGCTGGGTTTCCTGGCGAAGAACCTCATCCAATGGGTGCTTGGCATGTGAGGCCGGTTGCCAGAAGGTGAACGCAAGCGTTACAATGCTTGCTTCACGACCAAATGGGCGGGTAACTACCGGCCCATTTTTTTTGGCCGAACGCTTTTGACCCTGCGGGCAGTGCCCCGGGGCGGGAACCCTGGGCAGATCACACAACCAATGGCTTGGCAAGACACCGTAGAACAGACCGTCACCGGTTTCGGATTTGAATTGGTGGAGCTCGAACGCTCCGCGGGTGGTTTGCTGCGTGTCACGATCGATTGGCCCTGGCAGATCCCGCAAGCCGGTGAGCCGGTGCCTGCGGAGCGGTTCGTCACGGTCGAAGATTGCGAAAAGGTCACGCGCCAGCTGCAGTACCTGCTGGAGGTGGAGGGGCTGGAGTACCGGCGCCTGGAGGTCGGCTCGCCCGGTATCGACCGCCCGCTCAAGCGCGAGGTGGATTACGTGCGGTTTGAAGGTCATGTGGTGGACCTGACGCTCAAGGCGCCCATTGGTGCCACGGGGACCGACGTGGCGGCCAATCGCAAGAAATTTCGCGGCACGCTCGAGCGCGCCGCAGACGGTGTGCAGTGGCAAGTGGTCTGGAGCGATGCGCCCGAACCCAAGCCGGGTCAGCGCGTGAGCAAGAAGCGCGCGCCGGTGCCTCTGCAGGCCCTGGCTTTTTCGCTGGAAGACATCCAGCAGGCGCGGCTTGCGCCGATCGTGAATTTCAAGGGCCGTCAGGCCCCTGGCGCGGCCGCTGTGCCGGGCGATGAATGAGAAAAAACGTTGTGATTACGGACAAGCTATTCGGAAAGGTGGGCGAGTGAAATGAACCGCGAAATGTTGATGCTGATCGATGCGATCTCACGCGAGAAGAACGTCGAACGTGACGTGGTGCTTGGCGCCGTGGAACTCGCGCTGGCCTCGGCCACCAAGAAGCTCTACAAGGGCGATGTGGACATCCGCGTTGCGATGGACCCGGACACGGGCGCCTACGAGACCTTCCGCCGCTGGCTGGTGGTGCCCGATGAAGCCGGCCTGCAGAACCCCGACGCTGAAGAGCTGCTCAGCGATGCGCGCGACGAACTCGCCGACATCGAAGAAGGCGACTACATCGAGAAGCCGGTGGAAAGCGTGCCCATCGGTCGCATTGGCGCCATGGCCGCCAAGCAGGTGATCCTCCAGAAGATCCGTGATGCCGAGCGCGAAATGCTGCTGAACGACTTCATGTCGCGTGGCGACAAGATCTTCGTCGGCACGGTCAAGCGCATGGACAAGGGCGACCTGATCGTGGAGAGCGGCCGGGTGGAAGGCCGTCTCAAGCGTGGCGAGATGATCCCGAAGGAAAACTTCCGCACCGGCGACCGCGTGCGCGCCATGATCATGGAAGTGGATCTGACGCTGCGCGGCGCACCCATCCTGTTGTCGCGCTCGGCCCCGTCTTTCATGATCGAGCTGTTCCGCCAGGAAGTGCCCGAAATCGAGCAGGGTCTGCTGGAGATCAAGACCTGCGCCCGCGACCCGGGCTCACGCGCCAAGATCGCCGTGCACAGCTTTGACAAGCGCATCGATCCCATCGGTACCTGTGTGGGCGTGCGTGGTTCGCGCGTCAATGGCGTGACCAACGAGCTGGCGGGCGAGCGCGTGGACATCGTGCTCTGGTCGGAAGACCCGGCCCAGTTCGTGATTGGTGCGCTGGCCCCGGCCAACGTCGTGTCGATCGTGGTGGACGAAGAGCGCCACGCCATGGACGTGGTGGTGGACGAGGAAAACCTGGCGATTGCCATTGGCCGTGGCGGCCAGAACGTGCGCCTGGCTTCCGAGCTGACCGGCTGGCGCATCAACATCATGACGGCCGATGAGTCGGCCCAGAAGCAGGCTGAAGAAGCCGACGGCATTCGCAAGGTGTTCATGGCCAAGCTGGACGTGGACCAGGAAATCGCCGACATCCTCATCGAGGAAGGCTTCACCAGCCTTGAAGAAGTGGCCTATGTGCCGATCCAGGAAATGCTGGAGATCGAATCGTTTGACGAAGACACCGTCAACGAACTGCGCACCCGCGCCAAGGACGCTCTGCTCACGATGGAGATCGCGCGGGAAGAGAGCGTTGAAGAAGTGTCGCAAGACCTGCGCGACCTCGAAGGCGTGACGCCCGAGCTGATCGCCAAGCTGGCAGATGCCGGCGTCCACACCCGCGACGAGCTGGCCGATCTGGCCACCGACGAGCTCACCGACATCACCGCACAGACGCCTGAAGAGGCCACGGCGCTGATCATGCTGGCACGCGCTCACTGGTTCACCGGTGACGAAGCGCAATCCACGACCTGACCAGCGGAGGCCCCAGCGGAGAAAAGAACCCATGACCAGTACCACCGTCGCCGAATTCGCGGCCGAGCTGAACAAGCCCACTTCCGTCCTGCTGGAGCAACTCGCTGCGGCGGGCGTGCCCAAAACCACCGGGACCGATGCGCTCACGGAGTCCGACAAGCAGTCCCTGTTGGGCCACCTCAAGGCCAGCCACGGCACGGCCGGTGGCGAGCGCAAGAAGATCACCCTCGTCAAGAAATCGACCTCAGAGATCAAGCAGGCCGATGCCACCGGTCGTGCTCGCACGATTCAGGTGGAAGTGCGCAAGAAGCGCACCTTCATCAAGCGCGACGATGAGGTCGCGGTGCCGGAAGCGGCGGCAGAAGCGCCGCCTGCGGCGCCCGTGATCGACACCGAAGAGCTGGCCCGCCGTGAAGAGGACGCGCGCCGCCAGGCCGAGTTGCTGCGCCGCCAGGAAGAAGAGCTGACCCAGAAGCGCCTGGCCCGCGAGGCCGAAGAGGCACGTCTGGCAAAGGCCGAACAAGAGCGCGCTGCCGCCGCCGAGGCGGCTGAAAACGCGGCGCGTGCTGCAGCGGAAGCGGCAGCCCCCGTGTCGGTCGAAGACGCTGCTGCAGCCAGGGCGGCCAAGGACGCAGAGGCCAAAACCGCTTCGCTGGAGCGTGAGTCGGCGGCCCGCGTGATCGCGGACAAGAACGCCGAAGCGAAAAAAGCCGAAGAACTGCGTGCACAGGATCTTCTGGAGCGTCGCCGCAAGGCGGAAGCCGAAGCCGCGAACATCCGCGCGATGATGTCGGCGCCGGCCAAGACCCTGGTGGCCAAGAAGCCCGAGCCAGCGCCCGCGGCCGACCCGAAGGCCGGCATCAAAGGCACCCTGCACAAGCCTGCCGGCACGCCCGCCAAGGCGCCAGGCGCGCCGGGTGCGGCCACGCCTGCTGGCGGTGCCGCGGGCAAGAAGGAAGTCAAATCCGAAAACCTGTCGTCCACCTGGAAGGACGATGCGGCAAAGAAGAAAGAAATCAAGACGCGCGGCGATACGAGCGCCGGGCGATCCAACTGGCGCGGTGGCCCGCGTGGGCGTCGCAACGACCGCGATTCGCGCGATGGCGGCCAGAGCAGTTTCGTGGCGCCGACCGAGTTCAAGGCGATTGAAGTGCATGTGCCGGAAACCATCACGGTGGCCGAGCTGGCGCACAAGATGAGCCTGAAGTCCTCGGAGGTCATCAAGCAGTTGATGAAGCTGGGCCAGATGGTCACCATCAACCAGCCTCTGGACCAGGACACCGCCATGATCGTGGTGGAGGAGCTGGGCCACAAGGCGGTGGTGGCCGCGCTGGACGATCCGGAAGCCTTCACCGACGAGGAAGCGGCGCAGCACGAGGTCGAATCGTTGCCGCGTGCGCCGGTCGTCACCGTCATGGGCCACGTGGACCACGGCAAGACCTCGCTGCTGGACTACATCCGCCGCGCCAAGGTGGCCGCAGGCGAGGCGGGCGGCATCACGCAGCACATCGGCGCTTACCACGTCGAGACCGAGCGCGGGATGATCTCCTTCCTCGACACCCCTGGTCACGAGGCGTTCACCGCCATGCGTGCGCGTGGTGCCCAGGCCACCGACATCGTGATCCTGGTGTGCGCCGCGGACGACGGCGTGATGCCCCAGACCAAGGAAGCCATCAAGCACGCGAAAGCGGCGGGCGTTCCCATCGTGGTGGCCCTCACCAAGGTCGACAAGCCCGGCATCAATCTGGAGCGCGTGCGCTCGGAGCTGGTGGCCGAAGAGGTCGTGCCTGAAGAGTTCGGTGGCGACACCCCGTTTGTGGGTGTGTCGGCCAAGACGGGGCAGGGCGTGGACGCGCTGCTTGAGCAGGTGCTGCTGCAGGCCGAAGTGCTGGAGCTCAAGGCGCCTGTGGATGCGATGGCCAAGGGCCTGGTGATCGAGGCGCGCCTGGACAAGGGCCGCGGTGCCGTGGCCACGGTGCTGGTTCAGAGCGGCACGCTCAAGACCGGCGACGTGATTCTGGTGGGTCAAACCTCGGGTCGCGTGCGCGCCATGCTCGATGAGAACGGCAAGCCGATCAAGGCGGCCGGCCCTTCGATCCCGGTGGAAATCCAGGGTCTGGCCGAAGTGCCTCAGGCCGGCGACGACTTCATGGTCATGACCGATGAGCGCCGTGCGCGCGAAATCGCCACCTACCGTGCAGGCAAGTTCCGCAACACCAAGCTGGCCAAGCAGCAGGCCGCCAAGCTGGAGAACATGTTCTCCGACATGACGGCGGGTGAGGTCAAGCTGCTGCCGATCATCGTCAAGGCCGATGTGCAGGGCTCCCAGGAAGCGCTGGCGGCGTCGCTGCTCAAGCTCTCGACCGAAGAGGTCAAGGTGCAGCTGGTGTTTGCCGGCGTGGGCGGCATCAGCGAGTCGGACGTCAACCTGGCCATTGCCTCCAAGGCCGTGGTCATCGGTTTCAACGTGCGGGCCGATGTGGGCGCGCGCAAGCTGGCCGAAGGCAACGACGTCGACCTGCGCTACTACAACATCATCTACGACGCCGTGGATGAGTTGAAGGCAGCCATGTCGGGCATGCTGGCGCCCGAGAAGCGCGAAGAGGTCATTGGCTCGGCCGAGATCCGCACAGTGTTCGTGGCGACCAAGATCGGCACCATCGCCGGCTGTATGGTCACCTCCGGCATGGTCACGCGCAACGCGCACTTCCGCCTGTTGCGCGACAACGTGGTGGTCTATACCGGCGAGATCGACACGCTCAAGCGCCTCAAGGACGACGTGCGCGAAGTCAAGGAAGGCTTCGAGTGCGGTATCAAGCTGAAGAACTACAACGACATCAAAGAAGGCGACCAGCTCGAATTCTTCGAAGTCAAGGAAGTGGCTCGTACGCTGTAAACCATGCCTCGCAAAGCGTCATCCACCCCCAACCGCGGTTTCCGTGTGGCCGACCAGATCCAGCGCGATCTGGCCGAGCTCATTGCGCGCGAGCTCAAGGATCCGCGGGTGGGCATGGTGACCATCAACGCCGTGGAAGTCACGCCCGACTACGCCCACGCCAAGGTGTTCTTCAGCCTGCTCACGGGCAATGCGGACGAAACCCTGCAAGGGCTCAACGCGGCTGCGGGCTTCCTGCGCAATGGCCTGTTCAAGCGGCTGCACATTCACACCGTGCCCACGCTGCATTTCGTGTTCGACCGCACCACCGAGCGCGCCGCCGACATGAACGCCTTGATTTCCAAGGCAGTCTCGTCTCGTTCAAAGGAAGAATGAGCATGCACGCGCCACGCACGAGGGTGCAGCGGCGCCCCGTGCATGGGGTGTTGTTGCTGGACAAACCGCTGGGCCTCTCCAGCAATCAGGCTTTGCAGAAGGCCAAGTGGTTGCTGCGCGCGGAAAAAGCGGGCCATACAGGCACGCTCGATCCGCTGGCCAGCGGCGTGCTGCCACTGTGCTTTGGCGCCGCCACCAAGTTCAGCCAGATCCACCTGGATGCCGACAAGACCTACGAGACCACGGTGCGCCTGGGCGTCAAGACCCGCACGGCGGATGCCGAAGGCGATGTCATCGAGACCCGCCCGGTGACCTGCACCGTGGGTCAGGTGGTCGAGGTGCTGGACCGTTTCATGGGGCCGATCCAGCAGGTGCCGCCGATGCACAGCGCGCTCAAGAAGGACGGCAAGGCGCTCTACGAATACGCCCGCGAAGGCGAGACGGTCGAGCGCGAGGCCCGCCACGTCGTCATTCACGACCTCGAACTGCTGGACATGCAGTTGCAGGGCGATGCGCCCCATTTGAGCCTGCTCGTGCGCTGCAGCAAAGGCACCTACATCCGCACGCTGGGCGAAGACATCGGCGAGGCCCTGGGCTGCGGCGGCCACCTCACCATGCTGCGGCGTGTGGCCACGGGGCCTTTTGATGTGTCGCAGTGCCTGGCCCTGGATGCACTTGAAGCCATGAGCGAAGAAGAGCGCCTGGCGCGCCTCTTGCCTGTGGAAACGCTTTTGCAAGGTCACGACCCGGTCATGCTCGACGCCGAGCATGCGGGGCGGTTTCTCAGTGGCTTGCGCCGCCGGGGCGAATGGGCCGACAGCGCGCGTGTGGCCGTGTTCGGCCCGGCGCCGGGCGGACATCCACCGGCCACATCCTTACCTTCACCGGTCTTGCTGGGCAGTGCCCACACCACGGCCGGTGAACTGATCCCGGGGCGACTGCTGAGCCCCTCCGAAATACAGCAAATCCTGGAAACCTCACCGGAACTCTCATCATGAGCAAACAAATCCGCAACATCGCCATCATCGCCCACGTTGACCATGGCAAAACCACCATGGTGGACCAGCTGCTGCGCCAGTCGGGCACCTTTGCCGAACACGAAAAAGTGGTCGACACCGTGATGGACAACAACGCGATCGAGCGCGAGCGCGGTATCACCATCCTGGCGAAAAACTGCGCGGTGAGCTGGGAAGGCACGCACATCAACATCGTCGACACCCCCGGCCACGCGGACTTCGGCGGAGAGGTCGAGCGTGCGTTGTCGATGGTGGACGGCGTGGTGCTGCTGATCGATGCCCAGGAAGGCCCGATGCCGCAGACGCGCTTCGTGACCAAGAAGGCGCTGGCCCTGGGCCTGAAGCCCATCGTCGTGGTCAACAAGGTGGACAAGCCGGGTGCCAACCCCGACAAGGTCATCAACGCTGCCTTTGACCTCTTCGACAAGCTGGGCGCGAACGACGAACAGCTGGACTTCCCCGTGGTGTATGCCTCCGGCATCAACGGCTGGACCTCGTTGGTGGAAGGTGCACCTGGCGAGCAGTGGGGCCCCGACATGTCGGCCCTGTTCAACACCGTGCTCAAGCACGTGCCCGCCCAAACCGGCGACGCCACCGCACCGCTGCAGCTGCAGATCTCCGCGCTGGACTTCTCCACCTTCGTGGGCCGCATTGGTGTCGGTCGTATCAGCGCCGGTGTGGTGAAGCCCGGCATGGACGTGGCCGTGATGGAAGGGCCTGATGGCAAGACCATCAAGGGCCGTGTCAACCAGGTGCTGACCTTCCAGGGCCTGGACCGCGTGCAGGTGACCGAAGCCGGCCCGGGCGACATCGTGCTGATCAACGGCATTGCCGACATCGGCATTGGCGTGACGATCACCGACCCCTTGAACCCGGCGCCTTTGCCGATGCTCAAGATCGACGAGCCGACGCTGACCATGAACTTCTGCGTCAACACCAGCCCGCTGGCCGGACGCGAAGGCAAGTACGTGACCAGCCGCCAGGTCTGGGACCGTCTGCAGAAGGAGCTGCAGAGCAACGTGGCGCTGCGCGTCAAGGAAACCTCTGAAGACGGCATTTTCGAAGTGATGGGCCGTGGTGAACTGCACCTGACCATCCTGCTGGAAAACATGCGCCGCGAGGGCTACGAGCTGGCCGTGTCCAAGCCCCGCGTGGTGTTCCGCGACATCGACGGCGTGCGCCACGAGCCTATCGAAATGGTGACCGCGGACATCGAAGAACAGCACCAGGGCGGCGTGATGCAGGCGCTGGGTGAGCGCAAGGGCGAACTGGTCAACATGGAACCCGATGGCCGTGGCCGTGTCCGTCTGGAGTACCGCATTCCCGCGCGCGGCCTGATCGGCTTCACCAACGAATTCCTGAACCTGACGCGTGGCTCGGGCCTGATCGCCAACATTTTTGACGGCTACGAGCCGCACAAGGGCGACATCGCCAGCCGCAAGAACGGCGTGCTGATCTCCATGGACGACGGTGAAATTTTCACCTACGCCCTGGGCAAGCTCGACGACCGCGGCCGCATGTTCGTGAAGGCGGGCGACCCCGTGTACGAAGGCATGATCGTGGGCATCCACAACCGCGACAACGACCTGGTGGTGAACGCCACGCGCACCAAGCAGCTGACGAACTTCCGCGTGAGCGGCAAGGAAGACGCCATCAAGATCACGCCACCGATCGAGTGCACGCTGGAATACGGCGTGGAGTTCATCGAAGACGACGAGCTGGTGGAAATCACGCCCAAGAGCATCCGCCTGCGCAAGCGCCACCTCAAGGAACACGACCGCAAGCGCGCCAGCCGCGAAGGCTGACCCGTCGCCTTGCAGGCCGCCGTCTTCCGGGACGCGGCCTTTTTTCTGCCCTATTCATGCCCTTTCGCGCCCTCAGCCGACTGACGCACACGCAGGCGGTCCTCGTCATGATCGCGGTGACCCTCATGTGGTCGATCGCCGGCGTGGTGTCTCGCCAGCTCGAGTCGGCAGCGCGGTTCGAGGTCACCTTCTGGCGCAGCGCATTCACCGCGCTTTCGCTGCTGGTCATCCTTCCCTGGTGGCGTGCGGCCGACCGGGCGGCGGGGCAGATCGCTGACGATCCTGCGCAGAGCTTTGTCGAGCGCCACTGGGGTGTGCTGGTGCGCTCCAAGGCGTTTTGGGTTTCCGGCGTGTGCTGGAGCGTGATGTTCACCGCCTTCATGCTGGCGCTCACGTTCACCACGGTGGCCAACGTGCTGGTGATCATGTCGGTCGGCCCGCTGTTCACGGCGCTGGTGGCGCGTGTGGCCATCGGCCAGCGGCTGGCCTTGCGCACCTGGGCTGCGATCGTGGCGGCCGGTGTGGGCATCGTCTACATGTACGGCAGCCAGTTCCTCCAGGCCTTCAGCGATCCGGCCACGCAGGCCAGCGGGCTCGTGGTGGGCTCGCTGGCCGCGCTGTGCGTGCCGGTCGCGGGCGCCATCAACTGGACCGTGGTGCAACGCAGCCAGACCCATGGCGAGAAGATCGATCTCGTGCCATCGGTGCTGTTGGGCGGTGTCTTGTCGTCGCTGGCGACCTTGCCTCTTGCGCTGCCGTTCCTGGCCACGGGCACCGACGTGGCCTGGCTGGCCATGCTGGGTCTAGTGCAGCTGGCCATTCCCTGTGCGTTGGCCGTGGTGTGCGCGCGATCGCTCAAAGCGCCCGAGGTGTCGTTGCTGGCCTTGCTTGAGGTGATCTTCGGCATCCTGCTGGCCTGGCTCGGCGCAGGTGAAGCGCCAGGCACCGAGGTACTGACGGGGGGCACGCTGGTCATCGGCGCCCTCGTGCTGAATGAATTGCTGGGCTGGCGTTCGCGAGCAGGCACACCGCGTATCCAGACCGTGGACAAACAGCCACAATGACCCACTGAAACGGAAGATCGAAGATGACCACCACCGCACTCGAAAGCCATGTAGTTGTTGAAGTCCGAGGGCGCGTGGGCTGCCTCACGTTGAACCGGCCCAGGGCGCTCAACGCGCTGTCGCTGGACATGGTCCGCGTGATCACTCAGGCGCTGAAGGAGTGGAAGGATGACGCTGCCGTGCTGGCGGTCGTGGTGCGCGGCGTCAGCAAGGACGGTCCTTTCGGTGCGTTTTGCGCCGGCGGAGACATTCGCTTTTTTCATCAAGCGGCCCTCGCGGGTGACGACGCGCTCGAGGCGTTTTTTACAGAAGAGTACGCGCTCAACCACCTCGTCCACACCTACCCCAAGCCCTACATCGCCCTCATGGATGGCATCGTCATGGGCGGAGGCATGGGCATCAGCCAGGGGGCCAGCCTGCGCATCGTGACCGAGCGCAGCAAGCTCGCCATGCCGGAGACCAACATCGGCCTCTTTCCGGACGTGGGTGGCGGCTATTTCCTGAGCCGCTGTGCAGGGCGCCTTGGGGAGTTCCTTGCCCTGACCGGGCATGTGCTCACGGGTCGAGAGGCCATCACGGCAGGCCTTGCGGATGGCTTCATCGACTCGGGGCGCCTGCCCGGACTCTGGGCTTCGCTGGAGAAGACACCGTTCGAGAACGGTGACTCGGTGGAGCGCTGGTGCGCCAGCCACCTCAACAAGACGCCCGCGCCCGCGCCATGGCCGGTCAAGGAAGTCGATCGCGTGTTCGGGTTGCCCGACATGCAGCAGATCATGGCGGCGCTTGACGCGACCGACAGCGACTGGGCGCGCCACACCGCGGCCGCGCTGCGCCAACGCTCACCGCTCATGCTCCATGTGGTGCTTGAACAGATTCGCCGTGCGCGCGGCATGGGCCTGGCCGACGATCTGCGCATGGAGCGCGACATGGTGCACCGTTGCTTCCATCTGCGCCCGGCAGCGGCCAGCGAAACGGTGGAAGGCATACGTGCACTCGCGATTGACAAGGACCATGCACCGAAGTGGCATCCCGCTCTGATCGAAGAGGTCTCGCCTGCGCAGGTTGCGGCCTTTTTTGAAAGCCCGTGGGGTTCTGACGCACATCCGCTGCGCGAGCTGGGCTGAGTCGGCCTCCGTCAGAGTTGGTGGTACACCGCGTCTGCCAGTGCCATCAGTGCCTCACGTGTCAGCGGACCGCTCAACGCATAGCCGAAGCCATCGGCAACCCAATAGAACCCAGGTACCGGTCCGTCCTGGGTGAACCGAAATGCCGTTTCACGCGTGGCGTTCTTGAGGTCGGGCAAAGCCGGATCAAGTGCCCCCAGGTAGAGCGTCACGCGCACGCCCTGGGTGTTCTGGAACATGAATTGCGCACGTGCACCGGCATCCCCGGGCAGCAGGCGCCCCCCCACCAGCGAGTACCCCTGGGCCTGCAGTTCAGGCACCTTCAAGGTCTTGCCGATGCGGCGCGAAAGCCATTGAACCAGGTGCGCCTGCTCGGCGGCGCTCACCTCGACCGGGTGCCGAGTCTCCGGCGAGTAGACCGCATGGGCCACCGCGGCATCGCGCGCGAACGTGGGCAGTGCGGCCAGGGTGTTGCTGTGCAGGCCAGAGGCAGGAGGCCAGTGACCCCGTCCGAGCCAGCCCGCGCTGAAAGCCAGCACCACGCTCGCCGCGAGGCCCCCCCAGCGCTGCCAGCCTACGATGCGCTGGTGTGAGCCGTTCATGCGATGTGCGGCCTCGTGCAAGGCGGCCGGCAAAGGTGCATCGAGCAGTTCCCGGTGCAGGCCTTGCAGGGCACCGCGTTGGGTTTGCCAGTTGGCGAGCCGCTCGCGTGCAGCTTCGTCGTGCTGCAGCCGTTCTTGCAGTGCGGCGCGCTCGGCACCGTGCACCTGGCCATCGATCAGGGCGTTGATCTCAGCGTCGGTCAAAGGTGGGTGAGAGGAAAACTTGTCCATGGCGTGGGGTGGCGCTATTTCAGCCGCTTCAGGTGCGGGGCAATCGGCGAGCCAGGGCGCTGCTCCTTCTGGTCGACGGCGGGGGCATTCATCAGCGCCTGCAGGCGGGTGCGGGCGCGAGACAGGCGCGACATCACGGTGCCAATGGGTGTGCTGGTGATGCGCGCGACCTGCTCGTAGCTCATGTCTTCCAGGCTCACGAGGAGCAGTACGGCGCGCTGCTCGTCGGGCAGTTGCAGCAGGCACCGCTGCAGATCCAGCGCGAGGTCTTGCGCAGTGCCGGGCGCGACCAGTTCGGCTTGTGCGTCGTCCAGGTCCACCCGCGTCAGTGTGGCCGAGCGCCGCAAGCTTTGCCGCACACCGCTGGTGTGCAGGTTGTGCATCAGTGTGAACAGCCATGCCCTCAAGTCTGAACCCACGGCCCAGAGCCGCCATTTGCTGCAGGCGCGCTCCAGCGTGTCTTGCACCAGGTCATCTGCCGCCCATCCGTCACCCGTGAGTGCACGTGCGTAGCGGCGCAAACCGGGGATGTGGGCGATGAGATCGGGCGGGCTCATGGCATGGCGCGTGCGGCCGTTCGAGAGGCGTCAGGGTTTGGCAACGTGCCAGACGTTGTTGAAGCCGTCGCCGGTTTTGTCTCCGGGCTTGGCGTCTTTCGCCCAGTGGTACAGCGGCTTGCCCTTGAAGGCCCATTGTTTCTGGCCATCGTCGCGGGTAATGACGGTGTATTCGCCCATCGTGGCGTCGCTGGCGCTGGCCATGAGGGGTGGCCAATTGGTGGCGCATGGGCCGTTGCACATGGACTTGCCGCTGCCCGCGACGTCGCGGTCAAAGGTGTACAGCGTCATCTGCGCGGGGCCGACCAGCACCCCATCGGCCGTGCGGGCCGGTGCAGGTGCGTGCATCGAGGCGCAGCCGCCGAGCAGCGCGGCGACCAGCGTGAGGGACATCAGGGATTTCATGGCGCGTTCTCCGTTGGGTTGAGCAGAAGAAGGTCTCTGCATGGGAACGAACGCCAGCCGGGTGGGTTTTATTCCGGCGTGTTGAAAAAAATCAGCGGCTGCGCGATTTCATCGCCCGCTCGACCTCGCGCTTGCCTTCGCGGTCCTTGATGGTGTCGCGCTTGTCGTGCTCGGCCTTGCCCTTACCCAACGCAATCTCGCACTTCACCTTGCCGGTTTTCCAGTGCAGGTTCAGCGGAATCAACGCGTAGCCTTTTTGCTCGACCTTGCCGACGAGGCGGCGGATCTGCTCCTTGTGCAGCAGCAGCTTCTTGGTGCGCACGGCGTCCGGGCTGACATGCGATGAGGCCGTGTGCAGCGGGTTGATCTGGCAACCGATCAGGAACATCTCGCCTTCGCGGATCACCACGTAGCCGTCGGTGAGCTGCACTTTGCCTTCCCGCAGTGCCTTGACCTCCCAGCCCTCGAGCACCAGACCGGCCTCGAAGCGTTCCTCGATGGCGTAGTTGAAGAGTGCCTTGCGGTTCTCGGCGATGCGACTGTCTACGCCTTTGGTGGGAGCGTCTTTGCTGTTTTTGGTGGACATGAAGGGGGAAGTTGTGGCCGTTTCAGGCCAATACAATGAGCCCGATTGTATGAAAACGATTCACAAGTCCGTTCTGCTCTGGCACAGCGCGCAGGAAATGTTTGCGCTGGTCACCGACATCGAGCACTACCCACAGTTTCTGCCCTGGTGCGAACAGGGCGAGGTGCTGGAGAAGACCGACGATGGCATGGTCGCGCGCGTGGGCATGGCCATCAGCGGTTTGCGCCAGAGCTTCACCACCCGCAATACCCACGAGATCGATCGCAAGGTGCAGATGGAACTGGTGGATGGGCCGTTCTCAAAACTCGACGGCGTCTGGGCTTTCACGCCGCTCGGCGATGGCAGCCAGCGTGCCTGCAAGGTGGAGTTCGAGCTGAGCTATGGCTTCTCCAGCTCGGCGCTCGCGGCACTGGTGGGTCCGGTGTTTGACAAGATCGCGGGCAGCCTGGTGGACGCTTTTGTGAAGCGGGCCGATCAGGTCTACGGCACCGACTGACGGCAACGATGCACATCACCTTGATGTATGCCGTGGCGCCTCGCACGGTGGAAGAAGCGGTGGTTGAGCTTCCCGAGGGCGCCACGCTGGGCCAGGCACTGGACCGCGCTGGCTGGTTGCAGCGTTTCCCCGAGATTGACAGCGCAGCGCTTGCGCTGGGTGTCTGGGGTCACAAGGCCGAGAGGAGCCGCGTGCTTCGCGAGGGTGACCGGGTCGAGGTGCTGCGCGCGTTGCGGGTTGACCCCAAGGTGGCCCGCCGTGAGCGCTTTGTGGGGCAGGGCGCTCGCTCCACCGGGCTGTTTGCGCGGCGGCGCCCGGGGTCGAAGGCGGGTTACTGAGCTGCCGACTTGGGCATCGGTCCGCAATCGCTGCGGATGATGTCGTCCATGCGCCGGGCTTCGGTGGCGCGCATCTTGTCGTCCATGATCTCGCGCTCGCCCTTGGCGTTGGTGGTGGCCAGCCGCACGCCCGAATCCATGGTGGCCTTGGCCTGTTTGGCGCGGGCACAGCTGTCGGTGCGGGCCTTGGCAACGCGTTGTTCCTCGGCCTTCTTGCGCGCCTCTTCAGCCTGTTCGGCCTGCTTCTTTTTGGCTTCGAGCTCTTTGTCGGCGGTGGGCAGCGACGGTGCGGGCGCAGCAGGGGCTGGTGCTGCAGCGGCGCCAGGCGCGGCCGGCTCGGCCGTGGCTGCCGCAGGTGCTGCGGCTGCGGCAGGCGCTGGCTGGGGGCGGCTGCCGCCAGGGCGCTTCACGATGTCCTTTTCAGCCACCCCCGCGGGCGGTGCCGTGTCGCTGAACACCGTCTGCTTGCCTTCTTTCCAGGCCCATTGCGCCGACGCTGCGGTGCAGGCAACGAGCAGAAATCCGGTGGCCAATGCGGTGCGCCAGAACGGTAGAAGCGGTCGGTTTTGAAGCATTTGGCGAGTGTAGCGGCGGGTCTGCGGGCGCACGGGGGCATCTGCAGGTACAACCGCCACAAGCCGTCGCAGTGGTCGTTTTTTGCGCCTGAGCGGTAGGCGGCATGGGCCGGTGTGTGCGGGTTTGCCCCAAGGTCGGCCGGCTACAATCGACGCTTTTGGAGCTTTACCCATGCGCCTCCTCGGCAAAGCGCTCACCTTCGACGACGTGTTGCTGGTGCCAGCGTACTCCCAGGTCCTCCCCAAGGACACCTCGCTTGCCACCCAGTTCTCCCGCAACATCCAGCTGAACCTGCCCCTGGTTTCGGCCGCCATGGACACCGTGACCGAGGCCCGTCTGGCGATTGCCATCGCCCAGGAAGGCGGCATAGGCATCATCCACAAGAACCTCACCGCGCAAGAGCAGGCCGCGCATGTGGCCAAGGTCAAGCGCTACGAGTCGGGCGTGCTGCGCGACCCGGTGGTGATTTCTCCGCAGACCACCATTCGCCAGGTCATGAAGCTCTCTGACGAGCTGGGCGTCTCGGGTTTCCCGGTGGTGGACGGCGGCAAGGTGGTGGGCATCGTCACCGGGCGCGACCTGCGCTTTGAGACCCGTTACGAACTTCCCGTAAGCGAGATCATGACGCCGCGCGAGCGCCTGGTCACGGTGCCCGACGGCACCACGCCCGCCGAGGCCAAGACGCTGCTCAACAAGCACAAGCTGGAGCGCCTGCTGCTGGTCAACGACGCCTTCGAGCTCAAGGGCCTGATCACCGTCAAGGACATCACCAAGCAGCTCAACTTTCCGAACGCCGCGCGCGACGCCGCTGGCCGCCTGCGCGTGGGTGCGGCGGTGGGTGTGGGCGAAGGCACTGAAGAGCGCGTGGAAGCGCTGGTCAAGGCGGGCGTCGATGCCATCGTGGTGGACACGGCGCACGGCCACAGCAAGGGCGTGCTCGACCGCGTGCGCTGGGTCAAGCAGAACTACCCGCAGATCGACGTGATCGGCGGCAACATCGCCACCGGCAGCGCCGCGCTGGCGCTGGTGGACGCCGGTGCGGACGCGGTCAAGGTCGGCATCGGCCCGGGCTCCATCTGCACCACGCGCATCGTGGCCGGTGTGGGCGTGCCGCAGATCATGGCGATCGACAGCGTGGCCACGGCCTTGAAGGGCACGGGCGTGCCCATGATTGCCGACGGCGGCATCCGCTACAGCGGCGACATTGCCAAGGCGATTGCGGCGGGAGCCAACACGGTGATGATGGGTGGCATGTTCGCCGGCACCGAAGAAGCGCCGGGCGAGATCGTGCTGTACCAGGGCCGCAGCTACAAGAGCTACCGCGGCATGGGCTCGATTGGCGCCATGCAGCAAGGCAGCGCCGACCGTTACTTCCAGGAAAGCAGCACCGGCAATCCGAACGCCGACAAGCTCGTGCCCGAAGGCATTGAAGGCCGTGTGCCCTACAAGGGTTCGGTGGTGTCGATCATCTTCCAGATGGCCGGCGGCCTGCGTGCGGCCATGGGCTACTGCGGCTGCCCCGGCATCGAGCACATGCGCGAAAACGCCGAGTTCGTGGAGATCACGGCCGCCGGCATTCGCGAGAGCCATGTGCACGACGTGCAGATCACCAAGGAAGCGCCGAACTACCGCGCCGACTGATCGCCGCTCACGCCCCGAAAAAAACGCCCCTCCCGAGGGGCGTTTTTCATGGTCAGAGCATCAGGCTCACATGGGCCGACACCACGCGCCAGCCCTCGGGCATGCGCATCCAGGTCTGGCTCTGGCGGCCAATGCGTTCGCTGCCTTCGCGGCGGAACTCGATGTTGGCCACCGCCATGTCGCGGCCGAAGGTGGTGACCTGCCGCGCCGTGACGGTGCGCATGAGGTTCGCGGCCGGGCGGCCCTGGCGGAAGGCCTGGATGGCGTCAAAGCCGTAGAGGTTTTCGCCAGCGCCGTAGCGCAGCGTCAACGGTGACCGCCAGAACAGTTCGTCGAGCACGGCCACGTCGTTGGTGACCAGTGCCTGTTCGTAGGCGTCAAACACGGCGTTGACTTCGGCGAGCACGTCGGGGAGGTTGATATCGGTGGGAGAAGACATGGCGGTTTTGAAGGGGGGAGTCACTTGCCGCCCCAATGGACGAAGCGGCGTTCTGCGATCAAAAAGATCAGGTTCATGGCGTAGCCCAGGGCGCCGGCGGCAAAGATGGCTGCGTACATCTCGGGCATGTCGAACACCATCTGGGCGTTCATCACACGCTGCCCCAGCCCATCGGTGGAGCCGATGAACATTTCGGCCACGATGACGATCACCAGCGCGAGCGACACCCCCGAGCGCATGCCGACGAAGACCTGCGGCATGGATTCCAGCAGGGTGACGTCGGTCAGCACGCGCCAGCGCGGGGCGCGCATCACGCGGGCGGCGAGCTGGCGCTGCTTGCGCGCACCCATCACGCCATAGGCCACATTGAACAGGATCACGAGCGCGGCGCCAAACGCCGCCACGGCGATCTTGGTCTGTTCGCCAGCACCGAAGATCACCAGGAACAACGGGAACATGGCCGAAGCGGGCGTGGAGCGGAAGAAGTCGATGGCGAATTCGATGGATTCGTACAGGCGCTGCGAGGCGCCCAGCACGATGCCCAGCGGCACCGCCACCACCAGCGCAATGGCAAACGAGCTGAGCGTGCGCACGATGGTCTTGCCGAAGTCGGCACCCAGCGTGCCCTGCGTCATGCCATTCCAGAACGCACCGGCGGCCTCCGCGGGCGAGGGCAGCAGCACAGGGTCAACCGCGCCGGCCGCGTGGATGAGCGCCCAGCCGGCGATGAGAATGAACACGCCCAGCAGCGGGCGCAGGCGGTAGAGCCAGGCAGGGAGTTTCATGCGCGCACCTCACGCTGGAAGATTTCGAGGGCCCGGGTCTTGGTCTGCACAAAGGCGGGGGTGACGGTGGTGTCGGCGCTGCGCGGGCGCGGCGCGTCAAACACCAGCCGCTCGGCCACGCGCGTGGGGCGTTTGGTGAGCAGCAGCACTTCGTCGGCCAGCAGCACGGCTTCGTCCAGATCGTGTGAGACCAGCAGCGTGGTCACCGAGCGTTCCTTGAGCACCTTCTGCAGCGTGCCGCGCAGGAACATGACCATCTCGTAGTCCAGCGCCGAGAAGGGCTCGTCCAGAAACAGCACCTCGGGTTCGACCACCAGCGCCCGCATGATGGAGACCAGCTGCTGCTGGCCGCCCGACATCTGGTACGGGTAGCGGTTGAGGTCGAACGAGACGTCAAAGCTTTCCACCACTTGGTCGAGCAGGGCCTGCCGTTCGGTTTTGGTGAGGTCGAGAAACTGCAGCGGGTAGCGGATGTTGTCGATGGCGCGCATCCAGGGAAACACGGCCTCGCGGTAGTTCTGGAACACGTAGCCGATGCGCGTGTCCTGCGCCTCTTTGCCCTCGAACAGGATCTGTCCGTTGTCGTACGGCAGGATGCCCGAGATCATGTTGATCAGCGTGCTCTTGCCGCAGCCGTTGGGGCCAAACACCGAGGTGATCTTGCCCTTGGGAATGTCCAGGTCGAACTGGTCGTAGACCGTCACGCCGTCGAAGCGCTTGGTGAGGCCGCGCACGGTGATGTGCGTGCCGACCGGGTACCAGCGGTGCGAGGTGTCGTTGTGCGCCCCGGCCATGGGGGTGGCCGGAGGTGGGGGGAAGGCATCGTTCGAGGGCATGACTCGCATGGGGTGGGGTGTCCGCTTCAGATGATCAGAAGGCCTTGAGCAGCGCCTTGGCGTCGACCTTGTCCTTGATCACGCCGAACTCGACGCCGAGGTCCAGAAACTTCTGGAAGTCGGCCACGTCGGCGGGCGATAGGTCGGCGGCCATGACGATGCGTGGCAGCGGCACGGTAGCGGCCAGCTCGGGTGGCACCTTCATGCCGGCGATCAGGTAGCCGCGCGTGCTGCTGTCGCTCTGCGCTTCCTTCACGCCGCGCGCCCAGGCGTCGGCAAAGCGCTTGGCCACATCGGGCCGCTCGCTCACGAACTTGTCGGCCAGTACGGCACCGGCGGCAAAGGCGCTGGCGTTTTTGTTGCCCAGCAGGTGGGTGGCGATCACGCCCGTTTCCACCCGCTTGCCCACCTTCTGGGCGACCATGATCGTGGCAGCCGGCTCCAGCGTGTAGCCGCCGTCGAAGGTGCCGGCCTGCAGCACGCTGGCGTGCATGTTGATGGGCTGCTCCTGGATGGTGAAGTCGGTGCCTTCGACCAGCCCCAGCTTCTTGAGCACGGCGCGCGCCGCGCCGATGTTGGCCGGGCCGGGCGCGGAAAACAGCTTGATGCCGCCCTTGAAGTCCTTGAGCGACTTGGCCGGGTGACTGGCCTTGACGACGAACTGCTCGATCACGTGGGCGCTGTTCTGGCCGTTGAGCGAGAGGTACTTGAGCGTCTTGGCGCGGCGCGATTCCATGTTGGCGCCTTCGAGCGTCACCAGGTTGGCGGCGCCGTCGATGTTGCCGGCGACGATGGCCTGCACCGTGAGTGGGTGGCTGGTCATGGGCACTTCTTCCACTTCAAGCCCGGCTGCCTTGAAGAACCCGCGGTTCTGCGCGATGTAGAACGGCAGCGCCGCGCTGGAGGGGAACACGCCCACGCGCACGCGGTCGGCGGCCTGGGCGTGCGGGAGCAGCGCGGTGCACAGGGTCAGGGTGGCCAGGGCTTTGGCGGCGAGGGAAAGGAAGTCAGCGCGTTGCATGGCGGGTTTCTCCGTGAAGTGACAAAAGGGTCTGCCGTGGGTAGAGCGGCGGTTGAAAGAACGAATGGCCAGCGCGGTAGACGCGGTCCTCGGACATGTCGGGAGGCGCCCCGGTTTCGGCCGCCCCCTCGAAGGTGAGTTCGAGCTGCACGCCGCTGGGGTCGTAGGCGAACAGCTGCCACAGCGTGGTGCCGGGCACCAGAAACTCGCGCCACGCCAGGCCCGCCGCCGCAAACCGCGCGCGGTAGGCGTGGTAGCCCACGCAGGCGAGCGAGAGGTGGTCGATGGCGGCGCTGCCGCTGGGCACGTGGTCCAACCCGGCCAGCGCGGGGCCACCGGCATACACGTGCACGATGGCCTGGCCCCCCGGCTGCGGGCAGGCCAGCCAGGCGCCGGGGTAGCCGAAGTCGGGCCGGGCCACCTCGCGCAGCCCGATCACGCCACACCAGAAAGCGCGCGTGAGGTCGAGGTCGCTGGTCTTGATGGCCAGGTGGAACAGGCCCAGCGTGAAGGCACCGTCGCCGGGGATGTGTGGAGCGTGGGGGCTCATGTCTTCTCGCCGAGTGCAACGTCGCGGAAGAGGCGCGTGAGGTCGTCGATGAACGGGTCCTCGGTTTTCCAGCGCGCGCCGGCCACCGGGTCAGCGCCTTGCAGCATGGTGTCGGTGGCGCGCACCGAGAGTTCCATGGCGAAGCGGATGCGTTCGCGGCGGGCCAGGTCGATCGCGTCCAGCCAGTCGCGCACCCCGTGCTGGCCGGCGCGCACCGCGGCTTCGATGAGCAGCGCGGCACAGCTCGCGTCTTCCATGGCTTGCGTGGCACCCTGGCCCAGCGTGGGCGCCATGCCGTGGGCGCTGTCGCCCAGGTAGAGCACCTGCCGCACGGGTTCGACAAAGCGCACGTCGGACTCCTGCATGCGCGCCCAGTGCGCGTGCTCGGCCTGTTCGCACATGGCGTCGACCAGCCAGCGCACCGCAGGCGAGGCCTCGCGGCCTTCGGGCAGGAAGGCGCGGCGCATGCCTTCGGGCGTTTTCCAGTCGTCCGGTATCGCCGCACCGGCTTCAATGGGGTAGGTGCCGGCGATGTAGATGTGGTCGGGCGGCACGCGAAACGCGAGCAGGCGGTGGTGGCGGTTGAACCACTGCTCGTAGTCGTCCACCAGGCCTTGGCTGCGGTCCTGCACCAGCACCCGCAAGATGGCCACGCCCACGTGCCGCGTCTCGGGCAGGCCGGAGAACGCGGCGCGGGTGGCCGAGTAGCGGCCGTCGGTGCCGATCAGCAGGTCGATGCCCTCGATGGCGTGGGCTTGGCCGTTTTCCGTCCAGGCCACGCGGGTGCGGTGGGGGTCCGCCGGGTCGGCGCCGATGGACGTGACCTCGCAGCCGTACCGGATGGCCGGGCCCGCGCCGCTGCGCAGGATGCGGTAGAGCTCGGACCATCGGATCCGGATGCCCGCGTTGTCGGCCACACGCGCCAGCGGCAGGTCAAAGAGCACGGTGCCATCGGCGAGCGAGGTGCGCCACTGCGTCCATGGCAGGCTCTGGCGGATGACGTCGTCGGCCAGCGCCGGGTCGCAGGCGCGCAGGGCCTTGATGGCGTTGGGGCCGACGTTCAGGCCAGTGCCGGCTTCGCTGTGGTCGTCGGGCGCCACGCGCTCCAGGCACGTGACCGCCACGCCGGGCAGCGCCGCCAGGCGCCGGGCGAGGATGGCACCGGCCACGCCGGCGCCGACGATGACGACTTTTCTCAGGGTGGACATGGTCGGGGTTTTCTCCAGATAAGCAGGATCAGGGCCACAGCGGCCATTCGGTGGTGGAGCCGCCGGCCTGCTCCCACTGCAGGCCCAGGGCGAGCAGCAGCGCATCGCCACCGGCCGGCGCCACCAGTTGCACGCCCACCGGCAGGTGCCCGGCGCGCCCGGCGGGCAGGGCCAGCGCCGGCAGGCCGGTGGCGTTGACGAAGGCGGTGAAGACGGCGTGGCCGCGCCCGTCCACCGGCTGGGCGTCGATCACGGGCGGGTGGCTCTCGTTGGCGGGCCAGGGCAGGGCGGCCGAGCAGGGGGTGAGCACGAGGTCGTGCGCGCTGAAGACCTTTGCCAGCGCCCGTGCGAGGCGGCGCACCACGGCCTGCGCTTCAAACAGATCGGTGGCGCGCCATGCCTGGCCGCTGGCCCACAGGGCGGCCAGCGCGGGCGAGAGTTCGTTGCCCGCGCGCGGCGCGTCGCGCAGCACGTGGGCCAGGCCCGTGGTGCTGATGACGGGCCAGGCCTGCTGGTTGAAGGCCTGGACGTCGGTCGGCGCGTCGGTCACGTCCACCGTGTGGCCGAGTGCGCGCAGCTGTTGCGCGGCGGCGTCGCAGCGCGCCAGCACATTCGCGTCCACCGGCGAGCCGGCGATGTGGCGCCAGTACGCAATGCGCCGGGGCCGTGGCGCTTCCTCGGCTGCGCGCCACGCGCCGGGCGCGGTGCCGCCGATCACGGCCATGGCCAGCGGCAGGTCGCGTGCATGGCGCACCATGGGGCCAATGACTTCCATGCCGGGCAGCACCTCGGGCAGGCCGTGCTCGCGGGGCACCACGTTCCAGCCGGGCTTGAAGCCGTACAGCCCGGTGTGCCCCGCCGGGCGGCGGATCGAGCCGCCACCGTCGGTGCCCAGCGCCAGCACGCCCACGCCCGCCGCCAGCGCGGCCACGGCGCCACCGCTGGAGCCGCCGGGCGTGAGTGCCGGGTCCCAGGGGTTGCGGGTGACGCCGGTGAGCGGGCTGTCGGTGTAGCCCTGCAGGGTGAATTCGGGCACCGCCGTCTTGCCCAGGAACACGGCGCCCGCCGCGCGCAGCCGCGCCACGGGCGATTCGTCCACGGCGGGCCGGTGGTCTTGCCAGAGCCGGCTGCCCCAGCGGCAGGGCAGGCCGGCCAGCGGAATGTTGTCTTTCACGGTGACGGGCACGCCGTCCAGCGCGGAGAGCGGCTGGCCCTGGCGCAAGCGTTCGGTGCTGGCGCTGGCCGCGTGGCGCGCGCCCTCGGCATCGACCCACGCCATGGCGTTGATGGCTGGCTGCACCATGTTGAGGCGCTCCAGGTGGGCGTCGAGCACGGCCAGTGGTGTGAGTGCACCAGCGCGGTACGCCGCGCCCAGGTCGCAGGCGTCGAGTTGCCACAACGGTGCGCGGGTGTCGGTGCTCATGCCACCTCCGCGATCACGGCCACCAGACCGCCGCCATCCGGCCCCTGGTGCTCGGCACCGCCCGACACAAAAATGCGGCCATCGCCCAGCACGCCCGACACCATTCCGCCCACGGCCGCTCGGATGTGGCGCTGGGCGTTGATGTCGGTGTCGTCCAGCATGGTGACGCGTGAACCGCGCACCTCGCCCCGGCGGTCGGGCTCGCACTTCACCAGCGCGGCGGCCACGCGGTGGCGATCGGCTTCACCCAGCTGGGGCTCGGCGCGCAGGCCCAGCCGCGCGAGCACGCGCGTGACGGCCGGCAAGTCCAGCGCGTCGGCCATGGGCTCGCAGGCCATGCGCAGTGGGCCGCGCCAGTGCGCGCTGTGGCCCAGCAGCACGATTTCATTGGCCTGCACCTCCACCCCAGTGGACACGCCGGCGCGTGCGCACCAGAGGTCCAGGCGCGCGAGCAGCCCGGCTTCCAGCGCCGGGTCATCGGCCATTTCGCCCAATGCCAGCGCCACGCCAAACGCACCGGCCGCGCGCGACAGGGCCATGGAGCGGTTCGGGTCGGCGCTGGCCACTGGCTGCCCGGCGGCCTGAGCGGCGGCTGCGCGCGCCGCGGTCACGCAAGGGCCTTTGACCTGCACGAAGCACACATCGGCCGGGTCGTCGATGCCCGCGTCCGCCATGGCGCTGCGCACGGCGTCGGCCACGGCGCGCACCTGCGCCCAGCGGCCGATGTCGGCCGCCGGCGTCGGCGGGCTGAAGGCGCGGCCGATGGCCAGGGCCGGGCCGGCAGGCGGATTTGCGCTGGCCGCGCTGCGCACGAACACGCTGTAGTGCGGCGAGAGCACGCCCTCGGTGCCGCCCGAGAGCACGCAGGGCAGTTCGCGCTGCAGCTCGGCCGGGTCGCGGCCCAGGCGCGCGCCGAGCAGGTGCATGAGGCTCTGGGTGAAGTAGCCGCGGGTGAAGTCGTTCACGCCGCCGTTGCCCTCGGTCTTGCCGATCACGGCCACCACCTCGTCGGCCCGCACGCGCCCGGCATCGAGCAAGGCGGCCAGGGCCGACAGGTCGCCGGGGTGGGCCATCGGCAGGCGGAAGACCTGGAGCTGGCGAAGGGGTGTCGAGCGGTGCATGCAGCGCAGTATCTGGAACACCAGTGCTGCGCGGAAGCTCAATGTTTCGCTCAGGGTGAGCGAGAAATGTGTGCAGTAGGGCCGCAGCCCGCCGCCGCCAACGGCCTCAGGGCGTGATTTCGGCCAGGCGGCCCACCAGCAATTCCACAAACGACAGCGTGGCGCTGGGCAGGCGGCGGCCTTCGCGCACCGCCAGCACCAGTTCGCTGCGGCCGAGCGCGGCGTCCACCAGCGGGATCGACACCAGCTCGCCGCGGCGCTTTTCCTGCAGCGTGCCGATCTCGAACTGGAAACTGATCGCCCCCGTCTGCCGCGTGAATTCCTTGAGCAGCTGCACGGTGCTGGCTTCGATCATGGGGCGCATGGCGATGCGCGAACGCGCCATCACCGCGTCGAGCAGGCGGCGGCTGCCAAACGAATGGTCGCCCAGGGCCACGGCGTACGGCTGGCATTCGGCCAGGCGCAGGCTGGTGCGCCCGGCGAGCGGGTGGTCGGGGCGCACCATCGCGCACAGCGGCTGGTGCAGCCGGCTGATGACCTGCAGGTCGTCGCTGGGGGCGGGGTCGTGCACCAGCACCAGCTCCACGTCGTCCTGGCCGAGCAGATGCACCAGCTGGTGCGTCACACCGGAGACCACCTGAAACTGCACGCCCGGGTGCTGCGCCTGGTATTGCGCCACGGCGCTGGGGATCAGGTCCGTGGCCACCGATTCAGCGCAGCCCAGGCGCACGGTGCCGCGCACCAGGCCGCGCAGCTGCTCGATCTGAGACTGCGCGGAGCGCAGGTCGGAGAGCGAGCGGCGCACCGTGTGCACCAGCACCTCGCCCGCCGCCGTCAGGCGCACGCCGCGTGGCAGCCGCTCAAACAGAGGCGTGCCGGCCTGTTCTTCGAGCTCCAGGATCATGCGGTTGAGTGCGGTGGACGCCACATGCAGCTTTTCCGCCGCCTTGCGGATGGAGCCGGCGCGGGCCACGGCGTCGAGGTAAATGTAGGCGCGGGGTGGGTGGAGCATGGTGGGCTGGGGTGGCGGGTGTTACAAAATCTGGACCCAAAGTATTGGGACCCAAAATGGCGGAATCTGGCACAATCCCCGGTTTTCCGGCGCCACCCATTGTCCATGCTGTCCGTCCCCATCCACCAGGCCAAAGGCCAGCTGTCCGAGCTGATTCGCGCGGCCGAGCAGGGCGAGCAGGTCGTGCTCACGCGGCACGGCAAGCCGGTGGTGCGGCTGGTGGCCGAAGTGGCCGACGTGGACCAGGCCGAACGCGAGCGCGTGGCCGCCCAGGCACTCACCGAGCTGCGCGCGTTTCGCGCCGCCTGGTCGGCCGAGGAGCCGCGATGAGGCCCTGGGTGATCGACGCTTCGGTGGCGCTGGCCTGGCTGATCCCTGAGCAGCAGAGCGAGCGCACCGACCACCACTACAGCCAGGCGCGCAGCCGCGCAGGCCTCTACCACGCGCCCAGCCTGTGGCACTGGCAACTGGGCGAAGCCCTGCTGCTGGCCTGCCGCAGCGGCCGCCTGCCGCGCGCCCACTACGAGCGCGGCCTCGAGCTCGTGGCCCAGGCGCAGGTCGATATCGACCCACCGCTCAGCCTGCACCGGCGCAGCCAGGTGCTGCGGCTGGCCGAGTCGCACCGCATCAGTTGTTTCGACGCCGCTTACCTCGAGCTCGTCGTGCGCTTCAACGGCACGCTGGTCTCGCGCCAGGCCGACCTGCTGCAGGCCGCCAAAGCCTGCGGCATTGCCACCGACACCTTTTGAAAACCCCGGAAACCACCATGCAGCACCAGAAGATCCTCATCCTCGATTTCGGCTCCCAGGTCACCCAGCTCATTGCACGCCGTGTGCGCGAAGCCCACGTGTACTGCGAAGTGCACCCCTGCGACGTGAGCAGCGACTGGGTGCGCGAGTTCGCTGCCGACGGCCAGCTCAAGGGCGTGATTCTTTCGGGCAGCCATGCCAGCGTGTACGAGGTGGACGACAAGGCCCCCGACGCGGTGTACGAGCTGGGCATCCCGGTGCTGGGCATTTGCTATGGCATGCAGACCATGGCGCAGCAGCTGGGTGGCAAGGTGGAAGCGGGCAAGACACGGGAATTCGGCTACGCCGAGGTGCGCGCCCGCGGCCACACCGCGCTGCTCAAGGACATCGCCGACTTCACCACGCCCGAAGGCCACGGCATGCTCAAGGTCTGGATGAGCCATGGCGACAAGGTGACCGAGCTGCCGCCCGGCTTCAAGCTCATGGCCAGCACCGAGAGCTGCCCCATCGCCGGCATGGCCGACGAAGCGCGCCATTTCTACGCCGTGCAGTTCCACCCCGAAGTCACGCACACCGTGCAGGGCCGGGCGCTGCTCGAGCGCTTCGTGCTGGAGATCTGCGGTACCCGCGCCGACTGGGTCATGCGCGACCACATCGAGGAAGCGGTGCAAAAGATCCGCGAGCAGGTGGGCGACGAAGAAGTGATCCTGGGCCTGTCGGGCGGTGTGGATTCGTCCGTGGCGGCCGCGCTGATTCACCGCGCCATTGGCGACCAGCTCACCTGCGTGTTCGTCGACCACGGGCTGCTGCGCCTGAACGAGGGCGACATGGTCATGGACATGTTCGTTGGCAAGCTGCACGCCAAGGTGATCCGCGTGGACGCGGCCGACCAGTTCCTGGGGCACCTCGCCGGTGTGAGCGAGCCGGAGGCCAAACGCAAGATCATCGGGCGCGAATTCGTCGAGGTTTTCAAGGCCGAAGCCGCCAAACTCATTTCAAGTGGTGCTTCAACAAAAGGCGCCAAGTGGTTGGCACAAGGCACTATTTACCCGGATGTGATCGAGTCCGGCGGCGCCAAGAGCAAGAAGGCCGTGACGATCAAGAGCCACCACAACGTGGGCGGCCTGCCCGAGCAGCTCGGCCTGAAATTGCTGGAGCCGCTGCGCGATCTGTTCAAGGACGAGGTGCGTGAGCTCGGCGTGGCGCTCGGCCTGCCGCACGACATGGTCTACCGCCACCCGTTCCCCGGCCCCGGCCTGGGCGTGCGCATTCTGGGCGAAGTGAAGAAGGAATACGCCGACCTGTTGCGCCGCGCCGACGCGATCTTCATCGAGGAGCTGCGCAACTTCCGCGACGAAGCCACCGGCAAGACCTGGTACGACCTGACCAGCCAGGCCTTCACCGTGTTCCTGCCGGTCAAGAGCGTGGGCGTGATGGGCGACGGCCGCACCTACGACTACGTGGTCGCCCTGCGTGCCGTGCAGACCAGCGACTTCATGACCGCCGACTGGGCCGAGCTGCCGTACGCGCTGCTCAAGAAAGTGTCGGGCCGCATCATCAACGAGGTGCGCGGCATCAACCGCGTGACCTACGACGTGAGCTCCAAGCCGCCGGCGACGATCGAGTGGGAATGACCCAAGATCGGTTGGCACCGTTCAAAGACGGTCGGCAAACCGACGGTTTCCCTGGGTGACGGAACTCCCTGCCTTCAGCCTGGGACGGCTGACGGGCAGCAGGGCAGTGGTGCTTGTGGATGCTTCCAGCGCAGCCAGCTCCCAGCGGCTTTGAAGGCCCACGAGATGGCATTGGTGGGTGAATGCCCGCGGCGCGGCGCGGGGCATTCATTGCGGCGCAGGCGACCCGCTTACTTCTTCATTTCGTCCTTTTTCATTTCGTCCTTCTTCATCATGGCGTCGCCCTTGGCCATGGAGTCCTTCTTCATCATGCCGTCCTTTTTCATCATGTCGTCTTTCTTCATGGCGTCTTTGGACATCGAGTCTTTGGCCATGCCGTCTTTCTTCATTTCGTCGGCAGCGTGAGCGGCTGCGACCGAGCCCAGAGCGATGAAGGTGGCCAGCAGGGTGGTAGAGAGCTTGTTCATTTCGGTTCCTTGATGAGAGTCGTCTTTGAATAAATGGCGCGGTTCGAAATGAATCCGGCCTCACGTTCCAGAAGCGCTGAGAGCCTGATGGCCACTCAACTGCCGCCGAACCAGTTGTAGCCCTGGTCTTCCCAATAGCCGCCAGGGTTGGTGTTGGTGACGAAGATCGCCTTGATGTGTTTCGGGTTCTTGTAGCCCAGCTTGGTGGGCATGCGCAGCTTCATGGGGAAGCCGTATTTCGGTGGCAGAGGCTGGCCGTCGTAGGTCAACGTGAGCAGCGTCTGCGGGTGCAGCGCGGTCGGCATGTCGATGCTGGTGTAGTAGTCGTCCGAGCACTTGAAGCCGATGTAGCGGGCGCTGGTATCGGCACCCACGCGCTTGAGGAAGTCGGAGAAGCGCACGCCGCCCCACTTGCCAATGGCGCTCCAGCCTTCCACGCAGATGTGGCGCGTGACCTGGTCCTGCTGTTCCATGGCGCGCAGTTCGGGCAGGGTCCATTGGCGCTTGTCGGCCACCATGCCCGTCACCTCCAGCCGGTAGCTGCCTTCGTCGACCTCGCGCACTTCACTCTCGCCGTAGAAGGCGTTGAAGGGGAAGGGCCGCGTGATCATCGATTCCGGGTAGGTGGGTGCCAGTTGCGTGGGGTCGAAGATGAAGCCTTGCACCTTGTCGTTGAAACGCGAAATGGCGTTGAGCGCGGTTTCGACGTCTTCGTTGCTGCTGATGCTGCAACCCGTGAGCAAGGAGAGGCCGCCCATGGTCAGCGAACGCGTGAGAAAGGCGCGCCTGGCTGGCTGCTCGATCTTGCGGCCGATCAGGCGGCGGGCTTCGGCCAGCGCCGCTTCGGCGTCCACGTTGTGCAAGGGAGGGCGTTGGAAAATTTTCATGGCTTCAACCCGGCCTTTCCGCTCAACATGGTGAGCAGCGTTCGTGGCACCAGGGCGACCATCACCAGGTGCACCGCCACAAAGGCCACCACAGCGGCCATCGCGACGAAATGGATGCGGCGTGCGAATTCGTAGCCGCCCAGCAACTCGCGCAACACCGGGAACTGCACCGACTTCCAGAGCACCAGGCCAGAGAGCACCAGCAACACGATGTCCAGCATCACGAACAGGTAGGCCAGGCGCTGAACGTTGTTGTAGTGGCGTGGGTCGGCGTGCGAGAGCTTGCCGCGCAGCGCGGCCATCGCGTCGTGCCAGATACCCGACGGCGACAGCGGGAAAAACTTGTGAAAAAGGCGACCGCTGGCGATGTTGAGCGTCAGGTAGAGCAAGCCGTTGGCCACCAGCAGCCACATGGCCGCAAAGTGCCACTGGATAGCGCCACCCAACCACCCACCGAGGGTGATGCCGTTCGGGATGTCAAACGCAAAGAAGGGTGCCGCGTTGTAGATGCGCCAGCCACTGGTCACGAGCATCAACACCGCCAGGGCGTTGATCCAGTGCGTGACGCGCATCCAAGCCGGATGGATCGGCTGGCGTCCCCGTGGCTTGTGCGCCGGGGTGGAAGCGGTGATGGACGGGTTTTGCATGGGGCGGATTGTTGAGCGCACGCCCTCCCGGAATCCTCACCAAATGTTCAATTAATCGTGACAACTCCGGCGGGCATATGGCGACACAATCCTCCGACCTATGGAAACCTCCAAACGCGTGCTGATCGTCGAAGACGATGCCCACATTGCAGAGCTGCTGCGCATGCATCTGCATGACGAGGGCTATGCGGTCACGCACGCCGCTGATGGCGACACCGGCGCGCGCGAGCTCGAGCGGGGCAGTTGGGATGCCCTGATTCTCGACCTGATGTTGCCCGGCATCGACGGACTGGAGATCTGCCGCCGCGCCCGTGCCATGACGCGCTACACGCCGATCATCATCACCAGCGCGCGCTCCAGCGAGGTGCACCGCATTCTGGGGCTGGAGCTCGGTGCCGACGATTACCTGGCCAAACCTTTCTCGGTGCTTGAACTGGTGGCGCGTGTGCGTGCGTTGCTGCGGCGCACCGAGGCGATGGCGCGAAACGCCCGCATGGAGTCGGGCCGACTCGAACTGGGCAGCCTGGCCATCGATCCGGTGGCGAGGGAGGTGGAGCTGGATGGAAAACAGGTCGAGCTGACGCCGCGCGAATTTGACCTGCTGTACTTCTTTGCGCGCCACCCCGGTCGCGTGTTTTCCCGGCTCGATCTGCTCAATCAGGTCTGGGGTTACCAGCACGACGGCTACGAGCACACCGTCAACACCCACATCAACCGCCTGCGCACGAAACTCGAAACCGATCCCGCGGCGCCGCGCCGCATCCTGACCGTGTGGGGTCGCGGCTACAAGCTGGCCGGCGCGGGCACCGAGGAGGCGAGCCCATGAAATGGCCCTGGCGCTGGACCCTCGCGCGTCGGCTGTCCGTCGTGTTCGTGGCGCTGCTGCTGGCTTGCAGTGGCGTGACGATCTGGCTGCAGATGGCCGCCAGCGGGCGCTACGAGCAAGAAGTGACGCAACGCTTGTCCCTGGGCCTGGCCGCGCACATTGCCGGCAACGCCGAGCTGATGCACAGCGGCGGCTTGAACGACGCGGCGGTCAAGTCGTTGTTCGATCAACTGATGGCGGTGAACCCGAGCGTCGAGGTCTATCTGCTGAAACCGGACGGGCTCATTGCCGCGCAAGCCGCGCCGCCGGGTCACCTCAAGCGCGACCGTGTCGACCTCACCCCCGTGCGCCGCTTGCTGGCTGGCGGCCCGCTGCCCATCCTGGGCGACGACCCGCGCGGTGATGGCGAGCGCAAGGTGTTCAGCGCCGCACCCATGAAGGTGAACGGCCGCGATGCAGGCTACGTTTACGTGGTGCTGTCGGGCGAGGCACGCGAGGCACTGGTGGCCAACGTCACCGCCAGCAACGTGATGAGCACCTTGCTGTGGTCCATGGGCCTGGTGGTCTTGCTCGGGGCGCTGGCGGGCATCGCGGCCTTTCGCCTCATCACGCGACCGCTGCGCGAGCTGACCAGCACGGTGCAGCAGTTCGAGCGCGACGGTGTGTCGTCGCTGCAGCAAGCCACCCCCGCACTCGATCGGCTGGCCAGCACCGAGAGTGGTGAGATCGGCTTGCTGGCACAGGCCTTCCACCAGATGAACCAGCGCATTTCGGAGCAATGGCGCGAGCTGACGGCACAAGACCAGCAGCGCCGCGAACTCTTCGCCAACATCTCTCACGACCTGCGCACGCCGCTCACCTCGCTGCACGGCTACCTTGAAACGCTGCTGATGAAGTCAGACACGTTGTCGACCCTCGATCGCCACCGCTACCTGGAGATCGCGCTGGGCCAGAGCCGCAAGGTGGGCCGACTGGCGCAAGAGCTCTTCGAGCTGGCACGGCTGGAATACGGCGTGGTCAAGCCCGACAAGGAACGCTTCGCCCTGGCCGATCTGGTGCAGGACGTTTTTCAGAAGTTCGAGCTCGCGGCCGAAGCTCGCCGTCAGCGCCTGGTGCCCAACATTGCGCCTGGCTTGCCAGTGGTCAACGCCGACCTGGGCATGATCGAACGCGTGTTGACCAACCTGCTCGACAACGCGATCCGCCATACGCCGGAAGGGGGCGAAGTGGTGGTGCGCCTGGTGCCCGACGGCGCGGGCGTGCGGGTGGAGGTGAGCGACACCGGGCCCGGCATCCCCCGCGAGTTGCAGCCGGTCATCTTCAAGCGACCGGCCTTCGCGTCCAGCGGCGAGCGCGGTGGCGGACTGGGCTTGATGATCGTGCGGCGCATCTTGCAACTGCACGGCAGCGACATCCGCCTGGTCAGCGGTTCAGGCCGTGGTGCCGTGTTCTCGTTCGAGTTGGAATAGTCACCCCGCGAAGAGCCGCGCACTCGCCACGTGAACGCGCCCAGCGAAGCCCCGGCCGCTGAGGCAGCAAACCGTAGAACAATGGCGCCATGCGCGCACCCTCCATTTTTCAGCAGCAAATCGATCGCCACCTGGGCGTGCTCCGCTCGCTGCTGATCTATCGCGCCATTCCCTGGCGGGCCGCGCAGCTGCACCGCTTCTACCGCCGCTTCGTGCCTGCGGACGGGCTGGCATTTGACGTGGGCGCGCACGCGGGCAACCGCGTGGCCGCGTTCCGGCAACTGGGCGCGAGGGTGGTGGCGCTGGAGCCGCAGCCCGATTTTCTGCGCCTGCTGCAGCGCCGCTTTGGCCGCGATGCGGGGGTGACGCTGCTGCCGCAGGCGCTGGGGCGCGCGCCCGGGCAGGCCCGGCTGATGGCCAGCCCGCGCACGCCCACCGTGGCCACGCTGTCCACCGACTTCGTGCAGCGCGCCGGTGCGGCCCCGTCGTTTCAGGGCGTGCGCTGGGAGCCTGGGCCGGTGGTGGAGGTGACCACGCTGGACGCGCTGATGGCCCGGCATGGCGTGCCCGATTTCGTGAAGATCGATGTGGAAGGCTTCGAGCTGGAAGTGCTCATGGGCCTGAGCCAGCCGGTGCCTGCGCTGTCGTTCGAATTTGTGCCGGCGGTGCGCGACGTGGCCATGGGCTGCATCGACCGCCTGGAGGCGCTGGCGGGCGCCGGGCGCTACCGCTACGCGGTGTCGCTGGGCGAGCGCCAACGCTTGCAGCAGCCCGAAGGCGAGGGTGCAGCGGCCCTGCGCGAATGGCTGCAGGCCATGCCGCCCGATGCGCCTTCGGGCGATGTGCACGCCTGGCTGGTGGGCTGAAGCGGCTCGCTGAACCGGGTTCGTTCAGGAGCCGGGGTGGGGCACCGCCACCGGGGCGCCCACGTGGTCGATGCCCTGCATCTCGTGCACGCCCGGTGCGTTGAACGCGGCGAGCAGCACGCGCGTGAGCTCATGCATCGGGCCCAGTGCGTGGGTGCTCGGCGTGAGGCCGGGCGCAAAGCCGCTGCCCAGCAAGCGCTGCAGCAGCGCGGGGTCGTCGGCGACCACATGCACCGGCACTTCCCATGAAGCGCCCGGGCCGCTCACCAGGGCGGGCGGCTGGTGGTCGCCCACGATCACCATCACCAGTGGCCGCGGGGCGCGCTGGCGCAGGTAGTCGGCCAGCCAGGCGTGCTGGTAGCGAAGGCTTTGCAGGTAGGGGGCCATGAGCTGCTGCGCGGCGTTGGGCGCGGCCAGGGCTTGCGCGGCCTGCTCGGGCGTGTAGGTCTGGGGGCCGGTGTGGCGAGACGCGCCTTCCACAAACGGCGCCAGCGGGTGAAAAGGCGCGTGGGTGCTCGTGGTGGGGAAGACCACAAAACGCGGCGCGCGCGTGAACGGCCCGCTGCCCACGTCGAGCTCCTGGGTGTGCAGCAGCGCCATGGCGGCCTGGTCGGGGATGCGCCAGTAGCCGAAGTCCGGGCCCTGGTAGCCCATGCCGGCGTCGTCGGCCAGGCGGTCAAAGCCATAAAATGCGCCTTCGGGCCAGGGGCGTTTGATGCCGGGCATCCAGCCCACGGTGCGGTAGCCGTGCCGCGCGAAATGGCGCACCAGCGTGGGCCGCTCGCTCGCCAGCAGCAGGTCGTGGTCGGCCGGGTCGCGGGTGTCCACGCCGGCCAGCAGCCCGGCGTGCGACAGCCACGAGGCGCCGCCAAACGTGGGGGCCGTGACGCGCGCGCTCACCACAGACCGCCCGCCCGTGTCGATCGCCGCCTGCAGGGCCGCGCGCGCATCGGCCAGGGCGGCGGCTTGTTCAGGCTGGTCAAAGCTGCCCGCGCCGTACGACTCGGCGAACACCAGCAGCACGTCCGCCGGCCCGCGCGCGCTCACAAGGCCGGAGAGGTCACCGTCAAACGCCGGCCCGGCGTCAAGCACCGAAGCGCCAGCCGCCGGCCACCACACCCGCGCCAGCAGCTGGCCTTGGTGCGCCAGCGTGGGCGTGATCGGCAGCGAGAAAAACCAGCGGGTGTCGCGCTGCCCGGGTTCGTAGGCCACAAAGCTCAACGAGAGCGCCGCCACCAGCGCGGCCAGCCAGGGCCAGGGCCGGGGGCGCGGCTGCGCCACGCACTGCGCCAGCACCTGGATGGCGTGGCGCACCACGATCAGGATGGCCAGGGCGGCAAGCGCCACGCCGAGCGCGATGCCCAGCACCTGCCAAGCCGACAACGCCTGCGTGGCCAGCTGCACCAGCTCCAGCGCGTGGCGCCCGTCCCAGTACACGTTGACCGGGCGCCCGAGCACGGCCGGCGCCGTGACGTTGGCATAGCGCACGACCACCAGCGCCACAAAACCCAGCGCCCACACGGTGGCGGCGCCACCCGTGAGCCGCCCGCGCCAGGCCACCCAGCCCATCAATGCGACGACACCCAGGCACAGCTCGAACGACAGGCGCGGCATGGCGTGCACGCCAAAGCCGGGCCAGCGGTTTTCAAACGTCCACAGCGCATTGAGCAGCGCAAAGGCCAGACCGAAGCGCAGCAGCCACACGGCGGCCTGGGCTGCCGGCGGACTGGGCGTTTTGTGCGTGGAAGAAAGGGAATTCAAGCGAGCCGATCCAGCAGGGTTCGGCTCACTGGCGCACCGCTTCGAACTCGATGATCAGCGGCACCTCGTCGCCCACCCAACCATTGGCCACCGCGTAGTTCATGCCGTAGGCGCTGCGCTTGAAGCTGCCGCGCGCGGACACGCCCATCACATACGGCTTGCGCAGCGGGCCGCCCAGGGGCGACTCCGCGCTCTTGTTCCAGGTGGCCTGCAGCGTGAGCGGCTGCGACTTGCCCAGCAGCTCCAGCTGCCCGGTGATCTCGAACTGGCGGTCGCTGGTGCGCTTGGCGCTGCTGGCGGTGAACACCATGCGCGGAAACTGGCTGCTGTTGAGGAAGTCCGGGCCTTTGAGGTGGTCGTCGCGCTTGCGCTGGTTGCTGAAGACGCTGTTGGTCTCCACCTCGATGCGCACGTTGCTGAGCGTGGCGGTGGCTTCGTCAAAGCTGTAGCTGCCGCGCACCGAGCGGAACAGACCGAGCACCTTGGCGTAACCAATGTGGTCCACCAGAAAGGCCACCGTGGTGTGGTCGGGATCGAGCTCGTACTTGGCAGCCTGCGCCTGGGCGGCGCCGGGCAGAAGGAGGTGGGCGCAAAGCGCCAGTGGGGCAAGGAAGGCGGTGCGCATGGTTCAGGTCTCCGGTTGAAGGTGGCGCTGTTGCGCCAGGGTTCGCACGTCGATGGCGAACGACAGGGTGAGCAAGGCCAGGCTGAGCGCGGCCAGCGCGCTGGCCAGCGCGGCGGGCACGATGGGACCCAGGCAGACGATGAGGGTGGTGATCTGCACCACGCACACGGTCTGGCGGCGCTTGCTCGGGGGCAGAGCGCCCGACAGCCAAGGCCACACAGCGGCCGCGGCCACAAAGGCATAGCGCATCAGCCCGCTGGCCAGCACCCAGGGCCCGGCCTGGCCGGCCTGCACCACCAGGGCGCAAAGCAACAGGGTGAAGAAGGCGTCGGTTTCCATGTCGAAGCGCGCGCCGAAAGCGCTGGCCAGGCCGCTGCGGCGCGCCAGCGCACCGTCCGCCGCGTCGAGCACGGCCGTGACGGTCGCCACGATCACCAGCCACCACGCCACGCCGGGCATGGCCGTGAGGGGCGCTTGCGGTAGGGCTTCGCCCACCAGCGCGGCCAGCAGGGCCGCAGAGCCCAGGCGCAGCAGCGTGATGCGGTTGGCCGGGCCGAAGCGCGCGTGCGGGTGGGCGCCCAGCCCGCGCCACACCAGCCACCCACCTACGCCAAACAGCAGCGCTGCCTTGATGGCGTAGCCCGATCCCAAGGGAATGGCCGTGCCCAACGCAATGGCCATTGTCAGCACCAGCACCCCGGCCACCGACAGGTCGCGCGCGGCGTCGCGCCGCAGCCGGGCGGCGGGCGGGAGCAGGGCGATGGCGAGGGCAGGGCGTTGTCCTGGGGTCTGCATGGTGGGCCGCTGAAGCAGGGTGATTGGCGCGGTGTCGAGGCCAGGGCGCCGGTTCTCGGCGATCATGGCACGGTCCGCCGTTGTGATCCGCCAGGCGCCCATTCGTTCTCGGTTTCGTTCCCACATTCGTTCATGCCCCTGAATTCCGCCCCGTTTTTTCCTGTGGAGGCCCAGGCTTGCTGGGTGGTTTCTCCCGGTGTGGCCGAGCTCCGCACCGAGACCTTGCCCCCCTTGCCCGAAGGTGCGGTGCGCGTGCGCACCCTGCACACCGCCGTGAGCCGGGGCACCGAAGGCCTGGTGTTTCGGGGCGAGGTGCCTGCCAGCGAGTCGCAGCGCATGCGCGCGCCCTTCCAGGCGGGCGACTTCCCCGGCCCGGTGAAGTACGGCTATGTGAACGTGGGCGTGGTGCAGGCCGGCCCGCCCGAGCTGTTGGGGCGCACGGTGTTTTGCCTGCACCCGCACCAGACCGTGTTTCAGGTGCCGGCCTCGGCCGTGGTGCCGGTGCCCGAAGAAGTGCCCGCCGCGCGAGCCGTGCTGGCGGCCAACCTGGAGACCGCCATCAATGCCATGTGGGACGCGCGCCCCAGCCCCGGCAACCGCTTTGCGGTGGTCGGTGGCGGCACGCTGGGCCTGCTGGTGGCGTGGCTCGCCGCGCGGCTGCCCGATGGCCAGGTCGAAGTGGTGGACACCAACCCGGCCCGGGCCCGCGTGGCCGCTGCCCTGGGGGCCGGTTTTGCGCTGCCCGATGCGGCGCGGGCGGGTGCTGATCTCGTTGTGCACACCAGCGCCCAGGCGGCGGGTCTGGCCACGGCCTTGCGCCTGGCCGCCTTTGAAGCCACGGTGCTGGAGCTCAGCTGGTACGGCAGCCGCCCGGTGAGCGTGCCGCTGGGCGAAGCCTTTCATTCCCAACGCCTCACGCTCAAGAGCTCGCAGGTGGGCCATGTGGCCGCGCCGCAGCGCGGGCGCTGGAGCCACCGCCAGCGGCTGGAGCTCGCGCTCTCCATGCTCAGCCACCCCGTGCTCGACCAGCTGATCACCCACACCGCGCCCTTTGCCGACCTGCCGCAGGTTCTGGCGCAACTCGCCGGCCCGCACGCCCCCGACGTGCTGTGCCAGCGCATCGACTACCCCGCCTGATCTTTTCAACGCCTCAAGGAAACCGACCCGATGTACGCCGTCAACGTTCGAGACCATTTCATGATCGCCCACAGCTTCCAGGGAGCGGTGTTCGGCCCTGCGCAGCGCATGCACGGCGCCACCTACGTGGTGGACCTCGAATTGCGCCGCCAGGCGCTGGACGCCGACGGCATCGTGGTAGACATCGGCCTGGCCACGCAGGTGCTGCGCGAAGAGCTGGCCGCGCTGAACTTCCAGAACCTCGATGACATGCCCGAGTTCAAGGGCCGCAACACCACCACCGAATTTCTCTCGCGCGTGATCTTCGACCGCATCGCGGCGCGCATCGCCGCGGGCGCGCTCGGCGTGCAGGCGCTGCCTACAGTTGGCTCGCCCGGTCTGCAGCACATGCGCGTGACGCTGCACGAATCGCATGTGGCCTGGGCTTCCTACGAAGGCGCCTTGCCCGCCACCGCCTGAACCATGCCGGCCGCCCGCGACTGCCACTTCCTGCTGCCGGGCGACTGGCACACCCCCACGGGTGGCTACACCTACGACCGTCGGCTGGCCCTGGCGCTGCGCGAGGCTGGCTGGGCGGTCACCCCGCGGGTGCTCGAAGGCGCCTGGCCGTGGCCCGACGAGGTGGACCTGGCCTCCGCCGCGCGCCACATCGCCGCCTTGCCCGACGGCGCGCGGGTGGTCGCCGATGGCCTGGCGTTCGGCACGCTGGCCGCTGTGGTGAAGCCGCACGCGCGCCGCTTGCGCTGGCTGGCGCTGGTGCACCACCCGCTGCACCTCGAAACCGGTCTGGACGTGGCCGACAGCGCACGCCTGCGCGCCAGCGAAGCACAAGCCCTCCAGCTCGCGCGGCAGGTGGTCGTGACCAGCCGGCGCACGGTGGGCGAGGTGGTGGCACTGGGTGTGCCGCCCGCGCGCCTGGCGGTGGTGGAGCCGGGGACCGATCCCGTGCCGATGCCAGCGGCCGCTGCGCGCCCCGGCATGCCGGTGCAGCTGCTGTGCGTGGCCACGCTCACGCCGCGCAAGGGCCACGCCGTGCTGCTGCAGGCGCTTGCCGGCTTGCAGCACCACCGCTGGGTGCTGCACATCGTGGGCAGCGCGGAGCGCGACCCCGGCACCAGCGCCCGCCTGCGCGCGCTGGCCGCGCCGCTGGACGAGCGCGTGGTGTGGCACGGTGAATTGCCCGGCGCGGCCTTGCACGCGCACTACGCAGCGGCTGACGTTTTCGTGTTGCCCTCGTTCTACGAGGGCTACGGCATGGTGGTGGCCGAGGCCATCGCGCACGGCCTGCCGGTGGTCACTACCGATGGCGGTGCGTTGGCCGACACGCTGCCACCCGCCGCGGGCCTGCAAGTGCCTGCTGGCGATGTGCCGGCGCTGCAGGCCGCGCTCGACCGGGTGCTGAGCGACCCCGCGCTGCGCGCACGCCTGGCCAACGGCGCGCGCGAGGCCGCCGCCGCGCTGCCCACCTGGGCGCAGCAGGCGGCGCGCTTTGCCACCGTGCTGGAGAACCTGACATGAGCGAAGACATGAGCGAAGAACGCTTCAGCGCCGACTGGCTGCAACAGCGCGAACCGTTTGACACCGCCGCGCGCAACGCCGCCGCAGAGCGTTTGCAACCCGGCACACAGCTGGCGCAACAGCGTCCAGCGCCGGGCAAGCCCTGGCGTGTGATCGACCTGGCCTGCGGCACCGGAGCCAACCTGCGCTGGCTCGCACCGCACCTGGGTGGCGCGCAGCAATGGCTGGTGGTCGACCACGACGAGCTGCTGCTGCAATGCTGGCCAGAGCGCCTGGGCCTTGCGCCCCAAGCCCTGGACGCACCGTTGCACTGGTCTGGCGCCGGCTTTGAGGCGGCCATCGTGCGCCAGCCGCTGGACCTGGCCGCGCACTTGGAGACGCTGCCCTGGCGCGCCGCCCATCTCGTCACCGCCTCGGCCTTGCTGGATCTCGTCAGTGGGCCATGGCTGCGGCGGCTGGTGGCGCAGGCCGTGGGCGCGCGCGTGGCGATGCTCTTCACCCTCAGCGTGGACGGGCGCCACGACTGGACGCCCAGCGACCGGCTGGACGCCACGGTGGGCCAGCTGTTTGGCGCGCACCAGCGGCGCGACAAGGGCTTTGGCCCCGCGCTGGGCGCGCACGCCGTGCCCGCCTTGCGGCGCGCGTTGCAAGGCAGCGGCTACCGCGTGTTCACCGCGCCGAGCCACTGGCAGATCGACGGCCGCGACGGTGAACAGGCCGCCCGGCTGCAGGCCGCGCTCGTCCAGGGCATGGCCAATGCCGCCGCCGAACAAGACCCGGCACAGGCCGCCGCGGTGGCTGCCTGGCAGCAGCGGCGGCACGCGGTGTGCGCTACCGCGCGCGTGTGCGTGGGTCATGTGGATGTGCTGGCCCTGCCGCCGGCCAGCCGCTGAACTGCGCGCTCAGTTGCCCGGCCGGTGCCCGCTGAGGTCCAGGTCCCACAGCATGTCTTCGCCCAGCGAGAGCGTGCGTGCCGGCGGGCGAGGGCAGTCGGCCATCACGTCGTGCGCGGGCGCGCGCAGGCCGCGCCGGCCCTGGCCGATCAGCACCGGCGCCACCACCAGGTGCAGGCGGTGCAGCACACCCGCCGTGAAGAAGCGCGACACCGTCATGCCGCCACCTTCGACGAACAGCATGCGCAAACCCCGCGCGGCCAGCGCCTGCACCACGCGCTCGGGGTGGTAGCCCTGCTGCGCGTCTTGTGCGTCGAGCAATCCGTCCACGGCCAGCACCTCGGCGGCGTGTGGGCCGCGCGCGCTGCCCAGCCGGGCCCGGGCCGCGGCGGCATGGTGCGTGTCGCACACCCACAGCGAATGCGCCTGCGCGTCGCGGAACACGCGCGACTGCCCATCCAGCCGCGCGGCCGGGTCCACCACCACGCGGGTCGGTTGCGGGCCGGGCACGCGGCGCGTGGTCAGCTGCGGGTTGTCGATGGCCACCGTGCCCGCACCCACCAGCACCGCGTCGCACAGGGCGCGCAGGCGGTGCAGGTGCAGCAGGCAGTGCGGCCCGTTGACGTAATACGAGTCGCCCGTGGCCGTGGCCACGAAGCCGTCCAGACTCTGGCCGAGCTGCGCCACCAGCCAGGGCGCGGCGCCCGGGGCATGCCGCGCGTCGAGCAGCGGCTTGTAGAGCTGGAACAACTCATCGCGGCGGGCACTGCCTTCGTCGGCCAGCTGCCAGCCTTGCCGGGCACACCAGCGCAGCGGTGCCGCCGCATGGCCCGATGCGCGCAGCTGCAGCATCTGTTGCCACAGCGCGGGCCAGTCGGCCGGGATGTCGTCGACCGCCGTGGGGGCCTGCCGGGCCGGGGAGGGCTGCTGCGTGGGAGAGACCATCGGGCCATCATCGCCGGCACGCAGGGCGGGCATGAAACGTGGGGTCATTTCCAGTTCGGGGTGTAGTAAGGGTCGTCGGTGGACGCGTTGCCAGGCGTCGCGTTCCAGGGCGCCGCCGGCAGGGCGGAGGCGATCACCACGCAAGCCAGCGCCATGGGCAGCAGGCTCGCTGCCGACACCACCACGCCGGACGCAGGCCGCCACCACGACCACAGGCCCGGCACGGCGCTGGCCGTGGCCACCATCAGCGCCAGCTGCGCGAGCAGCAACGAACCGCCGAGCGCGGCGGTGGCGGCCAGCGCCAGCGACATCACCGCCAACAGGCCGGCCATCACGATCCCGCGCGCGCGAGGCACCGCGACGCCCGGGGTTCGCCACGCCAGCAGCACGGCCACCGCCACACCCGCGCAGGCGATCCAGGGCACCTGCTGGGCGCGCGCGCCGGGCGGCCACACGTAACCGGGAAACCAGGCCCAGGCCAGCAGCAAGCCCAGGCCGGCGCCCAGCGCGGCCCGGTGCGGCCCACCCACGCGCAGCGCCACGGCCACGCCGAACATGCTCAGCAGCAGCGGCAGCACGAGGCTCTGAAAGGCGGGGTGGTTCAAAAGGTCCATGACATGGCCGAGGAGGGGACAGCGGGGTGAGGGGGTTCAGGGCGCCGGTGCAACGTACACCGGCCGGCATGGCGTGTCCATGGTTGGATACACCAACGCGACCGACCGCAAGGGATGCAAGCCGTTACATTGGCCCCCAGCCCAGGAGCCCGCATGTACCTGCCCCCGCATTTCAACGCCAAAGACCCCGCCATCGCACTCGAGCTGATGCGCACACACCCGTTCGCCAGCCTCATTTCCACCGACGACGAAGGTCTGCCCTTCGTGACGCACCTGCCGCTGCACCTGTTGGAAGAGGCCGGCGGTCTCCGGTTGCTCGGCCATTGCGCCAAACCCAACCCCCACGGCCGCTACCTGCGCGATCGCCCCCGTGCGGTGGTGACGTTTCTCGGCCCCCACGCCTACATGACACCGCGCGTCTACCCCGACCTCGTTCGCGTGCCGACCTGGAACTACCTGGCCGTGCACGCGACGGTGGAGGCCACGTTGCGCGAAGACTTTGACGACAAGGACCGCCTGCTCAAGCACCTGATCCACGACCACGACCCCGCTTACGCCGATCAATGGCGTGGCCTGGCGCAGGACTACCAGCACAAGATGATGCAAGGCATCACGGCGTTCGAGCTTCGCGTGACGCATCTGCAGTGCAAGGTCAAGGTCAACCAGCACCGCCCGGAGGCACATGCCGGCATGCTCGCGGCCTACGAGGCCGGCAACGCCGACGAGCGGGCGCTGGCGGGCTGGATGCGCCGACTGGGGCTGGCGGGCCACGTTGCCTGAGCGCGGCGTGGACGGAAAACACACCGATATTTACACTAACGGCGTCTGAACTTTCTGCGCCTGCAGCAGGTCCACCCCCGACGCCACACCCTATGTCTGCCCCGTCCTTCATGTCCGTGCGCTCCCTGTTGTCAACCGTGCCGCGTCCGCTGGTCCTGGCCGCCGGGCTCGTCTTGGGCCTGCCATCGGGTGCGCGCGCCGAAGCCCCGGCGCCGCTGGCGGCCCCCACGCAACAACTCGCCGCTGTCGACCCACGCTGGAGCGCGAGCCTGGAGGCCTTTGCCGCCGCCGATCTCAAACAGGCCCCCCTGCCGGGTGGCGTGGTGTTCGTCGGCAGTTCGTCCATCCGCCTGTGGAACGACCTCGAAACCAGCTTTGCAGACCAGCCCGTGGTGATCAAGCGCGGCTTTGGCGGCTCGCAGCTGCTGGACTGCGTGAAGCTGGTGAACCGCCTGGTGCTGCCCTACAAGCCGCGCATGGTCGTGGTGTACGCCGGCGAGAACGATCTGGCCGAAGGCGCCAGCCCCCGTGACGTGGCGGAGCGTTTCACGGCCTTCGTGCGCGCCGTCAAGGCCGGGTTGCCCGACAGCCGCATCGCGTTCGTGTCGATCAAGCCCAGCCCTTCGCGCGCGGGCATGATCGCCGCAGTGCGCGAGACCAACGAGCTCATCAAGGCCTACAGCACCACCGAACCCCAGCTCGATTTCATCGACGTGTTCTCGTCCATGCTCGACGTGAACGGCCAACCGCGTGGCGAATTGTTTCTGGGGGATCGCCTGCACCTCAACGCCGAAGGCTACGCGTTGTGGCAGCGCATCATTGCCCTGCACCTGAAGGGCTGAGTACATTGCCTGGAGGGTGTGCCCTGCGATCGCGTCGCAGGGCTGCGCGGCGGTCCCGCGCCAGCGACAGGCGCGCCACCACCCACAGCGCATAGAAACCCACAAACAGGATCAGCGCATCCACCGACCAGGGGCGCCCGGGCCGGCTGGCCCCGAACATCGCCAGCGCCAGCAGGGCCACCACCAGGTGGGCACAAAACACAGGCAAGGCCGCCTTGCCCAGGGTTTCCAGCGGGCGCCAGCGCGGCGCGTGCTGCTTGAGCCAGTCGCTGTAGTGCATCACGAGCACCAGCAGGGCCAGCAGGTTGATGAGCCGCAATGGGCCGAGGTGCCATTTGTCGAACATCAGGTTGACCGCCGAGCCTGCGGGCATGGGGGTTTGGCCCACCGCATGGCGCCACACCAGGGCGAACAGGGCCAGCGCGAGCGCGCCGATCACCATCCAGCGCGGAAACTGCGCCGCCACGTGGTCGGTCTGGCTGTGCGTGCACCCCAGCCAGAGGCCGATCACCCACAGGAGCTGCCAGGCGAAGATCTCAAAAGCCCCCATGTCCCGGTAGCGCAGCGGCATGTCGAACCAGCCGGTGGCCAGTTGGTACAGCGCCGGGCCCAGGCCGAACTGCGCCCCGAACCACAGCACCAGGCTGATCGCGATCACGCCACGCCAGCCGTGGGCCATGCCATGCAGCAAGGCCAGTGGGCTCACCAGCATGAAGACGATGTAGATGGGCAGGATATCGAGCAGCGCCGGGCTGTACAGCAGCATGCTGGCGCTCACCGTGGCCACCACCGGGCGCTCGAGGAAGAAGCCGAGCAGGCCGGTGATGGCGTCTTCGCGGCTCAGCAGGCCAATGCCCGCGATGGCCGTGAAGGCAAACAGCACCAGCGCGAGCTGGCAGGCATAGAGCTTCAGGGCGCGGTTGAAGAAGGCGTTTTTCATCGCCTCGGTGCCGTGCTGATCGGCCTTGGTGGAGTACACGCGCCCGGCCATGTAGGCCGACAGCAGCACGAAGCCTTCGGCCGCCGACACGTAGCCCAGCGGCTGCCCCAGCGGGTCCGAGAGTCGGGTCGGGAGGTGGGTCAGCGTCATCAGCACGAGCATCAGGCCGCGCATCGCATCCAGCTCCCACTGGCGTTCGTCTTGTCTCATGGCGGTGGCGTGTGGTCCCGGTGGAGGGCGCCACCCGGTGACGCGATCCAGGATGACGCGGCCGCCCCGCCGAAAGTTCCCCCGCGCCAGCGGGACAGGCGTCAGTGCGCCGGGTGGCGCGTGCGCGAGAAAGCGCGCAGCACACCGGTGCCGCGCGCGCGCTCGTCCAGCAGCATCGCCACAGCAAACAGCCCGGCAAAGGCCGCGAGCAGCAGCGCGACGTCGGT
>NZ_JAHVAB010000026.1 GCF_019264445.1 Hydrogenophaga sp.
CACGATGGCAACGCGCGAAGGCATGCGGCGCATCAGTCCAGCGAGAGCTTGCGCTCGCGGATCAATCGGCCCCACTTGGCGAGGTCGTCGGCGGCGTCCTTGCGCAACTCGGCCGGCCCGGTGGCCACGAGCTCGATGCCTTGCTGGCGCAGGCGGTCCTTGAGCTCGTCGTTCTTCTGGACGCTGCGCACCGCTTCGGCCAGCCGCTCGATGACGGCGGGCGGTGTGCCGGCGGGCGCGAACAGCGCGAACTTGGTGGCCGATTCAAAGCGCGGCACGCCGGCTTCTTCCACTGTGGGCACCTGCGGCAGCACGGGGCTGCGCGCGCTGCCCGACACCGCCACCGCCTTCAGGCGCCCGGCACGGATCATGGGAACGGCCACGCCAATGTCCACAAAGCCCAGATCGACCTCGCCCGAGGCCACCGCCAACGTGGCCGGGCCACCGCCCTTGTACGGGATGTGGGTGATGGACGTGCGCGTGAGGTCCTTGAAGAGTTCGCTGGCCAGGTGGCTCGTGGAGCCATTGCCGCCCGACGAGTAGTTCAGCCGGCCCGGCTGCTGGCGCGCGAGGTCGATCACTTCCTTGACGCTCTGCACATTCAGCGTGGGCTTGACCGTGAGGATCAGCGGGCTGGTGCCCACCAGCGCAATGGGCGCCAGCGCATCGGGCCCGTAAGACAAGGGCTTGATGAGGTGCGGTGCGATCGCGTAGGTGCTGTTGGTCGCCAGAATCAGCGTGTAGCCGTCGGGCTTGGCGCGGCTGGCTTCGCTGTGGGCAATCGTCCCCACGGCCCCCGCGCGGTTGTCTACCACCACGGGCTGCTCCAGCTGCTTCGCCATGTGCGTGGCCAGCTGCCGCGCGAGAAGGTCGGTGGCGCCACCGGCCGTCCAGCCCACCAGCAGCTTGATGGTCTGGTTCGGGTAGCTGGCTGGCTGCGCGCTGGCGGTGCCAGCCCACGCGGCCAGCACGGCCAGGCCCACTGCGCACGCTCTTTGGATTTTCATCGCCCACCTCGTGATGTTTCGGTGATCGCGAGTCTAGGCAGCGCTTGGCGCCACGGCCAGCGAAGCCTTTTCAAGGGGTCTTAACCGGGAGTGAACGCAAGCGCCCCCATCGCCGTTCGCCGCTTCTCGCGCCGCCGCGTGCGAATTGGCACATGTCCTACAAAGCGTTGAAGTCGGGCGTCATATTCTTGCCGCACAGCAGTGGCAGCATGGAAGCACCCGGTCAAAGGATGCCCGCCACTGCACCTTTCAGCACTGGACTTTTCGGGAGCGCCATCGTGTTTGTTTACAAGATTTCCGGTCGCCAGCCTGGCTTTGCAGACGGTCTGCTTTTCAACAGCTGCGTGAAGGACCTGCAGGGCCATCCCGAGCTGTGGCTGGACGAATGCCCGTATCTGCACACCAGTGCGTCGACCATGCCCACCGACGGCTTGCGTGTCGAGCTGGTGAAGGTGACCGAGCGCGCTTCGGCGCGCCCCGTGTCTTTTGCGCTGGCCGCCTGAGGCGGCCACCAGGGCTTTACAGCGCGAGCTGCGCCAGCGCCGCCTGCAAACCTTGCAGGCCACCCACGCGCTGGTCGTTGATGAAGATCTGCGGCATCTGCCGCACCGACGGCCCACACTTTTCGTAGAACGCCAGCCGCTCGGCCTCGTCGTCGATCTTGATTTCTTCAAACGGCAACGACTTCGACTTCAACAGCATCTTGGCCGACTCGCATTGCGGGCAGGCGGACTTGGAATACACAGCAATCTTGAGGTTCATGGGCGCCAAGTTTACGGCTGGCTCCTTGCCCCTTCAGTCGATCTGGATCTTCGCGTCGCGCACGATGCGCGCGTAGGTGGCGATCTCTTTGGTGATGTAGGGCGCGAACTGCGCTGGCCCCATGGGTGACGCCACGAAACCCTGCGCACCCAGGCGCTCGGTCACCAGCGATGAGCGCATGGCCTTCGCCGCCTCTTCGGTGAGGCGCTTGCTGATCGCCTCCGGCAGCTTGCCCGGCGCCCACAGGCCGTACCACGTCACCATCTCGAAACCCGGAATGCCGGACTCCGCCACGGTGGGCACCTGCGGCATGCTCGGGATACGCGCTTTGGTGGTGACGGCCAGGGCCTTGAGCTTGCCGCTTTGAATATGCGGCGCGGTGGAAGGCAGGGCGTCGATGATCACGCTGATCTGCCCGCCCAGCAGATCGTTGAGCGCCGCCGCGGTGCCGCGGTAGGCGACGATGGGCATCTCCAGCTTGCCGTTGAACTTGATGGCCTCCAGCGACACATGCATGGGCGAGCCGATGGCCGATGTGCCCAGGCTGAAGCCTTGCGGCCTGGCGCGAGCGGCGTCCAGAAACTGCTTGAGGTTTTCGGCCGGCACGCTGGGGTGCGCCGCCACCACCATGGGCACCGAGCCCAGGAAGGACACCGGCGTGAAGTCGGTCACCACGTCGTACGGCACCTTGCGCACCATGAGCGGGTTGGCAATGAGCGTGGGCGACTGCACCAGCAGCGTGTAGCCGTCGGCGGGTGCCTTGGCCACGAGGTCGCTGCCAATGACGCCGCTGGCGCCCGCGCGGTTCTCCACCACGAAAGGCTGGCCCATCTGCTCGGTGAGGCGCTGCGCAAGCACACGGGCCACGAGATCGACCGTGCCACCCGGCACATACGGCACGATGATGCGCACCGGGCGGCTGGGGTAGGCGTCGCCCTGTGCGTGTGCGGCACCCAGGCTGCACGCGGCCAGCAGGCTGGCCACGAGGGCGTTGCGCCCTGTCGTCGGGATGTTCATGGTGGGTCTCCTTCAAGGGTGGGCGTGGGAGATGCAGCGTCAGCAGCAAGGCATCTTCAGCAGGCGCAGCGCGTTGCGAAAGTAGATGCCTTCGCGCTCGTCCTGCGGCAGGTTCAGCGAGTCGATGGCTTCGGGAATGGTGCGGATGAACATGGGGCCACCCTCGGGGTCGAACGGGCAGTCCGACGCGAACACCACCTGTTTGGCGCCAAAGAAATCCAGCCCGCAGCGGATGCCCGACACGCCGCCCGCCAGCGCGGTGTCGGCGTAGAACTGGCGGAAGTACTCGATGGGCCGCTTGGGCATGCTTTTGAGCAGGCCTTCGTAGTCCTCGTCGGAGGTGCGGCTGCCGAACTGGTCGAGCCCGGGGCCGACGCGGCCGTCAAAGAACGGGATCATGGCGCCCATGTGGTGCGTGATCACGCGCAGGTTGGGCAGCTTGTCGAAGAAGCCGGAGAACACCATGCGCGTCATGGCCGCGCTGGTTTCATAGGGCCAGCCAAAGGTCCACCAGATTTCGAACTTCGATTTTTTTTCTGACGCGTAGTCGGGCATGTTCGCGCCGCGCGCCGGGTGCATCCAGATCGGCACGTCGTAGGTCTTCACCGCCGCTTCGAAGATCGGCCAGAAGTCGGGCTCGTCGAGCGGTCGGCCATTCACGTTGGTGAACAACTGAATGCCGCGCGCGCCGAGCACGTTGATCGCGTGGTCCATTTCCGCCAGACACGCCGCCGGGTTGTTCATGGGCAGCGAGGCCACGAACGCCGGGAACTTGTCGGGGTGCGCGTCGCGGATCTTCGCCATCTCTTCGTTGGCCAGGCGCGCGAGCGCGGGGGAGTCGTCCGGCCCCGCGATCATTTCAATGGGCGGGTTCGACAGCGTGAGGATCTGCTGGTACTCCGGAAAGCCTTCCATCATCTTCAGCCGCGCGTCCAGGTCGTAGAGCACGGGGATGGTCAGCCAGCGCTTGATGGCGCCCTTGTCCTTCGCCAGCTCGGCCATGCGGTCGAAGTACTTGCGCGGGAGGATGTGGGCGTAGCTGTCGATCTTTCGCATGGGGTTTCGTCCCTTTATTCACCGATTGGAGAATTGTAGGGCGCGAAAAAGGGGCCGAAGCCCCGTGTTTTCCCTCAGTGGTGAATACCGACCCTACGCGAGCACGAACGCCGACACCACCTCGGTGATGTGCGCCAGCCGCTGCGTGAGCTGCTTGGGCGCCTTGAAATCGCGGTTGAAACCGGCCGACAGCGTGTGGATGTTGGAGAGGTAGAAGTACGAGCAGCCGGCGATGGTGATGTAGAGCTGCACCGGGTCAATGCCCGCGCGGAACAGGCCCTCTTTCTGCCCGCGCTCCAGGATGTCTTGCAGCGATTGCACCAGCGGCGAGTTGAGCTCGCGAATGCGTTTGGAGCCCTGCAGGTGGCGCGCCAGGTGCAGGTTTTCGCTGTTGAGCAGGGTGATGAATTCCGGGTGGGCGATGTAGTAATCCCAGGTGAACTCCACCAGTCGGCGCAAGGCTTTCAGCGGCGGCATGCCCTGCAGGTCCAGGTACAGCTGGGCGCTGCGGATCTCGGCATACACACTCTCCAGCGCCGCGGAAAACAGGCCGTCCTTGTCCTTGAAGTAGTAGTAGACGAGCTTCTTGTCCACCTCGGCCTGGGCGGCGATGCGCTCCACCCGCGCACCGCCCAGGCCGGCGCGGGCGAACTCCTGGCGGGCCGCCACGAGGATGGCGGCGCGCGAGCGCTCGGCGTCGCGGATTTTGGGCTCGGAGGGGGCCTTTCTGGCGGTCACGGCGGGGTTCCTTGGGTGGGGCAGCGGGAGGCGCACAGCGCGGCCACAGCGTAACTGAACTCACCCGAAGTCCCCGCTATTCACCATTTAGAGAATAAAAGGGTTCGCCGAATCAATCCACCCGGCCGGCATGCACCACAGGCGCACCCGCCAGCGCCGCCCGCAGCGGCAGGCGCCAGAGCCGCGCAGCGCGCCCGACGAACACCCCTGTGAACGCGCCATACAAACCCGCCACCGACAAGGCGTAGCCCGCGTCCCGCACCAGCTGCGGCGCCATGGCGAGGTCCACCCCCACCACGTACTTCACCAGGAAGATCCCCACGATCAGCAGCAAAGGCACCGCACTGCCCGGCAGGCGGTACAGGCGCCGCGCGGCGTCGTACTGCGCGCTGGCATCGCCACGCGCCAGCAGGGCAAACGCCAGCGCCGCCGCCGCGAGCCACGCCACCAGCGCCTGCGCGCGGTGCGGCGAAGCGGCCAGCGCAGAGAACGTGCCCGACACCGAAAACACCGTCATCGCCACCGGCATGAGCGACACCCGCACCAGGCTCGCGGTGCGATCGCGCAGCTGGCTGGCACCCAGCGCCACCAACCCCACGAGCAAGCCCCACACCCAAACGGGCGTCTGGCGCAGCACGGGGACCACGGCTTCGGGGTGTTGGGCGAGGAGTTGCAGCAGCATGGGGTGTCCTGAACAGTGAAGGCGCGGGGCCGATGGCGCACTGTGCGGGTGGGGCGCGGCCGAGGCGAGCGGGATGCGACGGAACGGCGATGCTGTGGCGTGAAATGGCTTTTGGAGGGGGTGAGTGGGGGAAAGCTTGGTGGTCGAGAAGGGAATGGGAACTGCGCGCCGCGAGCGGCGTTTGCGAGGTGTGAAGTGGAGACGGGCTGGGCGAGTGCTTCCGACTGGATGCCGCCCGTCGCTCGCGTTATATGCAAGATACCGGCGCAGCGATTGCAGTCGCCCAAGTCGGCCAATGGTTCACCTCCTGGTCTATACAGAGGTGCGTTGATCCCAGCGCAACGGCAGTGGAAGACAGTAGGATTTTTGGGGGCGCGCCAAGCGCTCAAGAAGAAGGGACTCTCCATGACTAGCCGCACCATCGAAATGCAAGAAGTCCGCATCCCGCTTGAGGCGGCACAGCGCCTTTCAGACGAGGACCGCTATACCTATTACATGCTCGGGCACATGTTCAATGAACTGATGTGTCTCCAAAAGCTCGTAGGTTATGCCCTTTGCAAACATGACGATCGACGTCCGGCGAGGGTGCGCCCAGAACACGCGCAGGCACTTTTCCTGTTTCGGATGGCGTCGTCGAAAATCTGGGAAGCCATTCTGTCCCTTCGGAGCAAAGAAATTGCAGGGACTTTGCGGAGTGCAATCCTTCCGAGGATGGCGGACGGCGCCGAGCGTCTGAAGACCCTCAACGCGGCTGTCAATGCTGCTCGCTGGCTTGCTGACATGCGCAATGGCATAGGTTTTCACTTTCCTAGCTTTGCACAATGGAGGCCCTTCACGACACCAGATGGCGACTGGGAGGACGACGTCATCTTCGTCGGCAAGCAGACTGGAAACACCTTCTACGACGGGTCCGACTCGATCGCTCAGCATTGGATGTTTCGTCAGTACGGCCCCGATGTTAGGGCGGCTGTCGATCCTCTGATCAACGAAATGATCGAGCTGCTTCGCCTTATGAACTCATTCCTCGAAGACACCCTCGGTGTCTTTGTTGCAGAGGTTCTATTGGAGGGGAAGGGACAACACAGAATCGTCGGCAAGGTCATCGCTCCTCTGCATGACAAGGTTGTTATTCCGTTCTGGACCACTTCCCACAACGACAAGTGATTGGACGGGCAGGAGCATGCGAACCTGCCATTCGGCGTCTAAGGCGGCGGACGGCTCCCGCTGCAAAGCAGCCCATCCTCAACCACCCACCCCATTCGCCACCGATGGGTGCGCCATCGCACAGACCCCCACTCCCCGAGCCTCTACCCTGAAGTTCAGCCAGACCACATGGCTGTGTTCCTCAACGCTGCCTCGTGCAGCAACTTCAAAGGCTCACATGAAAGTTTCCAGCGTCTTCACCCACTCACTGACCGCACTGGTCATCGCCGGCAGCGCCAGCATGGCGTTTGCGCAGGCCAACACCTCTGGCTCGCCGTCCAGTCCGGCGCCGGCTGCGGCCAACCAGCCTGCACCGCCGGTGGGTTCGGAGCCCAAGGCCATGGAGCCGAAAAAGAAGAAGTCGGCGGCTGAGCGCAAGCCCGCTGCGGCGCCCAAGGGCAACAACACCTCGGGCGCGCCTTCGAACCCCGCGCCAGCCGCCGCCAACCAGGCGCCACCCCCTGCGGGCTCCAAGCCGATGATGGCGCCCGCCGATGGCATGGCCAAGCCGGACCGCAAGCCAGCCCCGGCCCCCATGGGCAACAACACCTCGGGCGCGCCTTCGTCGCCCGCACCGGCTGCGGCCAACCAGCCGCCGCCTCCGGTGGGCACGACCGCACCGGCTCGCTGATCGGCCGCCTGCAAAGCAAACGCCCCCTGGCATCTGGTGCCAGGGGGCGTTTTTCATGCGGCGTGCGTGGCGGCCCTGCAGGGCCGCAGGCGTTCACTCCGGCTTGAAGCCGGCTTCCTTCAGCAGGCCCGCACTCTGCGCCACATCGCTGGCGATGTACTTGCGAAATGCGTCCACCGATTCGGTCACGGGCTCCACGCCCAGGGCGCTCAGCGAGCCGGCCTTGGTGAGTTCTTCGGTGGCCTTGTTGATGGCTTTGTTGAGGAACTGCACGCGGTCGTCTGGTGTGCCCTTGGGCGCCCACACGCCGTACCACGACACGTACACCAGGCCCGGGTAGCCGCTCTCGGCGGCGGTGGGCACGTCGGGCGCCACGCTGCTGCGCTTGGCGCCGGTCTGGGCGATGGGCTTCACGCGGCCGCCCTTGGCCATGGGTTGCAGCGAGATGATGGAGTCCACCAGCAGCTGCACGTGGCCGCCGGCCACGTCGGTGGCGGCGGGGGCGGTGCCGCGGTAGGGCGTCATGGTGAAGTTGACCTTGCCTTGCTTGGCCAGCAGCAACGTGGCCAGGTGGCTGGGTGCGCCCAGGGCGGGGATGGCGGCGTTCCAGTTGTTGCCGCCTTTGGCGGCGTCGATCACTTCGCGCAAGTTCTTCTGCGGTGCGCTCGGCGGGATCACGATGAGCAGCGGCGCTTCACCGGTGCGCGCCACGGGGGTGAAGTCGGTCACCGGGTCGTACGGCGGGGCGGCGAGCACGTGGCTGGCGAGCACGTGGGTGGCGGCGGAGAACAGCAGGGTGTAGCCGTCGGGGTGCGCGGTCTGCACGGCCTTGCCGCCGATGGTGCCGCTGCCGCCGGCGCGGTTGTCCACCACCACGGTCACGCCCAGGTCGGTCTGCAGTTGTTTGGCGAGCAGGCGCGCCGCGTTGTCCACGCCGCCACCGGCGGCGAAGGGCACCACGAGCTTGATCATGTTGTCGGGGAACTTGCCTTGCGCCAGGGCGGGCGCGGCGGCCACGGCCGACAACGCCAGGCCGGTGATCCAGTGCTTCATCTTCCACTTCATGCTTGTCTCCTTCGGGTTGTGATCAATCGGGTTGGGGGGCGGGGGCGCGGCGCGGGCGGCGCCGTTCGAAAACGCTGAGCGTGGCGTCGATGTCTTCGGTATCGATGCCCCGCGTGATGAACACGATGCGCGTGCGCCGGTCTTCGCTGGGCCAGCGGGGCAGGGTTTCGGGCGGGTGAAACAGGTGCTGCACGCCGTGGATGACGAGCGGGTGCTCGGGGTCGTCGCTCAGGTGCACGATGCCTTTGACGCGCAGCAGGTCGTCGCCGCGCATCTTCGCGATCATGTCGAGCCACGCAAAGAAGCCTTCGCGCGAGAGCGGTTCTTCGCGCACGATCACGTGCGAGCGGATGCGGTCGTCGTGGCGGTTGGCGTCGTGGCTGCTGCTGGGTGCAGACGCGGGAAAGAAGCGCGAGCCGCCGGCCTCGGGCAGTGCGGTGAAGGCGGGCGCGGGGCGCAGCAGCAGCGCTTGCAAGGCCGACAGCGCGCCGTCGGCATCGGTACGGATCTCGGCCAGCGGGTTGATGTCGTGCAGGCGCTGCATGAGCGCGTCGGGCGCGGGCTGCAGGTCGGTCTTGGTGAGCAGCAGGCGGTCGGCCACGGCGGCCTGCTTCACGGCTTCGGGGTGCTGGCTGAGCGTGGCCATGCCGTGGCAGGCGTCCACCGTGCAGGCCACGCCGGCCAGGCGCCACGCGCCGTGCATGCGCGGGTCGCCCATGAGGGTGTGCAGGATGGGCGCGGGGTCGGCCAGGCCGGTGGTTTCCAGCACGACGTGGCGCAGTTCGCCGCGCTGTGCGGCGGGCGTGGCGGCCAGGCGCTCGAAGGCATCCACCAGGTCGCCTCGGATGGTGCAGCAGATGCAGCCGTTGGCCAGCAGGACCATGTTTTCTTCGGTGTGGTCCACCAGGTCGTGGTCGAGCCCGACGGAGCCGAACTCGTTGATGACCACCGCTGTGCCCTGCATGCCGGGCGCGCGCAGCAGGCGGTTGAGCAGCGTGGTCTTGCCGCTGCCCAGAAAGCCGGTGAGCACGGTGACGGGCACGGCCTGGGTCATGACATCTCGCCCATGGGGCCGTGCAGCTTGGCGAACGATTCAAGCGTGCGCGCCAGGCGCGTGAGCAGCCAGTCGGCCACCGCTTCGCCGGCCTCTCCTTCTTCGAGCCGGGTGAGCAGGTGCATCACCGGCTGGCGCTGTTCGTTGATGGGGCCGGGCTGCAGCAGGAAAGCTTCCACCGCCTTCTCGCCCAGGCGCTCGCTCTCGGCCCAGAGGTAGTCGGCAATGTCGAGCTCGAAGTCTTGCAGCGACACGCTCACACCGCCCACGCCGCAGCCGCAGCCCGAGCCCAGCGTGACGTGCTGGGCCGAGAGGCGGCTCCACAGGCCGAGCAGGTGGGCGGCGCGCGGGTCGGTCATGGTGGCAACGTCCATGTCAGTTTTGCTTGGGGGTGCGCACCACCCGCCGTTCGCCCTGAGCTTGTCGAAGGGTTCTTGCGATGTGTGCCTGGAGGGGCTTCGACAGGCTCAGCCCGAACGGAGGGTGGCTCAGTCCGAACGTGAGGTGGCTTAGCCCGAACGGGAGATGGCTTAGCCCGAACGGGCGATGGCTCAGTCCGGACAGCCGATGGCTGGTCCCCCGCGGGGGGTGACTCCATTCGGGTGGTTGTTGTGTCATTTCAGGGCTGCCCCACCGCTGCTGCCCGCAGTTGGTCCGTGGTGGCGGTGTCGAGTTGCCCCCGGCCGTCCAGCGCCACGCGGTACACCTCGCGCGCCACTTCGGCGCTCACGTAGCCTTCGCGCACGTCTTCGGCCACCTTCTCGGCCTCGCGCTCCAGCGGGTTGCCAAAGCCACCACCGCCGCCCGAGAGCATCTTGTAGGCGTCACCGCGTTCGAGGCGCACGTTGAAGATCTTGGCGTTGGCATGGTCGGTCTTCCACTCGCCTTTGTGGCGCACGGCCAGGCCGTTGCCCATGGCGTCGCCGCCGCCTTCCAGGCCCCACGGCTTGCAGTGCACGCGGTCAATACGGGTGGTGACGGTGAAGGGGCTCAGGGCCTGCACCACCATCTCGGCGCCCAGGCCGCCGCGGTACTTGCCGGCGCCGGCGCTGTCCTTGCGGATTTCGTACTTCTCCACCAGCACGGGGTACTTGGCTTCGAGCTGTTCGGTGGGGCTGTTGTGGGTGTCGCCGTCGTTGATGCAGACGGTGACGGACACGCCGTCTTCCGTGCTCTTGGCGCCCCAGCCGCCACCCAGCGGGCCAATGCCCACGATGAACAGGCGGCCGTCTTCCGGGCTGATGCCGTGGATGTTGGGGAACACCAGGTCGGCGTGGTGGCCGGCGATGGCGCGGTCGGGAATGGCCGGTGCCAGCGCCTTGAAGATGGTGTCGATCACCGTCATGGGGAAGGTCATCCACACGCGCATGGGGTACGGGCGCTCGGCACTGATCACCGTGCCCATGGGCATGACGACCTTGAGCGAGCGGAAGCTGCCGTCGTTCACCGGATAGTCGGTGGGCGTGGTAAGGCACTTGTAGGCCACCTGCGCGCAGGCAATGCCGGTGGTGAAGCCGGAGTTGTAGAAGCCGCGCACCTGCTTGCTCACGTCCGAGAGGTCCACCGTCATCTCGTCGCCCTTGACGGTGACCTTCACGCGGATCGGGATGCGTTTGCCGATCTCCAGGCCGTCGTCGTCCATGTACGACTCGGCTTCGTACACGCCATCGGGAATGGACAGCGTGTTCTTGCGCGCCACGGCCTCGCTCGAATCCATGATCTGCTGGATGGAGCCGTTGACCGCATCGGCGCCGTAGCGCTGCAGCAGCTCCACGTAGCGGCGCTCGCCGGTGGTGATGGCGGTGATCTGCGCGCGCAGGTCGCCGAGCGCGCGTTCGGGCATGCGCACGTTCATGGCGATGATGTCGATCAGGTCCTGGTTGACCACGCCTTCGCGCTGGTACTTCACGATCGGAATCTGGATGCCCTCACTGAAGATGTCGGTGGTCACGTTGCCCAGCGTGCCGCCGACGTCGAGCCAGTGCGCCATGCAGCAGGTGAAGCCTTCCAGCCGGCCTTCGTGAAAGATCGGCATCGTGAACGTGAAGTGGTTCAGGTGGCTGCCGGTGGTGTAGGCGTCGTTGGTGACGAGGATGTCGCCGGGCTTGATGTTGTCGTACCCGAAGTGCTTGATCTTCGCCTTCACGGTTTCCGACATGCCGCGGATGAACATGGGCAGGCCCAGGCCAATGGAGACGGTGTCGCCTTCCTTGGTGAACAGGCCCACGGTGAAGTCCAGCGCCTCGTAAATGATGAGGTTGTACGCGGTGCGCGTGAGGTTGGTCTTCATCTCCTCCGTCACGGCATAGAGGCCGTTGCGGATGATCTCGACGGTGACCGCATCGACGGCCGGGTGTTGCAGGTCTCGCGTGTTCATGAGCGGTCGTCTCCGATGGTGATTTGCAGGTTGCCCAATTCGTCCACGCGCAGCGCGTCGCCCGGTTGCACCACGGTGGTGGAGGCGTGTTCCTCGATCAGCGCCGGGCCGTTGATGGCGTTGCCTGCGAGCAGGCGCTCGCGGAGGTAGACCGGTGTGTCGGCCCAGCCGCTGGAGCGGAAGTACACCGGCTTGGTGGCGCGCACCGCGCCGGGGGCGGGCGCGGCGGTGCCCACGTCCACGCTGTGTTTGGGGGGCTTCTTCATGGTGCCCAGCACGGTCACGCGCAGGCTCACCAGGTCGGCCGGCTCCTTGGGGGCCGAGGTGCCGTAGCGCACCTTGTGCAGGTCGTCAAACTGGCGCTTGATGGCCGAGCGGTCCTTGTCCACGAAGAAGGCACCGGGCAGGTCCACGGTGACCGCGTGTTCCTGGCCCACGTAGCGCATGTCGGCGGCGCGCTCGATCACCACGTCTTCAGCGTGCGTGCCCGACTGCGCGAGGGCCGCGCGGCCTTCGTCTTCCATCGACTGGTAGAGCGCTTCGATCTCGTCGAAGGACACGTCGTTGAGCTTGCGGAACACCGAGCGCACGTAGTCGTAGCGGCGATCGGAAAACAGCATGCCGTAGGCCGAGAAGTAGCCCGGCGCATACGGAATGAGCACCTTGCGGATGCCGATCTCGCGGGCGATGGCCGAGGCGTGCAGCGGGCCTGCGCCGCCGTACACCACCATGGTGAAGCTGCCGGCGTCCAGGCCGCGCTCGGTGGTCACGGCCTTCACGGCGTGCGACATCTGGGTGACGGCAATGCGCAGGATGCCGTCGGCGGCCTGCGTGGGCTCCAGGCCCAGCGGGCCGGCCACGCGCTCCTGCATCTGGCGCTGGCAGCCGGCCAGGTCGAGCTTGAGCTCACCGCCCAGGAAGTGCTCGGCGTCCAGGCGTCCGAGCAGCAGGTTGGCGTCGGTCACGGTGGGTTCGGTGCCGCCACGGCCATAGGCCACGGGGCCGGGAATGGAGCCTGCGCTTTGCGGGCCCACGCGCAGCGCGTTGCCGGTTTCCACACGGGCGATAGACCCGCCACCAGTGCCCACCTCGTGGATGTCCATCATGGGGATCTGGATGGGCAGGGCGCGTTCGTAGCCGCCGATGAGTGCGCTGCCGGTGGTGAGCGGGCGGCCTTCGCTGATCACGCCGGCCTTGGCGGTGGTGCCGCCCATGTCGAAGGCAATGGCATCTCCCATGCCGAGCTGCGCGCAGATGGCCTGCGCGCCGATCACGCCGGCCGCCGGGCCGGATTCGAGCATGCGCACGCAGTCGCGCCGCGCATGGGCGCTGGGGAACAGGCCGCCAGTGGACTGCACCACGTAGAAGTCGCCGCCAAAGCCCTTGTGGCTCAGGTGCGCTTCGAGCTCCCCGAGGTAGGCCGAGACGCGCGGGCCCACGTAGGCGTTGGCCACGGCGGTGGAGACGCGTTCGAACTCGCGGTATTCCTGGCTGAGCTCGTGCGAGGCACACACGAAGGCGCCGGGCAGCTCTTCTTGCAGGATCTGCTTGACGCGCTGCTCGTGCGCCGGGTTGCGGTAAGAGTGCAGCAGCAGCACGGCCACCGCCTCGACGTTCTGCGTCTTCAGCTCGCGGGCCAGCTCGCGCACGGCGGCTTCGTCCAGCGGCTTGTGGGTGCTGCCGTCGGCGCGCAGGCGCTCGGCCACCTCGAAGCGCAGCGAGCGCTTCACCAGCGGCTGGTGCTTGTTGAAAAACAGGTTGTAGGCGTCGGGCCGGTTGACGCGGCCGATTTCATAGATGTCGCGAAAGCCTTCGGTGATCAGCAGCGCGGTGTTGGCGCCGTTGCGCTCCAGCAGCGTGTTGATGGCGATGGTGGAGCCGTGCAGGAACAGGTTGCCGTCTTTCAGGTCGATGTCGGCGCTGTCCAGCGTGGCCTGGATGCCGTTGACGAGCTGGCCGTGGGTGGACAGGGCCTTGCCGAACAGCAGCTGGCCGGTGGCTTCGTCGAAAGCCGCCATGTCGGTAAAGGTGCCGCCGATGTCGACGGCAACGCGCAGTTGGGGAGAGGTGCTCATGGGGTGTCTCGTGTTCAGGCGGCGGCGCGGTCGGTGCCGATGGGGTTGCGCAGGATGCCCAGGCCGGTGATCTCGACCTCGACCACGTCGCCGTGCTGCATGTAGAGCGGTGGCTCGCGGCGGTCGCCCACGCCGCCCGGCGTGCCGGTGGCGATCACGTCGCCGGGGGAGAGCGGCGTGAAGCGGGAGACGTAGTTCACGATGGTGGGGATGTCGAAGATCAGGTCGCCCACGCTGGCGTTCTGCACCACGGCGCCGTTCAGGCGCGTCTGCAGCTGCAGCTTCGTCACGTCGGGCACTTCGTCGCGCGTGGCCATGTAGGGGCCAAACGGGCCGGTGCCGGGGAAGTTCTTGCCGGGCGTGAACTGGTGGGTGTGCTTCTGCCAGTCGCGCACGCTCACGTCGTTGAAGCAGGCGTAGCCGGCGATGTGGTCGAAGGCCTTGTCTTTGGCGATGTGGCGCCCGCCCTGGCCAATGACGAAGGCGAGTTCGCCTTCCCAGTCGAAGCGCTCGGAGAACGCGGGGCGCAGCACCTCGTCGCCGTGGGCGGCCAGGGTGTCGGCGAAGCGCAGAAAGATCGAGGGATGCTCGCTGTCGGGGCGCTTGGTCTCGGCCACATGGGTCTTGTAGTTCAGGCCAATGCAGATGAGCTTGCCGGGGTTGGGAATGACGGGCAGCAGGCGCACCTGCGCGGGCGCAACGCGCACACCGCTGGCCTGGGCGGCGGCCTGCAGCGCGGCCAGCGCATCGCCGGCAATGACGGCCTTGAGATCGGGGAAGCGCGCCAGGAACTCGGCGGGCGCGGGGGTGTAGTGGCCGTCGGTGCCGACCACGCCGTAGGTGGCGCGGCCGTCGTGCTCGAAGCTGGCGATACGCATGGCGGTTGTGTCTCCGTGTGGGGCGCTGAGGGCAGCGCGGTGATGATGGGAACGGAGTCTAGGAACGCGCCCGCCATCTGCCTAGAATGCAAACCCAGATTTCAGACATGCCTTGATCGGCATGGCAGACCCGGAGACGCGCCCATGAACCCCAACGACTTCCGCCTGTTCCTGGAGGTGGCCGAGCTCGGCAGCTTCACCAAGGCCGCGGTGCTGCGGCAGACGGTGCAGTCGCACATCAGCCGGCAGATCGGCGAGCTGGAAAAGCAGTGCGGCGGCGCGCTGTTTCGGCGCACCGGGCGCGGCGTGGTGCTCACCGACCTGGGCCACCGCGTGGAGGCGCGCGTGCGCGGCTGGGTGCGCGACACCGACCAGCTGCTGGCCGACATTCGCGTGGACGCGGGCGAGCCCATGGGCGAGGTGCGGCTGGGCATCCTGCCCTCGGCGGCGCACCCGCTGATGACGCACGTCTTCCTGCGGCTCAAGACCGAGTTCCCCAAGATCAAGCTCAACGTGCGCGAGGGCCAGGGCGGCGAGCTCGATGCGCTGCTGGACATGGGCAGCGTGGACATGGCGATCCTGTTTCGCTACCAGAAGCCCACCGGTGCCGACGAAAAGCTGCTGGCGGTGGCGGGCACCTACCTGGTGTCGCGCCCCGGCGACGCGCTGACGCAGGGCGAAACGTTTGACTTCACCCGCCTGGCCGGCCTGCGCCTGGTGCTGCCCCGGCGGCCCGCGCACTGGCGCGCCGTGCTCGACGAAACCGCGCGCAGCAAGGGCTTTGTGCTGCAGGCCGAGGTGGAGGCCGATTCGCTGCGGGTGCAAAAAGAACTGGTGGCGCACACGCCGGGGCTGTATTCCCTGCTGGGGCCGTTCTCCATCGACGCCGAGCTGCGCGCCGGCCGGCTGCAGGCCTCGCGCGTGGTGAACCCCGACCTGCGCCGCCACGTGACGCTGGCGCTGCCCAAACAGGGCCAGCTCACCCCCGCCAGCAAGATCGTCGCGCGCATGCTGCGCGAGACGGTGGAGGGCTGGGGGCACCGCCTGAGCGAGCCGGAAGACGCGCCGGCCGACCCGCTGCCGGGTTGATCAGGCCCAGCCTTCCAGCACCACCTTGCCGCGCGCCTTGCCCGATTCGAGCAGCGCGTGGGCGCGCTTGAGGTTGTCGGCGTTGATGGTGCCGAAGCGCTCGGCCAGCGTGGTGCGGATCAGGCCCGCGTCCACCAGCGCGGCCACTTCGTTGAGCAGGCGGTGCTGGCCGATCATATCGGCCGTGCCGAACAGCGCGCGCGTGAACATGAGCTCCCAGTGCACCGAGACCGACTTGCGCTTGAACTTCGTCACGTCCAGCGAAGTGGGGTCGTCGATCAGGCCGAACCGGCCTTGCGGCGCAATGGCCTCGACGATCTGGTCGAAGTGCGCGTCGGTCTGCGTGAGGCTCACGATGAGGTCCACCGTGGGGAAGCCAATGCGCCGCAGTTCTTCCGACAGGGGTTGGCTGTGGTCGATCACATGGTGCGCGCCGAGCTCTTTCACCCAGGCCTGCGTTTCAGGCCGCGACGCGGTGCCGATGACGGTGAGGCTGGTGAGCCGCGACGCGAGCTGCGTGAGGATGGAGCCCACGCCGCCGGAGGCACCGATGATGAGCAGCGTTTGCGCGGTGGGCCGCTTGCCCGGCGCCACACCCAGGCGGTCAAACAGCATTTCCCACGCGGTGATGGCGGTGAGTGGCAGCGCCGCGGCCTGCGCGAAGTCGAGCGACGTCGGCATGTGGCCCACGATGCGTTCGTCCACCAGGTGGCGCTCGCTGTTGGTGCCGGCGCGTGCAATGGAGCCGGCGTACCAGACGCGGTCGCCGGGTTTGAACAGCGTCACCTCGGGGCCCACGGCCTGCACGATGCCGCTGGCGTCCCAGCCCAGCACCTTGTGCGCCTGGCCTTCGGGCGGCAGGGCGCTCTTGCGCACCTTGGTATCCACCGGGTTGACCGAGATGGCCTTGACCTCGACCAGCAGGTCGCGCCCGGTGGCCACGGGCTCGGGCAAGGTGATGTCGACGAGGGCATCGGCGGCGCTGATGGCCTGGGGCTTCTGGTATCCAACGGCTTTCATGGGGAGGCTTTCAAAGGTTGAGAAAAAAGGGAGGGTGGTCAGGCAGCGGCGTAGTCCGCGTAGCCCCGCGCGCCGCCACCAAACAGCGTGGCGGGATCGAATGCCGCCAAGGGCAGCTGGGCGGCCAGGCGCGCGGGCAGGTCGGGGTTGGCAATGAAAGGGCGGCCGAAGGCCACGAGGTCGGCCAGGCCTTGCTGCAGGATGTCTTCGGCACGGGCCGCGTCGTATTTGCCGGCCACGATCAGGCGGCCCTGGTAGGCGCCGCGCAAGTCGTGGCGAAAGCTTTGCGGAATCTGCGGGGCGTCGTCCCAGTCAGCCTCGGCCAGGTGGAGGTAGGCCAGGCCGAGTTCGTCCAGTTGCCGGGCCAGGTGCAGGATGGTGGGAATGATCTCGGGGCAGTGCATGTTGCGCTGGGTGATGAAGGGCGCCAGCCGCATGCCGGTGCGCTCCACGCCGGCTTCGCTCGCCACCGCAGCGGCCACCTCTGCAGCAAAACGCGTGCGCTGCGCGATGCCACCGCCATAGGCATCGGTGCGGTGGTTGGCCTTGGTGCGCAGGAACTGGTCGATCAGGTAGCCGTTGGCGCCGTGGATTTCCACGCCATCAAAACCGGCGCGCATCGCGTTGGCAGCGGCGCGGCGAAAGTCACCGATCACGGCCTGAATGTCTTGCAGCGTCATTTCCCGCGGCACCGGGCAGTCGACCATGCGGCCCACGCCGTCGGCACCCACCACCCACACCTGCGCGTCGGGCGACAGCGCCGAAGGCGCCACGGGCAGGCCGTCGGCATGAAAGCTCCCGTGCGACATGCGGCCCACGTGCCACAGCTGCAGCACCATGCGCCCGCCGGCCGCATGCACGGCGTCGGTCACGCGGCGCCAGCCGTCCACCTGCGCTTCGCTGTGAATGCCCGGCGTGAAGCTGTAGCCCTGGCCCTGCGGCGAGATCTGCGTGGCCTCCGAGACGATGAGGCCGGCGCTGGCGCGCTGCGCGTAGTAGGTGGCCATGAGGTCGTTGGGCACGTTGCCGGGCTGGCTGGTGCGGCTGCGCGTCATGGGCGCCATCACCAGGCGGTTGGGCAGGTGCAGCGGGCCGAGCTCGAGCGGGAGAAACAGCGGTGAGGTCATGTGGGCTTTCGGTGGAACGGGCACGGCTGCATGGTCGCGCGTTCGGGGGCTGGGAGTAACCACCTGGCCGTTGAATGCATCTTCAAGCAGAATTTGAAAATGCAGCAGCACACCGAGGAGAAGCATTGAAAGCCCTGCAAGACCTGGACATCTTCGTGCGCACCGTGGACAGCGGTAGCCTCTCGGCCACGGCGCGCGCGCTCGACCTCACGCCCGCCGCCACCAGCGCCGCGCTCAAGCGGCTGGAAGCAGAGCTGGGCGTGGCGCTGTTTGTGCGCTCCACGCGCAGCCTGCGGCTCACACAGCAGGGCGAGCGCTTCCTTGAGCAATGCCGGCCTGCCCTGGAAGCGCTGCAGCAGGCGGGCCAGCAGATCGGGGACGGCGAACAGGCGCTGCGCGGCACGCTGAAGCTGGCCGCGCCCTCCGACCTGGGGCGCAATGTGCTGCTGCCCTGGCTGCACGACTTCCAGGAAGCGCACCCGCAGGTGGACATTCGCCTGCAGCTGTCCGACAGCATCGCCAATGTGTACAGCAGCCCGGTGGACGCGGCCTTTCGCTACGGCAAACCGCGCGACTCCAACCTGGTGGCGCTGCCGCTGGCGGCGGCACACCGCCGCGTGCTGTGCGCCTCACCGGCCTACCTGGCGCGGCACGGCGCGCCCGCCACGCCGCACGAGCTCAGCGGGCACGACTGCCTGTGTTTCATGCTGCACGACGAGGTGCACGACCGCTGGCGCTTTTCGCTGGGCGAAGCAGCGCCTGTCACGGTGCGCGTGAAGAGCGTGAATGTGTCCAACGACGGCGATGCCGTGCGCCGCTGGGCCTTGCTGGGCAAGGGCATTGCCTACAAGTCGTTCTTCGACATCGCCAGCGACCTGGCCCACGGCCGCCTGCTGCCCCTGTGCACGGACTGGACCACCGAGGCCACACCGCTGTACCTGGTGGTGCCCGACCGGCGCCAGCTCACGCCGCTGCTGCGCGCGCTGCGCGCTTTCATGGGCGAGCGGCTGGCCACGCTGCAGGCACAGGCCAGCGCTTAGGGCCGCGCTACTCGACGCCGAGCAGCGAATACACACGCGAGACGTACTGGCCAAACTCCGGCGTCGTCTTGACGTGCAGCTTGCGGGGCGCGGGCAGTTCGATGGGGAAGGCCTCGGCCATGCGGGCCGGGCCGGCGGTGAGCACGGCGCAGCGCGAACCCAGGAACACGGCTTCCTGAATGCTGTGCGTCACCACGATGAAGGTCTTGTGGCTTTCTTCCCAGATGCGCAGCATCTCCAGGTTCATCTTTTCGCGCGTGAGCGCGTCCAGTGCACCAAAGGGTTCGTCCATCAGCACCAGCTTGGGGTCGTGAATGAGCGCGCGCGCAATGGCAGCGCGCTGCTGCATGCCGCCCGAGAGTTCGTAGGGCATCTTGTCGGCAAAGCCGGCCAGGCCCACCATCTCCAGCAGCTGCAGCGCACGCTCTTTGGAGGCCTTGCGCGGCAAGCCCAGGATGTCGGCGGGGAGCAGCACGTTCTCCAGCACGGTGCGCCACTTCAGCAGCAACGGTTGCTGAAACACCATGCCGACATCGCGCCCGGGGTTGAAGCCCGCGGCCCCACCCATGTGCAGCTCTCCGCCGTCGTGCCCCTGCAGGCCCGCCAGGATCTTCAGCAGCGTGGACTTGCCGCAGCCCGAAGGGCCCACGAGCGAGACCATGTCGCCCTCGTGAACGTCGAGCGTGACATCGGAGACGGCGAGAAACTCGGTGTCGCGCTTGCGGTAAACCTTGCGCAGGTTGCGCATGCGGATGAGGGGCTCGCTCATGACAGCCACCTTTGCAGGTTCTCGCTCACGAAGGCGTCATCGGCCAGATCGCCGTGCTGGGCGTACACGCGGTCAATGGCTTGCGCCTGCCCCGCGCCCAGGCCTTCCTGCGGGTCCAGGCACCAGATGCCTTCGAGCAGGCCCTGGCGACGCAAGACCTCGTGACAGCCGGCAATGCAGCCATGGAAGTTGTTGGCCACATCGAAGAAGGCGGAGTTGCAGTCGGTCACGCGCGAGTCCAGCGCGAGCAACTCGGGCGACAGCGCACCGCCCGAGCGGGCCAGCTCGTCCTTGATGGTGCGGAGTTGCCTGACGGCACTGGCCGTCCACACCGACCAGTGCCCCAGCAGGCCGCCGCGAAAGCGCACGGTCACGTCCTGGCCGTCGCGTTGCGCCACAAAGGGCAGGGCGAGGTCGAGCACGATATGGTCGTCGTTGCCGGTGTAGAGGAACACGCGGTCCTCGGCCCCCGCGTCCACCAGCCCGCGCACCACGTCGAGCGTGCGGTAGCGGTTGAACGGGGCGACCTTGATCGCCAGCACGTTGGGGATGAGGGCAAAGCGCCGCCAGAAGTCGCTGGAGAGCACGGGGCCACCCACCACGGTCTGCAGGTAGAAGCCCACCAGCGGAATCTCTTTGGCCACCTGCGTGCAGTGTTCAACGATCTCGTCTTCCGAGGCCGAGCCCACCGCGGCCAGGCTCAGCAGGCCCGCGTGGTACCCCAGGCTCACCGCAGTTCGGGCTTCAGCCACCGCCTGCGCCGTCTGGCCACACAGGCCCGCGATCATGGCCATGGGGCGGTTGCTCCAGGCCAGGCGGTCTTCCATGGCCGCGGCCAGCACGGTGCTGTACAGGCCGCGCTCGCGGATCGCGAACTGGGTGGTGTGCACGCCCACCGCCAGGCCACCGGCGCCGGCGTCCACGTAGTAGCGGGTGAGGGCGCGCTGGCGCTCGCGGTGAAAGCTGCGCTGGGCGTCCAGCGCGAGCGGATGCGCGGGAATGACCGTGCCCTGCGACAGCAGCGAAAGCACGTTCTGCGGAAGATCGGATCGGTTCAGGGGCATGGGTT
>NZ_JAHVAB010000046.1 GCF_019264445.1 Hydrogenophaga sp.
CACTTCATGATCGCCTGAGCAATCGGTGGTATTTCCCCCTGAAGTTGTTCTGCCTATTCTGCGTTTGGTTTTCGGTCACAAGACCTCGGCCGCCTTCTTGTAACCCGTCTCGTAACGCCGGTCATGGGCCAGCAACGCCCATCCCATTGCTTACTTTTATGCGAAGTCGGCTCGGTGCTGTCGTGTCGGCACCCCGGGTAGGAGTCACCTCAAGGCGTCGATAGTGCTTCGCATAATCACAACCCTTGTAGGAAGGTCAACAGGGCCTTCGGCGCGCGGTACCGCGCATGCTTGATCTCCGGTTGCTTCAGCCGCGCCAGCGCGCACTCCTTCATGGCCAGATCCGCCTCGACGTACATGTGAGTTGTCGAAGGACTCTCATACCCAGCCAGAGCGCGATCTCACAAGGGCCTGCCGAATCTGAGGGTGCATCGGGCAGGTGTATTCAGAGTCCGTCCCCCTTGCGCACCGGGCGCGGTGCGCTTGTGGGTGTGATGACCGTCGTAGTGGTGTGCACCATGCATGGTCCCAACTGCAGCCACGCCTTGGGCCGCGTGTTGATGCTCCAGATCAGGCTTCTCCATGGAGCAATGGTTGTGCTCGGGCGAGCTGGTGGTCTGCGTCCTTGGGAAATCTCCTTGCTTCACAAGGTTCGACCCTCCAACGGTTGGAAGGTCAAGCCGTGGACCACGCAATCGGGCCCACCGACGGGCGATGATGCTCAGCTGGCCCCCCCATTAGGCTATCACTTCTTCTTCGTAGCGCCTTGATGCTCCTTGGCCAGGAATTTGTCCATCTCGGCAATTTCCTTCTTTTGTGCGCTGATGATCTGGCTGGCCATCTTGCGCATTTGAGGCGCCTTGCCGTCTCTGAGTTCGGCCTGGGCCATGTCAATGGCACGTTGGTGGTGAATGCGCGTCATCATTGAGAAATCAACGTCTGTGTTTCCAGTCATGGGCATGGAAGACATCTTGTCATTCATGTCCTTCATCATGGCTTTCATGTCCGTGCCGCCGCCGGCAGGTGCCGCTTGGTTTGCAGCACTGTGCCCATGGGGGGCCGCCTGTTGTGCGCTCGCTGGGTGCAGCATGCCCGCGCCGAGTGCGAGCACCACTCCAGAGAGCTTCCAGATCGAGATGGTCATGGCGTCGCCGAGGCAAGCTGGCAGATCTCCACACAGTCGATGTCCAGCGCGATGCACTTGGCCATCATCTTCACCTCCTGCTCTGCCAGGCAGGAAGCAGCGCAGTGGTTGCATGCCGCAGCGCAAGCGTTGCAAGCTTCGATACAAGCGGCATAAGTTTCATGTGACATCGTTTTCTCCTATGCGAAAAAAGCCGGAGGACCGGCGGAACAGGCGACCCGAGAGCCGCCCAGGGAGGTCAGAGAGACGATCTTCAGCGCGCCGCCTCAAGCTTGATGACGGTGAACTTCCCGTCGATCTTGTCGGCCGTGAACTGCACCTTGTTGCCAACTTGGACTTTCTCCAGCACGGCTGGGTCCTGAACCTGAAACACCATCGTCATGCCGGGCATGTCCAGGTTCTTGAGAGGACCGTGCTTGATGGTGAGCTTCAGGTTTTCCTTGTCAACTTTCCGGATCTCTCCCTCGGCAAACGGCGTGCCCGCAGGCGCAGATGCGCTCGCCGGGTCGGTGGTCGGTTGTGCACCAGCCAAGCCGGAAATGGATATCAGGGCTGCTGCAATGACCGCTGCAGACCAGGTGTTTCGAGAGGATGTCATGGCTCGTTTCCTAATATTGAGTGAAGTGGCACGGTGCGACACGCACCGCGTCTGATGCCATTACTTGGCGGACGCCTTGCCCTTGGCCTTGGCGACGGTGACTGCGCCCTTCATGCCCGCGTCGTAATGGCCGGGCTGCAGGCACGCGAAGTCCACCTTGCCAGCCTTGGTGAACTGCCAGATGACTTCGCCGTTCTTGCCCGGGGCCAAGGTGACCATGTTGGGATCGTCGTGTTCCATCTCCGGGTTCTTCTTCATCACCTCGTAGTGCTCCTTGAGTTCTTGCTCAGTGCCAAGGACCAGCTCATGCTTGACCTTGCCCGAGTTCGTGATGAGGAAGCGGACGGTTTCGTTCTGCTGGACATCGATGGTGGCGGGGTTGAAGCGCATGGCATCGGTCATGTCAACCTTGATCGTGCGCGTGACTTTGGCGGCCACGCCGGGTTTGCCAACGGCCGCGCCTGGCTCGCCATGGCCACCCGCGTGGGTGCCAGATGCAAAGGCGGCGCTTGTGGCAACAGCGAACAAGGTTGCGGCGACTGCGTTACGGATGGTTTGTGTCTTCATGGTGGGTTCCTCGGTTAAAAAAGATCAGTGGCTTGCGTGGCCACCATTGGCTGGCTTGCGGACTTGAACTTCGATGTTCTTGGCGGGCATGTTTTGAGCTGGCATGGCCGATGGGCCGGCTCCGCTGGATCTGGCAGGCTCGGCCATGGGTGCGCCGTACTCGTACGCGACCGTGCCCTTGGGGTGTTTAAACCAACCGGGGTTGGAGTAATCCCCTGGCTTTTGGTCCTTGCGCACCTTCACCATGCTGAACATGCCGCCCATCTCGACGGAGCCGAACGGCCCTTCGCCGCTCATCATCCGAGCGGTGTTGTCCGGCAGCGGCATCTCCATCTCGCCCATGTCGGCCATGCCACGCTCGCCCATGACCATGTAGTCGGGCACGAGCTTGGTGATCTGCTTGACCACGTCCTTGTGATCGACACCGATCATCGTGGGCACGTCGTGCCCCATGGCGTTCATCGTGTGATGGCTCTTGTGGCAGTGGAAGGCCCAATCGCCTTCTTCGTCGGCCAGGAACTCCACCTGGCGCATCTGACCCACGGCCACGTCGGTTGTCACCTCATACCAGCGGGTGCTCTTGGGCGTAGGCCCACCATCGGTGCCCGTCACCAGGAACTCGTGCCCGTGCAGGTGCATGGGGTGGTTGGTCATGGTCAGGTTGCCGAAGCGGATCCGCACCTTGTCGTTGAGCCGCACGTTGAGGGAATCGATACCTGGAAAAACGCGGCTGTTCCACGACCAGAGGTTGAAATCCAGCATGGTCATGATCTTCGGGGTCGCGCTGCCCGGCTCGATGTCGTAAGCGTTGAGCAGGAACACGAAATCGCGATCGACCTCTTCGATGAGCGGATGCTTGTTCTTCGGATGCGTGACCCAGAAGCCCATCATCCCCATCGCCATCTGCGTCATTTCATCGGCGTGCGGGTGGTACATGAACGTCCCCGGGCGGCGCGCGACGAACTCGTAGACGAAGGTCTTGCCCGGCTGGATCGGCGGCTGGGTCAGGCCCGACACGCCGTCCATGCCATTGGGCAGCCGCTGCCCGTGCCAGTGGATAGAGGTGTGCTCAGGCAGCTTGTTGGTGACAAAGATCCGCACCCGGTCGCCTTCGACCACCTCGATGGTCGGACCTGGCGACTGACCGTTGTAGCCCCACAGGTGGGCCTTGAAGCCCGGTGCCATCTCGCGTACGACGGGTTCGGCGACGAGGTGGAATTCCTTCACGCCGTTGTTCATCCGCCATGGCAGCGTCCAGCCGTTCAAGGTGACCACCGGGTTGTAGGGCCGGCCTGTGGATGGCGTCAGGGGCGGCATGGTGTCTGGCCGGGTCTGCAGGACCGGTTCCGGCAACGCAGCCATGGCCACCTTGCTCACGGAAGCGGCTGCGATTGCGCCGGTGATGGCGCCCGCACCGCTCAGAAAGTTGCGTCTGTTGTTCATGTGTGTCCTGGAAATGGGGCTCAATGGGCCGCTGCGGCGGCGGGCTGAGAGCCGCCGCTGGCGGCTGGTGCGGCGGCCGCAATGGGGCGCCCTCGAAGGGATGCCGACAGAGCCGCGTCCGCAAGCCAGAATTGCTGTTGCGCTTCGATAGCCCGGGTTACGCTGGTGACCTGGGCGCGCGCCTCGGCCAGCAACTCGAAGACCCCGATCAACATCCCGTTGTAGCGCAGCATGTTTTCTTCGGCCATGGACTGGCGCAGCGGGACGATCTCGTCACGGTAGTGCCGCGCGATGTCGTAGGCGGTGCGGTAGGCGGAGTACCCTTCTCGAAGCTGGGACGTGGCACCGCGTACAGCGGCGTCGTAGCGATTGGCCGCAGCGAGAGATTGGGCGTTGAGCGCCTCGCGCTGGGCGGAGCCCCAATCGAACAAGGGCAAGCGGATGTCCAGCTCGAAACCGCGGGCTGTACCCCGCGTGCCTTCGGCGTTGTCGAACACGGTATCGCGCCGAATCCCGGCCTCGATATCGATGTACGTGAACAGCAGGTTGATACCCTGCGACTTTCCAGCCAAGTCGAGCTGGGCACGCGCTTGCTGCACGTCCAGGCGCTGCGCGGTTGCTGCAGATGCCACCGCCTTGGCCTCGCGGGGAGCCTTCGGCAGATCAGGCAAGCGTTCGGGCAGCTTGAGCTTGGCCGATTGCGCATTGTCCAGTCCAAGTGCCCGCACCAACTCTTCACGGGCGGCGACGGCCGTGTGCCGCGCAGATGCCAGTTCGGTGGTCGCGTCGGCGTAAAACACTTGTTGCCGCGCCCGCTGCAGCTTGCTGAAATTGCCCACGAGCTGCATGCGCCGGGCAAGCTCGGCACTCGCCTCGGCCGACTGCTTGACCTGCTCGGCGTACTGCAGCGTCTGCTGGGCCGCAACAGCCCGCACCCAGGTTTGGCGCACTTGGGTGATCTGGTCAACGACGGTGCTTGTGAGTTGGATCTGCGCCTGTGCCGCTTGGCTGCGTGCGATCGAAATGCGCTTGGGCAGCAGCAGGATGTCGACCAATCCAAAGGACAGAAGTCGACCGATTTCCAGCTCATCGCCCAGCCGCACGCGCTCGAAGCTGAAGACCGGGTTCGGTATGCGGCCGGCCTGGTTCGCTGCAGCGATGTCAGCCCAGTTCTGCGCGATGAGCGCCTGGAGTGCGGGACTGTTGGCCAGGGCCAACTGAACCGCACCTTCCTGAGTCAGCGGCTTGCCAAGCAGTTCCTCAGACAACGATGCCCGGGCGACGCGCTGATTCTGGCTCGTGCTGAGTTCCAGTTTGCCGCCGGTGAACTCGGCAGCAGATGCGTTGGTTTCCTTGACCGCGTCGTCAATTCCGAGAGATGCACAACCTGTCAGGAAGGCTGCGGCTGCAGCAGCGAGCGACAAACGAAGCGACCGGATCATGGCTTCTCCTTGGACGTCGGAGCAGGCATTGCATGACCCTGTCCGTGGCCGGCGCTGGACGTCTCAGCGGCATCCTCGTCAGCAACCTCTTTCGCATAGGCTCGCCAACCGCCCCGTTGCTCCACGGTGGTATTGGCAGCGCGCCAGGGGATCGGCTTTTCGTCAGAGAAGGCTTTGTAGCCTTCCATGGCGGAGTTGTAGGGGAGTGCCGGCGTCTGGCTCGGCACGGGGGTTGAACCTTGGGAGTTCTGCGCTCCTGCGGTCAAAGCCACAAACGTGGTCAGGCAAGCCAGCCAAGGGGCCGGCGATAAAGTGAGCATGTGATCCTCGCGATGTTCATGAACGAAATGACGTGGCATCGCCCCGCAAGGCGAGCAACATCAAGAACGAAACAAGCGCGTCCGAACGTCGGCAGCAAAACTGCCGGGGCTGGACACGATCACGCGCGAGGTGGTTTGTGGGGAACGCTCGGCGTTACGGACGCCGGCGGGTGGAGAGGCTCTGCGAGGTCAGCCTGTGGCGGGCTGTGGGCGTCGATAGCAGCAAAGGCAGGCGTCAGGCCCACTCCATGGCATGGAGCACAGTTGCCGCACCTGTGGCCTTGGTCAGGTCCACCACCAGCGCGATGCGTGTCGACCTGGGCCTCGTGATGATCGCTTGCCATGGCCGCATGGCTACCGTGGTGGTCGTCGATGGTCAGCGCACTCACCGCAGCCGGGCGATTCGCAGCCGGGCCGCACAGCGTCATGGCTGCCGCAGCGTATGCCTGGAAAGGCACCGCGAGCATCAGGAGCCACAGCAGGAGTGCGCGAAAGCTGACCATTTTTCGGATTATAAGTGGAAAGGGCTGGAGTTCGTTCGCCCAAGGTAGTTTGGTAGTGGTGCAGTTTGGACAGTGGCCTGTTACAAAGTAGTTTTTGCACCAGAAGCTGTCCGGATAAACGGTCTTGACTTGTAACGAAAGTTAACCAAATTCAACCAGCTTAAAAAGGATGGTGATAGGGTGAGGCAAGACGGCGATGACTATCTGGCGGTACTCGGAACTGAGCTTAGCTCCTACCTTACCAATCCATACATTGTGGCTTTGATCGTTCCGGTAGGCCTCTACTTCATAGCAGCTTTCGGAAAGAAGTTGATCCGAGATAGCCACACAGGCGACCATTTTTTCAAGATGAACGACTGGTACTTGGCTCCAGATGCGGCGCTAGCGAATGTAGGTGTTGGAATCGCAGAGTGCGTCGATTTGGTAGCTCGATTTGATCCCGCACTTCACAACGGACGGATTCGCGGCACGCTAGTGAAGACGGTGGCCGGGTTTCTACGTTGTTTGCCACGGAGACAGGATTCGCCCAGGGACCGAACGTTGCCGTCGACCCCACGCGCCAGTTCGCGCTGGAGCGTGACGGCCCTGCGGAGTGGAACGTCCACATGCTTGCAAGGCTTCAGCTGGCGCGTCGCCTTCATTGATGCGGCACCACTCCCGGACACCTACGGCCAACAACCCGGCAGTCCGCCTCCGGAGGAGGACCCCGCGCCGGCGCACGCATTGCGCAAAGCGTGGGGTAATCAGGAAGTTCGGGTCTGCTTCGCGAGGCTCGCTTCAACCTGCTGCAGCTTTGACGAAAGGGCGAAGTCATGTCCAAGTACACCCGCCCATCACTGGGCAATCAGGGGTCCCCCACTGGGCATCGAAAAGTGGATCCGAGGTGGGCGTTTCGAAACTAGAGTACGGTGGCCTTCCGGCTTGCGCGAAGGGACGCAAGGAAAAAGGCCATGAAGAGCTCGTTATTTTCCGAGGAGCAGATCGCCGAGCGCATCATGCTTTGGAGCGCTCGCAGCGCATCAGCCGCTGGCTGAAGGCCCTGGCCGAGCGCCAGCTGGCCGACCTGGAGGAGAAGCGGCGCGAGATCGAGCAGATGATGGAAGGCCTGTCGGTGCTGGTGCAGGCCTGCCATGGCGACGACCAGCCCCACTGCGCCATTCTGGACAAGCTCTCGCTGCACAGCCCGGCCCAGCACCAGCCGGACCACAAGCCGCAGGTCAAGAAGGCCCGCGCCGCGGGCGACGGGGCCACGGATGGCGGCTCCAGCCCCATCGACCTCATGGCCTGGATGCGCGGCGTTCACGTGCACCAGGCGTCCATACTCACCAGCTGACAGCCGCTCTGGCCACCCAGGGCTCGAAATTCCAGGAAGGGAAAGACATGGACACACTCGCACAGCACGACCATGCTGGCCGCCACCACGGCGCGTCCAAACCGCTTCATCCTGCGACCGGGCTGAAAGATCCCGTGTGCGGGATGGTGGTCACCGAGCAGTCGCCGCACCACCTGGAGCACGCGGGGCGACATCACTATTTCTGCAGTGCGAAGTGCCAAGCCCGGTTTGCTGCCGAACCGGCCCGATTCGTTCAAACCGATGCGGAGAGTTACGCGGCCCCAACGCCCACGCCACCGGGCAAGCCCGGCACGGTCTACACATGCCCCATGCACCCGGAGATCCGCCAGGACCACCCCGGCAACTGCCCCAAATGCGGCATGTCGCTGGAGCCGGTCATGCCCGAACTGGACGCCGACGAGAACCCCGAGCTGGCGGATTTCCAGCGGCGCTTCTGGTGGACCTTGCCGCTCACGGTGGTGGTCACCGTGCTGGCGATGTTCGGTCACCAACTCGGCTGGTTCGACATGGCCACACAAAGCTGGATCGAGCTGGTGCTGACCGTGCCGATCGTGCTGTGGGCCGGCTGGCCGTTCTTTGTGCGCGGCGCACAGTCGATCGTGAACCGCAGCCCCAACATGTGGACGCTGATCGGCCTGGGCACCGGTTCGGCGTTTGTGTACAGCGTGGTGGCCACGGTGGCGCCGCAGGTGTTCCCCGATTCCTTTGTGTCGATGGGGCGGGTGTCGGTGTACTTCGAAGCGGCGGCGGTGATCATCTCGCTGACCTTGTTGGGTCAACTGCTGGAACTCAAGGCACGGTCCCAAACCTCGGCCGCCATCCGCTCGCTGCTGGGTCTGGCGCCCAAGACCGCGCGGCGCATCTCGGCCGATGGCCAGGAAGAAGACGTGCCCCTCGCGCATGTGCATGTGGGCGACCTGCTGCGTGTGCGCCCCGGCGAGAAGGTGCCGACCGATGGCACCGTCGTCGAGGGCAGCAGCGCCGTGGACGAATCCATGCTCACCGGTGAGCCGCTGCCGGTGAGCAAGCGCGTCGGCGACAAGCTGATCGGCGCCACGCTCAACACCAGCGGCGCCCTGGTGATGCGCTCCGAACACGTGGGCTCGGCCACCGTGCTGTCGCAGATCGTGCAGATGGTGGCGATGGCGCAGCGCTCGCGCGCGCCCATGCAGCGCATGGCCGACCAGGTGGCGGGCTACTTTGTCGTGGGTGTCGTGGTGGCGGCGCTGCTCACCTTCTTCGGCTGGGGTCTGTTCGGGCCTGAGCCGAGCTGGGTCTATGCCCTCATCAATGCGGTGGCTGTGCTGATCATTGCCTGTCCGTGTTCGCTGGGACTGGCCACGCCCATGTCCATCATGGTGGCCACCGGGCGCGGCGCCACGCGCGGCGTGCTGTTCCGCGACGCCGCCGCCATCGAGAACCTGCGCAAGGTCGACACGCTCATCGTCGACAAGACCGGCACCCTGACCGAGGGGCGCCCCAGCTTCGAGCGCGCCGTGGGCCACGGGCGCTTTTCCGAAGACGAGGTCCTGCGCCTCGCCGCCAGCCTGGACCAGGGCAGCGAACACCCGCTGGCCGCCGCCATCGTGGAGGCTGCGAAGCAACAGGGGCTTACTCTCGACAAGCCCGAGCAGTTCGACTCCGAATCCGGCATCGGGGTCAAGGGTGTCGTGAGCGGCAAGTCCCTGGCCTTGGGCAACACGGCGCTGATGCAGCAGCTGGGTGTGGAAGTGGCGCCGCTGGCCACTCAAGCCGAAGCGCTGCGCTCACAGGGCGCCAGCGTCATGTTTCTCGCGGCGGACAAGGCACTGGTCGGTCTGCTGGCGGTGTCCGACCCGGTCAAGGCAACCACGGCCGATGCGCTGGCGTCGCTGCGCCAAGCGAACATCCGCGTGATCATGGCCACGGGCGATGGCCTGACCACCGCGCGCTCGGTCGGCCAGCGCCTGGGTATTGACGAGGTACACGGCGAAGTGAAGCCGGCCGACAAGCTCAAACTGGTGGAGAAACTCCAGGTAGAGGGCCGCGTGGTCGCGATGGCGGGTGATGGCATCAACGATGCGCCGGCACTTGCCCGCGCCGATGTGGGCATTGCCATGGGCACGGGCACCGACGTGGCCATGAACAGCGCGCAGCTCACACTGGTCAAGGGCGATCTGCGTGGCATCGCGACGGCCCGCGCGCTCTCGGTGGCGACCGTGGCCAACATGAAGCAGAACCTGGCTTTCGCCTTCGTCTACAACGCCCTGGGCATTCCACTGGCCGCGGGCTTGCTGTACCCGTTCACCGGCTGGCTGTTGTCACCCATGATCGCCGCGTTGGCCATGAGCCTGAGCTCGGCCTCGGTGATCGGCAACGCGCTGCGGTTGCGCGGCGCGGTGATCCGGGAGAAGTAAGAAAGGCGTAGACCTCCAACTGAAAAGACCTTCTCTCCAGCATTGGCGAGAAGGTGTTGACGGTCTGGCTCGAATGCAACGAAGCTTTGACCGCAGGAGCGCAGTAGGCCCAGACTCAGTTGTGATGGCCCTTGTTCAGCAGGGAAAACAACCGTGCGACTTCATTGCCCATCGTCGTGATGCTCTTCCCGTCGGCCGTGTGGACGACTTCACCCTTGCTGAGGTGAATCGCACGTCCAAACTTGCTTTCTTTCGCCATCAACCCGTCCTTGAAGACGTAGAGCTTTTCGCCGTTTTGCAACGCGATGACCTGCTTGGCCTCGGACTGGGCTGCGTCCATGGCGAATGCAGGGGCCTGTGCGGCCATTGAGAGGACGAGGATGCTGAGCTTGCGAATCATGGAGGTCTTCTTTGAGAACAAATCACATTGTTCGAATGAATCAATGTGGTGCTGCGTACGAACTCAATGCATCGAGAGGCCCCTGACCCGCAGCTTGCGAATGCATTACAACTTGGTCAGCGAAAAGTCAGGAGGCGTTGAGAAAATTCCAATGCACAGGACTTGGTGCGTGCAATCGCACCCAGCGGGCCTCCAGTCGCTGAGCCAAACATCGCCCAGCGATGCTGGGCTGCTTTGAGCCTACATGGTCATTGCAGAGCCTGATGCCGAGAAAGCCATCCAGACACCCATGCCGATCATTAGAAGGTTTTCGGTGAGCGACACAAATCCGAGTGGCACATTGCTGGCGCCGCCCACGCAGGCGCACTTCAACTCGCGTCGATCGATGTACACGGCCTTGATGACGGAAACGGCCCCCACTGTTCCGATGAAGAGGGCCACCGGAATCGACACCCAGTTCAAGGCACCCGCGATCATCAAAACCCCAGCCAAACCCTCCGCAAACGGATAGATGTACGAGTACGGCACCCACCGCCGGGCCAACAAATCGTAATTCAGGAACATCGTTGCGAAGCTCTCGACATTCTGAAGCTTGAGCAGCGCCAGTGCAGCCATGCTGAAGGCGATAAACCACTCTGCGGCTCGGCTTGTGAATGGGTTGCCAAAAACAGCGTAGCTCACCGCTAGGGCCATCAACGCCGTCATACAGAAGAGCGCGAGGACTGGACGATAGGTCGTGGCCTTAGGGTCTGCGACAGTCTTGCCAAAGTGGCGGCGAAGGTCATCGTATCCGCCGATCCGCGCCCCCTCAATGAAGACCTGCGGCGTCGTTTTCACGCCGTGCTCGGCTTTGAAGGCTTCGGTCGCTTCCTGGGTCGTCAGCCAGTTGTCTTCCACTTCGAACCCTTCGCGGCGCAGAAGATCATTGGCCTTCAAGCCATAGGGGCAGACATGCTTGTCCATGACCATGCGGTAGAGCGTGGCCCGCTGCGGCTGAGTTGCAGTTGTCATTTAGAGTCTCCAGCTGGTTTGGCTTTTGAACAAGGGTTCATGGTAGGTCCTGTACCCCGGTATGAGTCAAGACCTCAGCGCCTCACGATTGCGGGCATGCCCCTCGAGCGAGGTCGGAGTAGAACCGTTTCGGCATTGCCAGCGCCACTGGCATACCAAGAACGCCGGAACGCCCCCGGACGCGGTGCCAACAGTGGCATACGGGGTACACGTTTGGGCGTGAGACTGCAGCGTGGTCGCTTTTTCAGCCACGAAACCTGACATGCAAAAAGAACAGGGCTCGGTTGAAACAACCGAGCCCTTTACGAGAGATGTCTCAGTGGTTCTGCGAGTCAGTTCATTTACCGGGTTGAATGTCCGTGACGACCATTTTGCCGGCGTCTTGAATGACGATGAACTGGATCTTCTGGCCCACCTGGACCTTGTCCAGCATGGCCTTGTCCTTGACATTGAACACCATGGACATCGGGGGCATGTCCATGTGTTTGATCTCGCCGTGCTTGATCGTGATCTTTCCGTTTTCCTTGTCGATCTTGCGAACTTCGCCGTAGGTCATACCCGGTGCGGCGGCCGTGCCCGTCTTGCCTTGGTCCACACCCATCTTGTTGTGGTCCATAGTCATCTGTGCCATCGACGGCAAGGACAGTGAAAGCGCTGCAGCAGCGAGAAGTTGCGCCACAGTCTGGGTGAATTTTTTCATGGGGTCATTCCTTTCTCAAGATTTCGCGAAGGGTCTATTTGGCAACGACCTTGATCTTGCCAACCATGCCTGCCTCGTAATGGCCAGGCAGCAGGCAGGCGAAGTCATACTCGCCGACCTTGTTGAAGTTCCAGATGATCTCCCCTTTTTTCCCCGCCGCCACGTGAGCCATATAGGGCTCGTCGTGTTCCATACCGGGGAATTTCTTCATCAGCGCCGAGTGCTCATCGAGTTCCTTCTTGGTTCCCAAGACGAATTCGTGCATCACCTTGCCGTTGTTGACGTGAACGAACTTGATCGTTTCGCCTTGTTTGACCTCCACGAGGTCCGGTGTGAAGTGCATGTTATCCGTCATGCGAATCTCCACGGAGCGCTTGACGGCATTCGGCAGGCCTTGTAGTGGCCCGGCTTCTGCTCCTTGCGCACCTTGAACACCGTGAACATTTCATGTAGGCATTGCGCCAGCAGTTGGCGATATACGTGCTGGTTGCCACCCTACTCAGCGGCTTATTGGGGTGGTGGGCTGCTCGCAGCGGCCTTGCCCCACTGCGGATCATGAAGGAGCGCGCGCTCAAGGTGACCGCCCACAAGCTCGACCAGAGGATGCCGATCGAGGCGGTGCCTGTGGAGATGGCAGAACTGGCCAACAGCCTGAACACGATGCTGAAGCGATTGGAACTGGATTTTGCGAAGCTGATGGATTTCTCAAGCGACCTCGCGCATGAGCTGCGCACACCCATCACCAACTTGTTGACCCAGACCCAGGTATCCGTCTCGCAACGCCGCGATCCGGACACTTACCGCGACATCCTCGCCTCCAACGCCGAGGAGCTCCAGCGCTTGGCGCGCATGGTGTCCGACATGCTGTTTCTGGCGAAGACCGACCATGGCATCCAACTCCCGAATCGAGAAAGTGTCGCGCTGGACGGCGAGGTAGCGAGCCTGCTGGATTTCTACGATGCTGTCGCTGAGGAAAAAGAGGTTCGCCTCAGGACTGTGGGGTCTGGCACAGTGGCGGGCGATCGCCTGATGATCCGGCGGGCCATCAGCAACCTGCTCTCCAACGCACTGCGGCACTCGCACCCTCGAAGCGATATCGAACTGGCCATCAACCCCATCGAGGACGGCATCACCTTGTGTGTGACCAACTCGGGCGACCAGATTGATGCTTCTGACCTGCCTCGGTTGTTCGATCGGTTCTATAGGGTAGACAAGTCGCGCACCCATCCTTCATCGGATGGCGCTGGCCTGGGCTTGGCCATCACCAAGGCCATCATGCTCGCTCATGGCGGCGGAGTATCAGTCACCTCGACAGCAGAAGAAACGAAGTTTTGCTTGCGGTTTCCGCGTCAATGCTGAAGGGGTCTTGCCACCCTATCTGCCGCCAGCCTTGCCGAGTTGCAGGCGAAGTACATATGCAGCCATGCCGATCACTTCTGCTTGGCAAGCCACTTGTCGAACTGTGCGATTTCTTTCTTTTGCGCCGCGATGATCTGCTTGGCCATGGCTTTCATTTCGGAAGACTTGCCATTCTTGAGTTCCATCTCGGCCATGTTCAGGGCTTGCTGATGGTGAATCTTCATCATCATTGCGAAGTCCTTGTCGGTGTTGCCGGTCATCGGCATCTTCTGCATCTCTTCCATGCCCATCATCATGGAAGCCTTCATGTCTGTAGCGCCAGCTGCGCCCTTGTGCATGTCCCCCATAGGCGTGCTCACTGAAGGGCTCGTCGCCGGAGCGGCTTGGGTCTGGGTTGAAGCCGATACGCTCCAGAGTGCGGTCAGTGCGGCGAGGCACAACGCGTGCAATGGAACAAACTTGATGCGTTTCATCGAGGTCTCCTTGAGAATGTATGGTCAAGAGAATCATTGGCAATGAGGCACCGCTTGACTGTGCGACAGCGCACACTGCATAGAGGCAAAGCGGATCCATCCTGACGGCAAGCGCCATCCCATCGTCCCCCTGACTCGAGTCTCTCGCCATAGAATCCCTTCCATGCGCCGTCTGCTCGCCCTCGTTCTGTGTCTGCTGATCCCCTTGCAGGGATTCGCTGCGCCGCATACCGAGGAGCCGCCGTGCCCGATGCAAGCCATGATGGCGATGCAGCCGGACGCTGGCAATGCGGTGGACGTCACTGCCCAGTCGGACAGCATGCCCGACTGCTGCAATGACCTCGCCACCTTCGAGCGCACCGGCCAGGTCTGCAAGACCGGTCAGGCCTGCACGGCACCCGCCGTCTGGATGCCACCGGTCGACGTGCCGCGGTTCGAGTCCCTTGCGGCCGCGGCCCCGCCGATACCGATTCTGCGTGCCCGGGCTCCCGGCGCGCTCGCCAGCCTCTGGCGCCCGCCCTCCCTGATCTGACCTCCCCACACGGCGCAGACCGCCCCGACCCGGGCGGCTCCTGCCATCGCGCGTTGACCGGGCTGCTGCCCGCGCGCGCACGTTTCGGAGCTCAGATATGGAACAACACCTTCTTTCGATACCCCGCTCGCGGGTCCTGTGGCACGCGCTGGTCGCCGCCATCGCCTGGCTGGCCATCGCAACAACGCCCGCCGAAGCGGCCACGTCCGAACCGCTGAGCCTGAACGCCGCGGTGCGCTCGGCGCTGGCGCATTCGCGCGGCCTGCAGGCCTCCGATGCCGCCGCCGCGGGCGCGCACGACATGGCCGTCGCCGCCGCACAGCGGCCCGACCCGGTGCTGCGCCTCTCGCTCGACAACCTGCCGGTGAACGGGCCGGACCGCTTCAGCACCACACGCGACTTCATGACCATGCGCTCGGTCGCGCTCATGCAGACGCTGCCCAATGCCGACAAGCGACGCGCCCGCGGTGAGCGCTTCGAGCGTGAGGCCGACGCGGCGCTCAGCGAGCGCATCCAGCGCCTGGCCGAGCTACAGCAGGCGGTGGCGCAGGCCTGGCTGGAGCGCCGCCTGCAGGAGCAGCGCGTGCAGGTGTTGCAGGCGCAGATCGACGAGGCCCGCGTGCTGGTGAACACCACCGAAGCCGCCACCCGAGGCGGCCGCGGCGCCACCACCGACTGGATCGCCGCGCGCGAGGCGCTGGCACAGCTGGAGCAGGCCTTGATTGGCGTGCAGGCCGATGCGGCCAACGCGCGCCTGACGCTAGCGCGTTGGACCGGTGGGCCACCGCAGCAGCCGCTGGCCCAGTTGCCCGCGATCTCGCACACCACGCTCAACGCGCGGACCCTCACCGGGCGGGTGGACGAGCTGCCTGATCTGGCGGCTCTGCAGGCGCGCGAGGCTGTGGCCCGCGCCGAGGCCGAACTGGCGCGCCAGGAGCAGCGCCCGGACTGGACGGCCGAACTCATGTTCAGCCAGCGCGGTTCGCAATACTCAAACATGGTGTCGATCGCGGTGTCGGTGCCGCTGCAATGGGATGCACCACGGCGCCAGCAGCGCGAGCTGGCCGCACGCCTGGCGCGCGTGAACGGGCTGCTGGCCGAACGCGAGGAACAGGCGCGCGAGCGGCGGCTGCAGATCGAACGTTGGCAACAGGACTGGCGCTCTGGCCTGGCCCGGATGGCCTTCCTGCAGCGCGAACGCCAGCCGCTGGCCGAGCAGCGCACCGAGGCCGCGCTGGCCGCCTACCGGGGCGGGCGAGAAAGCCTGGGCGCGGTGCTGCAGGCGCGCCGCCAGATGCTCGAACTGCAACTCGAGCGCATCAACCTTGAGCGCGAGACCGCTGGCCTGTGGGCCCGGCTCGAATACCTGATCCCCGACACCACGGCCACGCAAGCCGCCCGCCCGGAGTAAGACCATGAAACAGATTAAAACCGTGATGGTGGTGACCGTGGTAGTTGCGCTCGCCACCGTGGGCGCCAGCGCCTGGTGGTTCGGCAAGCAGCAAGGCATGGAGCAAAGTTTCGCTGCCATCGGCGCCAACACGCAGACCGAAGGCGGGCCTGCCGCTGGGGCGACCGACCCGGACCAATGGAGCATTGCGCAGGGTGAGGACGCTACGCGGCGCCACATCCAGAGCGGCTTGAAGGCCGGCGACATCGACCCGATGACAGGCCGGCGCATCCTCAACTACCACGACCCCATGGTGCCGGGCAAGCAGTTTGACGCCCCCGCGAAGTCGCCCTTCATGGACATGATGCTGGTGCCACGCTACGCCGGCAACGGCGCGGCGGACGCGAACAGTATCACGGTAAGCCCACGCATCCAGCAGAACCTCGGGCTGCGCACCGCGCCGGTGGTGCAGGGTGCGCTGGTGTCGGAGATTACCGCCGTCGGCAGCGTGGCCTGGAACGAGCGCGACCAGGCGCTGGTGAGTTCGCGCGCCATGGGCTATGTGGAGAAGCTGCACGTGAACGCCGTGCTCGACCGCGTGGCCGCCGGTGCGCCGCTGGCCGAGCTGTACGTGCCCGACTGGGTGGCCGCGCAGGAGGAGTACCTGGCGCTGGCCCGCCTGAGCGGCGCGGGCACCGACACGCTGAAGGACGCCGCGCGCCAGCGCATGCGCCAGGCCGGTATGGAGCCCGCGCAGATCCAGCAGGTGGTAAACAGCGGGCAACTGCAGCCGCGCTTCACGCTGCGCGCACCCATCGCCGGCGTGCTCACCGAGCTCGCGGTGCGCCAGGGCAGCACCGCCATGCCCGGCATGGTGATTGCGCGCATCCAGGGCACGCGCACCGTGTGGGCCGAAGGCGAAGTACCCGAGAGCCAGGCCGCGTTGTTGCAGTCGCGCGCGCCGGTGAAGGTAACAAGCCCGGGCGCGCCAGGGCAGAACTTTGAAGGCCGCCTGCAAGCCCTGTTGCCCCAGGTGAACCCGGCCACGCGCACCGTGCGCGCGCGGCTGGAGCTGGCCAACCCGGGAGAGCGGCTGGTGCCCGGCATGTCGGTGCAGATGCGTTTTGCGCGCTCGTCGGCCGACAGCACGCTGATGGTGCCAAGCGACGCGGTGATCCACACCGGGCGGCGCAGTGTGGTGATGCTGGCCACCGAGGGCGGGCGCTTCAGCCCGGTGGAGGTGGTCACCGGGTTGGAGAGTGGCGGGCAGACCGCGATCGTCTCGGGCTTGCAGGAGGGGCAGCGGGTGGTGCTCTCCGGGCAGTTCCTGATCGACTCCGAAGCCAGCTTGCGTGGACTGGAGGCGCGGTTGAACCAGGCGCCCGAGGAAGGCGCGCCGCGCTACCGCACCGACGCGGTGATCAACGCGATCAACGGCGACACCGTGAACGTGACGCACCCGCCGATCGAAGCGCTGAAGTGGCCACAGATGACGATGGACTTCAAGCTGCCGCCACGCGAGCGGCAGCCGCGCAACCTTGAGGGAGGTGACCGGCTGCAGATCGAGTTCCACATGCAGGACGGGGACGTTCCGCAAATCACGTCGATCCAACGCGTGGCACCGGAGCCAAGCAAATGATCGCGCGTCTGATCCACTGGAGCATCGCCAACCGCTTCCTGGTGCTGCTGGCCACGCTGATGCTGAGCGCCTGGGGCTTGGTGTCCCTGCAGCGCACGCCACTCGACGCCTTGCCCGACCTGTCCGACACGCAGGTCATCATCCGCACCACTTGGCCGGGGCAGGCGCCGCAGATCGTGGAAAACCAGGTCACCTACCCGCTCACCACCACCATGCTCTCGGTGCCCGGCACAAAGGCGGTGCGCGGTTTCTCGATGTTCGGTGACAGCTTCGTGTACGTGCTGTTCGACGACGATGTGGACCTGTACTGGGCGCGCTCGCGCGTGCTGGAGTACCTGAACCAGGTGCAGGCGCGCCTGCCCGCCACGGCCAAGACCTCGCTTGGGCCAGACGCCACGGGCGTGGGCTGGATCTACCAGTACGCGCTGGTGGACCGCACCGGTCAGCAGGACGTGGCGCAGCTGCGCGCGCTGCAGGACTGGTTCCTGCGCTTCGAACTCAAGACCGTGCCCGACGTGGCCGAGGTGGCCAGCGTGGGCGGCATGGTCAAGCAGTACCAGATCGTGCTCGACCCCGACCGTTTGGCGAGCTATGGCATCACGCAGGCCATGGTGGCTGCCGCGGTGGGCCGCGCCAACCAGGAGGCCGGCGGCTCGGTGCTGGAACTCGGAGAGGCCGAGTACGCGGTGCGCGCCAGCGGTTACCTGAAAACGCTGGACGACTTCCGCGCCATTCCCCTCACGACCACGCCGGGCGGCGTGTCGGTGCGACTTGGCGACGTGGCGCGCGTGCAGACCGGGCCCGAAATGCGGCGTGGCATCGGTGAACTCAATGGCGAGGGCGAGGCCGTGGGCGGTGTGGTGGTGATGCGCTCGGGCAAGAACGCGTTGCAGACCATTCAGGCCGTCAAGGCCAAGCTGGCCGATCTGCAGCGCAGCCTGCCTGCGGGCGTGGAGATCGTGCCGGTGTACGACCGCTCCGGCTTGATCGAACGCGCGGTGAAGAACCTGTGCGAAAAGCTGCTGGAAGAGTTCATCGTGGTCGCGCTGGTCTGCGTGGCCTTTCTGTTTCACTTCCGCAGTGCGCTGGTGGCCAGCGTGTCGCTGCCGCTGGGCGTGCTGATCGCGTTCGGGGTGATGCAGCAACAGGGCATCAATGCCAACGTGATGTCGCTCGGCGGCATCGCCATCGCCATCGGCGCCATGGTGGACGCGGCGATCGTGATGATCGAGAACGCGCACAAGCACCTGGAACGCTGGGCACACCAGCACCCTGGTGAAACGCTGCGCGGCGAGGCGCACTGGAAGGTGATCGCCACCGCCGCGGCCGAGGTCGGGCCGGCACTGTTCTTCTCGCTGCTGATCATCACGCTGAGCTTCATCCCGGTGTTCACGCTGGAGGCGCAAGAAGGCCGGCTGTTCGCGCCGCTGGCTTTCACCAAGACCTATGCCATGGCCGCGGCGGCCGGGCTCGCGGTCACGCTGATCCCGGTGCTCATGGGCTACCTGATTCGCGGGCGCATCCCGGCAGAAAACGCCAACCCGCTGAACCGCTGGTTAATCGCGCTCTACCGGCCGCTGCTCGACGCCGTGCTCAAGGCGCCCCGGGTCACGCTGGCGCTGGCCGCGCTGCTGTTGGCCCTGAGCCTTTGGCCGCTGTTGCACATCGGCAGCGAGTTCATGCCACCGATGGACGAGGGCGATCTGCTCTACATGCCAACCGCGCTACCCGGGCTCTCGGCTGCCAAGGCGGCCGAGCTGCTGCAGCAGACCGACCGCCTGATCAAGACCGTGCCCGAGGTGCAGAGCGTGTACGGCAAGGCCGGGCGCGCGGACTCGGCCACCGACCCGGCGCCACTGGAGATGTTCGAGACCACGATCCAGTTCAAGCCGCGCGACCAGTGGCGCGCCGGCCTCACGCCCGAGGCGCTGGTGGAGGTGCTCGACCGCACCGTGCGCGTGCCCGGCCTCTCCAACATCTGGGTGCCGCCGATCCGCAACCGCATCGACATGCTGGCCACCGGCATCAAGAGCCCGGTGGGCGTGAAGGTGGCCGGGGCCGACCTGGCCACCATCGACCGCCTGACCCGCCAGATCGAGCAGGTGGTGAAGGACGTGCCCGGCGTGAGCAGCGCGCTGGCCGAGCGGCTCACCGGTGGGCGCTACATCGATGTGGACATCCGCCGCGCTGACGCCGCGCGATACGGCTTGAACATCGCCGACGTGCAGGATATCGTGGCCGGCAGCGTGGGCGGCATGAACATCGGCGAGACGGTGGAGGGCCTTCAGCGATTCCCGATCAACCTGCGCTACCCGCGCGAGTTGCGCGACTCGCTGCCCAAGCTGCGCGCGCTGCCCATCGTCACGCCCACCGGCCAGCGCCTGGTGCTGTCTGACGTGGCCGATCTGCGCATCAGCGACGGGCCACCCATGCTGCGCAGCGAGAACGCGCGCCTGGCCGGCTTCGTGTACGTGGACATCCGCGGCCGCGACCTGCGGGGTGCGGTGCTCGACATGCAGCGCGCCGTGGCTAGTGCAGTGGAGTTGCCAGCCGGGTATTCGGTGTCGTGGTCTGGGCAGTTCGAGTTCCTGGAGCGCGCCACCGCCAAGCTGCAGTTGGTGGTGCCGTTCACGCTGCTCATCATCTTCGTGCTGCTTTATCTGATCTTCCGCCGGTTCGACGAGGCGCTGCTGATCATGGCCACGTTGCCGTTTGCGCTGGTGGGTGGCGTGTGGCTGTTGTGGTTGCTCGGGCACCACCTGTCGGTGGCCAGCGCGGTGGGTTTCATCGCGCTGGCTGGCGTGGCGGCCGAGTTCGGCGTGATCATGCTGATCTACCTCAAGCACGCTTGGCGGGAGCGGCTGGACGCCGGGCTGGAGGACGACGCCTCGCTGCTGGACGCGATCCGGGAAGGTGCGGTGCTGCGGGTGCGGCCCAAGGCCATGACGGTGGCCACCATCGTGGCTGGTCTGCTGCCGCTGTTCTGGGGCCTGGGCACCGGCAGCGAGGTGATGCAGCGCATCGCCGCGCCCATGGTGGGTGGAATGATCAGCGCGCCGCTGCTCTCGCTGCTCGTGGTGCCGGCGGCCTACCGGCTGATGCGGCGTCCGCGTTGATGGCTTCTTGGAGTGGCTACACCGCTGTCTAAAGAATGCCAGGGCTTCAGCACCTCGCGCAGGAAATGGTTCTTCTTTGGCAAAGCAGAAGCGCATCACGCTGGTCGATGCCGGCAGCGTAGACGCCCGAAAGAAGGGGAGCATCCATGCCTACTTCATTCATCGTCAATGTCCTACAGACTGGGACTTTAGATCCCGGTCAAATTTTAGAGACGAGTCACAGAGAACAAGGATACGTGACGGCTTTTTTTGGACCCTTCTGACTGGGCAGGGAGAAATCAATGAAGAGCGACAACCACGATTCCCCGCATGGAAGCATGCAACACGAAGGCATGAGCCACTACACGTGGTTCGCGGTCAACATGGTGCTTAGCTTGATCGTCATGTATTTCGTCATGTTTTCCATGATCGATGGCTGGTCTGATTTCCGTAACAACCTAAACATGTTCTACATGGCTCTGACCATGGTCGCGCCAATGGGCGTCATCATGCTCCTGACCATGCGCGGGATGTATTCGAGGAAGCTGCTCAATTGGGTGCTTCACGCTGTCTTCACCGTGGTCTTCATCGCAGCATTGGCCGCCACGCGTCAGCAAAGTGCAATCGGCGACAGACAGTTCATTGCATCCATGATCCCGCACCACTCCGGTGCCATCCTGATGTGTCGTGAAGCCCGCCTCACCGACTTAGAGCTTATAAAGCTATGTGAGGAAATCGCGGGTGCTCAGCGCAGGGAAATCGAGCAGATGAATGCAATCCGGGCTCGGCTGGAGTCAAGGGCGCGGAACTCGTAGTCTTTTCGTGAAGTGACGATGAGGATCATGCTGCACGCATTTTGAATGCGTATAGGGGAATACTCAAGTCAGTTCAGGCGATTGATCAAACGACTCGTGAATCGCTCCAGAATGAACTGACCTCTGGGATTTGGCGGGTCGATCCCACCAATCAGCGGTGTACTGAGCCGGTGCAGGTCCCAGCATCCCGCAACGTGAAGAGAACCTCATGGCTGAAAGCAAAGACGACGACCTTGGCGGCTTGGATTCAAGCAATGAGGCGGACCGCAAGATTCTTCAGTCCGTTTTGCTGATCAACCTGAGTCAGTCTGCCGCGGGCATTGGCCTTGGGATTTGGGCTGCCTCGACCGCTCTGATCGGGGCCGGGCTGGACAACCTAGGCGACGCGTCGGTCTATGCGCTCAGCCTGTACGCAGTCGGCCGGGCGGCAATGGTCAAGGTGAGGGCGGCTCAGTTGTCGGGCTTTTTGCTCATCGGCCTGGCCGCGTTGCTGCTGTTGGAAGCCCTGCGCCGCTTCACCGGAGGGGAAGAGCCTGTCGGCGCGGCCATGATGGCCATGGCCGCGCTAAATGCGGCTTTAAACCTGGTGTGCCTCAGATTGCTGCGCCGCCATCGCGGCGAAGATGTGAACTTCAAGGCATCAGCGATCTTCACCAGCAACGACTCCATCGTCAATGGTGCGATCGTGCTGTCCGGGGCGCTGGTGATGACGTTCGGGTCGAACATCCCCGATTTGCTGTTGGGCATCGTCGTGGCCACAATCGCAGCGAATGGTGGGCGAGAAATCTTGCGCGCAGCATCCGAGACACGTAAGGCCAGCACATAAAGGTGCCGGCCAGAGCCAGAGAACTTCTTGAAACCGGACGGCTGTGAAGGATCTTCCTCAATGTGGTGACAGACTGCGAGCCTAGGACCCTTGAGCGCGGCCTAAACAAGTTCGTGACGGCGTAAACCGAGCCTAGCGCGATTCGTGGCACCGGATCTGGCTGCCTGACACGCTTCTTGGACGAGAATCACTCATGGGCGATCCCCATGCGTTTCATCGGCATGGATACCGACGTTATGTCGAGCCAGTCGTCAGTTGCCACTGCTCTTGAGAAGGGCGTTGATGTCCTGCGCGATCACTTCAGGAGTGCTGCCGTAGTTCGAGAAGAGTCGTACACGGCCAGCGGTGTCGAAGATGTACTTGCCTGCCGAGTGATCCATCGTGTACGAAGTGGGCGTCGGGCCGTCCACTTTGCGGTAGTAAACTTGAAGTCTTTCGCGACACCCTCGAGCTCTGCAGGCTCCGGGCGCAAAGCGAGAATGAGGGATCAAAGCTCCGCATGTAGGCGCTGAGCAACTCACGGGTGTCTCGCTCCGGATCCACAGTGATGAAGGCCACCTGAAGCTTTCCCCCATCCTTGCCCAGGAGGCGTTTGACCTCGGCCAACGTGATCATGGAGTTTGGGCACACATCAGGACACTGAGTGAAGCCAAAGAACATCACCAGGATCTTGCCCTGGAAGTCTGCCAATGTGCGCTCGATGCCGTTGTGGTCCTTCAACCGCAGGGATTGCGCAAACGATGCACCCGTGATGTCGGTGCTTTGGAACAAGACGGGTTCTGGTGAACAGGCGGTAAGCGCGACAAAGACGGGGAGAGAGACTCCAGCCACCACAAGGCTTCTCCGCTGGACGCTTTTTTGCAGAGTTTCACTCACGGCTTGTCACTCCAGGATTGGGGGTCACTTTTTTGTCTTCGACACTTCTTCAGCCACCAGTGCGCGCAATTGCTGCTCGCCAAAGCTGGGCAGATTGCGGCCATTGACGAAGAAGGTGGGGGTCTTCGTTACCTCGAGCGCGGTGAGATCTTCGATGTCTTGCTTGAGGATTGCATCGATGTCCGGCGACTGAATGTCCGCTAGGGCTTTCTCGATGTTCAGGCCACCTTGCGCCGCTGCCTGAAACGCCAGTTGCACGTTGGGGTTGCCGTGGTCAGCCCATTGCGGTTGCGCGGCGAGCACCGATTCCAGTACTGGCCAATACTTTCCTTGCTTTCGTGAGGCCTCCAGCAGCTTGACCACTTGGTCGGACCCTTGATGAAATGGCGCGTAGCGAATGACGAGGCGCACCTCGTTCGGGTATTGGCTCATGATGTCCTTGACGATGGAATAGAAAGCACGGCAGGTTTCGCAGGCCGGGTCGAAGAACTCGACGATCGTCACGGGAGCCTGCGTCAATCCCAGGGTCGGAGAGTGGAATCGCATCAGACGGGCCTGATCCTGCGCGACCTTCTCCATCTGCGAGTTCTGCATCCGACGTTGATAGTTGTACGCGCCGAACAAGAAGGCCACGAGCACGATGGCCAGCAGCGCTCCGACGGTGAGTTTCTTTGGGTTCATGGGCGAGTCCTTCTGAGATAAGTGATGAGCAATGCGTTGATGGCCAGGAAGGCGGCCAGGGACAACCATGGAATCTGGACGTTGCCCAGGATGACGAGTTTTTGATCGGTGCAGGAAGGCCCTGGGCCACACGGAACCCATGTTTTGGGCACCCACCCCTCTATCAACAGCGTGTGGTACAGCGCGACAACCCCGCCGCCCAGTGCCAACACCAGGCCGTAGAGGGCGCCTCGCCGGTCCTCAGCAAAGGCGGCAATACCCAGAACAATGGCCAGAGGAAACATGAAAATCCGCTGATACCAGCAGAGTTGGCATGGCACCATCAACATCACTTCGCCAATGAAGAGTGCGCCGAAGGTGGCCACGAGCGAGATCAACCAAGCCTGCAGGATGAGAAACCAGCGGGTCTTCATGACGAGCGTCCTTCGGTCGAAGAAGGATCTGCTTTATTCTTTGGCGCTTTCAATGCAAGCACGCTCCACGTCAAAGCCGAGCAGACCACGAACACATCGGCGAAGTTGAACGCCGGCCAGTGAATCTGACGCCAGTGAAAATCCAGAAAATCCACCACCGCACCCGTCTGGATGCGGTCGATCAGATTACCTCCGGCGCCAGCCACCACAAACGCGCCCACCCAGGGGTCCATCACCTCAGCCCGGCGGGTAAGGCAGACAAAGGACACGGCAATCACCACGGTCAAGGCGACCAGAATGAAGAAATAGCGCTGCCATCCCCCCGCATCGGCCAGCAACGAAAAAGCTGCACCCGTGTTGAGCACATGAACAAAGTTGAGCCAGTCGGTGACGCGCACCGATTCGCCGAGCACCAGGGCATTGGCGAAGTAGGACTTGGTCACTTGGTCGACCAACAGCAAAACGGCCACAGCCGTGGACCATGCCCAACGTGGATGGCCTTTCAGCCATGAAATCGTCATGAAGAAATCCTCTGGAAACATCGCACAAGCTTGCCTGCGGGCTTGCTCGCAGGAACGGGTGGGTTCGGCCAGAGGGGGAGAGCTTGATGCGCCCGATGCGCCTGTTCTGTCAGGCGCGGTGCGAGATCCCCGGTCTGGCCGGGGCGCTCCATTTGGGACGCTCGGGGCGATCCCCGCGCGGCCTTTTCATGACACCAAGTTGGTGCGGATACACCACCAGTTGCCGCGCTTTCGGCATCGGCTCAAGGGCCGTTATAGGCGCCCAAGCGCAACTTGCGTGGCAAGTTCCACAGTCCAGGTCAAGACCGATGACCTTCGCTGATTTCGCAAGCTCGCTTTGCACTTCACTGCCCTGGGCAAGTGAATGATCGTGTGAATGGTGGCCTGGGTGGGAAACGCCGGCGCTGGACTCGTGCTGGCAATAGCCAGCCGCAACTGCCGCTGAGAACTGCAGCGGCAGCAGGAACATGAGGACCAACACGACATAACGCATGGGGTGATTGTAGAAGTTCGGAATCTACGGTCGCGTGTCGCTGCGTCTCTCCATATCTGCGCGGCGAGAAGCCTGGGCAATCAGTTCTGCGGTGGCCAGTGCGACTTCCATGGGCTGAAAAGCACTGACAGTGGCGCGGCCGATGTTGCCGAGGGGCAGTCGACCTGTCAGATGTCCCAGGGGCACCAAGGCGAGGCGAAATAGCTGGCCGGCCACCTCACCTCCGTCGCGCTGGCGCACGGCCTCACGCAGCATTAGGGCATGCGTCTGCAGGTGTGGGACGAACTGTCCTTGTCCGACCACATGGGCGGCCTCAAGCAGTTGCCAGCGGTGGTGTGTGTTCCTCGACGGTGTTTCCTCCAGCATGGCGAAGAGAACAGACAAGGTCTGGGCAGGTCCCGAGAGTCCGGCATTCATGGCGTTCATACCTCGTGGGTAGCCAGACGGGCTGCGGTCTGCTCGACTGGTGCAGGTTGTACTCGGCGCAGCAGGCGCAAGCCGTTGCCCACCACCAGAAGACTGGCACCCATGTCCGCGAACACCGCCATCCACATCGTTGCACTCCCAAACACCGCCAGCACGAAGAAGACCGCCTTGATGGCGAGCGCCAGGCTGATGTTCTGCCACAGGATTGCATGCGTCCGGCGGCTCAGCTGGATCGTCTCAGCGATGCGACCCAGGTTGTCATTCATGATCACGACGTCGGCCGCTTCCATCGCCGTGTCGGTGCCGGCACCGCCCATGGCAAAGCCAATGTCGGCCTGGGCCAATGCCGGTGCGTCGTTGATGCCGTCGCCCGTCATGGCGGTCGGGCCGTAGCGCTCGCGCATGGCCTTGATGGCCGAGAGCTTGTCTTCCGGTAGCAGCCCGCCGCGGGCATCGTCGATGCCTGACTCGCGTGCCACTGCCTGCGCGGTGGCCGTGTTGTCGCCCGTCAGCATGGCCGGGGTGACGCCCAATTGCTTGAGCTGCGCCACCGCTGCCACTGAGCTGGCCTTGATGGTATCGGCCACGGCGAACAGGCCGAGCACACCGGTGTCGTCCGCCAACAAGGTGACGGTGCGACCTTGCGCTTCATGCGCCATCAACTCGGCATCGAGCTGTTCGTCGGACTGGTTGCGTTCGCGGATGAGGCGGTGGTTGCCCAAAACCATTGCCCGGCCGTCCACCGTGCCTTCAACGCCACGGCCCAGCAACGCCTTGAACCGATCGACTTCCGCTGCCGCGCCTTCGATGCCCGCCGCAATGGACCTGGACACGGGGTGGTCGGAACGCGCAGCGAGGCTTTTTGCCCAGCGTTGGGCCTGACCTTCGTCCGTCGCCCTCCATGCCTTGAACGCCACCAGTTTCGGCTTGCCCTCGGTCAAGGTGCCCGTCTTGTCCAGTGCCACGGCCTTGAGCAGGCGGGCATCTTCGAGGTAGGTGCCACCTTTGATCAGGATACCGCGGCGTGCGGCTGCTGCGAGGCCACTCACCACGGTTACCGGCGTCGAGATCACCAGAGCGCAAGGGCAGGCGATCACGAGCAGCACCAGTGCCTTGTAGATGGCGGTCAGCCATGGCCAGTCGAGCAGCAAGGGTGGCAGCACGGCGACCGCCAGTGCCATGGCGAAGACGGCGGGTGTGTAGATCGCGGCGAAGTGGTCCACAATACGCTGCGTTGGCGCGCGGGTGCCTTGTGCTTCCTCCACGGCGTGGATGATGCGCGCCAGGGTGGAGTTGCTGGACGCCGCCGTCACGCGAAACTCAAGCTCGCCGTTTTCGTTGATCGTTCCCGCGAACACCTGGCTGCCCGGCTCCTTGTCGACCGGGATGCTCTCGCCAGTGACAGAGGCCTGGTTGATGCTGCTGTTGCCTTTGGTCACCACGCCGTCGAACGCGACGCGCTCGCCGGGCTTGACCCGTGCGATAGCGTTCAGTGCCACCTCGGTGGCCTTCATGCGGTTCCAACTTCCGTCCGGTTGCAGGATTTCCGCGTCGTCGGGTGCCAGGTCCACGAGGCCCTTGATGGCATTGCGCGCGCGGTCTACGGCACGCGCCTCAATGAGCTCCGCGATGGAGTACAGCGCCATCACCATGGCGGCTTCGGGCCACTGGCCGATGACGAATGCTCCCGTGACCGCGACCGACATGAGGGCATTGATGTTGAGCTTGCCGTGCCGCAGCGCGTTCAAGCCCTTGGTGTAGGTTTCAAGCCCTGCCAGCCCGATCGCGGCGGCAGCGACCACCATGCCCAGCACGGTCCAGACCATGGTGTCCGGGGCGAAGTAGGAGATGACTTCGGCGACCGTCGCGAAGACCAGCGCGGCGGCGTAGCGCGCGTAGCTGGCACCAGGTGCGTGGTCATGTGTGTGGTCGTGATCGTGGGCGTCCGTGCCGACTGCGGTCGGCGCCGTCAGGGTCTCGGGCTTGAAGCCGGCCTTGCGGATGGCGGCCAGGGCGGCGGTGACGGCATCTTCGGCGCCATCGATCCGCAGCGTCCGCTGGTTCAGCCGAAAGTGCAAACCACGGATGCCAGGGATGGGCTCGACCACCCGGCGAATTTCGGACTCTTCGACCGTGCAGTCCATCGTGGAGATGCGGAAGGTGTTGGGCGCTATCGACTCACTGTCGGCCTTCCCACTAGCTGTCTGAACTGGGGGCGCACAGCAACTCGCCACAGGGGTGCTGCCCCGCAGCGCAGAGGCAGCAGCAGGTGCGCAGCAGGCATCCGCGTTAGAGGAAATTGGCGCTGCGACCGGTATGCAGCATGCGGCGCTGCCACAGGAGTCGATAGACGCCTCGTTCTGTGCGTGTTTTGGTCTGGTCATGATGTACTCACTCTCTGGAATAAAAAGGATTGCACACCTTGTACCCACTACAGAGTCAAGCCATCTAGTACGCCTGCGAAGCTGTCCGCGATCACCCACGTCACCGTCTTGTTATAAATTCCTACAATAGTTCAACATTTATTGAATGGTTGTATTGGTATTTTGACTTCCCAACAGAAAACCGCATGAAGGTTGGCATCAACGGCATGGGCCGCATCGGACGTCTGGCGCTATGAGCCGCCACGCGCAGGCAATCGGCTGGAGATGGTGCACCTCAACGAACTCAAGGGCGGTGCCGCCGCCACGGCGCACCTGCTGGCTTTCGACCGCGTGCAGGGCAAATGGCGAGCGGACATCGCCGCCGAGGGCGAGGACACCTCCGCATCGATGAGCCGCGGATGTCGTTAAGCACCCACGGCACGCCAGCAGAGGTTTCCTGGGGCGATCTCGGCGTGGACCTGGCGTTGGAGTGCACCGGAAAGTTCCTCACACCCGAGACGCTGCAGGGCCATTTGGGCCGGGGCGCGAAGCGCGTGATCGTGGCCGCGCCGGTGAAGGTGGGTGGTGTGCTCAACATCGTCGTGGGCGTGAACCACGCAGTACGAGCCCTCTCGCGACCACATCGTCACAATGGGCGATCGGCATCCGCCACGGCCAGATCACCACGCCGCACGACCCGACCAACACCAACCAGGTGGTGGTCGCGCCGCATAAGGGGCTATGCCGCGCCCGCAGGGGGTATGCCGAGATACGGCCAAAAATGAATACGAATGGACTCTCCTGAGGTCTTCGCACAACGGGTGTGAGAATCGAAGAGGAAGCAAACTTTAACCAGCAAGGAGAAGTCCATGAGTGCAATCGTGCGTGTGGGAGTCGATCTGGCCAAGCGAGTGATCCAGGTCCATGCCGTAGATGCCAAAGGCCGGGTTGTGGCAAACAAGCCGCTTCCCCGAGAGCGATTTGCCGCGTGGTGCGTGCAACTGCCGCCAGGCTGTCTCGTGGCCATGGAAGCGTGCTCGGGAGCTCACCACTGGGGTCGCAAGTTGCGAGCGATGGGCTTGGACGCTCGTCTGATCGCCGCCGCATTCGTCACGCCATTCCGGATGGCCGGGCGCAGCGGCAAGAACGACGCGGCCGATGCCGCGGCGATCTGCGAAGCTGCCTCCCGGCCCAGCATGCGGTTCGTTCCGATCAAGACGGTCGATCAGCAAAGCGTGCTCACGTTGCACCGCCTGCGCGAAGGCTACAAAGAAGAGCGAACCGCCTGCATCAACCGAATCCGAGGTTTGCTAGCCGAGTTCGGTCTGGTGGTCGCCCAAAGTCCGAAGGCGCTCCGTGAGAAGCTCAGCGAGTTGCTTGAAGACGCCACCAACGAACTGGGAACGCTGGCCAGGCTGTCGCTGCAGAGGGCCCAAGAGCATTGGGCCGAGCTGGATGAACACATTGCGTGGTGTGATGCGCGGGTTGCAGCGCACGTCAAATCCGACGCGCAGGCGCAAGCCGCAGCCCAGCTTTGCGGGATCGGGCCGTTGACGGCCTCAGCACTGATCGCCGGCGTCGGTGAATTCAAGCAATTCAAGAGTGCGCGCCAATTCGGTGCCTGGTTGGGCTTGGTCCCACGACAGAACTCGAGCGGAGGCAAGACCAATCTGGGCAGCATCACCAAGCGAGGCGATGACTACCTGCGCACCCTACTGATCCAGGGCGCCCGTTCGGCCATGATGTCGGCCCATCAGCGCGATGACCGGATGTCTCGTTGGGTGCTGCAGTTGCGCGAGCGGATAGGCTGGCAAAGGGCTTTGATCGCGCTGGCCAACAAGCACGCGCGAATCGTGTGGGCGGTGCTGGTCAAAGGCAAAGCTTTCGACGCCGATCACGTTCCAATCAAACCCACAGGGGGCCTCGCCGCATCGTGACCCAGCTGAGGCGTCCAGATTTTGAAGTTTCTCGACGACGTGCGCTAGAAGATGCATCCCACAGGTCAGACCGGCAGCAGGCGAACTCGGTTAAGTATCTGTCGCACCAATTGCGGTGACGACGAAAAATGAATGGAGTCCTGCTGAGCGGTTCGTATCTGGGCCCGCACCGAAAGGTTGCAACAAGGCCGTTTGTAGATGTGCAGTCTGTTCCATGTGTAGGGTGTTTGCTGGCAGATGTCGAGAATAAAAAGTGACTCCTTTATTGCTTGGAGTGTTAAGTATCAAAATCGCCCGTATCTCGGTGGGCCGTAGGGGCGCCATCGACAGGCAGAAAGAAGTGTTGAAAAGTTGGAAAGTCCTTGTAGATACTTAAGCCATTTGCATCTAAGTCGGGTGCAAGTCTTCAAGAAGTTGGCATAAAGTGCTTTGGTCGCCCAATCATGTCCGGGCGATCCCTCTGGTTGAAATCCAACCGCGCCAACAGCCCTGCCGATGCATCAACGTAGCCACCATCCAACGCGTCTTGGACTGTGTGCTCAAAGCATTTCATACGCTGTACAGCGTATGGTTGATGCTCAGCCAAGGCTGGTTGACAGTCAGTAGTCTATAAACTACAGTTCGACTATCAATGATCGAATTAAAACAAACAGAGACATTCAGGAAGTGGCGAACGCGGCTCAACGACGAACGAGCGCGCATCTTGGTGGCGTCCCGACTGGACCGCCTCGCCTTTGGTCTTGCGGGCGATGCGGAACCCGTGGGGCAGGGAGTCAGCGAATTACGTATTCACTATGGCCCTGGATACCGCATCTACTTCCAGAAGAGAGGAAGCACGATCATCGTCTTGCTGTGCGGCGGTGACAAAAGCACGCAAGCGAAGGACATCAAGGCTGCAAAGCGCCTGGCTGAAGCATGGAGCGAATGAAATGGCTGAAAAACTGACTACCTATGATCCCGCCGAGGACCTGACTTCTGACGAAGCAATTGCGATCTTCATGGCGGAAGCGTTCCAGACGAATGACGCTGGCTATATCGCGCACGCGCTGGGGGTCGTCGCGCGCGCCAAGGGAATGGCCCAGATTGCAGGGCAAACCGGGCTTTCTCGCGAGCAGCTTTACCGCTCTTTCAGCGAGAATGGCAACCCTACCTTAAAGACGACTCTGGCGGTCATGAAAGCCCTGGGTATCGAGCTGACCGCCAAAGTTCCGGCTGCCGCATAACCGTCTGACCGCCAACCATCAGGCGCGAAGCGCATGTGCATCATGCAGCGCGTGAAGTCGTGGGTACGGGTAAGGCATGGCATACCAACGCTTGGCGCGAAAGTATCGTGCTGGTGCGCCACTAGCGTTTGAGCACGGTCTTCGTTCTGGGCCGTTTCACGAGTGCCCCTGGTTCGACGGCCTCCTTGGGAAGGCGTGTCTTGAGATCGACCAATAAGTCAGTCATATCTTTTCGCAACTGCTCTTGGTGCGAGTGCGCCATCTGCAGCTCCTCGCGCGCAGAAAGGGTCTCGCGGGCCAGACCGGCGTTCTCGGCGATCAGGGCGCTGAGTTGCACCCGAAGCGACTGGGCCTGCTCGTGCGAATCTGCCAACCCCTTGGCCGCTTTCTTGTTTTCATCCGCGAGCAAAAGGGTGACGCACTTGAGTTCCTGTCGCGTCCTATCGACGTCCTCCAACAGCCGCCGTTCTTGAGCGGCCGCTCGTTGTTCCAGGCGCTCCCGCTCCTGTCGTTGCTCCTCGTTCAGCGCATCGAGCCGACCACGCTCGACCTGCAGCGCTTGCGTTGCCGCGGCACGTTGGGTACGCACGGAATCAATTTCGGCGTCCCGGCCCGCCAGCCCTTTTTGCAGGTCGGTGACCTGGCGCATCAGATCGGCAATCTGGTGGTCCTTGGCCTGAAGTGCGGTGTCCAGCGCTTCCGAGCGCTCGTTCAACCGTTGCTGTTCTTGATCGAGGGCGACTCGCTCGGCCGCGAGCCGCTCAACTAACTTTTCCAGGGCGTCTCGATCGACCTGTACGATTGCGCCGCCTGCTCCTGGGCATGCTGCTGGGCGCGACCCCACAGCGTCTTGGCCGCCCGCAAAACCGGTGCCGGCAGGGGACCCTGCTCCCCCTCGCCTTCATTGTCACCAGCCAGTAGCTTGGCCAACGAGGCGTACCAGGCGTCAAGCCATGGGCGCCACGGTGTTCGGCGACCCCCGGCCCAGGTGCGCGCGCACGCGCTCGATCGTGGGCCGCTCGCCCTGCGCGAGCACGGCATCGGCCGCGCTCCAGACTTCATCGACCTGGACGCCCCGCGGGACTCTCGTACTTTTCATTTGCATCGCCCTGCTCCGGTGGTTAAATTACCAACGATAAGATATAGTTATCGACACCTATCTCCCTGACAGTCCGAAGGAGTGGGAGCATTTTTGTCGCTTCACAACGCCTACCGGGCGCCTGCCCGCACTCCAGAAAACGTTTGCGCTACGGCTGCAGACACTAGTCAATGTGACCTCGCGCGCACTTTCTCTGCGGGACTTTTGCGGGACTGGGCTCTGAAATACATGTCTAAACAGGCTAGTTTTTGTACAATGAGTAGACATGGAATTCTTATAAATCAACAACTTACGGATGATCTGGTAGCTACGAACCAAGGGGTCGTGGGTTCAATTCCTGCCAGCCGCACCATATAAAAACCCGCAGCCAAAAGCTGCGGGTTTTTTCTTTTCCGTCGAAGGTGTGCAGCATGAGCAAGGCATTCACCCGCGAAACCGACTCGGACGATGACGACGACCTGTCGTCCGTTGCTCCAGCCCCTGGCGGCAAGAACTACATCACCAAGCATGGGTACGACCGTCTGCGCAGCGAGTTGTTTTCCCTGATCGATGACGAGCGACCCAAAATCGTCGAGATCGTGCACTGGGCGGCCAGCAACGGAGATCGTTCTGAAAATGGCGATTACCTGTACGGCAAGAAGCGCCTGCGGGAGATTGATCGCCGAATCCGGTTTCTGACGCAGCGACTCGAGATCGCAGAAGTCGTCGATCCCTCTTTGCACCATGGTGGTGACCACGTTTTTTTTGGGGCGACCGTCACCTACGCAGACGAGGCAGGGAGCACCACCACTGTCACGATCCTGGGGGTGGACGAAGCGGACAGTGCGCAGGGGCAGATCAGCTGGATATCGCCGGTAGCGCGCGCATTGCTCAAGGCGCGCGTGGGCGACATCGTGCGTCTGGTTGTGCCTGGCGGTACCCAGGAGCTGGAAATCCTTGAGGTGTCCTACCCGGCAGCGCCACCGGCCCTCGCTTGACCGGTGGTCAGGGCTTGTAGCGCTGGGCCTTGAGGACGGAGGTGGTGCGCTTGAGGCTGCGCAAGACGTCCGCCAGGTGCTGACGGTCGCGCACAGCGACAGAAAAGCGGATGTCTGTTGCCGTTTGCGCCGGCTCATCGCCCATGTCCACGTGGGTGATGTCCGCTTCCGCCGCTGCGATGCTGGATGCCACCCGAGCCAGGACGCCCTTGCCATTGGTGACGGTTACGACCACGGTGGTATCGAAAGAGCGCACGGGCTCATCCGCCCATTCCACTTCCAGGAAACGTTCGCCATCGCGCAACAGGAGGCGCTTGCCGGTCGGGCAGTCTTCTGCGTGCACTACCAAACCTTCGCCGCGGCCCAGGTATCCGACGATGCGATCACCCGGAATGGGTTTGCAACAGGGTGCGTACTGCACGGACACGCCTTCACTGCCATCGAGCGTGACGACACCCTGCGATGCCGACTCATCCCTGCCACTGGCGTAGCGTTCGGTGCTGATCAGAAGCGCGTCAGGTTTGAGGCCCGTTTCGGCCAGCAGCACGGCGAGCTTCTTGCCGACCATGCTGGCAATGCGCTTGCCCATGCCGATGTCGGACAGAAGTTCGTCGCGGGCCTTGTTGCCTGTGAAGCGCAGCAACTTTTCCCAGGTGGCATGGTACGGGCCTTCCTCAGCCGGCAGGGTCGCGATGCCTTCGGACCGGAGCGCCTGACTGAGCATGCGTTCACCGAGTTCGTGCGACTTTTCTTGCGCCACTGTTTTGAGGTGGTGGCGGATTTTCGAACGCGCTCGACCCGTCTTGACGAATGACAGCCAGGCCGGGTTTGGTTCTGCTTTGTCGGCCGTGACGATCTCCACCACATCGCCATTGGCGAGCTCGGTGCGCAGCGGGCGTTGCTCGCCATTGATCCGGGCAGACACCGTGTGATTGCCGACGTCGCTGTGGATGGCGTAGGCGAAGTCCATCACCGTGGCACCTCGTGGCAACGCCATGATCTTGCTCTTCGGAGTGAACACGTAGACAGCGTCCGGGAAGAGGTCGATCTTGATGTGGTCCCAGAACTCGGCGGCGTCACGCGTTTCCTGCTGAATATCCAGCAGCGACTGCAACCACTGGGTGCCCAGGCGCTGCGAGGTGTCGCTGTTTGGCTCGCTGGCCTTGTAGAGCCAGTGCGCGGCCACACCCGACTCCGCTACAACGTCCATGGCATGCGTGCGCAGCTGGAACTCGATGTTGGTACCAAAGGGGCCGATCAGCGTCGTGTGCAAGGACTGGTAGCCATTGACTTTGGGGATGGCGACATAGTCCCGGAACTTGCCAGGCAGCGGCTTGTACAGCTGATGCAGCACCCCCAGCCCGGTGTAGCAGTCGGTCAGCTCGGGCAGCACGATCCGAAAGCCATAAATATCCGTCACCTGTGAAAACGACAGGTGCTTGCTGTCCATCTTGCGATAGACGGAGTAAAGCGTCTTTTCCCGGCCCATGATGCGCACGCTCATACCGTGTCGCACGAATTCGGCTTCGACCTCCCGCTGCACACGAGAGATGAGATCCCTGCGGCGATTGCGGGACTTGTTCAAGGCTTTGGAAAGCACCTCGTAGCGCCATGGATGCAGAAACCGGAATGCGAGGTCTTGCAGTTCGCGGTACGTGAAGTTCAGGCCGAGCCGGTGCGCAATCGGCGCATAGATTTCCAGGGTTTCACTGCTGATGCGCTGCCACTTTGAGCGTGGCATGTCGCCCATGGTGCGCATGTTGTGGGTGCGGTCGGCCAGTTTGATCAGGATGACCCGAACGTCTTTGGCCATGGCCAGAAGCATCTTGCGGAACGACTCGGCCTGGTTCTGTTCCCGTGTGTCGAACTCCAGCTTTTCCAGCTTGGTCAGACCATCCACCAGCTCTGCCACGGGTGCACCAAAGCGCTCCACCAGCTCTTCTTTTGTGACGCCGCAGTCTTCGATGGCGTCGTGCATCAGTGCCGCCATCAGGGCCTGTGCATCCAGTTTCCATTCAGCGCACTGTGCGGCAACCGCGATGGGGTGCGTGATGTAGGGGTCGCCGTTTTTGCGCAGCTGCCCCAGATGCGCCTCATCGGCAAATCGGTACGCCTGGCGAATGTGTTCGATATCCGTCGCGCTGAGGTAATCGAGTTTTCCGAGGAGCGCCGCGAAACTGGCGGCAGCGGCGCTCGCGGCCGGGTGCGCCTGCTCGGCAGTGGGCAAAAGGGTGCCGCTATCGGCCTCGGTCGTCATGGGTGTACTTTAGCGCGAGACGCTGCGGCCCGCTGACGCGTGCACAGAGTCTGTGCATCTGCGTGGCTGGCCTGGGTACACCCGAAAAAAAAGCACCGCCATGCGGTGCCTTTTTGAGGGCGGAAAGTGCCTGGCCTCAGAGGGGAACCTTCTTGAGCATTTCCAGGCCGATCTTGCCGTCTGCAATTTCACGCAGTGCGGTCACGCCGGGCTTGTTCTTGCTTTCGATCTTGGGCGCATGTCCTTGGCTCAGCATGCGTGCGCGATACGTCGCAGCCAGCACGAGTTGAAAGCGGTTGGGGATCTTTTCCAGACAATCTTCGACGGTGATGCGTGCCATGGGCGGGCTCCGGGAAATGGGCGATGAATCAGAGGATGTTGAGCGCTTTGAAGGTATCGCTGCGGGCGATACGCTGGGCGGAGAACTTGAGCCGCTGTGCATGGACGATGGCCTTGAGGTCAAACAGGGCCCGCTCGAACAACTCGTTGATTATAACGAAGTCGAATTCTTTGGCATGAGACATCTCGCTGGCAGCGTTCTGCAGCCGCAACTCGATGACCTCGGCCGTGTCCTCTGCCCGCCTTTCCAGTCTTGAGCGCAGCTCTTCCCAGCTGGGCGGCAAGATGAAGATCAGCACCGCGTTGGGGAAAATGCGTTTGACTTGGATGGCGCCCTGAAAATCAATTTCAAGAACCACGTCGGCACCCTGTGCCATGCGCTGTTCGATCGCCATCTTCGAGGTGCCGTAGCGATTGCCATGCACCATCGCCCATTCCAGGAAGGCGCCCTGAATGACCATCTGATCGAACGTTTCTTTGCTTACAAAGTAGTACTCGCGACCGTGCAGTTCCTGGCCCCGAGGGGCGCGGGTGGTGTGCGAGACCGAGGGCACGACGCGCGAGTCCAGCTCCATCAATGCCTTGACCAGACTGGACTTGCCTGCGCCACTGGGCGCGGCAACCACAAACAGATTTCCGGGGTATTCCATGTTTATTCGATGTTCTGGACCTGCTCGCGCATCTGCTCGATGAGGACCTTCATGTCTACTGAAATGCGCGTGAGTTCCAGGTTGGAGGACTTTGAACCCAAGGTGTTGGCCTCACGGTGCAATTCCTGAATGAGGAAGTCCAGGCGCTTGCCGACTTCAGCCCCCTTTTTGAGCAGGCGCTCGATTTCGGTCAGGTGCGAGTCGAGGCGGGTGAGTTCTTCGGCCACGTCGATTCGGATGGCAAAGGCGGTTGCTTCAGTGAGCGCGCGGTCGTGCGCCATGTCTGAGGTCACGCTGCCACCCGGCGCTGTGTGGGCGGTGCCGGCGCCCAGGGCTTCGTTCCAGCGGTCGATAAAACGCTGGCGCTGTTGCGCGACGAGCTGAGGAATCAGGGGCTGGGCGTCCTTGGCGAGTTGGCGGAGCTGGCTCAGGCGGTCCAGCAGCATGGTGCTCAAGCGTTTGCCTTCGCGTTCGCGGGCAGACGTCAGTCCGTCGAGCGCGGTTTGAGCCAGGGCTACGAGGGCGTTGTTGAGCTCGCCCGGGTTGCCTTGCTGGCGAGAGGTGAGTTGCAGCACCTCTGCAACGCTCAAGGGGGCTGCAGTGGGCAGCCAGGCGCGCACGTTGTCCTGCAGTCCGACGAGCTTCTGAAGATCCAGTGCACTCGGCTGGCGCGGCACGCTGTCGGCTCTGCCTTCGATCCAGGCGCGCACCTCCACCTTCCCTCGTTTGAGCCGTGATGCCAGCAGTTCGCGCAGCGCCGGTTCGGTGCCACGCAGGTCGTCTGGCAATTTGAAGGTGAGGTCGAGAAAGCGGCTGTTGACCGAGCGGATTTCCAGGCCCACACCCGGCTGGGAATCGCGGCTGGACTCGCTGCTGGCCGGGGCTGCAGGCCCTCCTGAGTGGGCCGTGGCGTAGCCGGTCATGCTGTAAACTGCCATTGAACTTTGCCCATCAGGGTGATCGGTCCAAAACGAGGCGTTCCGGAAGCCATCCGAATTATGTCAAAGGTCAAACCCGCACCGCTGCCGCCGGACACCGTGATCGGTGGTTACCGCATTGTTCGCAAGTTGGCGGCTGGTGGTTTTGGTGTGGTGTACCTCGCGGTGGACACCGAGGGGCAGCAGGTCGCTGTCAAGGAATACCTGCCGTCATCGCTGGCCTCGCGTGGCCCTGGCGAATTGCTCCCCCAGGTGCAGCCTGAGAAGCTCTCGCTGTACCGCCTCGGCCTCAAGAGCTTCTTTGAAGAAGGGCGCGCGCTGGCCCAAATCTCTCACCAATCCGTGGTGAGCGTGCTCAATTTCTTCCGTGAGAACGAGACGGTTTATATGGTCATGAATTTTCTGGAGGGGGCATCCCTGCAGGAATTCATCATCACGGCGCGCGAGCTCAAGAAGCAGAAGGTGTTTCGCGAGTCGACCATTCGGTCGCTCTACGACGAAGTGCTGCGCGGTTTGCGCATCGTGCACCAGCACAAGATGCTGCACCTGGACATCAAGCCCGCCAACATCTTCGTGACCGACGACAACCGCTCGGTGCTGATCGACTTTGGTGCCGCCCGCGAGGTGCTGAGCAAGGAAGGCAATTTCATCCGGCCGATGTACACGCCTGGCTTTGCCGCGCCCGAGATGTACCGGCGCGATTCCTCCATGGGCCCCTGGACCGACATCTATGCCATCGGCGCCTGCATCTACGCCAGCATGCAGGGCTATCCGCCCAACGATGCGCCGCAGCGGCTGGAAAAAGACCGTCTTTCGCTGGCACTGTCGCGTTTGCGCGGCGTGTACTCGGACAACCTCATCGAGGTGGTGGAATGGTGCATGTCGCTCGACCCGTTGTCGCGCCCTCAGTCGGTGTTCGCTCTGCAGAAAGAGCTGAGCCGTGAAACGGAACGCAGCTACACGAAGCTGACTGTCGCCGAGAAGATGCGGCTGCAGTTCGACAACATCGTGTCGGACAACAAGAAGTCGTTGCGCAAATCCACCAACGCGGCCACCAAATTTCGATGAAGTTTTCGGTCTACCAGATCAGCCGCCAAGGGGGCCGGGAGCGGAATGAAGACCGAATGGGGTATGCCTACACCCGCGAGTCTGGTCTGTTCGTGCTGGCCGACGGCATGGGCGGACACCCCGAAGGCGCGATGGCCGCACAGCTCGCCTTGCAGACCTTTTCGGCGTACTTCCAGAAGGCGGCCAACCCGACGGTGCGCGAAGTGCCCGAGTTTCTCTCCAGCGCCTTGATGGCCGCCCACCATCAGATCATTCGCTACGCGGCTGAAAAAGGCATGCTCGACACGCCGCGCACGACGTTGGTGGCTGCCGTGATGGAGCGCAACCACGTGCACTGGGTGCACTGCGGCGACTCGCGGCTGTATGTTGTGCGCCATGGCGAGATGCTGACGCGAACGCGCGATCACTCCTATATGGAGCAACAGCAGCATCTGGGTCGCGCGACCGACCACATCAACCGCAACATCCTTTTCACGTGCCTGGGTTCGCCGGCCAAGCCCGTGTTTGATCTCTCCGGCCCCGTTCACCTGATGCAGGGTGATCGCGTGCTGCTGTGTTCGGACGGGCTGTGGGGGACGGTCAGCGATGAGGAGATCACCTCCGAATTGTCCAAGCGACCTCTGGAGCAGGCGGTGCCGGAGCTCGTGGAAATGGCACTCAAGCGTGGCGGGCCGCGTTGCGACAACGTCACCGTGCTGGCGATGGAGTGGGAGACGGCCGACGAATTCCAGTCGACGCGCGTGTCAACCGAAGACATTGACGACGGTGTGTTCGCGTCCACCATTCAGTCGGGCATACCCGACCCGTCCATTGAAGACATGGACGACGCCGCCATTGAAAAATCGATCGCCGAGATCAATGCGGCGATCCGCCGCACGGCCGAGCGCAATTCCTGAACTTTCGAGGTTTCCCATGAGCGATATGTCCCGACCCGGCCAACGGGCGGCCGATGCGTTGCGCCCTGTGCGCATCACCCGCCACTACACCATCCACGCCGAGGGGTCGGTGCTGATCGAGTTCGGCGACACGAAGGTGCTGTGCACCGCTTCGGTGGAAGAGAAGGTGCCGCCCCACAAACGCGGTAGCGGCGAAGGCTGGGTGACGGCGGAGTACGGCATGCTGCCGCGCGCCACCCACACCCGCAGCGACCGCGAGGCGGCCAAGGGCAAGCAGAGCGGGCGCACCCAGGAGATCCAGCGCCTGATTGGTCGCTCGTTGCGCGCGGTGTTCGACCTCAAGGCACTGGGAGAGCGCACCATTTCGCTTGACTGCGACGTGATCCAGGCCGACGGCGGCACGCGCACGGCCAGCATCACCGGCGCGTTCGTGGCGGCGCACGATGCCGTGTCCAGGCTGATGGCCGACGGCAAGCTGGTGAGTTCACCGATCAGGGATCACGTGGCTGCGATTTCCGTGGGCATCCTGAAAGGACAGCCGCTGCTGGACCTGGAATACGTGGAGGACTCGGCCTGCGACACCGACATGAACGTGGTCATGACGGGCGCAGGGCATTACGTGGAGGTGCAGGGCACCGCCGAAGGTGCGGCTTTCACGCGCCGCGAAATGGATGCCTTGCTCGGGCTGGCAGAGAAGGGCGTGAGCGAGCTCGTGATGCTGCAGCGGCAAGCGCTGGGCTTGTCGAAGCCATGAAACTGGTTCTGGCCTCGAACAACGCCGGCAAGCTCGCCGAGTTGCAGGTGCTGTTTGCACCGCTCGGCGTGGAGCTGGTGCGCCAGGCGGACCTGAACATTCCCGAGGCGCCCGAACCGCATCGCACCTTCATTGAGAATGCCTTGGCCAAAGCGCGCCATGCTGCGCGGGAAAGTGGCCTGCCTGCGCTGGCCGACGATGCGGGTCTGTGTGTCGAAGCCTTCGGCGGTTTGCCAGGCGTGGATACCGCGTACTACGCCACGCAGTTTGGCTACGACAAGGGCGACCAGAACAACGTGCGTGCGCTTCTGGAGCAAATGGCCCATGTCACGGACCGCCGCGCCGCGCTGGTGAGCACGCTCGTGGCCCTGCGCAGCGCGGACGATCCTGAGCCGCTCGTGGCCACGGGCCGAGCGCCTGGGCTCATCACGCAGGCGCCGATCGGCGATAACGGGTTTGGCTTTGACCCGGTGATGTACCTGCCAGACTTCGGAGCGACGTTTGCGCAGCTGCCCACCGAAGTCAAGAACGCCAACAGCCATCGGGGTCGTGCCGCACAGCAGATGCTGGAGCTGATGCGTGCGCGCTGGTTTGCGTCTGCGTCATGAGCGAGTCGTCTGGTGTGCCGATGTCGTGGCCCGCGGGGCGCGCAGCGGCCGCAGCGCCGGCGCAAGTGGCGTGGAACGATGTGCGGCACTGGATGCGCCCGGGCACGCTGCAGCTGCAGAGCCTGCCGCCGCTCTCGTTGTACATCCACTTGCCGTGGTGCCTGAAGAAGTGTCCGTATTGCGACTTCAACTCGCATGAATGGAGCGCCACGGCGGAGCCAGGACAGACACTGCCCGAGGCCGCTTACCTGGATGCCCTGCGCGCAGACCTCGCGGCTTCGTTGCCCTTGATCTGGGGGCGCACGGTCCACAGTGTGTTCATTGGCGGGGGCACACCCAGCCTGTTTTCACCGGCATCGATTGATCGGTTGTTGGGCGATGTGCGCGCCATGCTGCGCCTGGAAGCCGATGCCGAGATCACCCTGGAGGCCAACCCGGGCACCTTCGAAAAGGACCGCTTCCGCGCCTTTCGCGAGGCGGGGGTCACGCGGTTGTCCGTCGGCGTGCAGAGCTTCAACGACGGTCACCTGAAGGCATTGGGACGGGTGCACGACCGCGACCAGGCCATGGCCGCGGTCGAAGAAGCCGCGCAGGCCTTCGACACGTTCAACCTCGACATCATGTACGCGCTGCCGGGGCAGACGCTGGCCGATTGCGAGGCCGACATGCGCACCGCGTTGTCGTTTGCACCGCCGCACATCTCGATCTACCACCTCACGCTCGAACCCAACACCTACTTCGCCAAGTACCCGCCCGCCTTGCCGCCTGAAGACGAAGCCTGGGACATGCTGGACCGCATCACCGAGCTGACGGGACAGGCCGGCTTGCAGCGCTACGAGGTCTCGGCCTACGCGCGCGCGGGGCACCAGTGCTGGCACAACCTGAACTACTGGCAGTTCGGGGATTACCTCGGCATTGGTGCGGGTGCGCACAGCAAACTCAGCTTCGCGCACCGCGTGGGCAGGCCGGTGCGCGTGCGCGAGCCGCGGCTGTACATGGAACGTGCGTTGGCCGGCGATGCGGTGGTGAGCGCTGATGAGGTGGCGCGCAAGGCGCTGCCGTTCGAATTCATGCTCAATGCCTTGCGCCTGAAGCAAGGGTTCACCTTGCTGCAATTCATGGAGCGCACGGGGCTGCCGCTGTCCGCCATCGGGGCGGCGCTGGAGCAGGCGGAGCGCAAAGGCCTCATCGGGCGCGACGCCACGCGCGTTTGGCCCACCGAGCGCGGCTTCGACTTCCTCAGCGACCTGCAGGCACTGTTTCTGGCTGACTGAGCGTCAGGCCGCGGCCGGCGCTGCCTGCAGGCTGAACCCCACGCGCGTGATGCCGCCACTGGACTCCGCCGCAGGCAGTCCGTCGTGCATGCGGGCAATGGCGGCAACGATGGACAGGCCCAGACCGTGGTGCGGCTTCTCCATCTCGCAGCGCGCGGCGTCTGCGCGGAAGAATCGGTCGAACAAACGCGGCAGGTGTTCCGGGTCAATGGAGGGACCGGCGTTTTCCACCCACAGCCGCATGCCGCCGCCGCCGACCTCGCGCGCGATGCGCACGCACAGCTGGGAGCCTTCGTCTGCATAGCGGATGGCGTTGCCCAGCAAGTTGGACAGGGCACGTTTGACCAGCGGCTCGTCCACCGGCAGCTTCGCGTCGCCTTCAATAACGACACTCAGGCCGCGGTCCTCCATCGGTGCTTCGTGGAATTCAACCACCTGGCGCACCAGCTCGGCCATGCTCACGGGTGCTCCGCGCCGCGCCTTCACGCCGCGGTCGGCCTGCGCCAGAAACAGCATGTCGTTGACGATGGCGGCCATGCGATGCAGCTCTTCCAGATTGGAATGCAAGGTGTCTTCGAGTTCGGCCGCGCTGCGCTCTCGGCTGAGCGCGACTTCGGTGTGGCCAATCAGGTTGGCCAGCGGCGTGCGCAGTTCGTGTGCGACATCGGCGTTGAAGCCCTCGAGTTGCGCATAGGTGCGCTCCACGCGGTGCATCAAACCGTTGAACTGATCAATGAGTGGCTGAAGTTCTTCAGCCGATTCGGGCAGAGCCAGACGCTGGCCCATGCGCCGCGCGTCGATCGCCTTGGTTTGTGCGGCCAGATCGAGCAACGGGCGCAAGCTGCAACGCACGCGCCAGAAGGTGCCCCAGCCCACCAGGGCCGCGCCCGCGAGCACGGCGCCCACGAGCAGCAAGGCCATGCGCTTGGCGGTCTTGGCGTCTTGTGAGCAATCCAGAACCAGCTTGCCTTGCAGCACGCCGCTCGTCTGTGTGGGCACAGTGAAATCCATCCCGCGAGCCGTCGTGTGTGTCACGTCAAACGTGGGCGCGGCATCGCGGTAAAACGCGCTGCCGTCGGCACGCTGCACCTGAACAAACGTGCCAGGACGGCGCTCGGCAAGCCATGCCAGCTTGGCCTTCACTTCGGCCTCTCCACCGCTGGTGTCGGCCTCGCGCATCACGTCCACCAGCACGCTGGTGTAGCTGCGCAGCTCTTCCTCGTGCTTGGCCACGAAGAGCATCGAGGTGGCGCCGTAGATGAAAGCCAGCAACACGCCCAGACCGATCACGGTCTGCACCGCGAGCAGGATCGAGAGCCGCCGGCCAATGGAGTAGGTGCACGGGGCTTCAACAGGCTTGTCGAGCAACGCAGGTGCCGCGTTGTTCAACGCCGTGGTGGTATTCATGCGCGTTCCTCGAGCACATAGCCCATGCCGCGCACGTTGTGCAGCAGCTTGGGTTTGAAAGGGTCGTCCATCTTGGAGCGCAGGCGGCGCACGGCGACTTCCACCACGTTGGTGTCGGAGTCGAAGTTCATGTCCCACACCTGCTCGGCGATGGTGGTGCGCGAGAGGATCTGCCCCTTGCGCCGGGCCAGCAAGGCCAGCAGCGAAAACTCTTTGGCCGTGAGGTCCAGCCGCTGGCCCGCCCGCCAGGCCTTGCGGCTGAGGAGGTCCATCTCGAGGTCGCACAACGTCATGCGTGTGGTGGCGGTTTCTGCCACTGCGGCAGGGCCACGCCGCAGCAAGGCTCCCACGCGGGCCAGCAGTTCCGAAAAGGCAAACGGTTTGACCAGGTAGTCGTCTGCCCCGGCCTGCAGGCCTTGCACGCGGTCTTCCACGCGGTCGCGCGCAGTGAGCATCAGCACCGGCGTGTTGCGCTTCTCGCGCAGCGCGGCCAGCACACCGAAACCATCGATGCCCGGCAACATGATGTCGAGCACCACCAACTGGTAGTCGCCCTCCAGCGCAAGGTAACGGCCTTCGATGCCGTCGCGTGCGACGTCCACGGTATAGCCGGCCTCGGAGAGACCGCGCTTGACGTAGTCCGCCAGCTTCGATTCGTCTTCAATGACCAGCACGCGCATGGAAAGGGGCAGGGCAAGAGGGTTGGGACACAAGGCCGCGAAACGGCCTCACACGAGCCCAGATTGTCGTGGAACTGAGGGTTTTCATGCATTACGAATCCGTAATTCTCACGTTCGGAAAACGACAGACCCGGTTTTTAAAGTCTCTCCTGTGCCGAACAAGACGGCGCTGACAAGTCTCTCCATCAACTGCTCAAGGAAACATCATGAAACTCTCTACCCGCATCCTCCTGCCCCTCATGCTCACCGCTGTTGCTGGCGCCGCCATGGCCCAGAACGCTCCCCTGACCCGCGCTGAAGTGCAGGCCCAGGCGATCGCCGCCCGCGACGCCGGCCAGCTGCCCGACACCGACATCGTGTCTTTCAACGTGCCCGCAGGTTCTTCCAGCCTGAGCCGCGCTGAAGTGATCGCCGAAGCGCGCGCTGCCCGTGATGCAGGCCAACTGGCCGATACCGACATCGTGAAGTTTGAAGTGCCCGCCGGTTTCGAGAAGACCCGCGCACAAGTGCTGGCCGAGCTGAACGAAGCGCAGCGCCTGGGCCTGGTGGACACGTCGGATTCCAAGTACCCCGTGATCGCCACCCCGCAGCAAGCTGAGCTGGTGCGCCAGGCTGGTCTGCGCGCTGTTGGCGACGGCACCACCGTTGGCCTGCTTCAGCAGTGATGATGACCCACTTGGCGAGATGGCTTGGTTGCAACTGACTGACCCTCCAAGCCATCTCGCCGGGCTGGCGTCTCTGATGCGCTACTCAGAAACACCAACGGGCCTCATGGGCCCGTTGGTGTTTTTGTATGTGGCGGAGACTGTGAGATTCGAACTCACGGACCCTTGCGGGTCGGCAGTTTTCAAGACTGCTGGTTTAAACCGCTCACCCAAGTCTCCGCAAGCGATTGCAAGGGCGCGATTTTAGCCTGCTGGCGATTCAGGCTGGCAAGGGCTCGCGCGTTTCGCTGCGCAGCATGCCGCGGGTTTCGATGAAGCGCACCACGTCCTGCACACCAGCCAGTGTCTTGAGGTTCGTCATCACCCAGGGCCGGCGGGTGGTGTCCGGGCGCATGCGCGCGGTGTCGGCTTTCATCACCTCCAGGTCGGCGCCCACGTGGGGAGCGAGGTCGGTCTTGTTGATGACGAACAGGTCGCTCTTGGTGATGCCGGGGCCGCCCTTGCGCGGAATCTTCTCGCCAGCGGCCACGTCGATCACGTAGATGGTGAGATCGCTGAGCTCCGGGCTGAAGGTGGCGGCGAGGTTGTCGCCACCGCTTTCGATGAACACCACGTCGGCGTTGGGGAACTCGCCCAGCATGCGGTCGATGGCTTCCAGGTTGATGGAGGCGTCTTCGCGGATGGCGGTGTGCGGGCAGCCGCCGGTTTCCACGCCCATGATGCGGTCGGCCGGCAGCGCACCGCTCACCGTGAGGATGCGCTGATCCTCCTTGGTGTAGATGTCGTTGGTGATGGCGATCAGGTCGTAGTGCTCGCGCATGGCTTTGCACAGCATTTCCAGCAAGGTGGTCTTGCCCGAGCCCACCGGGCCACCAATGCCCACGCGCAGGGGCGGCAGCGACTTGGTGCGGTTCGGAATGTGGTGCAGGGCGGTCATGGTGTCTCCGTGGGTGGTGCGGTTCAGGAGCGAAAGAGGCGAGAGTATTGTGTTTCGTGCCTGGCGGACAAGATGGCCAGGCGGGGCGCGAAGGCCTGGCGGGCCTCGTCGGGCAGTGCGATGGCGTGGTCCACGGCGGCGGGAATCTGTTGGGCCAGGCGCGCGAGCATGCGCTGCCCAGCGCTCTGGCCCAGCGGCACCGACTTGATGGAGGCCTGCACCATGTTTTCTGCCCAGCCAAAGGCATAGCCCACCAGGCTGTCGCGCACGCTCGCGTCAGCGCTGGCGGCTGCGCAGGCGCACGCCACAGGGTAGGTGGGTGGGTTGAGTTGCGCGGCCTGCAGTTGCTCGAACACGCCCGCGCCTAGCTCGCCCAGCTGGCGCGACCACTCGAACAGCGAGCGACCCATCTGCTCGCTCTGCAGGCGAAACTCCAGCGTCTCCCGGGTCTGCAGCACCCAGTCGTTCAGCGCGTGGATGCGCGCAAGGTCGCCCCGGCGCCAGGCGGGAATGGCCTGGGCCACCACGGCCAGATCGCTGCGCGCGAGGCCCAGGTGCAACTGGTCGATGAGCCAGGCCGCGGCGCTGGCTTCGTCGTGCACCAGGCCGGCGTCCACCGCGGCTTCGAGGCCTTCGGAGTAAGAGAAGCCGCCCACCGGCAACGCCGGCGAGGCCAGCCACAGGATCTGCAGCAGGCTGGCGGCCGAACGCGCTGCCCCCGGTTCAGCCGTGGTCATGGCCGTGTGCGTGGGGGTGTCCGTGATCGTGGTGGCTGTGATCATGGCCGGCGCCATGCGCATGGCCATGGCCCGCACCAGCGGCACCGTAAGCGCCGCCTTCGGGTTCGAAGGGCTCGCGCGCTTCCACCACCGTCAGGTGCATGGCGCGCAGCATGTCGGCCAGCACGTGGTCGGGTTCGATCTTGAGGTGGTCGGGTTGCAGCTCGATGGGCACATGCCGGTTGCCCAGGTGGTAGGCCGCGCGCATCAGGTCAAACGCCTGAGCCTGCGCGGGGTGGTCGGGGCAGGCGGTGATGCGCAGCACGGGCTGCGGTGCCGCTTCGACGCGCAGCAGCGAGCCGTCTTGCGTGACGAGCACGTCGCCCCCGCGCACCACCGTGCCGCGCGGCAGGAACACGCCCACGTGGCGCTCGTCGGATGCGGTGGCGTCAAAGCGGCTCTTCTGGCGAATGTCCCAGTCCAGCACCAGGCGCGCGGCGCGCTGCACCAGCGGCGTGGCCAGGCCTTTGCCTTGCGGGATCAACTTGGAAACTTGCAGCATGCGGTTCAGAACAGGAAATAGCGTTGGGTCATGGGCAGGTGCGTGGCCGGCTCGCAGGTGAGCAGCACGCCGTCGGCGCGCACGGCGTAGGTTTGCGGATCGATCTCCATCTTGGGCAGCAGGCTGTTGTGCACCATGTGCGCCTTGGTCACGCCGCGAATGCCTTGCACCGCGGACAGCGTCTTCTGCAGGCCGAAGCGCTCACCCACGCCCGCGGCCAGCGCGGCATTGGACACAAACGTGAGGCTGCTGCGTGCGGTGGCGCCACCGAAGCTGCCGAACATGGGCCGGTAGTGCACCGGCTGTGGCGTGGGAATGGAGGCGTTGGGGTCGCCCATGGCGGCCAGTGCGATGCTGCCGCCCTTGAGCACCAGCGCGGGCTTCACGCCGAAGAACGCCGGCTTCCACACCACGAGGTCGGCCCATTTGCCCACTTCGAGTGAGCCAACGATGTGCGAAATGCCGTGGGCAATGGCCGGGTTGATCGTGTACTTGGCGATGTAGCGCTTGACGCGGAAGTTGTCGTGGCGGGCGCTGTCTTCGGGCAGGGTGCCGCGCTGGCTTTTCATCTTGCTGGCGGCCTGCCAGGTGCGGATGATCACCTCGCCCACGCGGCCCATGGCCTGGCTGTCGCTGCTCATCATGCTGATGGCGCCCATGTCGTGCAGGATGTCTTCGGCGGCAATCGTTTCGCGGCGGATGCGGCTTTCGGCAAACGCCAGGTCTTCGGCAATGCCCGCGTCCAGGTGGTGGCAGACCATGAGCATGTCCACATGCTCGTCGAGCGTGTTGACGGTGTAGGGCATGGTCGGGTTGGTGGAGCTGGGCAGGAAGTTGGCTTCGCCCACCACGCGCAGGATGTCGGGCGCATGTCCGCCGCCCGCGCCTTCGGTGTGAAAGGCGCACAGGCTGCGGCCCTTGGTGGCGGCAATGGTGTCTTCCACGAAGCCCGACTCGTTGAGCGTGTCGGAGTGGATCGCCACCTGCGTGTCGGTGGCTTCGGCCACGTCCAGGCAGTTGCTGATGGCGCTGGGCGTGGTGCCCCAGTCTTCGTGCAGTTTCAGGCCGATCACGCCGGCGTTGATCTGCTCGTGCAGCGCATCGGGCACGCTCGCATTGCCCTTGCCCAGAAAGCCCAGGTTCATGGGCAGGCCGTCGGCGGCTTGCAGCATGCGCTCGATGTGCCACGGGCCGGGCGTACAGGTGGTGGCAAAGGTGCCGGTGGCCGGGCCCGTGCCGCCGCCCAGCATGGTGGTGATGCCGGAGGTGAGGGCTTCGTCGACCTGCTGCGGGCAGATGAAGTGGATGTGGCTGTCGATGCCGCCGGCGGTGACGATGTGGCCTTCGCAGCTGATCACCTCGGTGCCCGGGCCAATGACGATGTCCACGCCCGGTTGGGTGTCGGGGTTGCCGGCCTTGCCGATGGCCACGATGCGCCCGCCCATGAGCCCGATGTCGGCCTTGACGATGCCCCAGTGGTCGATGATCACGGCGTTGGTCATCACCGTGTCCACCGCGCCCTGCGCGCGCGTGCGCTGCGACTGCGCCATGCCGTCGCGGATGGTCTTGCCCCCGCCGAACTTCACCTCTTCACCGTAGCCGCCCGCGGCCAGGGTGTAGTCCTTCTCGATCTCGATCATGAGGCCGGTGTCGGCCAGGCGCAGGCGGTCGCCCACGGTGGGGCCGAACATGTCGGCGTAGGCGCTGCGGGAAATCTGGGTCATGGCGGTGTGGGTCCTGCAATCAAGTCTGCGCGGCGCGGAGGGAAAACCTGTAACAGCCTCACACACCGTTGCACTTTGCCGCGTTGCCGATGCGGGCATCGGTGCTTACATTTGGGTTCGGCCTTGTCCGTCCACTTCAGCATGTATCGTGCCAGTCCAAAAGTCTGGATCACGAGACACCGATTCCCCGGGTCTTACCCCTTCAGCAGCCTCCCCACTCCATGTCTGTCTCCGAACTTCACTGGTCTTTGTTCCTGCGCGCGAGCGCGCTTGTGGTGGTGTCTGCCGGCCTGGCGGCCTGCGGTGGTGGAGGCGGCGGCAGCAGCGGTGGTTCGGTCGCGACAGCAGACCCGCAGTGGCCGCCCACGGTGGGCACGCCGGGTGGCGCCGGCAGCGTCCCTGCCGCCGGCAACCCGGTGGACACCAGCCAGCCCGACCGCGTGGTCGGCACCGGCACACCCGCCAGTTGCACCGGCCAGGCGGTGGTGGACGCGGTGGCCCAGGGCGGCAAGATCCGCTTCAACTGCGGTGCCAGCCCGGTAACGATTCGTATGACGAGCACCGCCAAGGTGTTCAACAACCGGCCCGACGTGACGCTGGATGGCCAAGGCCTGGTGACGCTGGATGGCGGCGATCAGGTGCGCATCCTGTACCAGAACACCTGCGACCCGGCCCAGGTGTGGACCACGCCCACCTGCGACAACCAGGAAACCCCGCGCCTGACCGTGCAGAACATGCGCTTCGTCAACGGCAACTCGACCGGCCAGACCACCGATGGCGGGGGCGGCGGCGCCATCTTCGTGCGCGGTGGCCAGTTCAAGATCGTGAACAGCGTCTTCTCCAACAACCGCTGCGAAGCCACCGGCCCGGACGTGGGCGGCGGCGCCGTGCGTGTGCTGGCCATGTACCAGAACCGCCCGGTGTATGTGGTGCAGAGCACCTTTGGCGGTGGCCCTGACCTGGGCAACCGCTGCTCCAACGGCGGGGCGCTCAGCGCCATCGGCGTGTCCTACAGCATCTACAACAGCCTGCTCTCGTACAACGTGGCGCTGGGCAACGGCGCCAACCCGGCGCGTGCCGGCACGCCTGGTGGTGGCAGTGGCGGCGCCATTTACAACGACGGCAACACGTTCACGCTGTCGGTGTACGGCACGGTGGTGAGCGACAACACGGCCAGCGAAGGCGGCAGCGCGGTGTTCTTCGTGAGCAACGACCGCACCGGGAGCATGACGCTGACCGATTCGACCTTTGTGCGCAACCCGGCGTCGCGCTTTGGCACCGCAGGCCTGCCTGGCTTCTATGTGGAGGCAGCGCCCGGCCAGCCGATCGTCACGCGCACGACCATTTCGAACTGATCCCCGCGGGCGCCTTCGGCTTCAGCCGAGCGCGCCCTGCACCAGACCGCGAAAGCCGAACACGATGCGGTCGCCCGCATAGTCCACCAGCTCCACGGTGCGCTGTTGGCCGGGCTCGAAGCGCACCGCCGTGCCGCTGGCGATGTTCAGCCGCATGCCTTGCGCGGCCGCGCGGTCAAAGTCGAGCGCGCCGTTGGTCTCGGCAAAGTGGTAGTGCGAGCCCACCTGGATCGGGCGGTCTGCGCCGTTCTTCACCACCAGGGTGAGCGTGCGACGGCCGGGGTTGAGCGTGTGCTCGCCTGCGTCGGTGAAGAGTTCGCCGGGGATCATGCGGGGCTCCTTGTGGTGAGGCGTTCAGGCGGCCAGCAGGCCCCAGGCCATGTTCAGCCCCATCAGCGCGACCAGCCCACCGGCCACGCGCGGCAGCCAGTGGTGCGCGCGCTTGAGGCCCAGGCCCATGGCGATGCCGGCTGCGTGCAGCGTGGCGGTGCCCAGCACCATGCCCGCCAGGGCCGCACCCCCGGCCAGCTCCTGGCCGTGCGCCGCTCCGTGGAACAGCGCGAACGCGCCCACCAGCACCGCGCCTGCGGCTTCCGGCAGCTTCACCTGCGCGGCCAGCAGCAGGCCCACCACCAGCATGGAGACCGCGATCATCGGCTCGATGGCAGGGAAGGCCACGCCCGCCTGCGCCAGGAGCGCACCGGCCAGCAGCAGGGCAGCAAACGACACGGGCGCGAGCCACAGGCGGCGCGTGGTCATGGCGCTCCACACCCCCACGGCCAGCATGGCGGCGAGGTGGTCGAGCCCGGTGACGGGGTGCAGGAAACCGGTGAGCAGACCGCCATGCCCGTGCGCGTCGCCTCCAACGTGGGCGAACGCGGTGGCCGACGCAGCGGCGAGGAGCAGGGGAAGCAGGTGCTTGATCTTCATGTGTTCTCCATCAATGGTTCGAGTGTCTGTCCGGCGCGCGGTCTTGGTCCAGGAGTGCCGCGGAACCGGCTCTGCCGGGCCGCAGGCGCTGCCCCTTGGGGGGTCGCGCGCAGCGCGGCGAGGGGGGTCAAGGTATCGGCTGGTGTACGGTAACCAGCTTGGTGCCGTCAGGGAAGGTGGCTTCCACCTGGATGTCGGGAATCATCTCGGGGATGCCCTCCATCACGTCGGCGCGGGTCAGCACGTTGCGGCCCTCGCTCATGAGCTGGGCCACGGTCTTGCCGTCGCGCGCGCCTTCCATCACGGCCGCACTGATCAGCGCCACGGACTCGGGGTAATTCAGCTTGAGGCCGCGGGCCTTGCGCCGCTCGGCCAGCAGGGCTGCGGTGAAGATCAGCAGCTTGTCTTTTTCGCGGGGCGTGAGTTCCATGGCGGTGTGCGGTCTTCCGGGGAGCAGGGGCGGGCAGTTGAGGGGGCATTCAGCAATTCCCGTGCCCCGTTGGCCCAGCCGCGGCGGCGGCGTGGCATGAAAGCTGCGAAAACCCCGCGTGAACCCCGCCGCGCCCGAACCCGCTCCCTTGCCCGCCAGCGCCACGCCCCCGGCCGGGCAAGACGCACCGCAACGCATCATCAAGGTGCGCCGCGACTACAACAGCTGGGTCGGCAGCGAGACCATGGAAGACTACGCGCTGCGCTACACGCCGCAGCGCTTTCGCAAGTGGAGCGAATGGCGGGTGGCCAACACGGCGTTCGGCGCGGCCTCCTTCCTCATCCTGGAAGCCGTGGGCGCCACGCTGCTCGTGCAATACGGCTTCGTGAACGCGGCGCTGGCGATCCTGTGCACCGGGCTGATCATTTTTCTGGCCGGCCTGCCCATCAGCGTGTACGCCGCGCGGCACGGCGTCGACATGGACCTGCTCACGCGTGGCGCGGGCTTTGGCTACATCGGCTCGACCATCACCTCGCTGATCTACGCGTCGTTCACCTTCATCTTCTTTGCGCTCGAGGCGGCCGTGATGGCCTACGCGCTGGAGCTCGCGCTGGACATTCCACCCGCCTGGGGCTACCTCATCTGCGCGCTGGTGGTCATTCCGCTGGTGACGCACGGGGTGTCGGTCATCAGCCGCTTTCAGGTGTGGACCCAGCCGCTGTGGATCGTGATGATGGTGGTCCCTTTCGGGGCGGTCGCGTGGATGGCGCCCGAGACGTTCACCAACGTGGTGCGGTATGGGGGCGAAACTGGTGCAGGCGCGGTGTTTGACTGGCACCTGTTTGGTGCGGCACTCACCGTGGGCATTGCGCTCATCACGCAAATGGGCGAGCAGGCCGACTACCTGCGCTTCATGCCCGCCAAGGAACCGGGCCATGCGCTGCGCTGGTGGGCCGGTGTGCTGGCCGGCGGGCCGGGCTGGGTGGTGCTGGGCGTGGTGAAGATGCTCGGCGGTGCGCTGCTGGCCTACCTGGCCATCAGCCACATGGTGCCGCCCGAGCGCGCGGTGGACCCCAACCAGATGTACCTCGCGGCCTACGAATACGTGTTCTCCGACTACGGCTGGGCCGTGGCCGCCACCGCGCTGTTCGTGGTGGTGTCGCAGCTCAAGATCAACGTCACCAACGCCTACGCCGGCTCGCTGGCCTGGAGCAACTTCTTCTCGCGCATCACGCACAGCCACCCTGGCCGTGTGGTGTGGGTGGTGTTCAACACGCTGATCGCCTTCATGCTGATGGAGATGAACGTGTTCCAGGCGCTGGGCGAGGTGCTGGGCCTGTACTCCAACATCGCCATCGCCTGGATCATGGCCGTAGTGGCCGACCTCGTCATCAACAAGCCGCTGGGCTGGTCGCCCAAGGGCATCGAGTTCAAGCGCGCCTACCTGTACGACATCAACCCCGTGGGCGTGGGCGCCATGGGCCTGGCCTCGGCGCTGTCCATCGTGGCGCACATGGGCCTGCTGGGGCCCACGGCGCAGGCCTTCTCGGCGGTGATTGCGATGGTGACGGCGCTCATTGCCGCGCCCGCCATTGCCTGGCTTACTCAGGGCCGCTACTACATCGCCAGGACTGTAGACCCCCACGCTCCGCCGCTGCGCGGGTCGCTGCCCCCCGAGGGGGCTGTTTCGCCTTGGGGCGGCCCGGCGGCGAAACAGTCTGTGGCTGCGGCGGGCTGTACTGGCTGTTCTGTGGGTACGCAGGAGCGCTACGCGCTCCAACAGTGCGTCATTTGCGAGCGCGAGTACGAGGCGCCCGACATGGCGCACTGCCCGGCGTACCAGGGCCACATCTGTTCGCTGTGCTGCACGCTGGACGCGCGCTGTGGCGACTTGTGCAAACCGCACGCGCGCCTCTCCGAGCAGTGGATGGGCGCGCTGCGCCGCGTGTTGCCGCGCCGAGTGTGGCCGTACCTCGAAGCGGGGCTGGCGCACTACCTGTTGCTCATGCTGGTGGTGTCCCCCGTGCTGGCGGCGGTGCTGGGGCTGCTCTACCGGCAGGAGGTGGAGGGCCTCGCGCAGGGCATGGGGGTGGCGGCCAACACCTCGCTGCTTGATGCGGCCTTGCGCTCGGGCTTCGTGCGCGTGTACGCGGTGCTGCTGCTCATTGCGGCCACCGTGGCCTGGTGGCTGGTGCTCGCGCACAAGAGCCGCGAGGTGGCGCAGGAAGAGTCGAACCGGCAGACGCGCCTGCTCATGCAGGAGATCGAGTCGCACCAGCGCACCGACGAAGCCCTGCAGCAGGCGCGCCGCGCGGCCGAGCAGGCCAACCAGGCCAAGACGCGCTACATCTCCACCATCAGCCACGAGCTGCGCACGCCGCTCAACAGCATCCTGGGTTATGCGCAGCTGCTGCAGGAAGACACGGGCCTGGCGCCGCACCGTGCGCAGGCCATCCGCGTGATCCACCGCGGCGGCGAGCACCTGCTCTCGCTCATTGAAGGCACGCTGGACATTGCGCGCATCGAGTCCGGCAAGCTCGCACTCGATGTGCGGCCCATGGCCTTTGCCGGCGCCATGCACGAAGTGGCCAGCATGTTCGAGCTGCAGGCCGCCGCCAAGGGCCTGCGCTTTGTGTTCGACACCGGCAGCCGCCTGCCCGACACCGTGCGTGCCGACGAAAAGCGCCTGCGCCAGATCCTCATCAACCTGCTGGGCAACGCCGTGAAGTTCACCCGCAGCGGCGAGGTGCGGCTGCGCGTGACGCATGCGCGCGAGATGGCGCAATTTGAAGTGCACGACACCGGCCCCGGCATGGCCCAGCAAGACCTCGACCGCGTGTTCGAGCCCTTTGCGCGCGGGCAGGGCGAAGCCGGCCCCCATGGTGCGGCCACCGGCACGGGCCTGGGGCTCACCATCGCCAAGATGCTCACCGACCTCATGGGCGGCGAGATGACGGTGCGCAGCACGCCGGGCCAGGGTTCGGTGTTCACCGTGCGGCTGTTCTTGCCCGAGTTGCACGGCGTGCTCTTGCCTGCGCCCCATGCGCTGCCGCAACACGCGGGCTACGAAGGCGAGCGCCGCCGCGTGCTGGTGGTCGACAACGAAGAGGCCGACCGCGAGCTGCTCGCGCGCTGGCTCACGCCGCTGGGCTTCGAGGTGATGCTCGCCACCAGCGGCTTCGATGCGCTGGCCCTGCTCGAAGGCCTGCAACCCGGCGACCCCGGCGCGCCCCACGCCATCTTCATGGACCTGGCCATGCCCGGCATCGACGGCTGGGAAACGCTGCGCCGCCTGCGCACGCTCGGCTGGGGCGCGGTGCCACGCGCCATCGTCTCGGCCAACGCGTTCGACAAGGGGCTCGACAACGACCTGGGCCACAAGCCGCAAGACTTCTTCGTCAAGCCCGTGCGGCGCGACGACCTGCTCAACTGGCTCGGCCAGCACCTCTCGCTGCAGTGGCTGGACGAGGCCGCGCCCGAGCACGTGAAAGCCCCTTTGGCCGTGGCTGCCCCTGCCACGCGCGCCGAGCTCGAACCCCTGCTGGAACTGGTGCGCCTGGGCTACTACAAAGGCATCGTGCAGTGGCTCGACGAATGGGTGCAGCGCCGTCCCGAGCAGGCCGCGTTTGCGCAGGGCCTGCGCACGCTGGCGCGCGAGTTCCGCTTTGAAACCATCGAACAGCAACTGTTGCAACACCATGCCGCACCCGGTTGAGCCAAGCTTGCCCGTCTCCAGCGCCGCGGCGCTGCCGCTCTCCGATGCGCTGGTCGTGCTCATCGTCGACGACGTGCCCGACAACGTCGCGCCGCTGCACGACGCGCTGGACGAAGCCGGCTACACCGTGCTGGTGGCGCTCGACGGCGAGAGCGCCATCCGCCGCGCCACGCAAGCCCTGCCCGACGTGGTGCTGCTTGATGCCGTCATGCCCGGGCTCGATGGTTTTGAAGTGGCCCGGCGCCTCAAGGCGCAGCCCGCCACCGCGCACATTCCCATCATCTTCATGACCGGCCTCACCGAGACCGAGCACCTGGTGGCCGCGCTGGACGCAGGCGGCGCCGACTACGTGACCAAACCCATCAAGCCGCGCGAAGTCATGGCGCGCATGGGTGTGCACCTGCGCACCGCGCGCCATGTGCGCCAGGGCGCGGTGGAGCGCAGCCAGGCGCGCAACGCACTCGACGCGTTTGGCTACGCCACCATCACCGTGCGCGAGCGCGACGGCCGCCTGATGTGGCAAACCCCGCTGGCGCGCGACCTGCTGCGCCACCACTGCGGCACCGAAGCGCCCACCACACCCCCGGCGGTGCTGCAGTGGCTGCGCCGCCACCTGGGCGAAGCGCTGGCGCAGCGCGAGCCGCCGCGCCTGACGCTGGAAAAAGGCCCGAGGCGCCTCACCTTCCGCCTGCACCAGTGCGTGGGCGACGAAGTGAATGGCGAGGGCGGCGACTGGCTCATCGTCATGCAGGAAACCTCGGACGCCAGCGTGCTCTCCGGCCTGGCCGGCGCCTTCGGCCTCACCGCCAAAGAAGCCGAGGTGCTGTACTGGGTGGTCAAGGGCAAGATCAACCGCGACATCGGCGACATCCTCGGCTCCAGCCCCGCCACGGTGAAGAAACACCTGGAGCGCATCTACGCCAAGCTGGGCGTGGAAACGCGCACGGCGGCGGCAGCGATGGCGATCAACCGCGTGCCGCTGCTGCAGCCGCAGCACGGGGGGTGAAGGTCAGTACGCCCAGTCCTCGTGACGAACGGGCAACTCGTTCAAAGCCTTGCGCCAGTGCCTCCAAGGCGGCAGGTGCAGATCCATCAAGTCAGTGAATCTCTGGTTGTGGCTTGGTTCCAGCAGGTGGACCATTTCGTGCACCACGATGTACTCCAGGCACTCCGGAGGCTTCTTGGCCAGCTCCGTGTTCAGCCGGATGTTGCGCGCCACGGGGTTGCAACTGCCCCATTGGGTCTTCATGCGCTGCACAAACAGGCGCGCCACTTCGACGGCCAGTGCGGGGGACCATTTGTGGACCAGGGCAGGCGCCACCTGCCTGATCTGCTCGCGGTACCAGCCGTCGAGAATTTCCTGGCATCGCACTTCATCGGTGCCGGGCCGCACACGCAGCACCAGCTGGTTGTGGCCGAGTTCGACCGATGGTGCAGCATCCTGCTCGACGCGTTTGAGCAGATACCGCTTTCCCCAGACGTAGTGACTCTCCCGCGTCAAGAACAGACGTGGTGTCTCGCGGGGTTGCGCCTGCATCTTGCGCTGCTCGGTCTTGATCCAGGCCAGGCGTGAAATGGCGAAGACGCGGATGGTGTTCAGCTGCATCTGTCGGGGCGCGGAGATGCGCACCTTGCCCATCGGGGGCAATACGTTCAGGTGCAGGTGCTTGATGTCCTTGCGGACCACCTCTGCCGAGATGTCACCCAGTTGGATGTGAACGCCCATCAATACTCCGGCTGCGCAAACACAATCGGGTAGATGCGGTTCACGGCATCGATGTCGCGCACCACGTTGAAGATCGTCTGCTTGACCATCTGTTCCTTCTGGAACATGCCTCGCCAGTCATGAGGCCTTTCCTGTTTGATGGCCGCGTCCAGTGTCATCACCAGCTCCAGGGCCGCATCCACGCCGCCATACGGTGCGTGTGGCTCGTGTGAGGCATTGACGGTGACCCAGTCCTTCAGGTTGTTGTACAGGGCCAGGCGACCCGGCGTGTTGAGCTGGATGGGCGTGTGCTCGACCTTTCCGCTCATGACTTTGGCGGTCAGGTCGGCAATGCGGCGGAGGTATTCCTCGTATTCGATGGCCTTCTGTTTGCGCAACCGGATGATCTCGTCGAGCAGGGCCGACATGCGCTCGAAGAACGCGGGGTCGGCCAGTTGCTCCTTGATGATCTTGCTGCGCACGTTGTTTTCGATGCTCTCGGCCACCGCATCGTGGTTGTCTTTCAGCCCCGCCAGCTTGTTGGCAATGGCTTCGGCAATGCCGGTCTTCACGATCAGGTCCAGCAGTCCGATGCCATCGAACGGCGAAATCGTGCGCGGCGCCGATGCCTCGATGTAGGTGTCGATCAGGTGGCGCATATCCGCCTCATAGGCCTTGAGGTCCAGCGTTTCGCCCGAAGCCAGCCGGATCACGTCGCGCAAGTCCAGGTAGTGCTTCATCTGGGTCTTCATGCGCTCTCGGTCGTGTGCGGAGTAGCCAGCACCCTCCAGCTCGTCCGCCACGTTGGCCCAGGCGCGCACCAGCGCCACCACCGCGCGGTACAGGGCCACGCGCTGCGGCTCGCGTTCCTGCAGGTCGGTCGGTATCTCGGTGTTGCCGCAGAAGTAGTGGATGTGGTCGAGCTCACCTTGTGGGGGCTTCACCGGCTGGCACAGCAGGTGCAGGGCTTCAAAAGCGGCATCCAGCTTCTCCCGGCCCAGGTCCAGCCGGTCCTTCAACATCACCTGCGGGTCGCTGCCATCGGCGCTGGTGTCCAGCTCCGAGGTGTAGACCGCAATCGCTTTCTCGACCCGCTTGAACAGGTCTTTGTAGTCGACGACGTAGCCAAAGTGCTTGTCCTCGCCATCGAGCCGGTTGGTGCGACAGATGGCCTGAAACAGGCCATGGTCCTGCATGGACTTGTCGATGTAGAGGTAGGAACAGGGTGGGGCGTCGAAGCCGGTGAGCAGCTTGTCCACCACCACCAGCAGCTTCATGTGGGCCGGCTCCTTGATGAAGCGCTGCTTGGCCCGCTTCTCATAGGTCTCGGTCCGGGACCTCCCCGCTTCGGGAGCCACATCTTTCAGCAGCTCGGTGTAGCTGTTGTAGATGAACTGCTTGTCGCTTTCGGTGTTGGCGCCCGTTTCCTCCAGCGTCACATGGCCTGTCGTCATCCACCTTGAGCCCGGTGCTCCAGCGCTTGTCGGAAAACGGCGGGTTCGCGACGACGTAGTCGAAGGTCTTGAGGGCATCGCCGTCCAGGTGCTTGGGGTCGGCCAGGGTGTTGCCCTGGCTGATGAGGGCGCTGGGGTTGTTGTGCAGCACCATGTTCATCTGCGCCAGGCCGCTGGTGGCTTCGTCTTTTTCCTGGCCATACAGCGTGACGGCGGTGCGCGCCGCGTCGGCCACCTTGAGCAGCAGCGACCCGGACCCGCACGTCGGGTCGTACACGGTGGTGTTGGGTGTGGTCTTCGCCTCGTGGATGCCGATCACCCGCGCCATGATGCGGCTGACCTCGGCTGGCGTATAGAACTGCCCCTTGCTCTTGCCGCTCTCGGTGGCGAAGTGGCGCATGAGGTATTCGTAGGCGTCACCCAGGATGTCGTCGCCATCGGCGCGGTTTTTGGAGAAGTCCAGTGCCGGATTTTCAAAGATGGCGATGAGGTTGCCCAGTTTCTCCACCATCTCCTTGCCCTGGCCGAGCAGGGCGGCGTCGTTGAAGTCGGCCTTGAATCGGATCTTGTTGGCCTCTTCCAGCGGGCGCAACACATGTTTGTTGATCCGGTCGCCGATGTCGGTCTTGCCTTTCATGGCGACCATGTCGGAGAAGCGGGCACCGGCCGGAATCTGGATGGGCGCAAATGCCTGGCCGGCGAACTTGTCGCTGATGTACTTGATGAACAGCAGAACGAGCACGTAGTCCTTGTACTGGCTGGCGTCCATGCCGCCACGCAGCTCGTCGCAAGAGGCCCAAAGGGAGGAATACAGCTCGGATTTCTTGATGGCCATGGGCTCTGTCGGGTGAGGGTCCAGCGCCGGTTGGCGCGCAACCGGGAATCGTACCCTGCACCTGGCATACGCCCACCACGTACGCCACCCGGCGTACATACGCTTCCAAGGGTCTTCCCTAGAGTCCAGTTGTCCGCTGAGCCACGCCTGAAGAAGGCAGCCGGCGGCGCCAAACACCCCCTTCAAGGGACCCACTGGAACACAGGAGAAGCGCCATGTCGAAGACCACCCAGAACGCCCGCCGTTTTACCCTCAAGACCCTGGCCGCCGCGGCCACGGTTGCCACGCTCGGCTTCACCGGCCTGAGCGCCCACGCACAAGAGACCATCAAGGTCGGCGTGCTGCACAGCCTCTCGGGCACCATGGCCATTTCGGAAACCGTGCTCAAGGACACGGTGCTGATGGCCATTGACGAGATCAACGCCAAGGGCGGCGTGCTCGGCAAGAAACTCGAGCCCGTGGTGGTGGACCCGGCCTCCAACTGGCCGCTGTTTGCCGAGAAGACCAAGCAGCTGATCACGCAGGACAAGGTTGCGGTCATCTTCGGGTGCTGGACCTCGGTGTCGCGCAAGTCGGTGCTGCCGGTGGTGGAAGAGAACAACGGCCTGTTGTTCTACCCCGTGCAGTACGAAGGCGAAGAGCTGAGCAAGAACGTGTTCTACACGGGTGCCGCGCCCAACCAGCAGGCCATCCCTGCCGTGGAATACCTGATGAGCAAGGACGGCGGCAGCGCCAAGCGCTGGGTGTTGCTGGGCACCGACTACGTGTACCCCCGCACCACCAACAAGATCCTGCGCGCCTTCCTGAAGAGCAAGGGTGTGGCCGACGCCGACATCATGGAGGAGTACACCCCCTTCGGTCACTCCGACTACCAGACCATCATCGCCAACATCAAGAAGTTCGCGTCGGCCGGCAAGAAGACGGCCGTGGTCTCCACCATCAACGGCGATTCCAACGTGCCGTTCTACAAGGAACTGGGCAACGCCGGCCTCTCGGCCAAGGACGTGCCTGTGGTGGCTTTCTCGGTGGGTGAAGAAGAGCTGCGCGGTGTGGACACCAAGCCGCTGGTGGGCCACCTGGCTGCATGGAACTACTTCATGAGCATCAAGAGCCCGGCCAACACCGAGTTCACCAAGAAGTGGGCCGCCTACGCCAAGGCGAAGAACATCCCCGGCCACAAGGACAAGCCTCTGACCAACGACCCCATGGAAGCCACCTACATCGGCATCAACATGTGGGCCCAGGCCGTGGCCAAGGCCAAGTCCACCGACACCGACAAGGTCATCGCCGCCATGGCGGGCCAGACATTCAAGGCACCGGGTGGCTTCACCAGCACGATGGACAAGGAAAACCACCACCTGCACAAGCCGGTGTTCATCGGTGAAGTGAAGGCAGACGGCCAGTTCAACGTGGTGTGGAAGACCCCGGGCCCGGTGGTCGCCGATCCATGGAGCGACTACATCGCCGAGAACAAAGGCAAGAAGAATACGCCTACGGCTAAGTAACTCCCCCCTGCGCCGCTGACGCGGCTTCCCCCCTCTGTGGCGCGCCTTCGGCGCTGCGAGGGGGGACGGCATCTAGGGCCGGCGGAGCCGGACCCTCGGTGCCTCTTGATTTGGCGTGCCTGTTGCGCCGTGGTTTCTGGTCTGTTGGGTGGGGACTGATATGAAGATTCATTGGCTCCGGCTTCTGGGGCTGAGCCTGGCTGTTGTTATGTCGTTGAGCGCGGCCCACGCGCTCACGCCGGCCGATGCCTTGGCGCTGGTGGATGGCGACACCGACGTGCGCATCGACACCCTGAACCGCCTGGCGGCAGAGCCTGACGACAAGGCTGCTGCGCTGATCAAGGCGATGTCTGACGAGGCCGTGCGTGTGCAGGGCGAGCGTGTGCTCATCGTCGAGGGCGACGGTGCCATCGACGCCGTCACGGGCGAGAAACTGGCGGCGCTGCCCGACGAGGCCGCCGACATCATGATCAACAACCGCCTGCGCAGCGCGATGGAAAACGCGCTGGCCGGCATGGAACTGCTCGGCGCACCGCCCGAGCGCCAGCGCGAAGCGGCGGCCTCGCTGCAGCGCACCGCGTTTGAAGAACCCGACACCAGCCAGCTCGCGCTGATTGACAAGGCGCTCGCCGGCAACCTGGATGCGCGCGCGCGCCAGAGCCTGGAGCTCGCACGCGCCGCCGTGCTGCTGGCCAGCGACGACCCGGCGCAGCGCCTGGCCGCGGCCGAGAAGCTGGGCGAGGCCAAGCAGCCCGTGGTGCGCCCGCTGCTGCTCGCGCAGATGGAGAAGGAAGCCGACGTCCAGGTGAAAGCGGCGCTCAAGGCGTCGCTCTCCAGCCTGGACACGACGTTGGCCATTGGCAGCGCGCTGGCGCAGGCCTTCACCGGCATCAGCCTGGGCAGCATCCTGCTGCTGGCCGCGCTGGGCCTGGCCATCACCTACGGCCTCATGGGCGTGATCAACATGGCCCACGGCGAGCTGATCATGATCGGTGCCTACGCCACGTGGCTCGTGCAGACCTTCTTTCGCCAGGCCCTGCCCGAGTATTTCGACTGGTACCTGCTGGTGGCCATGCCGGTGGCCTTCATCGCGTCGGGCCTGGTGGGCGCGGCCATGGAGCGCACCGTGATCCGCTTTCTGTACGGCCGCCCGCTGGAGACGCTGCTGGCCACCTGGGGCATCAGCCTGGTGCTGATGCAGGCGGTGCGCAGCCTGTTTGGCGCGCAAAACGTGGGCGTGGAAAACCCCTCGTGGATGAGCGGCGGCATCACCTTGATGGGCAACCTCAACCTGCCCTGGAACCGCATCATCATCATCGGCTTTGCGCTGGCCGTGCTGCTGGGCGTCACGCTGATGATCGGCAAGACGCGCCTCGGGCTGTTCGTGCGCGGCGTCACGCAGAACCGGCCCATTGCCTCGTGCATGGGCGTGAACACGGCACGCATCGACACCTATGCCTTTGCGCTGGGTTCGGGCATTGCGGGCCTGGCGGGCTGCGCGCTCAGCCAGATCGGCAACGTCGGCCCCGACCTCGGGCAGAACTACATCGTGGACTCGTTCATGGTGGTGGTGCTCGGTGGTGTGGGGCAACTCGCCGGCACGGTTTACGCCGCGCTCGGGCTGGGCATGCTCAACAAGTTCATTGAAGGCTGGGCCGGCGCCGTGCTCGCCAAGATCGCGGTGCTGGTTTTCATCATCGTGTTCATTCAAAAGAGACCTCAGGGGATCTTCGCCATGAAAGGACGCGAAGCATGAGCGCGCAAAACAATGCCGTTCGGGCTGAGCTTGTCGAAGCCCCTGCCCAGGGGTTGGCGAGCCCTTCGACAGGCTCAGGGCGAACGGGGGTGTCAGGGCCAACGGGGGTGGTTCTGCCCTCGCACGGCCCGCTGCTCACGCGCACCGGCTGGAGCGCCTTCGTCGTCGCGCTGCTGGTGGTGTGCGCCGTGGCGCCGCTGCTCAACCTCTTCGTGCCCGAAAGCAGCCCGTTCCACCTGAGCGACTACATGGTGGGCCTGCTCGGCAAGATCATGTGCTACGCCATCTGCGCGCTGGCCATGGACCTGATCTGGGGCTACACCGGCATCCTGAGCCTGGGCCACGGCCTGTTCTTCGCGCTCGGGGGCTACGTGATGGGCATGTACCTCATGCGCCAGATCGGCACCGACGGCAACTACAAGAGCGAGCTGCCCGACTTCATGGTGTTTCTCGACTGGAAGGAACTGCCCTGGCACTGGGCGCTGAGCGACAGCTTCATCGCCACGCTGCTGCTGATCGTGCTGGTGCCGGGGCTGGTGGCCTTTGTGTTCGGCTATTTCGCCTTCCGCTCGCGCATCAAGGGCGTGTATTTCTCCATCATCACGCAGGCACTCACCTTCGCGGCGCTGCTGCTGTTCTTCCGCAACGAGACCGGCTTTGGCGGCAACAACGGCTTCACCGACTTCAAGCGCATCCTCGGCCTGCCCATCGCCACGCAAGGCATGCGCATGACGCTGTTTGTGCTGACCGGTCTCACGCTGCTGGGCTTCTACCTGTTTGCGCGCTGGCTGGTGGGCAGCAAGTTTGGCCGCGTGCTGCAGGCCGTGCGCGATGCCGAGAGCCGCGTCATGTTCTGCGGCTACAACCCGCTGCCCTACAAGCTCACCATCTGGACCATTTCGGCGGTGATGTGTGGTGTGGCGGGTGCGCTGTATGTGCCGCAGGTCGGCATCATCAACCCCGGCGAAATGAGCACGGCCAACAGCATCGAGATCGCCATCTGGGCCGCCGTGGGCGGGCGCGCCACGCTCATTGGCCCGATCATCGGCGCCTTCATCGTCAACGGCGCCAAGAGCTGGCTCACCGTGACCTTCCCCGAATACTGGCTGTACGTGCTCGGCGCGCTGTTCATCGTGGTCACGCTCTACATGCCGCAGGGTGTGGTGGGGCTGGTGAAGAAGCTGCGGCCGTCGAAGCAAGGGAGCAAGGCATGACGCCCGATCTGATGGAAGAAGGCGCCAGGCGCGCCGAACGCGTGGCTGCGCTGGCCAGTGGCGGCGCCACCGAGTCGGGTGGCCGCCAGGCCGGTTTCTCGCGCCCGGTGGTGCGCGGCGAGGTGGACACCACGCACGGCCGCATCCTGTACCTGGAAGACGTGTGCGTGAGCTTCGATGGCTTCAAGGCCATCAACAAGCTCAGCCTGGACATCGCGCCCGGCGAGCTGCGCTGCATCATCGGCCCCAACGGCGCGGGCAAGACCACGATGATGGACATCATCACCGGCAAGACCAAGCCCGATTCGGGCCAGGTGTTCTTCGGCAGCACGATCGACCTGCTGCGCTACCGCGAGGCCGAGATTGCCGCCATGGGCATTGGCCGCAAGTTCCAGAAGCCCACGGTGTTCGAACACCTGAGCGTGTTTGAAAACCTGGAGCTCGCGCTGGCCACCGACAAGCGTGTGCGCCACTCCATGGTGTTTGCGCTCACGGGCGAAGAGAAAGACCGCCTGGGCGAAGTGCTGCAGACCATCCACCTCACCGACAGCGCCGCGCGCCAGGCCGGCAACCTCAGCCACGGGCAGAAGCAGTGGCTGGAGATCGGCATGCTGCTGATGCAGGACCCCAAGCTGCTGCTGCTCGACGAACCCGTGGCCGGCATGACCGACGAAGAAACCGAGCGCACCGCGCAGCTCTTTCTCACGCTCAAGGGCAAGCACTCCCTGATGGTGGTGGAGCATGACATGAGCTTCATCCGCACCATCTCCGAGAAGGTGACGGTGCTGTGCGATGGTGCGGTGCTGGCCGAAGGCACGCTCGACCAGGTGCAGGCCGACGAGCGCGTGATCGAGGTGTACCTTGGACGCTGACATCAACCATCCGTGCAGGACGGGCGTCGTCCCGTTCGGGCTGAGCTTGTCGAAGCCCCCGCACCATCATGCCCACGGGCCCTTCGACAGGCTCAGGGCGAACGGAGTTGTTCCCGATGCTTGAAGTCAAAGACATCAACCAGTACTACGGCGGCAGCCACATCCTGCGCAACGTGAGCCTGCAGGCCGAGCTCGGCCAGGTCACGGTGGTGCTGGGCCGCAACGGCGTGGGAAAGACCACGCTGCTCAAATCGCTCATGGGGCTGGTGCCGATCAAGAGCGGCAGCATCGCGCTCGACGGCGTGCCCATCCACAAGGCCACGCCGTACGAGCGCGCGCGCATGGGCGTGGGCTTTGTGCCGCAGGGGCGCGAGATTTTCGGGCGCCTCACGGTGCACGAAAACCTGCTCATGGGCCTGGCCACGAAGAAGGGCAGCACGCCGATTCCGGCCGAGCTGTTCGAGCTGTTCCCGGTGCTCAAGCAGATGCTGGGGCGCCGCGGCGGCGATTTGTCGGGCGGGCAACAGCAGCAGCTGGCGATTGCGCGGGCGCTGGCCGCCGGCCCCAAGCTGCTCATCCTTGACGAGCCTACCGAGGGCATTCAGCCCAACATCATCAAGGACATCGGCAAGGTGATCCGCATGCTGGCCGACCGCGGCAACATGGCCATCGTGCTGGTGGAGCAGTACTACGACTTTGCCGAAGCGCTGGCCGACCGCTACGTGGTCATGGAGCGCGGCGAGGTGATCGCCAGCGGCCCCGGCAGCGAGATGCAGGCCAAGGGCGTGCGCCAGCTCGTGGCGATCTGAACGGGGTGGCGTGGGCTGCGCCTGTGCGCGGGCCCACGCGGGCGGCGTCAATCCGCCGTGATCTTGCGCTCGCGGATGATCGCGCCGAAGCGCTTGGAGTCTTCCAGTCCGCGCTGGCCGAATTCGGCCGGGGTGAGGGGCAGCGCTTCGCCGCCGAGCGCGGTGATGCGGTCCTTCACGGCCGCGGTGGCCAGCACCTTGTTGATCTCGGTGTTGAGCTTGGCGATCACGGCCGGCGGCGTGCCGGCGGGGGCGTAGAAGCCGAACACGGTGTCGGCGTCAAAGCCCTTCAGGCCCACCTCGTCCAGCGTGGGCACTTCGGGGAACAGGGGCGAGCGCTTGAGGCTGCCCACGGCCAGCAGCTTGGTGCGGCCGGCCTTGGCGTTGGCCAGGCCAATGCCGGGGTCGAAGTAGTAGTCGATCTGGCCGCCCATCAGGTCGCTCAGGGCCGGGGCCGCGCCGCGGTAGGGCACGTGCACCGTGAACATGCCGGCCTGGCTCTTGAGCATTTCGCCCGCGAGGTGCGGCGAGCTGCCGTTGCCGGCCGAGCCGTAGGTGAGCTTGCCGGGGTTGGCCTTGGCGTAGGCGATGAGTTCCTGCACGTTCTTCGCTTCGATCGTGGGGCGTGCCATCAGGTACACCAGCACGCGCGCGGCCGAGGCTACCGGGGTGAGGTCTTTCACCGGGTCAAAGCTCATGCGCGAGATGTGCGGATTCACCGACACCATGCCGCCCGAGCTCATGAGCAGGGTGTAGCCATCGGCGGGCGACTTCACCACCGACTCACCGGCGATGTTGCCGTTGGCGCCGGCGCGGTTTTCCACCACCACGGGCTGGCCCAGCGCGGTGGCCAGCGGCGTGGACACGAGGCGCGCGATCTGGTCGGCCGCGCCGCCGGGCGGGAAGCCCACGACCACCTTCAACGGCTTGTCGGGCCAGGCCTGCGCCAGCGCGGCACCGTGAGCGCCCAGGGCGAGCAGCGCGGCCACGGCGGCGCTGCCGGCCAGGTGCCAGCGGTGCGGCGTGGGGGTGAGGGTGTGGGGTGGGCGCATGGTGTGTCTCCTGTTGTGGTGGGAAAGGGGGCGTGGTTCTTCGGAGCCGGGCGTCAGGGCCGCGCGGCGGCCTTCACCTTCAGTCGCGGATTGTGTTGCCAGCGGATGGGCTGGGCCTTCACCGGGCGGGCGGGGGCGCCGTGCTGGCGCAGCGCCTGGTCCAGCGCCTTGCCGGCTTCGTCGCTCAGCGCGGCCTGGCGCGCGGCGGCCACCGCCTTGCAGCGCTGTTCGGCGGTGAACGGGTCGTCCAGCGCGGGCAGGGCGAGGTGGTCGATGATGTGCAGCAGGTTGTCCTTGCCGCGTTCGTTGGTGCTGCCGTAGCCCTTGATGAGGCGCCCGCACAGTGCCACCTCGTGGCCCAGCGGCGCGTACATGGCGCTCAGGCGCACCACCGCGTCCACCCAGCGGTCGATCAGCGCCTGCTCGGTCTGGAAGCGGCTGCCCAGCGGGCGCAGGCGTTTGGTGGCGGCCAGGCCGCGCAGTGCGAGCATGCCCAGCACCGAGTGCGTGCCGATCTTCAGCGGCAGCGCCCACGGCGCCTTGCCCGTGGCCACGCGGCGGCGGTCCCACGCGAGCACGCGCTGCGCGAGGCGCTCGGGCAGCATGGCGGCGAACTCGGGCGCGCCGGGTTTGAAGTGGTCGTACACGCGCAGCAGGTCGTCCTGGCCGGCCTTCACTTCGCCGCGCACGCGGGCCTGGCGGCTGGCGCGGCTCTTGAGGTCGGCCACCAGCACGATGTCGTCAAATGCCATCCACAGCGCGATCCAGCGTGCCATCTCCACCGTGGTGCGGTAGCCATGCAGGTTCTGCGGGTCGCCGGTTTTTTCGGCCGCGAGCACGCGGCGCAGGCGCTCGGCGTAGCGCTCGCCATAGGCGGCGTTCTGGTACTCGCACACGCGTGCATGGCCCAGGGCCATGAGCCCGTGCACCTCCAGCGGGAACTCGCGGCGCAGGGCCTCGGGCAGGCTGGCTTGGGGCGCCGTGTCGGCAGGTTCGTCGGCCAGCACCTGTTCGATGTAGGCGGCTTGCGTGCGCTGGGCGTGCACGGCGTCAAACGCGAGCGCAAAGCCGCGCAGGCTGGCCTTGGCGCTGCCGCTGCCGTCGCCGATCACCGCCTCATAGTCGCGCCGCGCGAAGGGCAGCAGGCCGCTGCCGGCAATGGCGCCGAGCATCACGGCGCTCACCACGGTGCCGGCCTGCTTGGTGAGCGCGGCCATGTCGAGCACGTGGCGCGCGCGGCTGTGGGTGTTCACCAGCGAGAGCAGCTCGGCGTTGTCGCGGCGGCCGTCGCCCATCACCATCTTTTCGCCGGTGGTGAGCGCGCGCGCAGACGAGGTGATCACCAGCGTGTGCGCGTTCGAGGCCAGGCCGTTGGTGATCTGGCGGCCGGTTTCCAGCAGCTCGGAGGACACCAGCGCATCCAGCCGACCGGGCAGCGGGTTCAGGCCGAACACCGGGCGGCGGCCGCCCAGGTCGGCCGTGGGCACGGGGAAGATTTCGAGGTAGTAGGTGGTGGCGCCGGTGCGCTGCGCCACGCCAGGAATGGAGGTGGCCTGCGCGGGGTAGCCCGCGTGGCGCGCGGTCTCCACCAGCCAGTCGGTGAGGATGCCGCCGCCTTCGCCGCCCAGGGCGCAGAGCAGCAGGGAGATGGGTTGCTGGTTGGAAGGCATGTTCAGGCGGGTTGGAGCAGGCGGACTAGGGAGCCGCGCAGCGAATGGATCAGGCGCTCGTGCCAGCGCGGGTTCTGGATCACCTCGGCGCGGTAGAACGAAGGGCACAGCGTGGCCGCATGCGCGTTGGCGCCACACAGGCCGCAGCCCACGCAGCCGTCGATGACGGTGGCCACCGGGTCGACCTTGAGCGGGTCGGGGTTGTCTTTCAGCGTGAGCGTGGGGCAGCCCGAGAGGCGGATGCAGGCGTGGTCGCCGTTGCACACGTCTTCGTCCACGCCGTACTTCACGCGCACCACGCGCTCACCCTTCTTGAGCAGGCTCGCGATCCAGGGCTTGATGCGGCGCTGGCGCTCCAGCTGGCATTCGCCTTCGGCCACGATCACCTTCAGGCCCTGGAACTCGGTGGTGAAGGCCTCGGTGAGCGTGGCGCGCACGGTGTCCACCTCGTAGGTGTGCACGGTGCGCATCCACTGCACGCCCAGGCCTTTCAAGGTGCTCTCGATGGTCTGGTTGGTGTGCGCCAGGCTCTGCTGCTTGTCGCCCGCGGCTTCCTTGGCGGCGTCGCCCGGGGTGGAGATGATGTCCTGTGTGCCGGTGGCGGAGGTGTAGCCGTTCTTGAAGATCAGCAGCACCGCGTCGTCGCCGTTGAAGAGCGCGCTCTGCACGCCGGTGAGCAGGCCGTTGTGCCAGAAGCCGCCGTCGCCCATGACGGAGAGCACGCGCCGCTTCATCACCGGCGACACGCCGGCGCGGCTGGCCAGGCTCATGCCGTAGCCCAGGATGGAGTGGCCAAACGAGAAGGGCTCGAAGGTGGCCAGCGCGTGGCAGCCGATGTCGCCGGCAATGTGCACCGGCCCCACGTCTTGCTGCGCCAGCTTGAGCGCAGAGAACACCGGCCGCTCGGGGCAGCCCACGCACATGCCCGGCGGGCGCGCAGGCAGTGGCGCCTGCAGCTGCTGCGCGGCCTCGGTGCGCCGCGTCAGGATGCCTTGCAGCCAGGCGCGCGCGGCGTCCGTCACGGCCTGCGTGCCGGGGTCTTGCAGGTAGCGGGCAATGAACTGCGCCAGGCCATGGGCCATCACCTCGGCGCTGTACTCGCCGGCCTGCGGCAGCATGTCCTTGCCGTGCAGCGGGGTCTGGATGTCGCTGCGGCGCAGCAGCGTGGCGAGCTCCTGCTCGATGTACTCGGGCTGGCCTTCTTCGAGCATCAGCACGGCGCGCTTGCCCACGCAGAAATCGGTGAGCTGCTGCGGTACCAGCGGGCAGGTGACGTTGAGCACCAGCATCGGGATGGCGGCCTGCCCGAAGGCGTCGGCCAGGCCGAACTGCTGCAGGGCGCGAATGAGCGTGTTGTACAGACCGCCCTGCACGATGAGGCCGAGATCCTGGTGCGCGCCGTCGAAGTGTTCGTTCAGGCCGTTCTCGACGATGTAGCGCCGCGCGGCCGGAATGCGCTCCTCGCCCTTGAGCTTCTCGTGGCGGAAGGTCACGGGCGGGTGAGCGAGGCGGTTGTAGTCGAAGCTGGCCGGCTCGTGGATCAGGTTGTGGCGCGAGAGCGCGGGCTTGACGTTGTCCTTGGCCGTGAAGCTGCCGCGCACGTGGCAGGCGCGGATGCGCAGCTCCATCAGCGCAGGCATGTTCGAGGCTTCCGACAGGCGAAAGCCCTGCTCGACCATGTGCACCATGCGCTCCAGGTCGGGGCGCGGGTCCAGCAGCACCATGCTCGACTTGAGCGCGTAGGCATGCGTGCGCTCCTGGATCACGCTGGCGCCTTCGCCGTAGTCTTCGCCTACCACCACCAGCACGCCGCCGGTGACGCCGGGCGAGGCCAGGTTGGAGAGCGCATCGGCCGCCACGTTGGTGCCCACGATGGACTTCCAGGTGACGGCGCCGCGCAGCGGGTAGTGGATGGAGGCGCCCAGCATGGCCGCCGCAGAGGCTTCGTTGGAGCACGCCTCCACGTGCACACCGAGCTCGTCCATGTAGGGCTTGGCCTGCACCATCACGTCCAGCAGGTGCGAGACGGGCGCGCCCTGGTAGCCGCCGACGTACGACACGCCCGATTGCAGCAACGCCTTGGTGATGGCCAGGATGCCCTCGCCATGAAACGTCTGCCCGTCGCCGAGCCGCAAAGATTCGATTTCCTTGCTGAATGAAACTTCCAAGGCCTTGTCTCCATGAAGCCGGCGCGTGGGGAATACCGGCAGAACCCCGGGAGTATGGGCACCCGCGCTTCATCCATCAATAAAATGAAGCCACTAAGCCATATTAGATTCATGCATATCAAAGACCTTGACCTGAACCTGCTGCGCCTCTTCAACGAGGTGTACCGCGCCGGCAGCGTGAGCCGGGCGGCCGAGCGGCTGGGCCTGACGCAACCGGCCGTGAGCCAGGGCCTCACGCGGCTGCGGCTGCTGATCAAGGACCCGCTGTTTGTGCGCGCGCCCGGCGGCGTGAAGCCCACGCCCAAGGCGGTGGCGCTGGCCGAGGCGGTGCAGGGCGCGCTGGCCACGCTGGCGCAGGCGCTCAGCGAGTCCAGTGGCTTTGATCCGCGCAGCTCGCAGCGGCTGTTTCGCCTGCACATGAGCGACATCGGCGAGAGCCGCTTCCTGCCGGACCTCATGGCCATCCTGCACCGGCTCGCGCCGGGCGTGCGTGTGGCCAGCCGCCCGGTGGCCCACAGCGAGCTGGCCGACGCGCTGGACAGCGGCGTGATCGACTTCGCGTTCGGCTTTCTGCCGCAGGTGAAGGACACACAGCGCACCGAGCTGCTGCGCGACCGCTACGTGGTGCTCATGCGCGCGGGCCACCCCATGCACGAGGGTTTGCGGCGCTTGCGTGGCGCGCCGCTGCTCAAGGCGCTGCACCAGCTCGATTTCGTGGCCGTGCGCTCACACAGCGACACGCTGCGCATCCTGGCGCAGACCGGGCTGCAGGACCGCCTTCGATTGACCACCGAGCACTTCATGGTGCTGCCCTCCATCGTGAGTGCCACCGACCTGTGCGTGGTCATGCCCGGCAACATTGCGCGGGGCTTTGTGGAGTCGGGCGGTTGTGTGATGGTGCAGCCGCCGTTTGTGGACCGGGACTTCACCGTGTCGCTGCACTGGAGCCACCGCTTCGAGGGCGACCCGGACAACCGCTGGTTTCGGGAGCAGGTGCTGCGGCTGTTTGCCGCGCCCTGACATCAGCGGGCGGGCGCCGCGGCGTCCAGCAGACCGGTGGACTGCGGTGGCTTGTAGCCCGCAGGCAGGCAGACGCCGCCGGGCGGCGTCTGGCCGCTGCTGGTGTGTTCGCCCAGGCGGGTGATGGGTGCGGTGGTGTGGTAGCGCTCGCGCAGCGCCTCCAGGCGCTCCTGCAGCTCGGGGTAGCCGCTCATGCGCTCGCTGTAGCGCTGCATCACCTGGTGCGCCGATTCGATCAGCTTGGCGTTGCCGGTGCGCTCGCCGTCCTGCAGCAGCTGCACCACCGTGCCGTGCGGGTCGCCCTTGAGGCTGAGTGTCATGGCGTCCTGCGTCATGCGCAGCACCTGCGCGTGCCCCGCGCGGATGCGCTCGGGGTAGTTGCCGTGGCCGGCCGCTGCGCACACCAGCAGCTCCGTCATGGCGCGGCTGGTGCAAAAGCGCAGGGCCAGGGTGTCGACCGCACCCTCGGCGTCCGGCATGGGCAGGGAGCGCGTGGCCAGCCGGATCATCAGGGCCAGGAGGTTGCAGGCGGCTTCGACGTCGAACTCCGGGGTGAGCAGGGCATCGGCCAGGCGGCGCACATCGTCGAGCGCGCGTGCGGTCTGTTGCTGTTGCAGCGCCAGCAGGCTTTCGGCCATTTGCAGCAGGCGGTGCGGGCGCGCCGGGCTGTGGCTGCGGTCGCGCAGGCGGGTGAGTTGTTCGACCACGCGCTGCAGGCCACGCGAGTCGTTGTTGTCCAGCCGGGCGAACGCCAGCAGCAGCAGGGCCTGGGCGTCGAACATCTTGGAGTCCAGCCCCAGGCGGGTGGCGCGGTCGAGCAGCTCCACGCCTTCGCTTTTTTCACCGGTGTAGTAGGCCAGCATGCCGTGCTTGAGCAGGCGGCTGATGGAAGAGGGCGTGAGCTTCGTGGCCATCTGGTACGTGCCCAGCGCGTTCTGGAAGTTGCCCAGCTCGAACTGCGCGCGGCCCATCACGTCGTAGGCATCGGCATAGGCGTCGTCGTCGCGGATCAGGCTCTCCAGGGTGGTCACGGCCTTGGCGGGCTGGCCGGCGTCGAGCTGCGCGCGCGCAACGCCCAGGCGGGCCCAGGGCAGGGTCTTGGCGTCGATCACGGCCTGGTACAGCGCTTGCGCTTCCTCCACCTGCCCGCCGCGCAGCATGAGTTCGGCGCCGATGCGCGCGGCGTAGAGCCAGTACGGCTGGCGCGAGGCGAACCGGGCCTGGCACAACGCAGCGGCGCGGTCGAAATCCTGTGCGTCGATGGCGCCAAAGATCTCCTGCAGCGCCTGCTTGCGCACGCGCGCCTGGACGATGCGGTCCGCCAGGCGCGCGCCGGTGTGGGGTTTGAGCAGGTAGGCGTCGAGTGCCGACTCTGCGGCCTCGGCCACGCTGGCGTAAGAGGCTTCGGCGGTGATCATCACGAACACCGTGTGAAACGGCAGGAGCTGGTTGCGCCGCAGGTCGTCGAGCAGGTCCTGGCCGGAGCCGGTTTCTCGCTCGAAGCGTTGCTCGCAGATCACGACATCAAAGCTGTTCATCTCCAGCTTGCGGCGCGCCTCCGTGAGCCGTGAGCACTGCACGACCGTGCCCACGCCCAGTTCACGCAGTTGCGAAACGAGGATGGAGCGCGATTGCAGGTTGCCCTCGATCACGAGCGCGCGGGCGTCGTGGAGCTGGTGGGGGGCGGAGCGCATGAAGGGAGCGGGCAGGCAGACGCAAGAAGGGCAATGTCTGCATTCTGGTCCGCCCCCGGGGCGCTGGTGGGCGAAAGAGCAGGGTGTTTTCGGGCCTGTTCTCACGGCCCCGTGGGTCACACCCGCCAGATGCGCGGCGCCACGTTGGGCAGGCCCCAGGCCTGCGTGCGCAGCGTGGCCCACACACGCTGGAGCTGCCCCATCAGGGGTTCCACCAGCGGCGCCAGGGCGCGCACCACCACCATGTGGGGGTTGGGGCAGGTGGCGCCGGCCTGCACGCCTGCGGGTTCGTCTTCGAGCACGTGGCGCACGGCCTCCAGCAGGTGTTCGCGGCGCTCGCGGGTCAGCGGCGTGCCACAGGCCAGCCAGAGCGTGCCCATGCAGCGCTGGCCCGCCAGGCCCAGGGGCGATTCGAGCAGGCGGGTGTCGGCGGCGTCGATGCGCGAGTGCTCAAGCCACAGGCCGGGTATCTCCAGATGCTGGGTCAGGCTGCCCCGGTCAAACGGCTGGCCGGCGGTGGGCAGGCCGAGTGCACAGACGTCCCAGCCGATCAGCTCGGCGCCTTCGGCCACGGTGGCGCGCAGCGTGTTGTGGGCCAGGCAGCCGGGGTAGGCAATGGCCTCCAGCGGCAGCCATTCCAGCCGCGCGCCTTCGTCCAGCGTGAGTTCGACCTGCTGCGTGGCCGCCGCACCCTCCGAACGGTAGAAGCGCGTGGCCCCGGGTGTGGACACCAGGCCATGGGCCCCGGCGCCTGCATGCACGCGGACGTCCAGCACGTCGCCGCCGACCAGGCCGCCGGGCGGGTGAACGATCACGTTGTGGCAGATGCCTTCGCCCTCCGGATACAGGCTCTTGAGGATGCGAAGCGGCCCGTCGTGGTGGAAGCGGGCAACGGTTTTTTGCTGCTCGCGCTGCAGGTCAAGGGAAAGGCGTGCGTGCCAGGTCATGCGGCAGTGTAAGAGGGGCCAGAAAAGTAACGCATTTGCGGTATGGGCCAGAGGGCACAGCCTCCCTAGGATCACGCCGGCCGGCGGGCCCGCCGGCATTTTCAAACATCAATCAAGGAGGTTGTCGATGGGCACAGAAGCGTTTTTGGGAGAGATTCAAATGGTGGCGTTCGACTTTGCGCCGCCGGGTTTTGCGTTGTGCGACGGATCGCTGCTGCCGGTGGCGCAAAACCAGGCATTGTTCAGTTTGCTGGGCAATGCGTTCGGGGGTGACGGCATCACCAGCTTTGCATTGCCAGACCTGCGTGGGCGTGCGCCGGTGGGCATGGGCATCGGCAAAGGTTTGAGCCCCGTGGCGCGGGGGCAGATCGGAGGGGCCGAAGCGGTGCGGCTGAGCACCGGTCAGTTGCCCACCCACACCCACACCGCTGCGCTGGCAGATGGCGCCGTGGCGCGCCAGCGCTGCCTCTCCACGGGCGGCAGCCTCACCAGCCCGGTGGGCGCCGTGCCGGCGGCTGTGGTGGAGTCCACCGCGGGTCAGTTGCCGGCCTTTGCATCGCCCGCGCAGGCCAATCAGGACATGGCGCCGCTGGGCATCGACGCCAAGATCGACATCGGCAATGCCGGGGGCAACTTGCCCGTGGACGTGCGCAGCCCCTTCCAGGGCGTCAACTACATCATCGCGCTGCAAGGCGTGTACCCGGAGCGGGGCTGATCATGCGACAAGCGATGTTCATGCCTCGACACACGCTGCTGCCGCTGATCGTGGCGCTGTCGGTGAGCGCCTGCGGCGGCGGCGACGACCCGGCGCCTGCGGCCCAAACGCAACAGTACCCGGCGGTGTACGGTGGCCCATCGGCGCCCACGGCAGACGTGGGTCGCGATGGCGACTTCTTCATCAATGCCACCACCGGTGAGATGTACGGGCCCAAAGCGGGCGGCGTGTGGCCGACGGCCACGGTATCGCTGG
>NZ_JAHVAB010000054.1 GCF_019264445.1 Hydrogenophaga sp.
GGTCCGGCTCCGCCGGCCCCAGGGAGCGCCCCCCTTCAGGGGGGACGCGCGAAGCGCGGCGGGGGGTACTCCTCTAGTGCGCCAGGATCTTGTTGAGGAAGTCCTTGGTGCGCGGCTGGCGGGCGTCGGGGTTGTTGAAGAACTCGTCCTTGGAGCAGTCTTCCAGGATCTTGCCGCCCACGTCCATGAAGATCACGCGGTTGCTGACCTTGCGCGCGAAGCCCATTTCGTGCGTCACGCACATCATGGTCATGCCTTCGTTGGCCAGGCCGATCATCACGTCGAGCACTTCGCCCACCATTTCCGGGTCGAGCGCGGAGGTCGGTTCGTCGAACAGCATCACGATCGGGTCCATCGACAGGGCGCGGGCAATCGCCACGCGCTGCTGCTGACCGCCCGAGAGCTGGCCAGGGAACTTGTCCTTGTGGGCGATCAGGCCCACGCGCTCCAGCATCTTCAGGCCGCGCTTCTTGGCCTCGTCGGGGTTGCGGCCCAGCACCTTGATCTGCGCAATGGTGAGGTTCTCCGTCACCGAGAGGTGCGGGAACAGCTCGAAGTGCTGGAACACCATGCCCACGCGGCTGCGCAGCTTGGGCAGGTCGGTCTTGGGATCGTGCACGGCAATGCCGTCGACCGTGATCTCGCCCTTCTGGAAGGGCTCGAGCGCGTTGATGGTCTTGATGAGCGTGGACTTGCCCGAGCCGGAGGGCCCGCACACCACGACCACTTCACCCTTCTGGATGTTGGTGGAGCAATCGGTCAGCACCTGCACCGGGCCGTACCACTTGGAGACGTTCTTGAGTTCAATCATGGCAATTCCTGAGTAACGGGCGCATCAGCGGATGATGGCGATCTTCTTGTGCAGACGTTTGACGAGCCACGACAGCGCGTAGCACATGACGAAATAGAGCACGGCTGCGGCAAGGTAGGCCTCGATCGGGCGACCGAAGTTCTTGCCTGCCACCTCGAAGCCCTTGAGCATGTCGTAGGCGCCGATGGCGTACACGAGCGAGGTGTCCTGAAACAGGATGATGGTCTGCGTGAGCAGCACAGGCAGCATGTTGCGGAACGCTTGGGGCAGCACCACCAGCTTCATGTTTTGCCCGTAGGTCATGCCCAGCGCCTGGCCTGCAAACACCTGACCGCGCGGGATCGACTGGATGCCGGCCCGCATGATCTCGCTGAAGTACGCCGCCTCGAAGGCGATGAACGTCACCACCGCCGACACCTCGGCCCCGATGGGGCGCCCGATCAGCAGCGGCACCAGCAGGAAGAACCACAGGATCACCATCACCAGCGGAATGCTGCGCATGCCGTTGACGTAGATCGTGGCGGGGGTGTCCAGCCACTTCTTGCCCGACAGGCGCATGAGCGCCAGGATCGTGCCGAAGAAGATGCCGCCCAGCGTGGCCACGATGGTCAGCATCACGCTGAAGTACAGGCCCTTCAGCACGAAGTTGCTGATGAGGTCCCAGTTGTAGAAGGAAAAGTCGAGGTTGAGGTTCATGTCAGTGACCTCCCGACCCACCGGCCACAACGAAGCCCGGTATGCGCACGCGCTTCTCGATGAAGGCCATGATGCGGTTGATGGCGAAGGCCGAGATGATGTAGAGGCCCGTCACGGCGAGGTACACCTCGATGCCGCGCGAGGTTTCTTCCTGCGCCTGCATGGCGAACATGGTGAGTTCGGAGACCGACACCGCAAACGCCACCGACGAGTTCTTGAAGATGTTCATCGTCTCGCTGGTCAGCGGCGGGATGATGATGCGAAACGCCATGGGCAGCAGCACATAGCGGTAGTACTGGAAGGTGGTGAAACCCATGGCCATGCCGGCATAGCGCTGACCGCGCGGCAGGGCCTGAATGCCCGAGCGCACCTGCTCGGCAATGCGCGCCGAGGTAAAAAATCCCAGCGCGAACACCACCAGCACAAAGCCGGGCACATCGCGCATGGCGGGGAACATGGTCGGCACCACGTGGTACCACAGGAAAATCTGCACCAGCAGCGGGATGTTGCGGAACAGCTCCACCCACGCATCGCCCAGACGCACCACCATGGGTCGGTCGGGCAGGGTGCGCAGCGTGCCCACCAGAATGCCGATCACCAGCGCCAGCAACAGGGCCAGCAGCGAGACCGACACCGTCCAGCCCCAGGCCGACAGCATCCAGTCCAGGTAGGTGATATCTCCTCCCTTGCCAAAGCAGCCTTGCACGGGCTGCCGCTCGATGGTGTCCTCGCAGAACACCTGCCAATCCCAGCTCATAGGAGCCCTTTCTTTTTCTTGTCCATGCAGCGCCGCGCGGTGCGCAGGCGTCTACGAAAACGCCCCTTCAAATGGGTCCATTTGAAGGGGCGTGCCAGAAGTGCTTGCGGGCTTACTTCTTGGCGTAGTCTTCCATCGGCTTGTCGTTCGGCGCTGCCCAGGCCGCCTTGGTGGCGTCAGACAGCGGCAGACCGATCTTCACGTTGGCCGGGGGAATCGGCTGCATGAACCACTTGTCGTACAGCTTGGCGAGCGAGCCATCGGCGATCTGGCGCTTGATGCTGTCGTCCACGGCCTTCTTGAAGGCGGGGTCGTCCTTGCGCAGCATGCAGGCGATGGGTTCGACCGACAGCACTTCACCGACGATCTTGAAGTCGGCAGGGTTCTTGGACTTGGAGATGTTGGCCGCCAGGATGGAGCCGTCCATCACGAACGCATCGGCGCGGCCGCTTTCGAGCGCCAGGAAGCTGTCGGCGTGGTCCTTGCCGTAGACCTCCTTGAAGTCGATGCCGCCGGCGCGCTCGTTCTTGCGCAGGGTCTGCACCGAGGTGGTGCCCGTGGTGGTCGCCACGGTCTTGCCGTTCAGGTCCTTGATCGAGGTGATGCCGGAACTGGCCTTGACCGCGATGCGCACTTCTTCCACGTAGGTCGTCACGGCGAAGGACACGTCCTTCTGGCGCGTGGCGTTGTTGGTGGTGGAGCCGCACTCGAGGTCGACCGTGCCGTTTTGCACCAGGGGAATGCGGTTCTGCGAGGTCACCGGCTGGTACTTGATCTCCAGCTTGGGCAGGCCGAGCTGCTTCTGGATGTCGGCCAGGACGATTTCGCCCATTTCGGTGTGGAAGCCGACGTACTTGCCGTTGCCCAGGGTGTAGCCCAGGCCGGACGACTCACGCACGCCCAGGGACACGCTGCCGGACGCCTTGATCTTGGCCAGCGTGTCGCCGGCCTGTGCAAAGGCGCTGCTGGCGGCCAGTGCGGTCACGGCCCATGCGAGCAGGTGTTTCTTCATAAGGATCTCCTTGCTTGTGGATAAAACGATCAAACCAACGAATTGCAACGGCGTTTTCGGCAGCCGGAGCGCACTGCGGTGCCAGAGCATGATGCTCCTTACGCAAGCTCCGTTCCACCCGGGAATTCCCACCCGGTGAAGCGCGAAACCGGCGACTGTAGCCAGCCGCGTGAACGCATGCCAATGCCGATTGCAGCGGCCATTATGCAAAGCACTCATGTACGAATTTTCCCCTATGGCCCAGTTTGCCAATCCACGCTAGGCGCGTGCGCGAGGAGCGGTGCTCAGCGGGTCTCCAGCTTGTGGCGCAGGTCGTTCCAGAATTTGTCGACTGGCCCTTTGGCCTTGCGGGTGGTGGAGCGCTCGCGGTATATGCGGATGTCCAGCGCGGTTTCGAGCGAACCGCCGGCGGACACCAGCTTGCGCGCCCGCACCTCCTTGCGCACCGCGCTGGCCGGCAGAAACGCGATGCCATGGCCCTCCAGCGCCATGGCCTTCAAGCCTTCGGCCATGTCGGTTTCGTAGATCCGGTCCAGGTGCACGGGGGTGCTGCTTTGCTTGAGCATCTGGTCCACCGCCCGTCCGAGGTAGGCCCCCGGTGCGTAGGCCAGATAGGGCTGCAGCTGGTGGGGTGTGCCGGGCAGCGCATACATGGGCTGGCCCTGTGCGTCCGGGCGCACGTAGGGCGAGAGTGTCTCCGAGCCCAGGTGCAGCATTTCGTAGCGCGCGGCGTCCAGCTGGATGGGCTGGGCCGCGTGCTGGTAGGCAATGAGCAGGTCGCAGCTGCCCTCGACCAGCCGCAGCACGGCATCGTGCACGTTCAGCGCGATCAGCCGGCTCTTGATGGGGCCGCACGTGTCGCGCAGACCCGAGAGCCACGAGGGGAAAAACGTGAAGGCCAGTGTGTGCGGCACGGCGAATTCAATGACGTCCTGCGCGGCGGCGGTGTGGGCGCGCAAGGTGGCGCGCGTGCTCTGCAGCGACTGCAGCATTTCCAGCGCCTGGTCGTACAGGGTCTGGCCGGCGGGCGTCAGGCGCGTGGGGTAAGACGAGCGGTCCACCAGATCGGTGCCGGCCCAGGCCTCCAGCGACTGGATGCGCCGTGAAAACGCGGGCTGCGTGACGTGGCGCAACTGCGCCGAGCGGCTGAAGCTTCGCGTTTCAGCGAGGCTGACGAAATCCTCAAGCCATTTGGTTTCCATAACGCGGGATTTTGACACCCCCCGCGCCGCCTGCGGCGTCACCCCCCAGGGGGCGATGCCTGCAGCCTGGCAAAGCCAGTTCCGCGGCATCCTGGATCCATGCCAGCGCGTCAGGCGCCCTGCTGTCCACCCGCTCCGCTCTGCTGCATCGCCCACATGCCCGCGTACACGCCACCGCGCACCACGAGTTCGGCGTGCGTGCCGCGCTCCACGATCTCGCCGTTGACCAGCACCAGGATCTCGTGGGCGTCCACCACGGTGGACAGGCGGTGGGCGATCACCAGGGTGGTCTTGTTGCGCGCGGCGCTCTTGAGCTCGGACTGGATGGCGCGCTCGTTGGCCGAGTCCAGCGCGGAGGTGGCCTCGTCAAAGATCACGATGGGCGGATTTTTCAGCAGCGTGCGGGCGATCGCCACGCGCTGTTTTTCACCGCCCGAGAGCTTCAGGCCGCGCTCGCCCACCATGGTTTTGTAGCCCAGCGGCAGGCGCTGGATGAAGCTGTCGATGTGCGCGGCCCTGGCGGCCTGCACCGCTGCCTCATGCCCGGCTTCGGGGCGGCCGTAGAGGATGTTGTATTCGATGGTGTCGTTGAAGAGCACCGTGTCTTGCGGGACGATGCCGATGGCCTGGCGCACGCTGGACTGCGTCACGGCCTTGATGTCCTGCCCGTCGATGGTGATGCGACCGCCCTCATCGGGGTTCGAGATGTCATAGAAGCGGTACAGCAGGCGAGCCAGCGTGCTCTTGCCCGAACCGGACGGTCCGACCACCGCGACGGTTTTGCCGGCGGGAATCTCGAAGCTGATGCCGTGCAGGATCTCGCGCGCCGGCTCGTAGGCGAAGCGGACGTTCTCGAACCTGACGACCGGCGGCCCCGCCAGTTGCAGCGGCTGGGCGCCCGGCGCGTCGGCAATCTCGCGCTCTTTCTCCAGCAGCACGAACATCTTGTCCAGGTCGGTCAGGCTCTGCTTGATCTCGCGGTACAGGACACCCAGGAAACCCAGCGGAATGTAGAGCTGGATCATGAAGGCGTTGACCATGACCAGGTCGCCCAGCGTGAGCTCGCCCGAGACCACGCCCTGCGTGGCGCGCCAGAGCATGAGCACCAGCGCCACGGCAATCACCAGCTGCTGTCCGGCGTTGAGCATGGACAGCGTGGTCTGGCTCTTGATGCGCGCGCGGCGCAGTTTTTCCAGCGCCTCGTCGTAGCGGCGGCCTTCAAAGTGTTCGTTGTTGAAGTACTTGACGGTCTCGTAGTTCAGCAGCGAGTCGATGGCGCGGCTCTGGCTGCTGGATTCGAGTTCGTTCATCTGCCGGCGGAACTGCGTGCGCCACTCGGTCACCACCACGGTGAAGGTGACGTAGACCACCAGCGCGATCAGCGTGATCCACACGTAGCCCATGTCGAACTGGGTGCCCAGCAGCGCGAGCACCATGGCCACTTCAATCAGCGTGGGGATGATGCTGTAGAGCGAGTACGAAATGAGCGACTGCACGCCGCGCGTGCCGCGCTCGATGTCGCGCGTCATGCCCCCGGTCTGGCGCTCCAGGTGAAAGCGCAGGCTGAGCGCGTGCAGGTGGCCAAACACCTGCAGCGCAATGCTGCGCGTAGCGCCCTCGGTGGCCTTGGCAAACACCAGCTCGCGCAGCTCGGTGAACACGCTGGTGGACAGGCGCAGCAGGCCATAGGCCAGCAGCAGTCCCAGCGGCACGACCAGCATCGACGCTGCGCTGCCGGGCTGGATGGTCATGGCGTCGACCAGTTTCTTGAGCAGCAGCGGCACGCTCACGTTGGCCATCTTGGCCGCCACCATGAAGCCCAGGGCGAGCACCACGCGCACCTTGTACTGCCACAGGTAGGGCAACAGGCGTTGGAGCGTGGCCCAGTCGGAGCGGGGGGTGGGGGAAGTGCCAGGTGCGCCGGGGCTGGCGGGCAGGGCCACAGAGGAGCGGGCGGAGGAGTCGGGGCGCATGCGGGAGAATGGGGAACCGTTGTCCAGAGATTGTGCCCATGTCCAGCCTTTCAAGCCCGAACCCCGAGACCACCCTGCCGCAAGACCGGGAACTGGTGCTCAAAGTCATCCCCATGCCCGCCGACTGCAACGCCAACGGCGACATCTTTGGCGGCTGGGTCATGGCGCAGGTGGACCTGGCCGGGGCCGTGCTGCCTGCGCGCTACGTGCGCGGGCGCATGGCCACGGTGGCGGTGAACCAGTTCGTCTTCAAGCAGCCGGTGCGCGTGGGCGACATCCTGAGCTTCTTTGCCCACGTCACGCGCGTGGGCCGCACCTCCATCACCGTGCAGGTGGAGGTGTTCGCCGAGCGCTTCTCGGCCCAGGGCCAGTACGTGAAGGTGACCGAGGCCAGCCTCACCTATGTGGCGATCGACCTCGAAGGCCGGCCCCGCCCGATTCCACGCGACGGCGTGGAGTTTCCCGCCCACCTGGGCTGAGTCGCCTCAGCCGGGCCAGCGCGCGCGCCAGGTGCGGTAGATGCGGTCGGCCAGGGCCTGGCTGCCGGCCTGGTGCCGCTGCGTGGCTGCGTTCATCGAGGCCGGGTCCTGCACGCTGTCGCGGTGCAGCAGCACCTGCACCGGGTAGGCCTCGCCCGGGGTCTGCAGCCAGTCGTGGATCTTGGCCGGCGTGATCTCGATGTGGAACTGCATGGCCAGGTGCGGCCCCAGCGCAAAGGCCTGGTGCGCGCAGGTGGTCGACGAGGCGAGCAGCTCGGCGCCCGGCGGCAGCGCCACAAAGCTGTCCTGATGCCACTGGTACACGGTGGGCGTTTGCGCTTCGCCGAACCATGCCAGCGCGGCCGCGCTGCCGGTGTGCTCGATGGGCCACCAGCCCACCTCGGGTTGTGGCAGGCGCTGCACCTGCCCGCCAAAGGCGCGCGCCATGAGCTGACCGCCCAGGCAGTGGCCAATGACCGGAATGCCCAAGGTGTCGGCCTCGCGGATCAGCGCTTCGGCCTGGCGCAGCGTGGTCCGCTCGTCGTTCGCGCTCCAGGCACCGCCCAGCACCGCCACTCCTCGGTAGCCGCGCACCGAGGCGGGGTACAAGTCGCCCGCCTCGGCGCAGCGCAGGTGCCAGGTGATGCCCTGCGCGTCCAGCCATTCGCCGAGGTAGCCCGGACCGTCTTCAAACAGGTGCTGCAGCACCAGCACGTCGGCAGCGGCGTGGGGGGTGCGGGTGGGGTCGGGGCGGTTCATGCGCCCATCATAAAAGTCAGCGTGAGGCCGCGGCCAGCACGGCCTGCGGGTCGGGCATGGCAGAGGAATGGTGATCGACGATGCGCCAGCCCGCTGCGCTGCGGTGGTACACAAAACTGAAGCGCGCCGGCACGCGCCGCGCTGTCGCGTCGGGCCAGGTGAGCAAATAGCCACCCGTGCTCACGGCCACGTCGCCCCACTGCCGCACCACCGCCTCGCCCAACACCATGCGCGGTGCGGGCTGCAGCGCGAACACGGCGGCGAAGTAGGCCGCAATGCCTTCAGCCGTGCGAATGAGCTGCGGCGAGGTCGTGCCCCACAGCACGGCATGGGGGTCGTACAGCGCGCCGATGGCGGTGAGGTCGGCGTGGTTGAAGGCGTCGATCCAGGCCTGGGTGGCGGCGCGCACGTCGGCTTCGTCGGCTGCGGTGTGCATCGCCACCTCAGAACTGGCCGTGGCGGCCTTGCCCTGCCGCAAAGCGCTGCGCGCCGGCCAGCGCATCGGGGATGCGCTCGCGCCCGCGCGCCCATTCCTGCAGCAGGGCCTCGCCCAGCGGCAGGTCCCACTGGCGCAGCGCGCTTTCGCGGTCCGCGCGCATCGTGGCTTGCGGAAAGCCCGCGAGCTGGCGCGCCAGCACCAGCGCGGCTTCGCGTGCCTGGCCTTGGGGCACCACGCGGTTGGCCAGGCCCATGCGCAAGGCCTCGGCGGCTTCGACCTTGCGGCCCGTCAAGATCAGGTCCATCGCGTGGCCCATGCCGATCAGGCGCGGCAGGCGCACGGTGCCGCCGTCGATCAAGGGCACGCCGAAGCGCCGGCAGTACACGCCGAAGTAGGCGTCCTCTTCCATCACGCGCATGTCGCACCAGAGCGCGAGCTCCATGCCGCCGGCCACCGCCGCACCGCTCACCGCGGCCACCACCGGCTTGGTGAGCTGCAGGCGCGAAGGCCCCATGGGGCCGAGGGCGTGCGGGTCGTCCACCGCAAAGTCGAGGTCGAGCCCGCTGGTGTCGCCCGACGCCGCCAGCCGCGCACCGTGCTGCAGGTCCCAGCCAGCACAAAAGTGGCCGTGCGCGCCATGGAACACGGCCACGCGTGCCTGGGCATCGGCTTCGAACGCGAGAAACGCGGCGTGCAGCGCCTGGGCGGTGGGGCTGTCCACGGCGTTGCGCACTTCGGGCCGGTCCAGCGTGACGACCCAGACTTCGCCCAGGTTTTCGGTGGTGACCGCGCTCATGGCCACACCCCCACGCGCGGCGCGTTCACCGCTTCGTCGAGCTCGGCCTGCGTCACGTCGATCTCCAGCCGCAGGAGCGCGCCGGCCATGGCCTTGCCCAGGTTGTCCAGCCGCAGGTTGCGCGCGCCGCCGCCCTGCAGCGCGCCGCGCAGCACGAACTTGAGCGCCAGGATGTTGGGCAGTGGCCAGGCGTCCACCTCACCGGGCAGCCACGGCGCGAAGTGCGCCTGCACGCGCTCGGCCGTGACTTCGCGCGCCAGCAAGCGGTAGCCGGCTTCGTTCCAGGCGAACAGGCCGAAGTCGACCCAGTCGGCCTTGTCGCCGCTGCGCGCGTGCGCAATGCGAACCAGTGGAATGCGCAAGGTGCTCATGCGGTGTCTCCCAAATGTTCCACCTTCACGCCCGCTTCCACCTCGGCGCGCGGCACCAGCGTGGGCCAGATGCCCAGCAGCTCGCTGGTGTTGTGCAGGCCGGTGAAGCCGCAGGTGTAGGCGGGCCCGCTCAAGCCCATCCACGGGAAGAGGCGGCCAAAGCCATCGGCGGCGGCTTTGTCTTGCGTGCGCAGCACGAGGCGCGTCCAGATTTCGTTGGCCTGGTTCAGCGCGTCGGGCTTGGGCAGCGGCGCCAGCGCGCCGTGTGCGGAGTTCAGGCCAGGGTATTCCACATACAGCTCGTCGTGGGGCACGCGCTTTTCTTTCAGCAAGGTGCGGATGGTGGCTTCGGCGGCCTGGGCCTTGTCCCACGCGTCGGGCCACGAGAAACCCCAGGTGACTTCGGCCTTGTGCCCGTCGCGGTAGCCGGCCACCACCTTGAGCCGGTCCGGCGGCGCGGTGCCTCGCGCGCCGGTGAGGCGCACGCGGTCGCCGCCTTCGTCCTGCAGCCGGATGCTGCCCATGTCGAGCACCACGTCGGGCGAGAAATAGGCGTGCGGGTTGTGCACCTCGTACAGCAGCTGCTGGCGCACGGTGTCGAAATTCACCAGCCCGCCGGTGCCCGGCGCCTTGGTGATGACCGCGCTGCCGTCTTCCCACACCTCGGCCACGGGGTAGCCAATGTGCGCGAGATCGGGAATGGCCTGCCACGCGCCCTGGCTGCCGAAGTTGCCCCCACTGCCCTGCCCCGAGCATTCCAGCAGGTGGCCCACGGTGAGGCCCTGCGCCAGGCGGTCGAGGTCGGGCTGGGCGGTGGCGCCTGCGAGCGTCCAGCCCAGGCCATGCACGAGCGGGCCCAGAAAGAGCGCGGCATCGGCCACGCGCCCGGTGATGACGATCTCGGCCCCCGCGTCCAGCGCGGCCACGATGGGTGCCGCCCCCAGGTAGGCGTTGGCAAACACCAGCCGCTCGCGCACGCTGTGCAGCGGCGCGCCGGTGAACAGGTGCGCGTGGGCGTCGGCTGGCGCGTGCGGGTCGAGCAGGCGGGGCAGCACGTCATCACCGCTGACCACGGCCACGCGCGCGCGCCAGCCCTTGGCCTTGAAGGCGGCCAGCACCGCCTGCGCCGCGCCCTGCGGGTTGAGGCCGCCCGCGTTGCACACAAAGCGCACGCCGCGCTCACGCATGAGTGGCCACAGCTTCATCAAGAGCGGCACCACGTCGCGTGCGTAGCCCAGCGCCGGGTCGCGTTGGCGGTCTTTCTGCAGGATGGCCAGCGTGAGTTCGGCCAGGTGGTCGCTGGCAATGAACTGCACACCGCCGCGCTCGATGCTCGCGGCGATGGGCTCCCAGTTGTCGCCATAAAAGCCGAGGCCGGCGCCGATGCGGATGGACTTCATGAGGTGTTTCCCGAAGCAGAAGCCGCAGCATACGGGTTTGCTCTATTTATGGAAAGCATTTGCTTTTTAAAAATAGAGCTCCATGGCGCATGGGCGACTTCCGGCAGGGAGAACCCTAGCGCCAGTCTGCTGCAAGACCGCTATAAACACCGCACAACAAACGGGTCTGGCGCGCGGACAAGGCTGCTGAAGCGGTCCTGTCCACGCCACCCGAACACAGGAGACAAGCGCGTGCAACTGCTGCAACTGCTCATCAGCGGTGTGGCCCAGGGCTGTATCTATGGACTCATCGCCCTGGGTTTCGTGCTGATCTACAAGGCCACCGAAACGGTGAGCTTTGCCCAGGGCGACCTGATGATGGTGGGCGCCTTCTTCGGCCTCGCTGCCATGACGATGATGGGCTTTCCGTTCTGGCTCTCGGTGCCGGCGGCCATCATCGCCATGGGGTTGTTTGGCGTGGTGCTGGAGCGCGTGGTGATCCGGCCCATCCTGGGGCAACCGGCGTTCTCCATCGTGATGCTCACCATTGGCGTGGGCTACACGCTGCGCGGCCTCATCACCATGATCCCGGACATCGGCACCGACACGCACACGCTGCCGGTGCCCTACGCCAATGGCGTGTTGCGCATGGGCGCGCTGGTGGTCTCGGCCGAGCAGATCGTGGTCATCGGCTCCACCGCTGTGCTGTGCGCGGGGCTCTTCGCCATGTTCCGCTACAGCAAGCTCGGCATTGCCATGCAGGCCTCTTCGCAAAACCAGCTGGCCGCTTACTACATGGGCATTCCGGTGAAGCGGCTCAACGGCCTGGTGTGGGGCCTGGCGGCGGCGGTGGCGGCGGTGGCCGGCCTGCTGCTCGCGCCCATCACCTTCGTGCACGCCAACATGGGCTTCATCGGCCTCAAGGCGTTTCCGGCCGCGGTGGTGGGTGGCTTTGGCAGCCTGCCGGGCGCCATCGTGGGCGGGCTGATCATCGGCATCGTCGAAGCGCTCTCGGGCTTCTATTTGCCCGAAGGTTTCAAGGACGTGGCGCCCTACATCGTGGTGCTGCTGATGCTGGTGCTCAAGCCCAACGGGCTGTTCGGCGAAAAACTGCGCAAGAAGGTCTGACATGAGATTCCTCTTCAAGACCGACTACGACCAGGACATCCGGCTGGCCAAGCACGGCGGCCACACCTTCTGGTACAGCCTGCTGGGCCTGTTCCTGGTGAGCGCGCCCTGGACCATTCCCGAGTACTGGCTCGCGCAGCTCACCTTCGTGCTGATCTATTCCATCGTCGGCCTCGGGCTGATGCTGCTGGCCGGGTTCACCGGGCTGTTCTCCCTGGGCCACGCGGCGTTTCTGGGCGTGGGCGCGTACACGCAGGCCATCATGGTCAACGCGGGCGTTCCGTTCCCGATTGCGCTGGCCTGTGCGGGCCTGCTCTCGGCGGCGGTGGGCATGGTGGTGGGCCTGCCGGCGTTGCGCGTCAAGGGCATCTACCTCGGCATGGCCACGCTGGCGTTTGGCTTCATCGTTGAAGAAGTGATCGCGCGCTGGGAGCACGTGACAGGCGGCAACAAGGGCCTCATGGTGAACTACCCCAACCTCTTTGGCTGGGAGCTGGATTCCACCAACGAGTTCTACCTGCTGTGCCTGGTGGTCACGGTGCTGGCCACGCTGGGCATCGTCAACCTCATGCGCTCCAGCACGGGGCGCGCCTTCGTGGCCATCCGCGATTCGGAAATTTCGGCGCAGAGCATGGGCATTCACCTGGCGCGCTACAAGACGCTGAGCTTCGCGCTCTCGGCCGCGCTGGCCGGCATTGGCGGCGCGCTGTACGCGCACAAGATCCAGTTCCTGTCGCCCGAGCAGTTCAGCATCATCCAGTCGATCGACCTGCTGCTGATGGTGGTGATCGGCGGGCTGGGCTCGATCCATGGCGCGTTCCTGGGGGCGATCTTCCTCATCGTCATGCCGCAGCTCATTTCGCTCGGCAAAGACTTCCTGCCCGCCGCCATTGGCCAGGCCGCCGGCCTGCAGGGCGCGGTGTACGGCATCGTGCTGATCGCCTTCGTGCTGTTTGAACCCATGGGCCTGTATGGCCGCTGGCTCAAGGTGCGCACCTGGTTCCAGCTGTTTCCGTTCTACCGCAAGGGGCTGTTCAAGCGGCAGAAGAGCTTCCAGAAGTCCGACCGTCTGAAATGATGCCCCCACGCTTGTCACTTCGTGTACTGCGCTGCCCCCCGAGGGGGCTGGCCGGCCTTGGGGCGGCCCGGCGGCCGTCCGTCTTTCACTCCGAGCGAGTTCTATGAGCGACATCCTGCTTTCAGCCCAGAACCTCAGCGTGCGCTTTGGTGGCGTGCTCGCGGTCAACAACGTGAGCTTTGACGTCAAGCGCGGCGAGGTCTTCACCCTGATCGGCCCCAACGGCGCGGGCAAGACCACGGTGTTCAACCTGATCAGCCGCATCTACACGCCCACCACCGGCACCATCGACTACGCCGGCCCCGGCGGCATGCTGCGCCTCACCGAGCAGGCCCCGCACCAGATCGCCAAGCTGGGCATTGCGCGCACCTTCCAGAACATCGAGCTGTTCGAGCACGCCACCGTGCTGCAGAACCTGCTGATTGGCCGCCACACGCACCGCAAGACCGGCCTGTGGAGCGAACTCTTCTTCACCGGCAAGACGCGCGCGGCCGAGATCGAGGCGCGCGAAAAGGTGGAGCAGGTGATCGACCTGCTCGACCTGCAGCACCACCGCGAAAGCATGGTGGCCGGCCTGCCCTATGGCGTGCGCAAGGTGGTGGAGCTGGCCCGCGCGCTGTGCACCGAGCCGCAGCTGCTCTTGCTGGACGAACCGTCTTCGGGCCTGAACGTGGAGGAGACCGAAGACATGGCGTTCTGGATCACCGACATCAAGGAAGAGCTGGGCATCACGGTGCTGATGGTCGAGCACGACATGAGCCTGGTGTCCAAGGTGTCTGACCGCGTGCTGGCCATGAGCATGGGCACCGAGCTCGCCACCGGCACACCGGCCGAAGTGCAGGCCGACCCCGGCGTGATCGAGGCCTACCTGGGCAGCGTGGACGATGTGTCCAGCCTGCGCCGTGAAAACCACAAGGTGGCGTCATGACCCTTCCGACCACCGACGCCCCCGTGCTCAAGCTGCTCAACGTGGAGAGCGCGTACGGCCCCATCAAGGCCATTCGCGGCGTGAGCCTGCAGGTGCGCCGCAGCGAGATCGCCACCGTGCTCGGCTCCAACGGCGCGGGCAAGACCACCATCCTCAAAACCATCAGCGGCATCATCGATCCGCGCAAGGGCTCGATCGAGTTCAAGGGCGAGAACATCACCGCGCAAGACCCCGCGCTGATCGTGCAGCAGGGCCTGAGCCATGTGCCCGAAGGGCGCGAGGTGTTCCCGCTGCTCTCGGTGCGCGACAACCTGCTGATGGGCGCCTACACCCGCAAGGACCGCGACAGCGTGGCACGCGACATGGAAGTGGTCTTCAACTACTTCCCCATCCTGCGCGAGCGCGCTGCGCAAGACGCCGGCCTGCTCTCGGGCGGGCAGCAGCAGATGCTGGCCATCAGCCGCGCGCTCATGGCCAACCCCGACCTGATCCTGCTGGACGAGCCCAGCCTGGGCCTGAGCCCGAAGCTCACCAAGGAGATCTTCGAGATCGTGGTGCGCATCAACCGCGAGCGCGGCACCACGATCTTGCTGGTGGAGCAAAACGCCAACATGGCGCTGAACGCCTCGGACTATGGCTACGTGCTGGAGAACGGCCGCATCGTCATGGAAGACACCTGTGCCCACCTGCGCGAGAAGGACGACATCAAGGAGTTCTACCTCGGCATGAAGGAGCAAGGTGCGCGCGGCGAGCGGCGCTGGAAAAAGAAGAAGAACTGGAGATGAACATACACACCCCGTTCGGGCTGAGCTTGTCGAAGCCCTCTCACCCTGCATCGCACAAGCCCTTCGACAAGCTCAGGGCGAACGGAGGCCGCACCTCATGAGCTATTTATGGGATCTCTCACACATCCAGCCGCAGACCGAGGTGGTGCTGCAGGGCGAGACCATTCCCGCCGTGTTCTGGAACGGCGTGAAGGCGCGCGGCCCGTCGGTGTGGATGCGGCAGAAGGACTTCGGCATTTGGCGCAGCTGGACCTGGGACCAGACCGGCACCGCCGTGCGCGAAATCGCCCACGGGCTGATGTCGCTCGGCTTTGAAGCGGGCGAGACCGCGTCGATCCTCTCCAACACCACGGTGGAATGGGTGCTGAGCGACCTGGCCGTGTTGAGCGCGGGCGGCGTGGCCAACGGCATCTACCCGACCGACGCGGCCGAGCAGGTGCAGTACCTCTGCGACGACTCGCGCACCACCGTGCTGTTCGTCGAAGACGACGAGCAGCTCGACAAGGCGCTGGAGGTGCGCGCTCAGCTGCCGCGCCTGAAGAAGATCGTGGTGGTCGACATGGACGGCCTGCGCGACCTGAAAGACCCGCAGGTGATCAGCCTGGCCGCGCTGCGGGAGCTCGGCCGTGCGCACCTGGCCCAGCACCCCGGCCTGGTGGAAGCGCGCGTGGCCGCGGTAAAGCCCGATGACCTGGCCATCCTGGTCTACACCTCGGGCACCACGGGCCGCCCCAAGGGCGCCATGCACAGCCACCGGGGGCTGGTGTACACCGTGCGCGGCTACAACACGCTGATTGCGCGCGACCAGAACGACGAGTGCATGTGCTTCCTGCCGCTGTGCCACATCGCCGAGCGCATGGGCGGCGAGTATTTCTCGATGTACACGGGCGCCAAGCTCAACTTCGTGGAGAACCCGGAGACCGTGCCGGAGAACGTGCGCGAGATCGCGCCCACGGTGTTCACCGCCGTGCCGCGCGTGTGGGAAAAGTTTTATTCGGGCGTGATGATCACGCTCAAGGAAGCCAGCCCGATGCAGCAGGCCGCCTACGCCTGGGCCATTGGCGTGGGCCAGCAGGTGGCTGACCTCGTGATGGCCGGCCAGCCCGTGCCCGGCGGCTTGCGCATGCGCTTCAAGCTCGCGCGGCTCATGGTGCTGGACAACGTGCGCAAGCTCATCGGCATTCACCGCGCGCGCTTTCTCGTGACGGGTGCCGCCCCCATCTCGCCCGACCTTGTGCGCTGGTACCTCGCGCTTGGTGTGCCCATGCTGGAGGTGTGGGGTATGACGGAGACGTGTGGTGCGGCCACCGGTGTGCCGGCCGAGCGCATCAAGCCCGGCAGCATTGGCCCGGCCGCCACCTACAACGAGGTGAAGCTCGCACCCGACACCGGCGAGATTCTGGTGCGCGGGCCCAACGTGTTCATGGGCTACCTGAACCTGCCCGAGAAAACCGCCGAGACCATCGCCCCCGATGGCTGGCTGCACACGGGCGATGTGGGCGTGGTCGATGAGGAAGGGTTTTTCCGCATCACCGACCGGATGAAAGACATCATCATCACCGCAGGGGGCAAGAACATCACGCCGAGCGAGCTGGAGAACGAACTGAAGTTCTCGCCCTACGTGACCGATGCCGTGGTGATCGGAGACAAGCGCCCCTACCTCACCGTCATCATCATGATCGACCAGGAGAACGTGGAGAAATATGCGCAGGACAACGACGTGCCGTTCTCCAACTACGCCAGCCTCACCCGCGCTCCCGAAGTGCAGGCGCTCATCCAGGCCGAGATCGACCGCGTGAACAAGAAGTTTGCCCGCGTCGAACAGATCAAGAAGTTCTTCCTGCTCGACACACAGCTCAGCGCCGAAGACGAAGAGCTCACGCCCACCATGAAGCTCAAGCGCAAGCTGGTGCAGACCAAATACGCCGACCAGATCCAGGCCATGTACCACTGAACACGGCCACCGCCCTGCCACACCCGGACCAACCCCCAGGAGACTTTCACGTGACGACCGCCCGACATACCCTGATCGCCCTCGCGCTGAGCCTCTCGGCGGGCGCCAGCTTTGCCCAGACCCAGGGCGTGAGCAAAGACGAAATCGTGCTCGGCTCCATTCAAGACCTTTCAGGTCCGCTGGCGGGTTTTGGCAAATCGGTGCGCCAGGGCATGGTGCTGCGCGTGGAAGAGATCAACGAGCAAGGCGGCATCAACGGCCGCAAGATCCGCCTGCTGGTGGAAGACAGCAAGTACGACCCGCGCAACGCCGTGCTGGCCGCGCAGAAGCTGGTGAACCAGGACAAGATTTTTGCCATGGTGGCCCACCTGGGCACCGCGCAAAACATGGCCGCCATGCCGGTGCAGTTTCAAAAGAACGTGGTGAACTTTCTGCCCGTGACGGCCGCGCGCGAAATGTACGAGCCCTTCCACAAGCTCAAGTTCGCCAACATCGCCCCCTACTACGAGCAGATGCGCACGTTCCTGCCGCGCATGGTCCAGGAGAAAAAGCCCAAGGCCATCTGCGCCATTTACCAGGACGACGAGTTCGGCCTGGAGGTGCTGCGCGGCGCCGAAGAAGGGCTGAAGTCGATGAACCTGCAGATGGTCGAGAAGACCTCCTTCAAGCGTGGCGCCACCGACTTCTCATCGCAGGTGGCGCGCATGAAGGCCGCCAACTGCGACTTCGTCGTGCTCGGCACGATCATCCGCGAGACCATCGGCACCATTGCCACCGCGCGCAAGCTCGACTTCAACCCCACCTTCTTCGGCTCGCAAGCGGCCTACACCGACCTCATCCACAAGCTGGGCGGCCCGGCCATGAACGGCCTCTACGCCACCATGACCACGCAACACCCCTACCTGGACGAGGCCTCGCAGCCCATCCGTTTCTGGGCCAACAAGTTCAAGACCAAGTTCAACGAAGACCCCACCGTGTTCTCGGTGTACGGCTACAACGCCATCGACATCTTCGCGCGCGCCGCTGGCCAGGCCGGTGCCAACCTCACCACCGACGGCTTCGTGAAAGCCATGGACAGCATGACCGTGCCGCCCGACATCTTCGGCTCGCCCGAGCTGCGCTTCAGCCCGCAGCGCCGCTACGGCAGCATGGCCATGCGCCTGTCGCAGATTCAGGACGGCCGCTGGAAAGTCACCTCGGACTACGTGAACAAGTGAACCACCCCGGTGGCGCGTGCGGGGGCTCGACCGCGCCACCTCCCCTGTGAAAGAGCCCGGCTACACCGACAGCACCACCCTTTCAGGAGACATCCACCATGAAGACGACACTGATGGCCGCCGCCGCGCTGGCACTGGCCGCCGGCCCGGCCCTGGCACAGACGCAAGGCGTGAGCAAGGACGAGATCGTGCTCGGCTCCATCCAGGACCTCTCTGGCCCCATTGCCGCCTTTGGCAAGCAGGTGCGCCTGGGCATGATGCTGCGCGTGGACGAAGTCAATGAGCAGGGCGGCATCAACGGCCGCAAGATCAAGCTGCTGGTGGAAGACTCCAAGTACGACCCGCGCAACGCCGTGCTGGCGGCGCAGAAGCTGGTGAACCAGGACAAGATCTTTGCGATGGTCGGCCACATCGGCACCGCACAAAACATGGCCGCCATGCCGGTGCAGTTCCAGAAGAACGTGCTCAACTTTTTCCCGGTGACCGCCGCGCGCGAGATGTACGACCCCTTCCACAAGCTGAAGTACTCGTTCGCCGCCACCTACTACGACCAGATGAAGATCATGGTGCCCAAGCTGGCCAAGGAAAAGGGCGCCAAGAAGATCTGCACCATGTACCAGGACGACGAATTCGGCCTGGAGGTGAAGCGCGGCGCCGAAGACGGCCTGAAGGCCGCCGGCATGAGCCTGGCGGTGGAAACCTCTTACAAGCGCGGCGCCACCGACTTCGCCAGCCAGATGCAGAAGCTCGCCTCCGAGCAGTGCGACATGGTCGTGCTCGGCACCATCATCCGCGAGACCATTGGCGGCATTGCCACCGCCAAGCGCCTGGGCTTCAACCCCACCTTCATCGGGTCGAGTGCCGCCTACACCGACCTCATCCACAAGCTCGGCGGCCCGGGCATGAACGGCTTCTATGCCGCCATGTCGGTGCAGAACCCCTACACCGACGAAGCCTCGCAACCCATCCGCTTCTGGGCCAACAAATACAAGACCAAGTTCAACGAAGACCCCACCGTGTTCTCGGTGTACGGCTACTCCGCCATCGACGCCTTCCTGCGCGCCGCCGGCAAGGCCGGCAACAACCTCACCACCGACAGCTTCATCAAAGCCATGGACGGCATGACCATCCCGCCCGACATCTTTGGCAGCGCCGAAATGACTTTTACCGCCACCAAGCGCCTGGGCAGCAACGCCTCACGCCTGTCGCAGATTCAGGACGGCCGCTGGAAAGTGATCTCCGAGTACGTGAAGATCGACACCACCGCCAAGTGATGCACCGCGTATGACGCTGCCTGCCTCGGCAGGCCATGCGTGAACCGCCAGCGCCTCGTGTGCTGGCGGTTTTTTTACGCCCCAACGCCAAGGGCCACCGTACCATGGGCCGCACATGAACATCAGCCCCAGCCTCGCCGCCCTGCTCGCCGACGCCCTGCTCGCCCTGCACGTCGGCATCGTCGTCTTCGTGGTGGGCCTGCTGCCCCTCGTCTTGATCGGTGGCGCACTCGGCTGGCACTGGGTGCGCCACTTCGGCCTGCGTCTCACCCACCTGGCCCTGATGGTGTTCATCGCCGTGCAGGCCTGGCTGGGCCAGCTGTGCCCGCTCACCGTGTGGGAACAGGACCTGCGCCGCGTCGCTGGCCAGAGCGCCTACCGCGAAAGCTTCATTGAGCACTGGCTGTCGCGGCTGCTGTATTGGGAGGCGCCTTGGTGGGTGTTTGTGGCGGCATACACCGCGTTTGCGGTGGGGGTGGGGGTGGCTTGGTCGTCGGTTCGGCCGAGGCGCACTCGTTTGAAAGAGCACATCTAACCGATGCCGTGCTTACGCCTGCCTGCCTGAATTTCTGCAGCCACAAAAGAGTGGCATCGCCCGGTCTAGTCCAAAGTCGGGACGCCGAGAGAGCTCAAGTAGTGATACGTCGCGTCATAGAAACTGGGGTCCCGCGTCGGATCTTCCTGACTGCCGCAAGGCACGACCAGCACCATCCCTTGACGAGCCCGAGTGAGCAGAACGCGATAGGCATTCTTAAGATAGGTTTGGCGATCCGGTTGCCGAATGCGCTGCCAACGGTGCCCAACGAATGACCAATGATCCCAAGCTTGACCTGACTTTCGAAAATCAGCGTCCCAAACCACACAGGCCCAGTCCAGCTCTAAGCCCTGAACATGAAACTCTGTGGCTGCGTCTTCCAAGTAATAAGACGACCGTACATCTTCCTTGCTGGCCAAGAACCAATGCACAGGATCCACTGGCACGCGTACATCGATGGCATGCGGCCTGAGACGTTGTGCCTGCGACGACACAACCAATCCGAACCGCTCGCTTCCTCGGGCCTTCGCTTTGATCCACGCCTTCGCAGTAGCCAGTTTTCTCGTAATCACGATTGGGTACCGCGGCAGCAGTTCGCGCAAAGTTTCTCGCGCCTGCTCCACCTCCTGGTCGAGCACGAACTTCACCCAATCTGACAGTCGTTCAGCGCGGAATGAGCGAAGGGACACGTTGAGATGAAGGGCTTCGTCCAGATGGACTTCGGCATGCCCCTTCAATGAATCCAATGCAGCGCCCGACGCATATTCGGACTCCTGCAAACGCGGCGATACGTGTACTGCCCAATGCGGATAGCGGTTGCGCAGTGCATTGATCCACTCAGATATGCCTGCCTCCCCGGTGTTGATTTCTTGTCCACCTCCAACGAGGCAGAGCACGACAGCCCAGTCGTTGTGGCGGTCCATACAAGACAACAAGTACTCAGGCTCAGATGCATCGAAGTCTGAACGCCCCTTCTTGCGCGCCATGAAGGCGATCGTTTGATCGCGATTCCAAGCACGTTGTGCCTCATCAAATATGGCTACATGCTCTGGAGGCGCGCCAGAATTCGCCAAGCAATCGTCTCGAAAGTGGTGGACGTTTTGGATAAAGGCTTCTACCTGACGACGTGCAGCAGTCTTCGTTAAGCGTCTACCGGCAAGTCGCTCGCGTTGAACTTGATCTTGGGCAAGTGCCTCTCGAAGAATTGCAACCAATGGTCCGTTGCCAGACAGAAAGACACTGTGTAGCGCGCTAGATGCATCCATGTGCTGTGTAGCGATGTCCAAACCCACCAAGGTTTTTCCGGCACCTGGCACACCAGTCAAGAGGCAGATCGCTTTACGTCCGTGCCGCTGCGCATCGGCAATGACTTCACTCACGTAGTTAGAAGTCCGAGTGAGGTTGGAGGCTCCTGCATCACTTCTAGAAATTTCAACAACTGCATGACCGCTGTAGAGCGCTCGAGCTGCCTCGATGATGGTGGGTGTCGGGCTGTAGCGCCCGGCTCCCCATACCGCACCATCAATCAAGGCGCTATCTGTAGAAGTGAGATACATCTCCAACAATGGCGCCAACTGATGCGCTCCAACGCCAATTGGGGCGTACACACCATCCTTGTCAGGAGGTCTGTACGGAGACTGAGGTGCATTGGCTCGCGTTGCAATCAACACTGGAACAACGGGCGCTTGATGTGAAGGTTCATGAAAATTCTTTAAGTCGAGCGCGTAGTCCCAGACCTGATCAAAAGCAGACCGATGGAACTCACGCTCTCCGACTTTGAACTCGAGAACAAACACCAAATTTTTGATCACGAGGACAACATCAACTCGTCGACCAATGCGCGGGAGAACAAACTCAAAAAAAACATGCCCTTGTGCATCGAGGATCTTCAGGATCGAGTGCAACAAACACACCTGCTCCCTCCAGGCATCCAGTTGAGCGCGTTCAACGGGGAAGGCACTATTTCGAGCCAATACCCCGCAGATCTCGTCTGCAGACAACCCCAAAAACCCTGCAACCGTGTTTTGGTAGTGGGCTCTGTGTGAGCTCATTTCAAGGGCTTTCTTTAAGAAACGATATACGCCCCAGCCCCCACACACAACAACTTCCCGTCCGCCCCCAGAAACTCCATGCGCGTGTTGGCCACGCGTGAGCCCAGGCGTAGCACTTCGGCGTGCATGATGAAGTGTTCGCCCACGCAGGGGCGCAGGTAGTCGATGCGCAGGTCGATGGTGCCGAGTTTGCTGAAGCGTTGCAGGCGTTGCAGCGGGGGTTCGTCCATGTGGCGTGCGCCGATGGCGGCCACGCAGGCCATACCGCCCAGCGCGTCCAGGCAGGCGCTGACCACGCCGCCGTGCACGCGGTTGTGCTGGTAGTGGCCCACCAGGTCGGGCTTCATGGGAAGGCGGCCGCTGATCTTGTCGGGTCCGATGGCGGTGATCTGCAGGCCGAGCACGCGGTTGAAGACGATCTTTTCTTCAAACAGGTTCTTGAGCGCGTCGAAAAACTCGGGCTCGAATTCAACGGGCTTGGCGGGGGCGGCGGGGGTGGTTTTGCTCATAGGCCCCATTGTCGTGCGGCGAGTTCCTTCATGATTTCTTCGGCGCCGCCGCCGATCATCATCACCTTCACCTCGCGGTACACGCGCTCGCTCACGGTGCCGCGCATGTAGCCCATGCCGCCGAGGATCTGCACGGCCGCGTCGGCGCAGAACTGCATGGTCTGGGTGGCGTGGTTTTTCAGCAGGCAGACCTGCGCGACCCAGTCGGCGCCGGCGTCGCCCGCGTCCACGCGTGCGCTCAGGGCTTCGACCCAGCTGGCGGTGGAGTGGATGCGCATCTGCATGTCCATGAGCTGGTGGCGGATCACCTGGCGCTCGATGAGTGGCGCGCCAAAGGTGCTGCGCTGCCGCGCCCAGGCCAGGGCTTCGTCAAAACAGGCTTCGGCAAAGCCCAGCGCCATGGCCGCGAGGGCGAGGCGCTCGCCGTTGAAGTTGCCCATGATGATGCGAAAGCCCGCGCCTTCGGCGCCCAGGCGGTAGCGCGCGGGCACGCGCACGCTGTCAAAGCGCAGATGCGCGGTGTCGGAGCAGTGCCAGCCCATCTTCTCCAGCCGCGTGCGCGACACGCCGGGCGCATTGCACGGCACCACGATCATGCTGATGCCGCCCGCGCCTTTGTTGTGGGCGTCGGTCCGCACGGCCAGGGTGATCCAGTCGCAGCGCATGCCGGAGGTGATGAAGACCTTTTCGCCGTCGATGACGTAGTCGTCGCCCTCCCGCCGCGCGGTGGTGCGCAGGGCGGCAACGTCCGACCCGCCGCCGGGTTCGGTGATGCCCAGGGCGGCAATCTGCTCGCCACGCAGCACGGGCGGAATCACTTCCTGCTGCAGCTCGGGCGTGCCGTGCGCGAGCACGGGGGGCAGGCCGATGTTGTGGGTGAAGAGGCTGGCCATCACGCCGCCGCTGCCGCCATGGCGGGCCAACGTGCGCGACATGGCGTTGCGCGCGCGCCAGGGCGCGGGCGTGCCGCCCAGGTGCTCGGGGTAGCCCAGGCCGAGCAGGCCGACCTCGGCCGCCTCGCGGTGCAGCGAGCGCGGGAGCTCGCCGTCGGCTTCCCAGGCGGGCACGTGGGGCGCCACGGCTTGTGTGGCAAAGCGCTGCACGGTGTCCACGAGCGCCGCGATGTCTTCGGCGGTGAAGTCGGGGGAGGCCTGGGTGGGGTTCATGTCAGGCCGCGAAGGTGATGAGCCGTTGGCCGGGCGACACCTGCTGCCCCGCCACCACCGCCACGGCCTCCACCGTGAGGTCGCGCGGCGCGGCCAGGGTGTGTTCGAGCTTCATGGATTCAATGACGAGCAGCGGCTCGCCCTGGGCCACCGCAGCGCCGGGCACGGCGTGCACCGCGATGAGCTTGCCGTTGAAAGGCGCACGCAGTTCGCGCGCGGCCGATGCGCCGCCCGCGCGCTCGCGCGGCGCGTGGCTGAGGTCGGCCAGGGCCAGCGTGTGCGCACCGGCCTGGGCCTGCCAGTGGCCCGCGCCCAGCGGCACCGCCACCACCGGCCAGGTGACGCCGTCGATGACCACGCGCCCCGGCGCCACACGCGCCTGCACGCGGCGCTCGCCCACCGCCACGGCCAGGGCGCCCTGCCCCTGCTCGTGCACGGCCAGCTCCAGCAGGTGCCCGGCGTGCTGCCAGCGCAGCGGGCGCGCAAAGGGGCATGGCAGCGCGGCCTGCGGCGCCTGCGCAAACGCCGCCGCCAACACGCCGGCCAGCACCGCGTCGGGCGGGGGCTGCAGCATGCAGCGCACGGTGTCGCCTTCGTCGGCCAGAAACGGAATGAGCGCGCCGCCACCCTGAAACACCGGGTGGCGCAGGCACGCGGCCAGAAAGGCGCGGTTGGTGGGCAGGCCCAGCACCTGGGTCTGGTCCAGCGCATGGGCTAGGCGCTCGATGGCCTCGGTGCGGGTGGGCGCGTGGGCAATGAGCTTGCCCAGCATGGCGTCGTAATGCGGGGTCACTTCGGCGCCGGTTTCCAGCGCGTGGTCAAACCGCAGGCCGCTGGGCAGGGGCGGCTCGGCAAAGTGGCGCACGCGGCCGGTGTGCGGGGTGTAGTGCTCGTCTTCGGCGCACAGGCGCACTTCGATGGCGTGGCCACGGAAGCTGATCTGCTCTTGCGCCAGCGGCAGCGGCTCGCCGCGCGCCACGCGCAGTTGCCACTCCACCAGGTCGAGCCCCGTGAGGGCTTCGGTCACGGGGTGCTCCACCTGCAGGCGGGTGTTCATCTCCATGAGGTAGAACGGTGAGGTGTGGGTGAGCCCTTCGACAGGCTCAGGGCGAACGGAGGGGGATGCCGTTCCGCGTGAGCCCTTCTCCGCCAGGTCTGAACCACTCTCCGTTCCGACCGAGTCCTTCTCTGCCAGGCCTGAACCACACACCGTTCCGACCGCGCCCTTCTCCGTTCGAACTGAACCACCCTCCGTTAGGGCTGAGCCACCCTCCGTTAGGGCTGAACCACTCTCCGTTCGGGCTGAGCTTGTCGAAGCCCCCGCCAACCCCGCTCCCTCCACCAGAAACTCCACCGTCCCCGCGCCCACATACCCCGCCGCCTGCGCGAGCGCCACGGCGCAGCGGCCCAGCGCTTCTCGCAATTCGGGCGACACCGCCGGGCTCGGCGCTTCTTCCACGATCTTCTGGTGGCGGCGCTGCACGGAGCAGTCGCGCTCGCCCAGGTGCACGCAGTGGCCGTGCGCGTCGGCAAACACCTGCACCTCCACATGGCGCGGGCGCAGCAGGGCGCGCTCGATCAGCAGGTCGCCATTGGCAAAGCCGGCGAGCGCTTCGGAGCGCGCGCTGCGCAGCGCCGGCAGCAATTGCGCAGCCTCCTGCACCAGGCGCATGCCGCGCCCGCCGCCGCCGGCCACGGCCTTCACCATCAGCGGAAAGCCCACGCGCTGTGCCTCGGCCAACAGCGTGTCTTCGCTTTGGTCGTCGCCAAAGTAGCCGGGCAGGCAGGGCACGCCGTGCGCGAGCGCCAGCGCCTTCGCGGCCGACTTGCTGCCCAGTGCGCGGATGGCCGCAGGCGGCGGGCCGACCCAGGTGAGGCCGGCGTCGATCACGGTCTGGGCGAAGTCGGCGTTTTCGCTGAGGAAGCCGTAGCCCGGGTGCACGGCGTCGGCGTTGGTGGCCAGCGCGGCGTCGAGCAGGCGGTCCACCCGCAGGTACGAGTCGGCC
>NZ_JAHVAB010000012.1 GCF_019264445.1 Hydrogenophaga sp.
GTGGAAGGTGCGCACCTGCACGACGCGGCCCTGCGCCATCAGGCGCACATGCAGGCTGCGGGCGTCGGGCGCGCGGCGGATGGCGTCGGCCGCGTCCAGCCCGCGCGCGCGCAACTCGCCCGCCAGCGCCTCGTCGGTCAAACCGGCCCAGCGGCGCAGCTCGGTGTTGAGACGGTCGCGCATTTCGCCCGCGGCCTTCTTGGTGAAGGTGATCGCCAGGATGTCTTGCGGCGCGCAGCCGTCCAGCAGCGCGCGCAGGATGCGCGAGACCAGCATCCAGGTCTTGCCAGCGCCGGCGCAGGCTTCCACCGCGATGCTGCGCGACGGGTCGCAAGCCAGCGCATAGAAGGCGTCACGCGCGGCAGGTGTGCCATTGATACGGTAAGCGGGGGCATTCATTCAACACCCCAGAAGTCTTTGCGGCAGAGCCCGCGGGCGGCACAGAAGTCACACACGCGGCCCTCGCCCAAGGCGGGCATGGGCTGGCCCGCGGCCACCCGCGCCATGTCGTGCGCCAGGCCCTCGCGCAAATGGTCGCGCGCCATCAGCACATCGGTTTGTTCAACCAGCCAGGTGGGCGTGTCCTTGCCGCCTTCGCCGCGCTTGTCGGTGATGCTGAGGTACGCCGCGCGGAGGTTGTCGTCGGGCAAGAGCGCCGCATAAAACGCAAGCTGTGTGTCTTCCAGCGGTTCCTTCACACGGTCGTTGGTCTTGCTGCGGCTCTCGGTCTTGTAGTCGATCACGAACGGAATGGGGCCTTCAGGGCTCTGCTGAATGTCGATCCGGTCCAGCTTTCCATACAGCTTCCAATTGCCCGCGTGTGAAGTCAGCGCGGCTTCGGCCTGGACAAACCGGGGCCCCGGCCGGGCGTCGGTCGCCTCGAAGCCGCCCAGCCAGTCCAGATAGCCTTCGCGCAACGCCGGCCACACCGCCTGGTACGGCAGAAAGCCGGCACCGCCCTCGCCAGCATTCAGGCCCATGGCCGCGGCGGCTTCGTCGGCCAGGCGGTCGAGGTGGGCGCAGTCTGCCTGACGGCCCGGACGTTGGTCCCCGCGCTGTTCGTGAAATGCACGCAGCACCGCATGCAGCCAGTTGCCCATGTCGCGCTGGTCGGGCTCAGCCTCCAGCTCAGCCGACTCGACCAGCCTCAACTGCCGCAGTGCGAAGAACCGATACGGACAGTCGCGCAAGTCCTGGTAGGCGCTCGCCGAGAGCGACTCCGGCAGCACGTCGCAGGCCGACGGACTGGGCCGGGGCAATGTCATGGCCTCCAGCGCGCGCTGCCCGCGCGGGTCGCCGTTGCGCTGTGCGGCGTTCGGCAGCGCCTGTATCCAGGCGCTGGGTAACACCGCTTCCCCGCGGTCCTGGGTGCGCCAGAGCAGGTCCAGCTCCGGCAACGCCAGCGTGGCTTGCCAAGCGCCCGCAGCCGCCTGGGCCAGGGCCTCGCGCGAAGGCAATCCCAGCAGCTCGCGCTGGACAGCGGTCCACTCGCCAGACGGCTCCGGGCTGGGGCTCAGGTGGGCCTCATCGCAACCAGGCACGACCGCCGCAGCAAACGCGCGTCCCAGCAGTTGAGCCATGGGCAACACCACCACCTGCGGATCGGCAGCACTGCGTGGCATGAAGCTGGCTCCCTCGAGCACGTCCCTCACCCAAGCCGTCAATGCCGAGAGTGAGAGCTTCGAACCAGTCCGCGCAGCGCCACCCATGGCGTCGGCGACGCCCGCCAGCTCCATGGCAGCGCCCTCACCCAGCCGAAGCGACTGCAGCAACTGCTGTCCCGCCGGGTCGTTCTGCAAGGCAGGCAGCAGTCCGCACACCTGCAGCGCGCCGCCAAGATCGTGCAGCCACTGGGTGAGCACGCGGGCAGGCTGCAGGCCTTGCAGCAGCGGCTCCAACCCGGTGGGCAGCACCTGCGCCAGGCGTTCGTGCTGGAGCGCAGACCGCCAGCGCGACACGCCGAGTTCACGCGCCAGCTGTTCGAGATGGAGCACATGCGCATCGGGCCAGGCCGGCGCTTGTTTGAGCAAGTCCAGCACATCGTCCATCGACGCTTGCGGCTGCGCTGCGCGAAGCAGGCTCATCAAGCGCGCAGCGGCGTGCGTGGTGGAGAGCTTCCAGCCCGTTTCATCGCGCACAGAAACCCCGGCGCCGTGCAACATCGCGCTGACACGGCGCGTGAGCAACCGATCATTGGCCACCAGCGCCACAGGCGCACGACCTGCGTTCACATGCTCGATCACGCAGGCAGCGGCGCGCTGGGCTTCATCCTCGGCGTCACCACACGCATGCAGACGCGCACCGACGTCCCTGGATGTCAGCTCAAAAGGTACCGACAACGCGTTCAAGCCCCAGTGCGAAACCAATGCGGCGGCGAGCGGGTCCGCCTGGAAGCCCTGCAGCACCACCAGAAAGTCGGCCGCAAAGCCCGGTTGCGCCGAAGAGCTCCACAGCACATCGGTGGCGTATGCAGATGTGCTGGCCCAGGTCAATGCCAGCGACGCCAGCAAGCCTTCCCACTGCAGCGCCTGCGGACCAGCGGTCAAGGCGGTGCGCAGCGGTTCTGCCCAGGCAAGACGCTTCGTGGGCGGGCGGGCGGCAGCCAGCGGCGCAAGCTGGCGCGCCGCCTCGACGAGGCGCGAGACCATCACTGAGCGCAATGCAGCGTCGGCACGCGCGGGCGCCACGCGGTCAATCAGCGCCGCCGCCATCAAGCTGTCTCGGGCCATGTCCATGCAGATGTCGCCTGGACCCGGCGCAAAGGGCTGCAAGCTGGTCGCCCAGTTTCGGCTGGACTCGAAGCGCGGTGAAAAGCCAGTGGGATGAACGCGGGCCCAGGCGCGCCGACCCGCATCCATCAGCTGGGCGTACGGCACCAGCACCACCAGCCGATCGGGAGACAGCGCGCGCGCGCGCAGCACCTCGTCAATCTCGCCGACAAGTCGCTCCCATGCCAGAGCCACGTCACGGGCGCGGTCCGAGCTTACAGGCGTCATGGAAATGGGGGTTTCTGTCACAATGGCGGGCCGGACATGCCAGCGGCGTTGAAACCGCCTTGAACTGCTGGCAAGTGCCCCAAACTGTAACCTCCTGCTCAACGACTTTTAGGACGAATCATGGCCAGCGACCTGATCAAACACGTTTCCGATGCCAGCTTCCAGGCTGATGTGCTGGACGCCGGAGCGCCAGTGCTGGTGGACTTCTGGGCCGAGTGGTGCGGCCCCTGCAAGATGATCGCCCCGATCCTCGACGAAGTGGCGGGCTCTTACAACGGCAAGCTCAAGATCGCCAAGCTTAATGTGGACGACAACCGCGACGTGCCTGCCAAGTTCGGTATCCGCGGCATTCCGACGCTGATGCTGTTCAAGGATGGTCAGCTGGCTGCCACCAAGGTGGGTGCCGTGAGCAAGGCGCAACTCACTGCATTTATCGATCAGCAATTGGCCTGAGCGCAATGCTTCAAGGTGCCTGGGTGCAACGCCCGGGCACCGGTTCCCCGGCCCCGGTTTTCCTGTCATAATTTGACGCGGCGGCCCCGACAGAGACCCGCCCTTCTTTCTGCGCACCGTCCGCCATCCGGACGCAGGCGCACCCCCTCCCCCGGTTTTGACTCGACTCCCTCTCGGAGTGAATTCCATGCACCTTAACGAACTCAAGGCACTGCACGTGTCTGAAGTCCTCAAGCAGGCTGAAGCGCTTGAGATCGAAAACCCTGGCCGCATGCGTAAGCAGGAATTGATGTTTGCCATCATCAAGAAGCGCGCCAAAGGGGGTGAACTGGTCTACGCCGACGGCGTTCTGGAGGTCTTGCCCGATGGTTTCGGCTTCCTGCGCGCGCCCGACACGAGCTATACCGCCAGCACCGACGACATCTACATCTCGCCCAGCCAGATCCGGCGTTTCAACCTCCACACCGGGGACATGATTGAAGGTGAAGTGCGCATCCCCAAGGATGGCGAGCGCTACTTCGCACTGAACAAGCTCGACAAGATCAACAGCCTGCCGCCTGAGGACAACAAGCACAAGATCATGTTCGAGAACCTGACGCCGCTGTTCCCCAAGGAACAGATGCGCCTGGAACGCGACATCAAGAGCGAAGAGAACATCACCGGACGGGTGATTGACATCATTGCCCCGATCGGACGCGGCCAGCGCGCCCTGATCGTGGCGCCACCCAAGAGCGGCAAGACGGTGATGATGCAGCACATCTGCCATGCGATCACTGCCAATCACCCCGAGGTGGTGTTGATGGTGTTGCTGGTCGACGAACGCCCCGAGGAAGTGACGGAAATGCAGCGCACCGTGCGCGGAGAAGTCATTGCCTCCACCTTCGACGAGCCCGCAGCGCGGCACGTGCACGTGGCCGAGATGGTGATCGAGCGCGCCAAGCGCCTGGTCGAACTCGGCAAGGATGTCGTGATCATGCTCGACTCGATCACCCGCCTCGCCCGCGCCTACAACAACGTGCTGCCTTCCAGCGGCAAGGTGCTCACCGGCGGTGTGGACGCCAACGCCCTGCAAAGGCCCAAGCGCTTCTTCGGCGCAGCCCGCAAGATCGAAGAAGGCGGCTCGCTCACCATCATCGCCACGGCACTGGTGGACACCGGAAGCCGGATGGATGAAGTGATCTTCGAAGAGTTCAAAGGCACAGGCAACTGCGAAATCCACCTGGACCGCCGCCTCTACGAAAAACGCGTGTTTCCATCCATCCAGCTCAACCGCAGTGGCACGCGCCGCGAAGAGCTGCTGCTGCAGCCCGAGATTCTGCAGAAGACCCGCATCCTCCGACAGTTCATGTACAACATGGACGAAATCGAAGCCATGGAGATGGTGCTCAAGAGCATGAAGTCGACGAAGAACAACTCCGAATTCTTCGACATGATGCGTCGAGGCGGTTGACGCTATAATTCGAGGCTTTGCTGACTGCGGCAAGTACAACGGAACGGTTTCGTTGCGGCTGTTGCACCTGAACTGAAAGATACGCATGAAAGACGGCATTCACCCCAACTACCGCGAAGTCTGCTTCCAGGACCTCTCCAATGGCTTCAAGTTCGTGACGCGTTCCTGCGCCAGCACGAAAGAGATGATCAAGATGGAAGACGGCCGCGAGCTGCCCCTGTACAAGCTGGACACCTCGAGCGAATCGCACCCTTTCTACACGGGCACGCAGAAAAGCGTGGACAACATGGGTGGTCGTGTGGAGCGTTTCCGCAACCGCTACGGCAAGGGCACCACGGCAGCCAAGTGATGCCGCTGACAGAACCCCGAAGGTTCTGGCACCTTGCAAGAAAGCAGCCTGCCCGGGCTGCTTTTTTTTCGCCCATGCGATCAGCGCACGCACCCATCGCGTCGTGTTGACCCCTGTATATTTGCCGCAGTGAACCAGCCCACCCCCGCCATCGTTACCCAGTCGGCCGTGCGACGCCTGCCCAGGGTCGCCTTGATCCTGTTTTGCGCCGCCTACGTGTTGCCGGGTTTTCTGGGCAGGGAGCCCTGGAAAAGTGCCGATGTCTCGGCATTTGGCGTCATGCTTGAAATGGCCCTGGGTCGCAGCGAGTGGTGGAATCCGCAGGTGCTCGGCATGGGCGCAGAAGAAGCCGGCCTGCTCCCCTATTGGCTGGGCGCCTCCTTCATCCGGCTGCTGCCGTTCGTTTCGGCCGAGTTCGCGGTCCGCATTCCGTTCGCGCTGTTGCTCGCACTCACGCTTGTGTGCACCTGGTATTCCGTTTATCACCTGGCCCGCCAGCCAGCAGCTCAACCGGTTGCGTTTGCCTTTGGGGGTGAAGCACAGCCGACCGACTACGCACGTGCGCTGGCCGACGCCGGTTTGCTGGCGTTGATCGCTTGCCTGGGCCTGGCGCAGCTCTCGCACGAAACCACGCCCGACCTGACGCGACTCGCCTGGGCATCGCTGATGTTGTTTGCCGCAGCGCGCCTGGCGCATCCTGGCAACCGCCGTCCAGGTCGCAGCGTGTTCGCCTGGGGATTTGCCAGCGCCGCGTTGATTCTGAGCGGAGCGCCGTGGATGGCCGCGTGGCTGGGCGGTGGCCTGCTGCTCGTTCTGTGGTTCTCTCGACGTGGCGGATCTGCCATGCCATCCGCGACCGATGAGCCACTTGAATCGACCACCGCCTTGCGAGACCCACTGCCTTGGGCCACAGGCTTGTTTGGCGTGGTTTTCGCCGTCTCGATGCTCTTGGGATGGGTACCAGCACCGGCCATCGAGACGCCGCTGGATCAATTGCAATGGGTCAGCTGGGGCAAGCTGTTGGTGTGGTTCACCTGGCCTGCGTGGCCCTTGGCGCTGTGGACGCTCTGGCGCTGGCGCCATCAATGGCTTCAGCCCCATGTGGCACTGCCACTGTGGGCCGTTCTGGTGAGCGTGGCCGACAGTGCAATGTCTGACGGGCGTGATCGCGCGTTGCTGCTCGCGCTGCCGGCCATGGCCGCGCTGGCGGCATTCGCGTTGCCAACGCTGCGCCGAAGCGTGTCGGCGCTGGTGGACTGGTTCACGCTGGTGTTTTTCTCAGGCTGTGCGCTGGTGATCTGGGTGATCTGGATCGCCATGCAAACAGGTGTGCCCGCGAAGCCGGCGGCCAACGTGGCGAGACTCGCGCCGGGATTTGTACCGGAGTTCTCCCTGATCCTGTTTGCACTCGGCGCAGCTGCGACTGCCGCATGGCTGTGGCTGGTGGCGTGGCGGGTGGGAAAGCATCGGCAGGCACTGTGGAAGAGCCTCGTGCTGCCTGCGGCCGGCAGCACCTTGTGCTGGCTGTTGCTGATGACACTCTGGCTCCCCCTGCTCGACTTCGGTCGCAGCTACGGCCCGATCTCGCGCGGTATTGCCGGGCTGGTCGGCAAACAGAGTTGTGTGCTGGCTGATGGCCTCAATCAGGCGCAGATCGCCGCTTTGCAGTACCACGGTGAACTCGAGCTGGTCCGCAGCAGCGACGGCAACGCCGGACGCTGCCGCAGCATGGTGGTGGCGCCCGAGAGTCAACCGACATTGAACGAACGTGTCGACCTCACGCAGTGGGCATTCAAGGCCACGGTGCGCCGCCTCACCGACAACAAGGAAAGTCTGCTGGTGTACCAGCGCGTCAGCCGTTGACGCGCTCGCGCACCCGTGCGGGAGGCAGGGCAATCGCGAACGTCGACCCTTCCCCCAGCACGCTCTGCACCTCGATGTGACCACCATGGCGCTGGGCCACGTGTTTCACGATGGCCAAGCCCAGGCCAGTCCCGCCCGTTTCCCGCGAACGGCTGCGGTCCACACGGTAAAAGCGCTCGGTCAGTCTGGGAATGTGCTCGGCAGCGATGCCAGGCCCCGTGTCGCTGACGAAGAACTCCACCCAGCCATCGGCGCGCAGTCGCCACCCCGAGCGGATGCGCCCACCACCGGGTGTGTAGCGCACGGCATTGCTCATCAGGTTCGACATGGCACTGAGCAGTTCGGTGCGGGCACCCGACACCCAGAGATCCGGCCCGGTCATCCGCTCAATCTCATGTGGCGTGGGAGAAATGGCGTGCGTCAAGCCTTTGGCTTCCTGCACCACATGGCTCAGGAGCTCTTCGGCGTCAATCCACTCGCCGGGCCCGGGCGCCGGGCTGCCCTCCAGCCGCGACAGCGTGAGCAAGTCGCTCACCAGCGTTTGCATGCGGTGCGCCTGCTGACTCATCAGGTCCAGATAGCGGGTGCGGTCGGCTTCCTCCAGCGGAATGCTCTGCATCGTTTCCACGAAGCCGCTGAGCACCGTGAGCGGCGTGCGGATCTCGTGTGAAACGTTCGCCACGAAATCGCGGCGCATTGCCTCTGCCAACAACACGGCGGTCACGTCTCGCGTGATCATCAGCTTGCGCTTCTTGCCGTACGGATGCACCTGCATCGAAATCTTGGTCGGCTGCGAGGGCCGCGGACCTGGGCCGTCGATCTGGATCTCATGCCCGAAGTCGCCACCGGCCAGGTAGGCCGTAAAGGCCGGGTTGCGCACCAGGTTGCGCACGTACTGCCCCAGGTCACGCTGCGGATCAAAACCCAGCTGGTTGGCAGCCGTCAGGTTGGACCACTCGATACGCCCGGACGAATCCAGCAGCACCACGCCGTTGGGAGACGCCTGAATGGCGGCCAGAAAGTCTTCGAGCCGTGCGTCGCTGCTCTGGGCCTTTTTCTCCAGCTTCTTGATGACCTTGCGGCAACGCTCGACCAACTCGCCCCAGACACCGCCCAGATTCGGCGCACGGGTGGCCTCGCCCTTGTTGAGCCAGCGCAACACACGCCGCGCGCGAACCCCGTCAAGAAAGGTCCATGCCAGCGCACCGACCAAAGCGCCTGCAAATGTGATGGCTGGCGACTCCTGTGCCCAACCCCAGACCGCCCCCAATGCGACCAGGAGCAGCAGTTCGATGGCGCGGCGGGTCATGTGGCCGAGATCGGGGTGCCTTGCGCCGGTTTACCGGTGTGATTCATCGACGTCAGGCGGTAACCGGCGCCACGCACCGTCTCCACCATGCCGGACGCCTCACCGAGTGATTCCCTCAATCGTTTGACATGCACGTCCACAGTACGCTCCTCGATGAACACATGGTCTCCCCAGACCTTGTCGAGCAGCGTACCACGCGTGTGCACGCGCTCTGCGTGCTTCATGAGGTAGTGAAGCAATTTGAATTCGGTGGGCCCGACCTTGAGCTCGGCGCCACGGAAAGTGACGCGATAGGTGGCCGCGTCCAGCGCCAGCTCGCCCACCTGCACGGAGTCGTTGACGATCTCGGGCGCCCGGCGACGCAGCACGGCACGGATGCGCGCCAGCAACTCCTGGGTGGAGAACGGCTTGGTGATGTAGTCGTCCGCGCCTGCATCGAGCCCTTGCACCTTGTCGCTTTCGTCGCTGCGGGCGGTGAGCATGAGGATGGGCACGGTCTTTGTGCGCTCGTTCTTGCGCCACTGCCGCGCCAGCACGGCGCCGCTCTCGCCCGGCAACATCCAGTCGAGCAAGATGACGTCAGGCAACACGGCGTCGACCTCGCGCTGGGCTGCCGCTCCGTCAAATACCACGGTGGGCGCGAAGCCGTTGTGCCGCAGGTTGACAGCAATCAGTTCGGCAATGGACGGCTCGTCCTCGACAACGAGCACGCGTGGGAGTTTTCTCATCCGACCACCGACTCCACTTCCGACATCGGCGCATGGCGCACATCTTCACCCTTGACGATGAAGATGATCTGCTCGGCGATGTTCTTGGCATGGTCGCCCACGCGCTCGATCGACTTCGCCAGGAACAGCAGGTCCAGGCTGGGCGAGATGGTGCGGGGGTCTTCCATCATGTAGGTGATGAGCTTGCGCAGGAAACCGTTGTACTCGTGGTCGATGGCGTCATCGCCTTTGATGATGGCCACCGCCATCGCGGTATCCAGCCGGGCAAAAGAGTCCAGGGTCTTGCGCAGCAGCGCGGCGGCCAGGTCGGCGGCCATGCGCAACTCCGAGCTGGGCAGGTTGCGTGGCGAGCCGTTCTGGATGATGGACTTGACCATGCGTGCGATGCGGGCCACCTCGTCGCCGGCGCGCTCCAGGTTCTGCGTGGTGCGCGAGATCGCCATCAGAAACCGCAGGTCACGTGCCGTGGGCTGGCGGCGGCCAATGGTGGAGATGATCTCGTGATCGATCTGCACCTCCATCTGATTGATGCGCGTCTCGTTCTCCAGGACTTGCTCAGCCGACTCCTGGCTCATGTGGATCAGCGCATACACCGCCTGGTGCAGCTGGGATTCGACCAGGCCGCCCATTTCGAGCACATGCGTGGAGATGGAGTTCAGCTCGGCGTCGAACTGACTGGAGATGTGTTTGTCGCTCATGAAAGGTCTCCCGTTGGATCGCTGTGGGGTCGGGTACGAGAGGGCTCAGCCGAAGCGGCCCGTGATGTAGTCTTCCGTCTCGGTCTTGCTGGGCTTGAAGAAAATCTGCTCCGTAGACCCGAACTCGATCAGCTCGCCCAGGTACATGTAGGCGGTGTAGTCGCTGCAGCGCGCGGCCTGCTGCATGTTGTGCGTGACGATGGCGATCGTGTAGTCCTGCTTGAGTTCGTGCACGAGCTCCTCGACCTTGCCGGTGGAAATGGGATCCAGCGCCGAAGTCGGCTCGTCCAGCAGCAGAACCGAAGGCTTCACCGCCACGCTGCGCGCAATGCACAGACGTTGCTGCTGGCCGCCCGAGAGCGACAAGCCGCTCTGGTTGAGCTTGTCCTTCACCTCGTTCCACAGGGCTGCCTTGGACAGCGCCCACTCCACCCGGTCATCCATCTCGCCGCGGCTCAGGTCTTCGTACAGCTTCACGCCGAAGGCGATGTTGTCGTAGATCGACATCGGAAACGGCGTCGGCTTCTGGAACACCATGCCGATGCGCGCGCGCAGGAGGTTGATGTCCTGCTTGGCATCCAGAATGTTCTGACCGTAGAAATTGATCTCGCCCTCGGCGCGCTGGCCCGGGTACAGGCTGTACATGCGGTTGAGCGTGCGCAACAAGGTCGATTTGCCACACCCCGAAGGCCCGATGAAGGCGGTGACCTTGCGCTCTTCGATGTTCATGTTGACGTTCTTGAGGCCCTGGAACTTGCCGTAGAAGAAGTTCAGGTTGCGCAACTCAAGCGCGTTCTTGGTGCTGGCTGCGGCGGCCGTAGCGGTGTTGGGCATGTTGGGTTCCGTATCGGTTGTTCGGTTGTGCAGGACGGGCGGCAATCAGCCCACCTTCTTCTCGCGCAGGAAGACCCGCGCCACGATGTTGAGTGCGAGCACCGAGAGCGTGATCAGCAGCGCACCGCCCCAGGCCAGACGAATCCAGTTGTCGTAAGGGCTCAGCGCAAACTGGAAAATCACGACCGGCAGGTTGGCCATGGGCGCGCCCATGTCGGTGCTGAAAAACTGGTTGTTCAAGGCGGTGAAGAGCAGCGGTGCGGTCTCGCCGCTGATGCGGGCCACCGCCAGCAGCAGGCCCGTCATCACGCCGCTCTTGGCCGCGCGCAGCGTCACCAGCGTGGCCACCTTCCAGCGCGGCGCACCCAGCGCGAATGCGGCTTCGCGCAAGCTGCCAGGCACCAGCCGCAACATGTTCTCGGTGGTGCGCACGACCACCGGAACGGCGATCAGCGAGAGCGCCAGGCTGCCTGCCCAGCCAGAGAAGTTACCCACGGTGGCCACGGCGATCGCATACACGAACAGACCCAGGACGATCGATGGTGCAGACAGCATGATGTCGGTCACGAAGCGTGTGAGCTCGGCGGTCTTGCTGGTGTCGCCGTACTCGGCCAGGTACACACCCGCGAAGATGCCGATGGGTGTGGAGACCAGCACCGAGAAGCCGACCATCAGCAAGCTGCCCACGATGGCGTTGGCCAGGCCACCGCCCTCGCTGCCGGGTGCGGGCGTGGACTGGGTGAACATGTTCCAGTCCAGGGCCGCAAGCCCGTTGCTGAACAGCACGCTCAGGATCCAGAGCAGCACGAAGAGGCCCAGCACCATGGCGCCCATGGACAGGGACAGACCAACCGCGTTGGCGCGCTGGCGGCGCTTGTAAAGACTTTGGTTGAATTCCATGGCGGTGTCCTCAGAGTCCCTTGGCCTTTTCGGCGCGCAACAACATGATCTTGGCGGCCGACAGCACGATGAAGGTGATCACGAAGAGCAGGAAGCCCAGCGCGAACAGGGTGGACAGGTGGAAGTCTGCCGCTTCGCCAAACTCGTTGGCCAGCGTCGATGCGATCGAGGTGCCGGGTGAGAACAGCGAGGTGGGCATGCGGTTGGCGTTGCCGATCACAAACGTGACGGCCATGGTTTCGCCCAGCGCGCGCCCCAGGCCGAGCATGATCCCGCCAATGACGCCCTTCTGGGTGTAGGGCAGCACCACACGGCGCACCACTTCCCACGTCGTGCAGCCCAGGCCATAGGCCGACTCGCGCAGGATGGGCGGCACGATCTCGAACACGTCGCGCATGACGGCGGCAATGAAGGGCAGGACCATGAACGCCAGCACGATGCCAGCGGCCAGAATGCCAAAGCCGTTGGTGCTGCCGCCGAACAGGAAGCCCACCAGAGGCATGCCGCCCAGCATTTTTTGCACCGGCATCTGGAAATAGTCGGCAAACAGCGGCGCGAACACAAACAGGCCGAACATGCCGTAAATGATCGAAGGAACGGCCGCCAGAAGCTCCACGGCCGTACCCAGCGGACGGCGCAGCCAGACGGGGCAGGTTTCGGTCAGGAAGAGCGCGATACCGAAGGCCAGCGGCACCGCAATCAGCAGTGCAATGCTCGCACTGGCCAGCGTGCCCACGATGGCAATCGCGGCGCCAAATTCTTCATTGATGATGTCCCACTCGACACGCCAGACAAATCCGACGCCGAACTTCTGGAAGGTCGGCCAGGCGTTGATGAACAGCGAGACGATGATGCCCAGCAGCGCCACCAGCACCAACAGCGAAAACGCCTGCGTGATGCGGTGAAAAAACACGTCCTGGATGCGTTGCCGCCGGGCAATCGACTCCATGTCGGGGTTGCCCGTTGTAGCGGACACGGGTTGCGAACTCATGGTGGTACCCAGGCTCATGTTGGTCTTCTTCCGGAGGTTTCCGGCTCCTCAACACAGTGCCCGCCGACCGGGGCAAACCAGACGGCGGACACAGTGCGCGGAACAGCCTAACTTACTTGGCGATTTCCGTCCAAACCTTGGAGCGAATCTGGGCGGTCAGGCTGTCGGGCAGCGGCACGTAGTCCAGCTCAGCGGCCATGCCCTTGCCGTTCTTGAACGCCCAGTCAAAGAACTTGAGCACTTCAGCGGACTGCGCCTTGTCGGCCGGGTTCTTGTACATCAGGATGAAAGACGCCGTGCTCACAGGCCAGCTGTCCGCGCCCTTGGCATTGACCATCGACACGCCCATGCCGGGCACGCTGAACCAGTCGGCGCTGGCAGCCGCAGCCGCGAACGTCTTGTCATCCGGGCTCACGTACTTGCCGTCGGCGTTCTGGAGCTGCAGGAAGTTCATGTTGTTCTTCTTGACGTACGCGTATTCCACGTAGCCCAGCGCACCCTTGACGCGGTTGACGTTGGCGGCCACGCCTTCGTTGCCCTTGCCACCGACCGACGAAGCGGCAGGCCACTTCACGGCGGCGCCCTTGCCCACGGTATCGGCCCACTCCTTGCTGACCACGGTCAGGTAGTCGGTCCAGTTGAAGGTGGTCCCGGAGCCGTCGGCACGGTGCACCACCGTGATATTGGCATCAGGCAGCGTCTTGCCCGGGTTCAGGGCGGCCAGCTTCGGGTCGTTCCACTTGACGATCTTGCCCAGGAACATTTCGGCCAGCACGGGGCCGGTCACGCGCAGTTCGCCGGGCTTGAAGCCGTCGAGGTTGATCACAGGCACCGTGCCGCCAATGATGGCGGGGAACTGCACCATGGCGTCTTTTTCAAGGTCGGCGCCGGGAACGGGGGCGTCGGTGGCGCCAAACGCCACGGTTTTGGCGCGGATCTGGCGGATGCCACCCGAGGAGCCGATGGACTGGTAGTTCAGGCCCGTGCCGGTTTCTTTCTTGTAGGCCTCAGCCCATTTGGCATAGATCGGGAACGGGAACGTGGCGCCAGCGCCGGTGATGTCAGCGGCCAATGCGGCGCCCATGCCGGCGGTGGCCATGGCGGCGGCAGCAATGGACTTGAGGAAGATGCGTTTGTTGATCATTCGGTGACTCCTAGCGGTTGGGATGCAGAACAGCCACGAATGTAGGCAGGCAATGTGACATCTCCGTGACATCGAACGGTTGTCACACAGCGTGTTGCCCCGAGCGCTGTCTGGCCTGCCGGCAGGGTACGGCCATGCGTCACAATCCGGGTCTTCCCGCACCAACCTGCCCCATGGGCCCTTCTCTGGCCCTACGCCGCCGTCTCGCATGCAAAACGGAACCCTCCTCGCCGCCATCGACCTCGGCTCCAACAGCTTCAGGCTGGAAATCGGCCGGTACCAGTCCGGCCACATCGAGCGCATCGAGTACCTGAAGGAGACGGTGCGCCAGGGGACGGGGCTGGACGAAGAAAAAAACCTCAGCCAGGCGGCCATGGAACGGGGCTGGGAGTGCCTGGCCCGCTTTGCCGAGCGCCTGCACGGCTTCAAAAAACAACAAGTGCGGGCGGTGGCCACGCAAACCCTGCGGGAAGCGCGCAACCGGGACGAGTTCCTGCGCAACGCCCAGACCATTCTGGGCTTCTCGATTGACGTGGTGTCCGGGCACGAAGAGGCACGCCTGATCTACCAGGGCGTCTCGCGGTTGCTGCCGCACTCAGACGAGAAGCGCCTGGTGGTGGATATTGGCGGACGCTCCACCGAAATGATCCTGGGTCAGGGATACACCGCGCGCAACATGGAGTCGTACCGGCTGGGCAGCGTGGCCTGGTCCACGCGCTACTTCCCGCGGGGTCAGTTCAGTGCGTCCGCCTTCAAGACCGCTGAAGTGGCGGCCAAGGCCGTGATTGACGAGGCGCTGGACAAGTTTCCGCCTGCGGAGTGGACGGTGGCCTACGGATCTTCCGGCACCGTGGGTGCGGTGGCAGACATGCTGGCCGCCAACGGCTGGGCATCGGGGGTGGTCACCCGCTCTGGTCTGGACTGGTTGACCGACCGCCTGATCAAGGCGGGCAGCGCAGAGCAGATTCGCCTCGAAGGCCTGAAGGACGACCGGCGCCCGGTCATTGGTGGCGGCGTGAGCGTGCTGCGTGCGATCTTCGACCTGTTCGGCATTGAGCAAATGGTGCCTGCACAAGGCGCCCTGCGCCATGGCGCGCTGTACGACCTGATCGACCGCGACACCGACGGTGGTGACGTCCGCGAGCGCACCGTGCGCTGGCTGGCCCACCGCTTCTCGGCCGACGAGGCGCAGGGCAAGCGCGTGAGCGACGTCAGCACGGCCCTCTTCTCGCAGATCGCCGCGCTGGACGCGCAAAACGAGCGCTACTCGCAAAAACTGGCCTGGGCCGCGCGGCTGCACGAGATCGGCACACACATCTCGCACGAACGATCTCACCACCACGGCGCGTACATCCTGGACAACGTGGACGCACCCGGCTTTTCGCTGCCCGAACTGCACCGCATGAGCCAGCTGGTGATGGGCCAGCGCGGCAAACTGCGCAAACTCGAGGAAGCGCTGCAGGACGAACTGTTTGCCAAGCAGTTGATGGTGCTGCGCCTGGCGGTGCTGCTGTGCCATGCACGGCAGATGCCGGAATACCAGTCCATCAAGCTGAGCTACAAGTCACGCGCTTTCAAGCTGTCCACCAACCCCGGCTGGGCGAAGCGCTATCCGCAGTCGGCGTGGCTGCTGGGTGAAGAAGTCGTGGCCTGGCAAAAATCGGCCTGGAAATTCACCGCAGACATCCGATGAGGCCAACAGTGCAAACACCGCACTGTCACCGCTTCGTCACGCATTTGTCATAACGGTGTAAACGGTATATACCGTTTAAAATTTCACTCCTTTTCAACCATCGGAGTGAGCACATGGCCAGTCAGAGCAGCAAATCCAGCCCCAAAAAACCCAAGCTGGTGCGCGACAGCTTCACCATCCCCAAGAACGAGTTTGCGGCCATCGAGAAGCTCAAGGACCGCGCGATCGCACTGGGCACGAGCGTGAAGAAAAGCGAGCTGTTGCGCGCGGGTTTGATGAGCTTGCAGGGGCTCGGTGACGCCGCCTACAAAGCAGCGCTGGCCGCTGTACCCACACTGAAGACCGGGCGCCCGGCGGTGACCAACACAAAGGCGGCACCCAAGGCGACAGCAACTGCAGCGGCCAAACCCGCTGTAAAGGTGGTCGCCAAATCTGCCGCAAAGCCCGCGACCCCGACAGCCGCCAAGAAGGCGTCCGTCAAAAAGGCGGTCGCCCCAGTGGCAAGCGCACCGGCACCGCGAGCACGCCGCACCAGCGCAGCGGCCAAAAAGGCTTGATGCAGCCCGGTTGCAGCGAAGCGCTGCCGCGTCAGATCAGCTCGGGCGTCTGAACCGTGACCACGACTGTCTGGCCTGTGCCAGCACGCTCGCGGTGGCGCAGCCACCACACGGCGCCCTTCTTGACCGAGCAGTCTTCCTCCTGCAGCCGCAGCAGGCGTGCCACCACGCGGCCCAATGTGGGCTGATGCCCGACGACCACCACAGGTGACTTTCCGCATGGCCATTGCACGAGTTCGAGCAGGGCCAGCAGATCGCCCTCAGGGCAAAGCTCATCGCGAAGCTTGAACTTGCGTCCCAAGGCCATTGCCGTCTGTTCGCAGCGCGCTGCCGGGCTGCTCCAGATGCGAGCGCCCTCGGGCAGTTGCCGATCCAGCCAGGCCGCCATGCGGGCCGCCTGCTTTTCCCCGCGCGGCGTGAGCCGCCGTGCCAGGTCCAGGGCGTCACCGGGCCGACCTGTGAGCAGCTCGGGATGCTCTTGCGCCTCCGCGTGCCGCCACAGGATCAGATCCATGGACCGGCCCTCCATGGCGTCAGCCCTTGCTTCCATACAGCGCCATCAGGCTGGCCTGTGCGGAATGAAGCGTCGGGCGCTGGCGGCCATTCGGTTGCGCACTGGCCGGCACGTAAGTGCCCTCCGGACGCAACAGCCAGGCATCTTTGGTGTCGTGCAGGTAGGCCTGCAGGCATTCGTCGATGATGCGCCGGCGCAGTGCCGCATCCGTCACGGGCCAGGCCAGTTCGATGCGGCGCAACATGTTGCGGTTCATCCAGTCGGCGCTGGAGAGCCACAGCTCCTCCAGTTCACCTGTACGGAAATAGAACACGCGTGAATGCTCGAGCAGCCGGCCAATCACAGACCGCACGCGCACGTTGTCGGTGAAACCGGGCACCTGCGCGGGAAGGATGCAGGCCCCGCGCACGATCAGATCAATCTTCACACCGTCCTGCGATGCCATGGCCAGTGCGCGGGCCAGGGGCTCGTCCGTCAGGGCGTTCATCTTGAGGATGATGCGGGCGTCCTGCCCCGCCTTCGCGGCAGCACCGGCTGCCTCGACCTTGTCGAGCATGGCCTTGTGGAGGTGGAAGGGTGCGATCAACGCCTTGTTGAGTTTGGGCAGCCGGTTCTGGCTGGCCAGGTGCAGGAAGATCTGCTCGAGGTCGGCGGTGAGCGCGTCGTCGGCCGTGAGGTAGCTCAGGTCGGTGTAGAGCCGTGCCGTGCCCGGGTTGTAGTTGCCCGTCGAGAGGTGCGCATAGCGGCGCAAGCCGTGCGCCTCGCGGCGAGTCACGAGCAGCATCTTGGCGTGCGTCTTGAGGCCGACCACACCATAGACAACCTGCGCCCCCACCGACTCCAGCCGCTCGGCGTAGTTGATGTTGGCCTCCTCGTCAAAGCGCGCCTTCAGCTCCACAACAGCGGTGACTTCCTTGCCGCGCCGGACCGCTTCGCGCAGCAGGTTCATCAGCTCCGACTTGGCGCCCGTGCGGTAGATCGTCTGCTTGATGGCCAGCACGTCCGGGTCTTCCACCGCCTCCCGCAAAAAACCCAGCACCGCGTCAAAGCTCTCGTAGGGCTGATGGATCAGCACGTCGCCTTGGCGCAAGCGCTCGAAATAAGACTGCCCCGGCGTGAGCTGGGCTGGCCAGCCGGCGTTGTAGCTGTCAAAGCGAAGCGCGGGCGCATCCACCTTGTCGATCAGCTGGTTCAGCCGCACCAGGTTCACAGGGCCAGGCACACGGTAGAGCGCGCGCTCAGGCAGCGCAAACTGCTCCAGCAAAAAGTCGGACAGATGAACGGAACATCCTGCCGACACCTCCAGCCGCAAGGCCTGCCCATAGTGACGCTGCTGCAGGCCCTTGCGCAAGGCCGTGCGCAGGTTCTTCACCTCTTCTTCGTCCACCGCCAGATCGGAATGCCGCGTGACGCGGAACTGCGAAAACTCCGTCACCTGGCGCCCGGGGAACAGGTCGTTGAGATGCGAGCGGATCAGACTGGAGATGGAGACGAAATGCGTCTGCCTGGAGCCCTTGACCGGCGGCATGCGAAAGAAGCGCGGCAGAATGCGCGGCACTTTCACGATGGCGATTTCGTTCTCACGCCCGAACGCGTCTTTGCCGGTGAGCCGCACGATGAAGTTCAGCGACTTGTTGGCCACCTGCGGAAACGGATGGGCAGGATCGAGCCCGACCGGCATCAACAGCGGCTGCACTTCCTTGACAAAAAATTCCTTCACCCATCGGCGCTGACGCGGATTGCGTTCACCGTGGGAGATCAGCTTGATCCCCTTCTTTTCCAGCAAGGGCAGCAATTCGTCGTTGTAGATCGCGTACTGCTGCGCCACCAGCGCGTGCACTTCGTCCGAGAGTTGCTCATAGGACTGTGCGGTGTAAGGGCCACGCTGTTCGTTGGCGCGCGCAGCCGTGAGATGCGGAGCCACTCGGACCTCAAAGAACTCGTCGAGGTTGCTCGACACGATGCTGAGGTAGCGGAGTCGTTCGAGCAGCGGCACATCGGGGCGGCGCGCCCAGTCCATCACGCGCGCGTTGAAAGCGAGGATGCTGCGGTCGCGATCCAGGAAAGCTTGCTTGGAATGGAGGGTGTTGCCGCTCATGGATGCCGATGGGATCGGGAGGTTCGCCTGCTGCCCACCGCTCCCGACGGGTGTCTCTTGGCGCACGATGTGTCGATTATTCAACGATACGGTGACGTTTGTGTGACAGCGCAGCACCGCCCGAGGGCACGGGCGCGATGGCCGCGGGCCGTTGACGGCGAGGCCGCGGCAGCACGCTCAGGTGCGCCACAAACAGCGCAGCCGCACGGCCCCATCCAAAATGCAGCGCCCTGTCACGCGCTTCATGGCGTTTGACCTTGAGCGCATCGCGCCACGCCTGCCCAAGGTCTTCACGCAACGCCCCTGCGCCGCCATGGCCGACCACCTGCAAGGGACCATCCACCGGATAGGCCGCCACGGGCACGCCACAGGCCATGGCCTCCAGCATGACGAGGCCAAACGTTTCGCTGCGGCTGGGGAAGACGAACACGTCGGCCGCGGCATACACCTGCGCGAGCTCATGGCGAGGCAGCACACCCAGCCAGTGCACGTTGGGGTAACGCTGGCGAAGCGCAGACGCGAGCGGCCCGACACCGCACACCACCTTGCTGCCGGGCACATCCAGGCGCAGGAAGGCATCGAGGTTTTTTTCATGGGAGAGATGCCCCACGAAAAGGCTGACAGGGTGCGCAAGCGGGCCCAGCGGTGCATAGACCGTGGGTGGGTCAGCCAGCGCAAACTGGCGCGTGTCCACACCGTGGGTCCAGGCGCGCAGCTGCCCGAAGCCTCGCCCTCGCAACATGTCCAGCACACCCTGCGTGGGTACCATCACGCCGCAACTAGGGCGGTGAAACCAGCGCAACAAGGCGTAGCCCCACGAAACTGGCAGGCGCCACGCGGCATGCGCGATTTCCGGAAACTTGGTGTGAAAGGCCGTGGTGAACGCGAGCTTGCGGCGCAAACAGTAGCGCCTTGCCGCCCAACCCAACGGACCTTCGGTGGCGATGTGGATCGCATCGGGTTCGGCCGCCTGCATCAACTCGCGCAAGCGCCGGCCCGGAAACCATGCGATCTGGAGGCCGGCGTAGCCAGGGCAAGGGCGGGTATGAAACTGACCGGGCTGAATCACCACCACCTCGTGGCCCATGGTCTGCAACTCGCGAGCCAGCTCGACCAGGGTGGTCACGACGCCATTGACCTGCGGCAGCCACGCATCGGTCACGATCAGAATCTTCATGCGCAGTTACCCCGTGACCTGTGGCGATCAGGACGATCGACTGTCAACCCGTGTGCCGGCCTCGCTCACCGCCGGCTGGCCTGTTTTGGCCGGGTCACCCCAATGCACCAGCTCCAGGCGACCGTCGAAGTGCTCCACCAGCGCGGTGAGGCTTTCCACCCAGTCACCGTCGTTGCAATACAGCGTGCCGTCGATGCGGCGCATCTCCGCCCGATGGATGTGGCCGCAGACGACCCCCTGATAGCCGCGCGAGCGTGCCTCGGCCGCCACGGCACGCTCAAAGTCGGTGACGTAGTTCAGCGCGCTCTTGACCTTGTGCTTGAGGTATTGCGAGAGCGACCAGTACGGCAAACCCATGCGCGCGCGCAAGGAGTTGAGGTGGCGGTTCAACCGAAGCGTGAACTCGTACGCGTTGTCACCCAGGTACGCCAGCCACTTGGCGCACTGGATCACGCCGTCGAAATGATCGCCGTGCACCACCCACAGCCGCTGGCCATCGGCCAGGGTGTGCACCGCCTCGTTGGCGACTTCGATGCCGCCGAAGTTGTGACCGTCGAACTGGCGGGCAAACTCATCGTGATTGCCAGGCACGAAGACCACCCGACAACCTTTGCGCGAGCGTCGCAGGAGCTTTTGAACGACGTCGTTGTGCGCTTGCGGCCAATGCCATTTGCGGCGCAGCTGCCAGCCATCAATGATGTCGCCCACGAGGTACAGCGTCTGGCTCGGGTGATGCTTGAGAAAGTCCAGCAGCGGCCGCGCCTGGCAGCCAGCGGTGCCCAGGTGCAGGTCTGAAATGAAGACGGTGCGGTAGCGGGCGCGCTCACCGGGTTCGGGCGCCTCATCGTTGTCTGCGTCGCCTGCAGCCCAGACCCCGGCCGCCTCCGGCAGCCCGGACTTGACTGCCCACCCACCGAGGACGTCGACGGCGGTGCGCATCAAGCCCCCAGAAAGTGCTTGCGGTAGCGCGCCGGCAAATCGGAGATGCGCATGAGCATCGGAAGATCCGCGGCGTTGAAGTCTGGATCCCAGGCCGGTGGGCCCAGCACCTTGGCGCCCAGGCGCAGGTAGCCCTTGATCAGCGCGGGCGGCTCCACATCCAATGTGTCGTCCAGTTGCTCGATCGGCAGGGGCAGGCGCGGACGCACGTGAAAGTCAATCGGCGCCAGGTGTTTCTCCTTCACCTGCCGCCAGATGCTGGCTGCTGCGTGCCCACCACCGACCACGCCGTGCGGGCCCTCGTGCTGCATCGGAATGCTGGCGCAGCCGATCATGGTGTCGAGCTGGTTGCGCGTCATGAACTCGGCCAGCGCGCCCCACAGCGCCATGATCACGCCACCGTGCCGGTGTTCGCGGTGGACACAGCTGCGGCCCAGCTCCACCATGCGGTCGCGCACATGGCGAAGGCGGGTCAGGTCAAACTCGGTGTCGCTGTAGGTGCTGCCCACCCGCTTGGCCTGCGCCGGCGTCAGCACACGGTAGGTGCCGATCACTCGGCGGCTGGTAGCGTCGCGCACCAGAATGTGCTCGCAGAAATCGTCAAACAGGTCCACATCGTGGCCAGGCAGGTGTTGCGGCAGTCGCGCTCCCATCTCTGTGGCAAACACCGAATACCTCAGCTGCTGCGCTTCGCGAACCTCGTCCAGATGCCGCGCCCACGAGACATCGATGCCACCGGCTTCGGATGCGCCCGACGCTTGGCCCACCAGAGACGAGGCGGTGATAACCGAGCGGGGATGAAGCGACCCCCTGGGCAGGTTCACGGGCGAGAGATCGAGCGTGGGGGTGGGCAGTTCTTTCATGGCGCGCTCCGTGGACGGTGCACCCGACGGGGGTGCGTAGATGAATGCAGGCGTGGTCATGAAAAGGCAGTGTGCGAATGCCGGGTGACTCCCGCATGGCGAATGCATGAACTTTTGGTGACACACGGGCACGGCAGAGCCTGCGTCAGGCGCCCTGCCAAAATACGGGCTGTGACCCATCCAGCCCCTTCCCTGCGCGCAACGCTGCGCTGTCACGCGGCCACCCCGGCAAGCCTCCCACTGTCCGTCACTGCAGAGGTCCAGGCTCAGGCCGATGCCCTGCGCCTTCGTTACACCTTGCGCGGCGACACCCGCTTGCTGCGCGTTCCCGCGCCCACCGCGCCGGTGCCCACCGATGGCCTGTGGCGCCACACGTGCTTCGAAGCTTTTGTCGCGGTTGGCGACGAGCCCGCGTACCGCGAATTCAACTTCTCGCCATCCAGTGCGTGGGCGGCTTACCGCTTTTCTTCCGAGCGTCAGCGCGACGAAGGCGCCGAAGCGCGCGAACGCGTGTTGTTGCGGCCACCCCAAGTCACCCTCACGCCGCAGGCCATCACGCTCACGGTGCGTGTACCGGCCACGGCGCTGCCCCGCAGCCCTGCGGTGCTGTCGCTGGGTTTGTGCGCCGTGATTGAAGAGCACGATGGCCGTTTGAGCTACTGGGCGCTGCACCATCCCGCTGCGCACGCCGATTTCCACCACCGCGACGGTCGCACGCTGCGGCTCGCCGCGCCTTTGAGCTGATCAACATGCAATTCGGTATCGAACGGTTCCTTCAAGATCCCGCACTGCGCGCGCCCCTGAAAGACCGCCGCGTGGCCCTGCTCGCCCACCCCGCCTCCGTCACACGCGAGCTCACGCACTCACTGGATGCACTGGCAGCGCTGCCCGACATCCGGTTGAGCGCAGCCTTTGGGCCGCAGCATGGCCTGCGCGGCGACAAGCAGGACAACATGGTGGAGTCGCCCGACTTCAACGATCCCCGTCTGGGCATACCCGTGTTCAGTCTCTACGGCACGGTCCGTCGCCCCACCGACGCCATGATGGACAGCTTTGACGTGTTGCTGGTCGACCTGCAGGACCTGGGCTGCCGCATCTATACCTTCATCACCACGCTGCGCTATGTGCTGGAAGCCGCTGCACGGCATGGCAAGGCGGTGTGGGTGCTCGACCGGCCCAACCCCGCCGGTCGCCCCATTGAAGGTCTCACGCTGCGGGCCGGCTGGGAAAGCTTCGTGGGCGCCGGCCCGATGCCCATGCGCCACGGCATGACCATGGGCGAACTCGGCCACTGGTTCATCGCCACGCTGGGGCTGCAACTCGAGTACCGCGTCATCACGATGAGCGGGTGGTCGCCCGATGCCGCGCCCGGCTTTGGCTGGCCCACCGAGCGAACCTGGGTCAACCCCAGCCCGAACGCCGCCAACCTCTCGATGGCGCGCGCTTACGCCGGCACGGTCATGCTGGAGGGCACCACGCTGAGCGAAGGCCGTGGCACCACACGCCCGCTGGAGCTGTTTGGGGCACCCGACATCGACGCGCGCCGTTTGATCGCAGACATGCAGCGGCTGGCGCCTCAGTGGCTCGAGGGTTGCGTGCTGCGCGAATGTTTCTTCGAGCCCACCTTTCACAAGCACGTCGGTCAACTCTGCGCCGGCGTCCAGATTCACGTAGAAGACCCGACGCACTACGAACACGATCGCTTCAAGCCCTGGCGGCTGCAGGCGCTGGCGTTTCGTGCATTGCGGCTGCAGGCCCCGGGCTACGCGCTGTGGCGCGACTTCGCGTACGAATACGAGCACGACAGGCTGGCCATCGATCTCATCAACGGTGGGCCGCTGCTGCGCGAATGGGTGGACAACGTGTCCGCGTCGCCCGAGGCGCTGGAAACCGCCGCTGCCGCCGACGAAGCCGCCTGGGCCGAGGCGCGCAAGCCCTACCTGCTGTACTGAGCCCTTACAGCCACTTCTGCATGAACCGGGCGGTGCCCATGCCCGGGTCCAGCTGGTAACCCGCGAAGCCGATGCGCTCGTACAAGCGCACCGCTGGCAGGTTGCCCGAGAGCACCTCGAGCGTGAGCTTGACCGCACCCCGCTCGCGGGCCACGGCCTCGCACTCGGCGAGCATCAGCTCGGCAATGCCCCGCCCCCGGTGGCTGGCCAATACCGCCACGTCGTGCACATTCACCAGCGGCTTGCAGGCAAAGGTCGAAAAACCTTCGATGCAGTTGACCAGGCCCACGGGCTGGTCGCCGTCAAACGCCAGCACGCTGTAGGCCTGCGGCCGCGCCGCCAGACCCGACACCAGGTGGGCTTTCGCAAAGTCCGACAACCCCTGGCCACCACCGGCGGGGTCGCTGGCGTACGCATCCAGCAACATCACCAGGGCGGCGGCATGCGCGGGGTTAGCGTAATCGGCCCGCAGCGTGGCAATGCCGTTGGCACTCATGCCGGCACCTGCGCACGCACCGTCGCAGCCAGCCGCTCCGCGCAGTTCTGCGCTTGCGTGGCGTCGCGCGCCTCGACCATCACGCGAAGCAGCGGCTCGGTACCACTCGCACGGATCAACACGCGCCCGCCATCACCCAGCTCAGCTTCCACCGCCTGCGTCTCTTTGGCCAGGAGCGTGTTCGACCGCCAGTCTTGCCCGGGCTGCAACCGCACATTGATGAGCGTCTGTGGGAACAGCGTCACGTCTGCCAGCAGCTCGGCCATGGTCTTGCCACTTTCCACGCAGGCTGACAGCACCTGCAAGGCCGAGACCAGACCGTCCCCCGTGGTGTGACGATCCAGCACCAGCAGATGGCCGGAACCCTCCCCGCCCAGAATCCAGCTGTGCCGCTTGAGCTCTTCAAGAACGTACCGGTCGCCCACCTTGGCGCGCACGAACTTCACGCCGCGCGCCTTGAGCGCCACCTCCACCGCCTTGTTGGTCATGAGCGTGCCCACCACGCCGGGCACGTCTTCGTCGCGCGCCAGCCGGTCGGCCACGATCAGGTACAGCAACTCGTCACCGTTGTAGAGGCGGCCCTGCCCATCGACCATCTGGATGCGGTCCGCATCGCCATCCAGGGCCACGCCGTAGTGGGCCCCGTGCAGCCTCACCGCCTCCAGCAAGGCCTGCGGGTGCGTCGCTCCCACCTGGTGGTTGATGTTGAGGCCGTCCGGAGCGCAGCCAATCTTGACGACTTCGGCGCCCAGCTCATGGAACACGGCCGGCGCGATCTGGTAAGCGGCGCCATGGGCCCCATCCACCACGATCTTCAAGCCCTTGAGCGTGAGATGGTGGGCGCACGTGCTCTTGCAGAACTCGATGTAGCGCCCGGCGGCATCGTCCAGCCGGCGGGATTTGCCCAGCTTGGCGGACTCTACCCAGACAGGCGCTTCCTCCAGCGCAGCCTCCACGGCCAGCTCCCACTCATCCGGCAACTTGGCACCTTTGGCGCTGAAGAACTTGATGCCGTTGTCGGCGAAAGGGTTGTGGCTGGCCGAAATCACCACCCCCAGGCTGGCGCGCTGCGCACGCGTGAGGTAGGCCACGGCGGGTGTGGGCACAGGGCCCAGCAGCACCACGTCCACCCCTGCCGAGTTGAAGCCCGACTCCAGCGCCGACTCCAGCATGTACCCCGAGATGCGCGTGTCCTTGCCAATCAGCACGGTGGGATGCGCTTCCGTGCGGCGCAACACCCGCCCCACTGCATGCGCGAGCCGAAGCACGAAATCGGGCGTGATGGGGGCCTGGCCGACGGTCCCTCGAATGCCATCGGTGCCAAAGTACTTCCGCGCCATGGTTGCCGCTCCTCTTTTGTTGTGGTGTTCTGAAGCCACGCATTATCGCGGCCCGTTGCAAGGATTACGGCGCCTGCAACGCCTGCCAGACCTTGATCGCATCCACCGTATCGCGCACGTCGTGCACCCGCACCACGCGAGCACCGCGCTCGACCGCGAGCACGGCGGCCGATACGCTGGCTGCCACGCGATCAGCCGGCGCATCCCGGCCAGTGATCGCACCCAGAGACGACTTTCGAGACCATCCCGCCAGCAGGCCGAAACCCAGCGGCAACAATTCCGCCTGGCGAGCCAGCAGGCTGAAGTTCTGGGCGACCGTCTTGCCAAAGCCGACGCCAGGGTCAAGCACGATGCGCGCTTGCGCCACTCCCGCGGAAGCCAGCACGCCTGCCCGGCCGCTCAGGAAGCCGATCACGTCAGGCAAGACATCGCCCTCCATCGGCGCCACTTGCATGGTTTGAGGATCGCGGTGCATGTGCATGAGGCAGATCCCGCAGCGCGGATGGGACGCCACCACCGACACCGCATTCCCCAGGCGCAATGCCCAGATGTCGTTGACGATGTCGACCCCCACATCCAGCGCAGCCTGCATGACCTCGGGCTTGTAGGTGTCGACGGAGATCGGTAGCCCCAGCCGACAGGCCTCCTTGAGCACGGGGAGCACGCGCGCCAGTTCGACATCCAGCGGCACCGCTGGACTGCCCGGACGCGTGGACTCGCCACCAATATCCAGGAGGTGCGCGCCATCCCTGATCAGCTGCTCGCAGTGCCGCAGCGCCGCCGCGGTGCTGGCGTGCTGGCCGCCGTCAGAAAACGAGTCGGGCGTCACGTTCACGATGCCCATCACGCGAGGGATTGTCAGATCGATGTCAAAACGCGCGGTTTGCCAGTGCATGGTGTCTCAAGGCCACGTAGAAACGACAACGGGGCCGAAGCCCCGTCAAAGAGTGTGCCCGGCCGTTCAGGCGGCCGAAGGCGCCGGATCCGTGGACACCGCCGGCGTACCACCACTGCCACCACCACCCACGGAGGGGTTACGCGGCGTCCAGTCTTTGGGCGGACGCGGTGGCTTGCCCGCCATGATGTCGTCGATCTGGTCGGCATCAATGGTTTCCCACTCCAGCAAAGCGGTCGCCATGGCGTGCATCTTGTCGCTGTGCAGTTCGATCAGATCGCGCGCCAGCTTGTACTGCGCATCGATGATGCGGCGCACCTCTGAGTCCACCTTCTGCATGGTGGATTCGCTCATGTTCGTGGTTTTGGTCACCGAGCGGCCCAAAAACACCTCACCCTCGTTCTCGGCATACACCATGGGCCCCAGCGCATCCGTCATGCCGTAACGCGTCACCATGTCACGGGCAATGGCCGTCGCACGCTCGAAGTCGTTCGAAGCGCCGGTGGTCATCTGGTTCATGAACACTTCCTCGGCAATACGCCCTCCAAACAGCATGCTGATCTGGTTCAGCATGTAGTCCTTGTCGTAGCTGTACCGGTCCTGGGAAGGCAGGCTCATCGTCACACCGAGGGCACGGCCGCGCGGAATGATGGTGACCTTGTGCACCGGATCGCACTTGGGCAGCAGCTTGCCGATGAGCGCATGACCAGACTCGTGGTAGGCGGTGTTGCGGCGCTCTTCCTCGGGCATCACCATGCTCTTGCGCTCAGGGCCCATGAAGATCTTGTCTTTGGCCTTTTCGAAGTCCTGCATTTCAACAACGCGCGCATTGCGCCGCGCAGCCATCAGGGCGGCTTCGTTGCACAGGTTGGCCAAGTCGGCGCCGCTCATGCCAGGAGTACCGCGGGCGATCACGCTCGCGTTCACATCGGTGCCCAACGGCACTTTGCGCATGTGCACATTCAAGATCTGCTCGCGACCCCGGATATCGGGCAGCGTCACATAGACCTGGCGGTCAAAGCGTCCGGGGCGCAGCAAGGCCGCATCCAGAATGTCGGGCCGGTTGGTGGCAGCCACCACGATCACACCCAGGTTGGTCTCAAAACCGTCCATCTCCACCAGCATCTGGTTGAGAGTTTGTTCGCGTTCGTCGTTGCCACCGCCCAAGCCCGCGCCGCGCTGGCGACCGACGGCATCGATTTCATCGATAAAGATGATGCAGGGCGCATTCTTCTTGGCGTTCTCGAACATGTCGCGCACGCGGGCCGCGCCCACACCCACGAACATTTCCACAAAATCGGAGCCGGAAATGCTGAAGAAGGGCACCTTCGCTTCGCCCGCGATGCCTTTGGCGAGCAAGGTCTTGCCGGTTCCGGGAGGGCCGACCAGCAGCAACCCGCGCGGTATGCGCCCGCCCAGTTTTTGAAACTTGGCGGGGTCTTTCAAGAAGTCGACGACCTCTTTGACTTCTTCCTTGGCCTCATCACAACCGGCCACATCGGCGAACGTCACGGTGTTGTTGTTTTCGTCCAGCATGCGCGCCTTGCTTTTGCCAAAGCTGAACGCGCCGCCCTTTCCGCCGCCCTGCATCTGCCGCATGAAATAAACCCACACACCGATCAGAAGCAGCATCGGCCCCCAGCTCACCAGCAAGGTCATGAGCAGCGAACTCTCTTCGCGGGGGCGCACATCGAACTTGACGTTGTTGTTGATCAGGTCACCGACCAAGCCTCGATCAAGGTAGGTGGCCGTGGTGCGAACGCGCCGATCGTCCTGTGTAACAGCCACGATTTCGGTGCCGCCCTGGCCTTCCTGAATGGTCGCGCTCTTGATGCGCTGAGCCTTGACCTCGTCCAGGAACTCCGAGTAGCCCATGTACCCGGAACCCGCAGCCGAGCGCGTGTCGAACTGCTTGAAGACGGTGAAAAGCACCATGGCGATAACCATCCACACGGCGATTTTCGAAAACCACTGGTTGTTCAAGTGCAGCTCCTGGAGACGATAGTGACTGACAAGCTCATATGTTCCTCATTCTAGGACTTTCAAGTCCTCATGCCCCACAGGCATGACGCGTCAATGTCAATGAAAGGGATAGTCAATCCGTGACAGTGCTTCGCCATACGGCTCATGTGGACTTTTTCAGACCCAGCCCGACCAGGAAGGTTTCCGAAGATTTGTCCCTGGACGCCTTCGGCTTGACGGCCTTCACTGTGCGAAACGTCTCTCGGAACAGCGCCACCATCGGGTCGTAGGCACCGCCATGAAAGAGCTTCACGACCAGAGCACCGTCTTGCCTGAGGTGACGAACGGCAAAATCCACGGCCAGCTCCACCAGATCGGTGATTCGGGCCGCGTCCGTCATGCCGATACCGGAGAGGTTCGGCGCCATGTCGGACACCACCACGTCCACCTTTTCAACGCCGCGCTCCACCAACGCGGCTTCCAGCGCCCCCAGCACAGCGGCCTCGCGGAAATCGCCCTGAATGAAATGCACCCCCTCGACGGCCTCCATGGGCAACAGATCCAGCGCGACGATGGTGCCCTGCAACTCACCCACCGCCGCGCCATTGGGGCTCAAGCGGCGCCGCAGGTACTGGCTCCACGCGCCGGGCGTGGAGCCGAGGTCCACCACACAGTGCCCGGGACGCACCAACCCGAGCAGCTCGTCGATTTCCTTGAGCTTGTAGGCGGCGCGCGCGCGGTAGCCGTCTTTTTGCGCCAAGCGCACGTACGGGTCGTTGACGTGCTGGTTGAGCCAGGCCTTGTTGACCTTCTTGCTCTGGGTTTTGACTTTCATGCCCATGAGGGACGCCTAAGGTCTGTGTAAACGATAATTGTCCCATGCCCCAGATCACACTCACCCCTGCCCAGCGCAAAGTCCATCGGGCCGAAGCGCACCACCTTGATCCCGTCGTTCACATCGGAGGCGACGGACTGAGCGCTGCGGTCAAGAAGGAAGCGGATGCCGCGCTCAAATCCCACGGGTTGATCAAGATTCGCGTGCTCAACGATGACCGCGCGGCCCGCGAGGCCATGCTGCAAACCCTGGCGGACGAGCTGCACGCCGCGCCGATCCAGCACATCGGCAAACTGCTGGTGCTGTGGCGCCCGATCCCGGAGAAGGAAAAGGTGGTCGACGAGGATCGCATGCCCGGTCCGCGCGACGTGAAAGTGCTCAAGTTCAGCAAACGCGGCGGTCAACGGCCTGAGGTGAAGGTGGTGCGCGTGCTGGGCAACCAGCGCCTGACGCCCGGCGGCCAGGTGAAGCGGGCCAAAGTCATGAAAAAGAGCTTGAAAAAGAGCGCCCAATCTCAGTAGCCCCAGTCAGCTCGTCTTTCGTCCGTTCAATGCCCCCGCTTGAACTTCGCCCCCAGCGCCACATCTGAGAACGCATGAACGAACGCACACCCCCATCCAGCCTGAACCCGCTGCTCGACTTCGAGGATCTGCCGAGGTTTGATGCGATCAAGCCGGCACTGGTCGGTCCCGCGATAGAACAGCTGCTGCTCGACGCCCGATCCGCCCTGGAGCAAGTGACAGCTGCGGATTTTCCGAATGACTGGCGTCGCATCTCGCTGGCGCTCGACGTGCCCACAGAACGCCTTTCAAGGGCTTGGGGTGCCGTTAGCCACCTTAACAGCGTGGCGGACTCGCCTGAACTGCGTGCTGCCTACAACGAGGCGCTGCCAAAGGTCACAGAATTCTGGACCAGCCTGGGCTCTGACGAACGGCTTTATGACAAGTACAGGGCCATGGATGTGGCCACGCTGAACCCGGAGCAGGTTCGGGCTCACCACAACGCCATGCGTGGCTTCGTGCTGGGTGGCGCCGCGCTTGAAGGTCAGGCCAAGGAGCGGTTTGCCTGGCTGCAGGAACGCCAGGCCGAACTGGGGCAGAAGTTCAGCGAAAACGCCCTGGACGCCACCGACAGTTTCTCTCTGTTCGTCACCACCGATGAGCTCGCCGGCGTGCCGGACGACGTGGTTCAGGCAACTGGTGCGGCTGCGCAAGCGGAAGGGAAGTCGGGCCACAAACTGACGCTCAAGATGCCTTGCTACCTGCCTGTGATGCAATTCGCTCACAGCAGCGCACTGCGCGAGAAGCTGTACCGGGCCTACGCCACACGCGCCAGTGACCAGGCAGAGGGAGAGTCCAGCAAGTTTGACAACACAGCCATCATGGGCGAGCTGCTTGCTTTGCGCCACGAAGAGGCGCAATTGCTCGGATACCGCCACTACGCCGATGTGTCGCTCGTGGCCAAGATGGCCGAGTCGCCCGAACAGGTCGTTGCGTTCTTGCGTGAGCTCGCGCACAAAGCGCGTCCGCATGCGGAAAAAGACCTGAAAGACCTGCGCGAATTCGCGGCCACCGAGCTCCACCTGAAAGACCCGCAAGCCTGGGACTGGCCCTACGTCGGTGAAAAGCTCAAGGAGGCTCGTTACGCGTTCAGTGAGCAAGAAGTGAAGCTCTATTTCACTGCGCCAAAAGTGCTTGCCGGACTGTTCCAGATCGTCGAAACGCTATTCGAAGTGGCGATCCGTCGTGACAAGGCGCCAGTGTGGCACCCGAGCGTCGAGTTCTACCGAATCGAGCGCTCAGGCACGGCCGGCCCTGAACTCGTCGGCCAGTTCTATCTGGACCCGGCGGCACGCACGGGCAAACGAGGCGGCGCCTGGATGGATGATGTGCGGGCGCGCTGGCTGCGCCCTGACAGCGGCAAGCTGCAAACGCCCGTCGCCCACCTGGTGTGCAACTTTGCAGAAGGCGTGAACGGGAAGCCCGCGCTCCTGACGCACGACGACGTGATCACTCTCTTCCACGAGTTTGGTCATGGCTCGCATCACATGCTGACGCAGGTCAATGAGCGCGACGTGTCCGGGATCAGCGGCGTCGAATGGGATGCGGTGGAGCTGCCCAGCCAGTTCATGGAGAACTTTTGCTGGGAGTGGGAGGTGCTCAAGCACATGACCTCCCATGTGGAAACCGGTGAGCCGTTGCCACGCGAGCTCTTTGAAAAAATGCTCGCGGCCAAGAACTACCAGAGCGGCCTGCAGACGCTGCGACAGGTGGAGTTTTCGCTGTTTGACATGCTCCTGCACAGCCTGCCTGAACCTGCCACCTCCGGCGACACGATCCTGGCACTGCAACGGCAGGTCCGCGACGAGGTGGCCGTGTTGCACCCCCCCGCATACAGCCGCACACCTCACACCTTCAGCCACATTTTTGCTGGCGGGTATTCAGCCGGGTACTACAGCTACAAGTGGGCAGAAGTGCTGTCCGCAGATGCCTACGCGGCCTTTGAAGAGGCCGCGCAGCAAAATGGCCACAGCACGCTGGACGTCGTCACTGGGCGCCGCTATCGTCAGGCCATCCTTGAGGTGGGCGGCAGCCGCCCTGCCATGGAGTCGTTCAAGGCCTTCCGGGGCCGAGAGCCGAGCATCGATGCCCTGCTGCGCCACCAGGGCATGGCTTGAAGTATCGCGTGGCCTGCTGCTGGAAACCCTGTCATGACCCTCGACCGATCCGCATTCCGACTGCTGAGCCTGGGCGTCTGTACAACCCTTTTTGCGGCGTCAGCGCTGGCCCAAGGCGTCTACCCGATCATGGGTCCGAATGGAAAGGTCATTGGATTTTCTGACCAGCCTTCCCCCGCTGCCACCCCCTCGCGCTCCGCTGGCACCAGCAGTGCGACCACCCCTCAGACCGCTCCGGACGCGCAACTGCCTTTCGAGCTTCGCCAGGTCAGCGCGCGGTATCCGGTCACCCTTTACACATCAAAAGACTGCGCCCCCTGCAACAGCGGCCGAAACCTGCTCAATGCGCGCGGTATTCCGTACAGCGAAAGAACCATCGAGACTTCGCAGGATGCAGACGCACTGAAGCGACTCAGTGGTGAAACCTCATTGCCGCTCCTGACCATCGGGGCCCAGCAGCTAAAAGGGTACTCCGACACCGAGTGGACGCAGTACCTCAATGCAGCGGGGTACCCCAAGCAATCGGTGTTGCCGTCGAGCTACCGCCGTGCTGCGGCCTCACCACTGGTGGCCGTTCGAACCGAACCCTCTCCGGCGGGCGCTGCAAGTCCCGGGGCTGCGTCGACACCGCCTGCATCAGGCGCAGTGCCGGTCGCACCCCCCGCCAACAACCCGGCGGGCATACGCTTCTGACTTGGTGGAAGACGGGCGTCAGTAACTCAGCGTCCTGACACCATCTAGCGTCCCAAGCAAACACACGCTGGCTTTCTGGTGGGCGAACACGCCCACCGTCACCACGCCAGGCCACTGGTTGACTTCGCTCTCGAAACCCAGCGGATCGGTGATCTGCAGGCCGCGGACGTCGAGGATGTTCTGGCCGTTGTCGGTGACCAGCGGTGCGCCATCTTTGAGCCTCAATTGTGCCGTGGCTCCCAGCGCAGCAAACTGCCTTGCCAGGCGCGCGGTCGCCATCGGAATCACTTCGACAGGCAGCGGAAATGCACCAAGCACCTTGACCAGCTTTGACTCGTCAGCGATGCAAACGAAGCGTCGAGATTGCGCCGCCACGATTTTCTCGCGCGTGAGCGCCGCCCCACCGCCCTTGATCATGTAGCCGCGCGCATCAATCTCGTCAGCGCCATCGATGTACACCGCAATCTCGCCAACAGCCGCCGCATCGAACACCGGAATGCCCAGCGATTGCAAACGTGCTGTGGATGCCTCCGAACTCGACACCGCGCCGGCAATCTGCCCCTTGATGGAAGCGAGCGCATCGATGAACTTGTTGACCGTTGAGCCCGTGCCCACTCCCACGATTTCACCGGGTGTCACGTATTGAAGAGCAGCCTGGCCCACCAGGGCTTTGAGTTCATCTTGGGTCATTTGAGACAATCGTTAAAACAACAAACTGGATTATCCAATGTCGCTTCTCCCCTACGGCATCGCGCGGCCCTTCCTGTTCGGGATGGATCCCGAAGCGGCTCACGAGCTCACCCTGAACGGCATCGCCCGGCTCCAGCATTCACCCTTGACCTGTCTTTACAGCCAGCCGCGTGTGCAAGATCCCTACGCCCTCGCAGGCCTGCACTTTCCCAACCGCGTTGGACTGGCCGCCGGGTTGGACAAGAATGCGCGATGCATTGACGGATTGGCCGCCATGGGCTTCGGATTCGTCGAGGTCGGCACCGTCACCCCTCAACCGCAGGCTGGGAACCCCAAGCCCCGCATGTTTCGCCTGCCCAAAGCCAACGCCCTGATCAATAGGCTGGGATTCAACAACGACGGGCTTGAGGCGTTTGTTGCCAACGTGACGCGCGCGCGGTTTCGACAAGAGACCGGCCCGAAGCCCATGCTGCTGGGACTGAACATCGGCAAGAACGCGAGCACGCCCATAGAGCGAGCGACCGACGACTATCTGACTTGCCTTGATGGCGTTTACCCGCATGCCGACTACGTCACGGTCAACATTTCGAGCCCCAACACACAGAACTTGCGCAGCCTCCAGAGCGATGAAGCGCTGGATGCTTTGCTTGGCGCGGTAGCGGAAAGGCGCGAGCTGCTGGCGCAACGCCACGGGCGGCGCATTCCCATATTCGTCAAGATCGCGCCCGACCTCGATGCCAGCCAGGTGGAAGTCATCGCCGCGACGCTCAGGCGTTACGGCAGTGACAGCGGCGGCCAGGCCACCCATGCTTTCGGCGTTATCGCCACCAACACGACGCTCAACCGAGACGCCGTTGCTGGCTTGCAGCATGCTAAAGAAGCGGGGGGCCTGTCGGGCTCGCCTGTCTTGCAAGCCAGCAATGACGTGATCCGCAAACTGCGAAGTTCCCTCGGCGCAAGTTTCCCTATCGTCGGCGTGGGGGGTGTTCTCAGCGCAGAGGATGCTGTCAGCAAAATTCAATCGGGCGCCGACCTCGTTCAGATCTACACCGGGCTGATCTACCGAGGACCTTCGTTGGTCAGCGAATCTGCAAACGCCATCCGCGCGCTCAACCGAACTTGAGCCCCATTGGCATCACCTTCAGGCCGCTGCAGCGCGGCAGACACAAAGAAAAACGGGTCAGAGCTTTCGGCTCTAACCCGTTGATTCTGTTTTGAAAAATGGTCGGCGTGGCGGGATTCGAACTCGCGACCCCTTGCACCCCATCGAAATATACATGAAATATTGCGGGATTTCCTGGGACGTTATGGGACGACATTTTCCGTTTTAAATCATATAGATACAAAGAATACTTGATCCCAAGACGTCCCACAAAATACACTGACAGCGTTTTTTCGGTTTACCCCCCGGTTTACCCCCCAGGACCCGTATGACGCGATATCCGAAGTCAGGAAA
>NZ_JAHVAB010000043.1 GCF_019264445.1 Hydrogenophaga sp.
TTCGGGCTGAGCCTGTCGAAGCCCTTGCCCACACGGCCTGGATGCCCTTCGACAAGCTCAGGGCGAACGGGAATGAACTCAGGGCGAACGGGAAAGGGTTCAGGGCGAGCGGGAAAAGGCTCAGCCCGAACGGGAATGGGCTCAGCCCGAACAGGAACGAGCTCAGGGCGAACGACTTCTGGATTCACAAGCAGGACGACCTGCCTGTGCGCCTTCTCAACGCAGGACGACCTGCACCGGAGATCCTTTCATGTTCAGCAAGGTCCTGATTGCCAACCGCGGCGCCATCGCCTGCCGCATCATCCGCACCCTCAAAACGCTGGGCGTGCAGAGCGTCGCGGTGTACTCCGAGGCCGATGCGCAGGCGCGCCATGTGCGCGAAGCCGACGAGGCCTACCTGCTCGGCCCTGCACCCGCGGCCGAGAGCTACCTGCGCGGCGAGCGCATCCTGCAGATCGCGCGCGACTGCGGCGCGCAGGCCATTCACCCGGGCTACGGCTTTCTGTCGGAGAACCCGGCGTTCGCCGAGTCCTGCGAGGCCGCGGGCATCGCCTTCATCGGCCCCGCGCCCGACCAGATGCGCGCCTTTGGCCTGAAGCACCGCGCACGCGACCTGGCCGAGGTGTGCGGCGTGCCGCTGCTGCCCGGCTCGGGCCTGCTCGGCACCGTGGACGACGCACGCGCCGAAGCCGCCCTGGTGGGCTACCCGGTGATGCTCAAGAGCACCGCAGGTGGCGGCGGCATCGGCATGCGCCTGGTGTGGAACGACGCCGAACTGGCCGACGCGTTCGAGTCGGTGGGCCGCCTGGCGCAAGCCAACTTCAAGGACGCGGGCCTGTTCATCGAGAAGTACGTCGAGCAGGCGCGGCACATCGAGGTGCAGGTGTTTGGCGACGGCGCGGGGGGCGTGATCGCGCTGGGCGAGCGCGACTGCTCGGTGCAGCGGCGCAACCAGAAGGTGATTGAAGAAACGCCCGCGCCCGGCCTCACCGATGCGCAGCGCGCCGAGCTGCACGCCACCGCCGTGCGGCTGGCGCAAGCGGTGAACTACCGCTCGGCCGGCACGGTGGAATTTGTGTACGACGCGGCCAGCGGTGCCTTCTATTTTCTGGAGGTGAACACGCGCCTGCAGGTGGAGCACGGCGTGACCGAACAGGTGTGCGGCGTGGACCTGGTGGCTTGGATGCTGCAGCTGGCCGCGGGCGACCTGCCCCCGCTGCACACGCTGCAGCCCACGCCGCGCGGTGCGTCCATCCAGGTGCGGCTGTACGCCGAAGACCCGGCAAAGAACTTCCAGCCCAGCGCGGGCCTGCTCACCGAAGTGGTGTTTCCCACGGGCGCGCCGCACCAGGCGCGCGTGGACGGCTGGGTGGAGCGCGGCACCGAGGTGCCCGCCTGGTACGACCCGATGCTGGCCAAGCTCATCGTCACGGCCGAGACGCGCGAGCAGGCGCTGGCGCAGATGGAAGACGCGCTGGACGCCACGCGCCTGGCCGGCATCGAGACCAACCTGGGCTACCTGCGCCAGGTGGTGCGCCACCCGGTGTTTCGCGAGGGCCGGCAGGTCACGCGCTTTCTCTCCACCTTCGCCTTCAAGCCGCGCACCATCGACGTGCTGGAGCCCGGCGTGCAGACCTCGGTGCAGGACTGGCCGGGCCGCCAGGGTTACTGGGCCGTGGGCGTGCCGCCCAGCGGCCCCATGGACCCGCACGCCCACCGCATGGCCAACCAGCTGGTGGGCAACGCGGTGGACACCGCCGCGCTGGAGATCACGCTGGCCGGCCCCACGCTGCGCTTCAACGCCGACACGCTGGTGGCCGTCACGGGCGCACCCGCTGCGCTCACGCTCGACGGGCAGGCCGTGCCCATGTGGCAAGCCTTGCCCGTGAAAGCCGGCAGCACGCTCGCGGTGGGGCGCTGCGAGCACGGCGTGCGGCTGGCGCTGGCGGTGGCCGGCGGGCTGGACGTGCCGCTGTACCTGGGCAGCCGCAGCACCTTCACGCTCGGCCAGTTTGGTGGCCACGCGGGCCGCCACCTGCGCACGGGCGACGTGCTGCACATGGCCGACCAGCCGGCGTCGGTGGCCGCGCAGGCGCTGGGCGACAACGTGTTCGTGCCCGAGTACACGCACCACTGGGACATTGCGGTGCTCTATGGCCCGCACGGCGCGCCCGACTTCTTCACGCCCGACGACATCGCCATGTTCTTCGGCACCGACTGGAAGGTGCACCACAACAGCAGTCGCACCGGCGTGCGCCTGATCGGCCCCAAGCCGCAGTGGGCGCGCACCGACGGGGGCGAGGCCGGCCTGCACCCGTCCAACATCCACGACAACGCGTACGCCATCGGCGCCATCGACTTCACCGGCGACATGCCCGTGATCCTCGGGCCCGACGGCCCCAGCCTGGGCGGCTTCGTGTGCCCGGCCGTGGTGCTGCACAAGGAGCTCTGGAAGCTGGGCCAGCTGCGCCCCGGCGACACGGTGCGTTTTCACCGCGCGGAAGGCTCGCCGCCCAGCCCCATCCTCGACGACCGCGCCGCCGAAGGCGAGCGGCCGCGCCGCGTGGTGCGCCAGGCCGGCGACCGCTATGTGCTCGTCGAATTCGGGCCGCTCAAGCTCGACCTGGAGCTGCGCATGCGCGTGCAGGCGCTGCTCGAAGGCCTGAAGCAGCGGCAGCTGCCGGGGGTGATCGACCTCACCCCGGGCATCCGCTCGCTGCAGGTGCACTTCTACCCCGCGCGGCTGCCGCGCGACGAGCTGCTGCGCGTGATCGCCGAGGTGGACGACGCGCTGCCACCGGTGGACGAAATGGTGGTGCCTTCGCGCACCGTGGTGCTGCCCCTGTCGTGGGACGATCCGCAGACGAAGCTGGCCATCGAGAAGTACATGCAGTCGGTGCGCCCGGACGCGCCCTGGTGCCCGAGCAACATCGAGTTCATCCGCCGCATCAATGGCCTGGACTCGGTCGACGACGTGTTCAAGGTGGTCTTCGATGCGCGCTACCTGGTGCTCGGCCTGGGCGACGTGTACCTGGGTGCGCCGGTGGCCACGCCGCTGGACCCGCGCCACCGGCTGGTGACCACCAAGTACAACCCCGCGCGCACCTGGACGCCGGAAAACGCGGTGGGCATTGGCGGCGCCTACCTGTGCGTCTACGGCATGGAAGGCCCGGGCGGCTACCAGTTCGTGGGCCGCACGCTGCAGATGTGGAACCGCTGGCGCCATGGCACGCCGGGCACGCCCTTCGAACAGCCCTGGCTGCTGCGCTTCTTCGACCAGATCCGCTTCGAGCTCGTGAGCGAAGAAGCGTTGAAGGACATCCGCGCGCGCTTTCCGCACGGTGGCCATGCGCTGCGCACGGAAGACGGCAGCTTCAGCCTGAAGGAGTACCGCCGCTTCCTGGCCGACAACGACGCCAGCATCGCCGCCTTCAAGGCCACGCAGCAGGCGGCCTTTGAAGCCGAGCGCGAGCGCTGGGCGGCCGCGGGCCAGATGGACTACGCGAGCGATGCCGATGTGTCGACCGCGGGTGTGGAGGCCGAGATCGACCTGCCCGAAGGCGGCCGCGCGCTGGCCACCAGCGTGCCCGGCAACGTGTGGAAAGTCGCCGTGAACGAAGGCCAGCAGGTGCAGGCCGGCGACGTGCTGCTGGTGATCGAGTCCATGAAGATGGAGTTCAACCTGCTGGCACCCGCCAACGCTACCGTGCACCGCCTGCTGTGCGCCCAGGGGGGCGCCGTCTCGGCCGGCCAGAACGTGCTGGTGCTGATCGACGAAGCCGCCTGACCTTTCATCACAACTACAACGGAGCCTTTGCCATGTCCCTCTCCACCCTGTCTTTCGATCTCGCCAGCCTGCAGGCCGCCTACCGCCGCGGCACCACCGTGCGCGAGGTGGTCGCCGAAGCGCAACGCCGCAGCCGGGCCGACACGCACCACGCCTACATCCACGTGCTCAGCGCCGAAGAACTCGAACCTTTCGTGGCGCGGCTCGACGGCGTCGACCCCGCCAGCCTGCCGCTGTTCGGCGTGCCGTTTGCCATCAAGGACAACATCGATCTGGCCGGCGTGCCCACCACCGCCGGTTGCCCCGAGTTCGCGTTCACGCCGGGCGAGAGCGCATTCGTCGTGCGCCAGCTGCTCGCTGCGGGCGCGGTGCCGGTGGGCAAGACCAACCTCGACCAGTTCGCCACCGGCCTCAACGGCACACGCTCACCCTACGGCGCGTGCCAGAACGCACACAACCCCGCCTTCATCTCCGGTGGCTCCAGCTCGGGTTCGGGTGTGGCCGTGGCACGGGGCTGCGTGAGCTTCGCGCTGGGCACCGACACCGCAGGCTCGGGCCGCGTGCCCGCGTCGTTCAACGGCCTGGTGGGCCTCAAGCCCACGCTGGGCCTGCTCTCGGGCACGGGCGTGCTGCCGGCCTGCCGCTCGGTGGAAACGCCCTCCATCCTCGCGCTCACCGCCGCCGACGCGCAGGCCGTACTGGGTGCGGTGGCGGCGTTCGATGCCACCGATGCCTACAGCCGCCCCGCGCAGCCCCTGGGCGTGGACTTCTCGGCAGGCCCTTTCCGCTTTGGTGTGCCGCGCGCGCAAGACCTGGATTTCTTTGGCAACGACGCCGCTGCCGCGCTGTTTGCCAGCGCCGTGCAGCGCCTGGCATCGCTGGGCGGCACGGCGGTGGAAATCGACCTCACGCCGTTCCTGGAGGCCGCGAAACTGCTCTATGAAGGCCCGTGGGTCACCGAGCGCTACGTGGCCATTCAGGCTTTCATCGACGCGCAACCCGAGGCGGTGTTCCCGCCGGTGCGCACCATCATCGAAGGCGGCCGGCACAAGACGGCGGCCGAGGCGTTTGCCGGCGCGTACCGGCTCAAGGCGCTGCGCCGCGTGTGCGATGCGGTGTGGAACGACGTGGACTGCATGCTCACGCCCACTGCTGGCACCATTTACCGCATCGCCGAGATGCAGGCCGACCCGATCCGGCTGAACTCGCACCTGGGCCGCTACACCAACTTCGTGAACCTGCTGGACCACAGCGCCGTGGCGGTGCCCGCCGGCGTGCTCGCCAGCGGCGACGCTCAGGGCCTGCCATGGGGCGTGACACTGGGCGCACCAGCCCACAAAGACCTGGCGCTGCTGCGCCTGGCGGACCGCTTTCACCGCGCGCTGGGCGGCACGCTGGGCGCCACCGGGGTGGACGTGGCGTCGACCCCCGCCTGCAGCGGCCTGCCCACCGGCGAAGTGGGCACCGCAGGCACGGGCACTGTGCGCGTGGCGGTGTGCGGTGCGCACCTCAGCGGCCTGCCCCTGAACCACCAGCTCACCTCGCGCGGGGCACGCCTGCTGGCCAGCCCGCAGTCCGCGCCCGAATACCGCCTCTACGCCCTGGCTGGCGGGCCGGTGCAGCGCCCGGGCATGGTGCGCGTGGCCGAGGGCGGCGCGGCCATTGCTCTGGAAGTGTGGGAAGTGCCATCGGCCCTGTTCGGCAGCTTCGTGGCGGGCATTCCCGCGCCGCTGGGCATCGGCAAGGTCAAGCTGGCCGATGGCAGCGAGGTGCCAGGCTTCATCTGCGAAGGCATGGGCATCACCGGCGCGACCGACATCACACACTTCGGCGGCTGGCGCGCCTGGCTGGCCGCCGGGGCGCCGCGCTAGACGCCGTACAGGCGAAAAAAAACCAGACCTTACGGTCTGGTTTTTTCATGGGGCGGGTGCCGGCTCAGCGCGGATTGCGGCGGGCCACCGGACGGGCCGGGCCACCTTCGCTGCGGCGCGGGGCGAACTCGCCGCGCATGGCGCCGCGCTCGGCGTTGCCACGGTCGCTGAAGCCACCACGGTCAGCGCCCTTGTCGGTGCGGCCGAAACTGGAGAAGCCACCGGTGGGCTTGGGACCGAAACCCGGGCGGGCCGGTGCGCGGTCGAACGTGCGGCCCGCAGGGCGCGTGTCGTTGCGGTAGCCACCTTCGCCACGGCCTTCGCCACGGTTGTCGAAGCGGCCTTCTTGACGCGGCTGCGGCTCGGCACGGCCTTCGAAGCGCGGGTCAAAGCGCGTTTCGGGGCGGCTGTGGTCCACGCGGGGTGCTTCAAAGCGGCCTTCAGGGCGACCTTCCGGACGGCCCTCAAAACGCGGGCCGCGCGGTGCGGGGCCACGGGCGTTGAAGTTGCTGCGGTCGGCGTAGTTGCGGTCACCACCGAAACGGTCACCACGACCGGCCGGACGGCCGCGGCCACCAAACTCGGGCTGCGGTGCGCGCTGGCGCGGCTCCAGGCCGGGCACGGTCTCCACATTGATGCGCTGGCGCGTGTAAGCCTCGATGTCGCCGATCTTGCGGCGATCGCGCAGCTCGGCAAACGTCACGGCCAGACCGTCGCGGCCCGCGCGGCCCGTGCGGCCGATGCGGTGCGTGTAGTCCTCGGCCTTCATCGGCAGGCCGAAGTTGAAGACGTGGGTGATGGTGGGCACGTCGATGCCGCGCGCAGCCACATCGGTGGCCACCAGGATCTGCACCTGGCCGTTGCGCAGCGCCATCAGGCGGCGGTTGCGCATGCCCTGGTTGAGCGCGCCATGCAGCGCCACGGCGGCAAAGCCGGCTTGCTGCAGGTCGTTGGCCAGGCCATCGCACTCGATCTGCGTGCTGCAGAACACCACGGCCTGGTTGATGGTCGTGTCGCGCAGCCAGTGGTCGAGCAGCTTGCGCTTGTGGTCGGCGTTGTCGGCCCAGAACAGCACCTGCTTGATGTTGGCGTGTTGCTCTTGTGGCGAGTCGATCTGCACCTTCTGGACGTGCTTGCCGTTGTCGTGCATCACGCGCATGGCCAGCTGCTGGATGCGCGGCGCGAAGGTCGCGCTGAACATCATGGTCTGGCGGCGCTGGCTGGTCAGTTCATTGACTTCGGCCAGGTCGTCGGAGAAGCCCAGGTCGAGCATGCGGTCGGCTTCGTCGACCACCAGGAACTGCACCTGATCCAGCTTGAGCTGCTGCGAGCGCTGCAGGTCGAGCAGGCGGCCGGGCGTGGCCACCACGAGGTCGGCGTTCTGCAGACGCGCGATCTGCAGCTGGTAAGGCATGCCGCCCACCACGTTGGCAATGCGCAGGCCACGGCAGTGGCGCACGAGGTCGATTGCGTCGTTGGCCACCTGCTGCGCGAGTTCGCGCGTGGGGCACAGGATCAGCGCGCCGGGCGTGGCGGCCTTGAAGTTGCGCGGGCTGGTCGGGTCCTTGCGCTTGGGCGCCTTGGGCGGCGCTTCGCCACGGGCCAGGGCTTCTGCCACGGCGCGCTCGCGGTCGGCGCGCTCCTGGGCATCGGCCTGGGCGCGCTGTTGCAGCAGCGTGTGCAGCACGGGCAGCAGGAAGGCGGCGGTCTTGCCGCTGCCGGTCTGGCTGGACACCATCAGGTCGGCAAAACGCGCTTCGCCCTCGGCCAGCATGGCCTTGGGAATCACGTTCTTCTGCACGCCGGTGGGCTGCACATAGCCGAGATCGGCACAGGCCTGCACCAGCTCGGGCGCCAGGCCCAGCAGCTCGAAACCGTTGGGGCCGGCAGGCACCACGGGTTCGACGGTCACGGGGGTAGACATGTCTGCGTCGGTATCGGCAGACAGGGTTTCGGGCGAGAAATCGCCGCGGGCTTCAAAAGAGTCGCTCATGTTCGTCCATGCACCATCCGGTGCAATTGATCGAATGCAAACGCTAAAGGGACAGCCGACCTGAAAAGGTGGCAGCTCCGGGGCGTCGAATCCGTTCGTGGTTACAAAACATCAACCATCAAACGATCGACGCGCCATGGGTCACAGGGGAGAACGTGACGCCGGGAGCGAAGGCCCCATCCGCTGCGGCGGTTGAAACGTCTGGGGAGACATTGCAACCACCGGGTGTTCCGGGAGGCCTGGTGTGTGAGGCAGATGCACAAATCATCGCAGTTGCCTGCGAAGCCCGCTATTATGGCACAGATTCAGGGAAAACCCTGAATCTTGTTTCAACGCTCAGTTGAGCACCGCGCGCACCACGTAGAAAAGCACCGCGGCCAGCACAGCGGTGGCGGGCACCGTGACGATCCAGGCGGCCACGATGCGCATGACCACGGACCGCTTCACGATTTCCTTTTTGTACGCCTTCTTGAACGCCTTCTGTTCCTTCTTGGCGAACACCGCGCCCTCGGCCGCCTCGCGCTGCTTGGCGCGGCGCTTCATGTCGGCCAGCATGCGCTTCTTCTCACTCACCTCGGCTGCCTCGAAACGGTTGAGGTATGCCTCAACCTCGTCGCGATCGGCTCCCTGGTGGCCCGTGCGCACAACCGACTCCATCTTGGCGTAGTTCACCTTGAGCAGCTCGCGCAGGAAGCCCACACCAAACACGGCGCCAATGGAAATGTGCGTGGTGGACACCGGCATGCCCAGCTGCGATGCGACGATCACGGTGAGCGTGGCCGACATGGCAATGGCATACGCCCGCATGTTGTCCAGCTCGGTGATTTCCTTGCCCACGGTCTTGATCAGCCGCGCGCCATACAGCGCCAGCCCCACCGCCAGGCCAAGCGCCCCCAGCACCATGATCCACATCGGCGTGCCGGCCTTGGTGGCGATGGCCCCTTCCTTGACCGCTTCGTAAATCGCGGCCAGTGGCCCGATGGCGTTGGCCACGTCGTTCGCCCCGTGGGCAAAGCTCAGCAGCGCGGCCGAGCAGATCAGCGGCCAGGTGAACAGGCGGTTCACACCGCTCTTGCTGTTGTCCTGGCGACGCGCCATGGCGGCAATCGGCTTGCGGATCAGCGCCCACACCACCACGGCCAGCAGGGCGCCCGCCACCAGCGCAACGACAAATCCCACCTTGACCAACTGGCCCAGCCCCTTGAGCAGCATGTACGTGGTGTAGGCCCAGACCATCACGGCAATCAGGATGGGCACCACGCGGCTGGCGGCATCGATCATGTCGCTGCGGTAAGTCACGCTGCGTTTGATGATGTAGAGGAAGGCCGCGGCCATCGCGCCGCCCGCCAGCGGCGAAATCACCCAGCTGATCACGATCTGGCCAATGGTCCCCCAGTTGACGAGGCCCCAGCCCCCGGCCGCAATGCCAGCGCCCATGACGGCACCGATGATGGAGTGCGTGGTGGACACCGGCGCCCCGAGCGCGGTGGCCAGGTTCAGCCAGAGCGCACCGGCCAGCAACGCAGAAAACATGACCCAGGCAAACAGCGCGGGGTCGGTGATCGCGTCGGCGTCGATGATGCCGCCTTTGATGGTGCCCACCACATCGCCACCCGCAACGATGGCGCCCAGCGCCTCGAACAAGGCCGCGATCGCGATGGCCCAACCCATCGTCATGGCCCCCGAGCCGACCGCCGGGCCCATGTTGTTGGCCACGTCGTTGGCGCCGATGTTCATGGCCATGTAGGCCCCCACCGCTGCCGCCACGATCAGCAGCCACACCGCCGACGAGCTCAGCCCCGCTGCGGAAGCCCCCGTGAGCGAGGCATAGACGCCGACCAGCAGGAGGAACAACACGGCGGCGCCCAGCTGGAACACCTCCTGGTGCTTCGAAACGAAGCGCGAGCGGGATTTTTTTGTCATGCGAATCTCATGTGAACGTCACAATTTTGACATGCGGCCAGGCGCCCTTCATCCGGCGCAACGCCCTCCAGGCAAGCCGCAGGTGGCCTGTCTACTCAGCGCAGGAAGTGCGTGCGGTAGTGCTCGAGCTCGTCGATGGACTCGTGCACATCGGCCAGCGCCGTGTGCTTCTGGTGCTTCTTGAAAGACTCATACACCTCGGGGCGCCAGCGCTTGGCAAGCTCCTTGAGCGTGCTCACGTCCAGGCAGCGGTAGTGAAAGTAAGCCTCCAGCTTGGGCATGTACTTCACCAGAAAACGGCGGTCCTGGCTGATGGTGTTGCCGCACATGGGCGAGCCGTTCTTGGGCACGTACTTCCCGATGAACGCCAGGAGCGTGGCCTCGGCCTCCGCTTCGCTAACCGAGCTGGCCTTGACCTTGTCGATCAGCCCGCTGCGACCATGCGTGCCCTTGTTCCAGGCGTCCATGGCGCCCAGCACGGCGTCGCTCTGGTGCACCACGATCACGGGGCCTTCGACGCGCGGCGTGAGCTGAGGGCCGGTGATCACCACGGCAATCTCCAGCAACCGCTCTTTCTCAGGGTCGAGCCCGCTCATCTCGCAGTCGATCCAGACCAGGTTCTGGTCGCTCTTGGTCAGGGTGGGGGTTTCGGCGAGGGTCGCCGGGGCCGTCGCGGCCGCTGGGGTAGCTGAAGTCATGCCCGGGATTCTCGCCGATCCGCCCGCCATGGGCCCGGCCCTACAGCCCGCGCAGAACACCGTCTTCGATAGACTCCACCCCCATGGACACCGCCTCGTTTGCCTTCACCGCCCTCTTCTGCGCCCTGCTGGTCGTGGGCCTGCTGGTTCGCACCGTGCTCGCGAGCCGGCAGATCCGGCATGTGGCGCGACACCGCCACGCGGTGCCCGCCGCGTTCAGCGACACCATTTCAGTGGCCGCCCACCAGAAAGCCGCCGACTACACCATCACCAAGGCACGCTTCGGCATGCTCGAGATCGCACTGGATGCAGCGCTGCTGCTCGGCTGGACACTGCTGGGCGGGCTGGACTGGCTCAACCAGTGGCTGCTGGATGCGCTGGGCGGCGGCATGCTGCAGCAGCTCAGCGTCATGGCGGCCTTCGTGGTCATCGGTGGCGTGCTCACGCTGCCCCTGAGCTGGTATGCCACGTTCCGCATCGAAGAACGCTTTGGCTTCAACAAGATGACGCTCTCGCTGTGGCTGGGCGATCTGCTGAAAGGCTCGCTGGTCGGCGCACTGATCGGACTGCCCATTGCCGCGCTGGTGCTCTGGCTCATGGGCGCAGCCGGCGCCACCTGGTGGCTGTGGGCCTGGGGCGTGTGGATGGCCTTCAACCTGCTCGCGCTGGTGCTCTACCCCACACTCATCGCGCCACTGTTCAACAAGTTCGAACCGCTCTCGGACGAAACCCTCAAGGCGCGTGTGAATGCGCTGATGCAGCGCTGCGGTTTTGCCGCCAAGGGCCTGTTTGTCATGGATGGCAGCAAGCGCAGCGCACACGCCAACGCGTACTTCACCGGCTTTGGCGCCGCCAAGCGCGTGGTGTTTTTCGACACCCTGCTCAAGCAACTGAGCCCGCAGGAAATCGATGCCGTGCTCGCGCATGAGCTGGGTCACTACAAGCGCCGTCACATCCTCAAGCGCATCGTGATGATGTTTGCGCTGAGCCTGGCGGGCTTCGCGCTGCTGGGCTGGGTGTCGAGCCAGGCCTGGTTCTTCAGCGGGCTGGGCGTCAGCCCAGCGATGGACGCACCCAACGATGCGCTGGCCTTGCTGCTCTTCATGATGGTGGTGCCGCTGTTCACGTTTTTCCTCTCCCCCTTGATGGCGCAGCTCTCGCGCCGGCACGAGTTCGAAGCCGATGCCTACGCCGTCGAGCACACCAATGGCCAAGACCTCGCCAGCGCCTTACTCAAGCTGTACAAGGACAACGCCAGCACCCTCACGCCCGACCCGCTGTACGCGCGCTTCTACTATTCCCACCCCCCGGCGAGCGAGCGCCTCTCGCGCCTGCAAGCCGCCTGACCGGCCCAGATGCCATGAACCCGATCCACCTCAACCGACGCGCGCTCTCAGCCACTGAAATCGTCACCCAACTCACCCAGCTCAACGGCGATGCCGCGCAGGGCTGGAAGCTGATCGACGGTGCGCTGGAGAAAACCTACCAGTTCGCCAACTTCCACGAGACGATGGCGTTCGTGAATGCGCTGGCCTGGGTGGCGCACCGCGAAGACCACCACCCCGACCTCGCGCTGGGCTACAGCCGTTGCACTGTGCGCTTCAACACGCACGACGTGAATGGCATTTCGGTGAGTGACTTCCATTGCGCCGGCGCGGTGGACGCGCTGCAGAAGGCCTGATGGCCGATTTGCAACCCGGTCTTGTGGTGGCCGCCCACGGGCGCCACTGCCTGGTCGAAAGCACCGACGGCGAGCGGCGCATCTGCCACCCGCGGGGCAAGAAGAACGCCGTGGTGGTCGGTGACCGCGTGCAGTGGCAGGTCACTGGCGACGAAGGCAGCATCGAACGCGTGGATCCGCGCCACAACCTCTTTTACCGCCAGGACGAGATGCGCACGAAGTCGTTCGCGGCCAACCTCGATCAGGTCCTGGTGCTGGTGGCCGCCGACCCGGAATTCTCGGAAAGCCAATTGGCCAGGGCACTGATTGCGGCACAGGCCGAGCGCATCGACGTGCTCATCGTGCTCAACAAAAGCGACCTCCAACCCGCCTTTGACCGCGCCTGGGCTCGCCTCGGGCCCTATCGCCGCATGGGCTCCACCGTCTTGCCGCTGCGGTTGAATTCGGCGGATGGCACCGAGGCCGGCCTGGACGAACTGCAGCACCGCCTCGCCCACAAAAACACGCTGGTGCTTGGCCCCTCAGGCGTGGGCAAGAGCACGCTGGTCAACCGACTGGTGCCCGAAGCGCGCGCGCAAACCGGTGAGATCTCCCGGGCGCTCAACTCCGGCAAGCACACCACCACCAGCACCACGTGGTACTGGACCGATACCACGCGCCAGACCGCGCTGATCGACTCACCCGGGTTTCAGGAATTCGGACTGAACCACATCGAGCCCATGCAGCTCGCCCACCTGATGCCCGACCTGAACGCCACGCTCGGGAACTGCCGCTTTTACAACTGCACCCACCTGCACGAACCGGGTTGCGCGGTGGTGGCGCATGTGCAGCAGGGCGAGCCTGATCAGGCGTCGACAGATGCGCTGGCCATCAGCGAGAACCGCTACCGCCTCTATCGCGAGTTGTTCGCCGAACTCTCCGACAAACGCCGCTACTGAGCGGCCGTTGCTGAGGCGTCCGCTTTAGAGGCCTGCCAGCGTCAGCAGCGCGAGCAGCAGCATCCACAGCACCACGGCGCGCCACACCAGGCCGACCACACTGCTCAGGTGCGCCAGCTGCGGATCGGGGCGAGCGCCGGGATCGCCTTCTTCAATGGATGCCAGCGCATCGGTCGACTGCGGCGTCAGGCGCACGTTGATCGCGCCCGAGGTCGCCGCCAGCACCACACCGTCGCTTCCAGGGGCGAAGCGCTCGGCGTCACCTCGCCAGCTCGCCACGGCTTCCTCGAAGTTGCCCACCACGGCAAAGCCCAGCGCGGTCAGCCGTGCGGGCACGTGGTCCACCCAGCGCCACCCTGCTTCAGCGGCATGCTGCAAGGCCAGACTGGGCGTGCCATCGGGTCGCGCGCGCCAGTTGCGCGAGAGGTACTCCGCCAGGCGATAGAACACCGCGCCTGAGGGGCCCAGGCCAATGGCCCAGAACACCACAAAGCACACCAGCACCCCAAATACGTGGCGATGTGCAGCCAGCACCGAATGCTCGATGACCTGCCGCAACAACTCGGTGCGCGGCAGGCTGGAGGCATCCACGCGCAACCAGCGCGCGAGCTTCTCGCGCGCAAGTGCGTCGTCGCCCACGTCCAGCGCCTGGCGGATTTCGCTGAAGTGGTGACTGAACTGGCGAAAGCCCAGCGTGACGTAAAGAATCGCCACCGTCCATGCAAATGCGAGCACCGAGCTGAATTGCCACAGACCCCAGTACACCAGGCCAGAAACAGCCGCAGGAACACCGACCGCCAGCACCCAGGCCACCCAACCGTGGGACGACTGGCCAGCATCCAGGTTGCGGCGCACCGTGCGTGCCCAGCTGCGCAGGCCGGCGTGCACAGGGTTGTCAAAGGCCAGTGGGCGCGCCTGCTCGATCAACAAGGCAATCAGGATGGCGAAGAAACTCATGCCGCCATCATAGTGGCGCGCTTTGCAGCGCCTGCGAGGAGCGTGAGACCGCCTGCACTCAGGCGCTGAGCATGCGGTAGAAGTTGCGCAGCATGCCGGCTGTGGCGCCCCAGATGAACCGCTCGCGATCCCCATCAAGGTAAGGCATGGAGTACCACTCGCGAACGACGCCCTCGAAGGCATGCGAATGGCGGCGGTGGTGCAGCGGGTTCATCAGGTAAGCCAGCGGTACCTCGAACACGTCATCCACCTCGTGCGGGTTGGGCACGAGCTCAAAGCCCGGCTGCACCAGGCCAACGACGGGCGTGACGATGAACGAAGTGCCGGTGACATAGATCGGCAAAGTGCCCAGCACCTCGACACGCTCGGGCGGCAGGCCGATTTCTTCGTGCGCCTCCCGCAGCGCGGCGGCTGTGGCGTCGGCGTCATCAGGATCGAGCTTGCCCCCAGGCAAGGCGATCTGGCCCGAGTGGGTGGAGAGATGCGCGGTGCGCTGGGTCAGTATGAGCGTGAGCTCCTCTCGCATCACCAGCGGGATCAACACGGCGGCCTGCGCAGGCGCCCTGTCGGCAAATTTCTTTTCGCGGTGCAGCTCGGGCGTCCAGGCGGGGGGGTTGGCAAACAAGGCGCGCAAGCCGTCCGCAGTAAGGCGTTGCGCCTGCGCGGGCAGCAACAGCGCGTCTGCTTCATCCGCCACGATCGGCGCCAGTCTCGGATCAAAAGCGGGGAGAACTTGGGTCATGGGCACGCCAGAATAGGACAGACGAAAAAAAGCCGCTCCGTGGAGCGGCTTTTCTGGAAGCGGGTGTCAGGCGGAAAGCCTCACGCGCCCAGCTTTTCCTTGATGCGCGCCGACTTGCCGCTGCGCTCACGCAGGTAGTACAGCTTGGCGCGGCGCACAGCACCACGGCGCTTGACTTCGATCTTCGCGATCAGCGGGCTGTACAGCGGGAACGTGCGCTCGACGCCTTCACCGTTGGAGATCTTGCGCACGATGAAGCTGGAGTTCAGGCCACGGTTGCGACGGGCCACCACCACGCCTTCGTAGGCCTGCACGCGCTTGCGGGTGCCTTCGATCACGTTGACGCTGACGATCACGGTGTCGCCGGGGGCGAACGGGGGAATGACTTTGCCAAGGCGAGCAATTTCTTCTTGCTCAAGGGTCTGGATGAGGTTCATGGTTTCCTGTTTGTCGGTCATGACCGCGCTGCACTAAAGGCCGCGAATCCGGCGGGGGCCCTGTCCAGACCTTTGCAGGTTTGCGGGCTGGCCCGGTCGCGGCGGCCGGTCAGAGGATCGAAAAGCCTCGGATTATAGCAAGCCTTGCGAGCGCAGGAAAGAAAGGTCTGCCGCAGCGAGCAGCCCCTGCTCACGGGCTCGGGCGAGCAGATCGGGTCGGTGGGCGGCGGTGATGCGCAAACTCTGCTCGCGCCGGTACCTGGCAATGCGCTCATGGTGCCCGCCCGTGAGGACATCGGGCACGGGCAACGGACCGTTCGGCCCTTGCCACACCTCGGGGCGCGTGTGATGCGGGCTGTCCAGCAGGCCGTCAAGCGCCGGATTGAAGCTGTCCTGCTGGTGGCTGCCTTCGTCGGTGAGCACACCGGGTTGCAGGCGCGCCACCGCGTCAAGCAAGGCCATGGCGGCGATTTCTCCGCCCGAGAGCACAAAGTCGCCCAGGCTGATCTGCAGATCCACGCAGGTGTCAATGAACCGCTGGTCAATGCCCTCGTAGCGGCCACACACCAGTACCGCACCCGCACTGCCAGACCACCGCTCCACACTGGTGTGGTTCAGCGGCTGTCCGATGGGGGAAAACAGGACGACGGGCGCACGGGCATCCGGCTCGTCGTTGCGGGCGGCGCGCACCGCCTGCAGGCATTGCCACAGCGGCTCGACCATCATGACCATGCCGGGGCCGCCACCAAAAGGACGATCGTCCACACGGCGGTAGTTGCCCTCTGCAAAATCGCGCGGATTCCACAGATGCACCGCCACCTGGCCCGACTCGAAAGCGCGGCGATTGATACCGTGCTGAAGGAACGGTGCAAAGAGCTCGGGAAACAGGGTGATGACGTCGAAGCGCATGGCGGTATTGTGAGCTTCTGCCATCCGCGCGAAGGCGCCCCACCAGGAGGTCAGTAGTCGGGCTGCCAGTCGGCGGTGATGATGCGGCGGGCCTTGTCCACGTCATCGATATACGCGGCCACGAACGGAATCATGCGCTCAGCGGTTTGCTCGACACCCTCAACCGTCTCTGTGTACTCCAGCACCAGGACGGAGGTCGGCCCGGTGGGCATGAGGTCGCGCACCACGCCCAGGTCAATGCCTTCGCGGTTGACCACCGAAAGGCCGATCAGGTCAATCCAGTAGAACTCGCCCTCCGGCGTGGCCGGAAAGGCACTGCGCGGCAGCAGGATGCGAACGCCCTTGAGCGCTTCAGCTGCGTTGCGATCGTCCAGGCCTTGAAGCTGGGCCACCAAACCATCGGCGTGGGCCTTGACCTCGAGCACCGTCACGCGGACAACACCTGAAAACGCCGAAAAGCCGCGCGCGAAGCGGGCTTCGGGCGGCTGCAGGAACCAGGAGGAGGACGCGACCAGCGCCGAGGTGTCGGCGCTGTGGGGCAGGATGCGCACCCAGCCCTTGATGCCCCACGCGTCCTGAATGCGGCCCAGCTCGACAGCGTCGTCGGGCAGGGGTGACGCCGTGAAGGCGCCGGACGCGGGGCTGCTCACCGGGAAGACGGTGAGATCAGGCCGCTGCCTTGGCGGCGTTTTGCTTCACCAGACGCGCCACCGTGTCCGAAGGCGTGGCGCCGACGCTGGTCCAGTAGGTCAGGCGGTCCAGGGCGATGCGAAGGGGCTCTTCACCACCGCGGGCCAGCGGGTTGTAGAAACCGATGCGCTCGATGAAACGGCCATCGCGGCGGTTGCGCTTGTCGGCAACCACGATGTTGTAGAAAGGACGGGCTTTTGCGCCGCCGCGGGAGAGTCGAATGACGACCATGATTTATCCTTCGGGTGGAGAGGTACCAACATCGGTACTTCACTGGATCTTGCGACCCGCTATTTGCAGCGCTTGAGACACACGACTGACCACCCGGCCAGCGAAACGCCACGAAACCCGCGATTATAGCCCGTGCGCCGGTTTTGCCATTTCCCTCCTGCCCCGAGCCTCCCATGCCCCTGATCCGCCCCAGCCGCGACGAAGACCTCGACGCCATCACCCGCATTTACGGCCACCACGTGCTGCACGGCACCGGCACCTTTGAAACCACCCCACCCAGCCTGGCCGACATGACCAGCCGCCGAGCCGATGTGCTGGCCAAAGGCCTGCCCTGGCTGGTGGCCGAAGACAACGGACAGGTGCTGGGCTTCGCGTACGGCAACTGGTTCAAGCCGCGCCCGGCGTACCGCTTTTCTGTTGAAGACTCGATCTACATGGACCCCTCCGCACACCGCAAGGGCCTGGGCCGCGCCCTGCTGGCGGAGCTGCTCGCGGTGCTGGAGCGCACGGGCACACGCAAAGTCATGGCCGTGATTGGCGACTCGGCCAACGCCGGCTCGATTGGCGTGCACAAGGCGCTGGGCTTTGAGCCGGTGGGTGTGGTGCAGTCGTGCGGCTGGAAATTTGACCGCTGGCTGGACATCGTGCTGATGCAAAAGACCCTGGGTGCGGGCGACAGCACGCCGCCGCAAGGGAGCGTCTGACATGGCGCGCAAGAACAAGACGCTGGCGGTCTGTCTGGCGCTGCTGGGGGGTGCGCTCGGCCTGCACCGCTTTTACCTGCGCGGCCTGGGCGACTGGGTGGGCTGGCTGCACCCCATTCCGGCGGCGTTGGGTTTGTGGGGTGTGGACCGCGTGCTGCTCTACGGACAGGACGACAAACTCTCCTGGGTGCTGATCCCGCTGCTGGGTGCCACCATCGCCGCCAGTTGCCTCATGGCGATCGTCTACGCACTCACCGACCGCGAAAAATGGAACCGCCAGTTCAACCCGGACCTGGCAGCCGAAGCCGCCTCGGGGGGCACCAACTGGCTGACGATCGGTGCGCTCGTGGCCGCCTTGCTGGTCGGCACGATTGCGCTCATGGGCAGCCTGGCCTTCGGTTTCCAGCGCTACTTCGAGTACCAGGTCGAGGAAGCACGCAAGATCAGCCAGTGAGCCCCAGGGCTCAGTGAATCCATGACATGAGGGTCATGGTCGCGCTCAGCGTGACCAGGGCCAGCAAGGTCGACAGGCCCATGCTCGCGGTGGTCACTTCCTGTGCGACCTCATAGCGCTGGGCAAACAGGAACACGTTGGCGCCAATGGGCAGGGCCGCCGCGACCACCATCACGGTCAGCGGCAGGCCGGTGATGCCCATCGCCCATGCGCTCAGGCCCACCAGCACCGGCAGCACCAGGTTCTTGGAGACGCTGATCCACAGCGCCTGCCGCAGATGGCCGGCCATCGGCGTGCGCGCCAGCGTCACACCCACGAGCACCAGCGCGATCGGGCCGAATGCACTGCCCAGCAACTGCAGCGGCTTGTCCACCACGGTGGGCAGCGTCCACCCGGTTTGTGCGAACAGCAGACCACTCAGGATGGGCAGCGGAATCGGGTGGATGAGCGCACCTTTGAAGGCCGACCACGCCGTGGACAGCACATGCGGCACCCGCTGGCCGCCCGCACGCGCCTCACGGGCCACGGCGAGTTCAAGGACGATGGAGCCCAGCGTCAGGAGGATCAGCGCATGCACCGACACCAGTGTGAGCAAGGTCACCTGCCCTTCCTTGCCGTAGGCGAGCTCCACCAGCGTGATGCCGATCATCACCATGTTGGAGAAGGTCCCGGCCAGCGCCATCACCACGCTGCCGCAGTTGAACCCGCGCCAGGCGATCGACGCCGCCAGCAAGGACAACGCGGCCAGAAAGTAGGCGCCGAGCGGGCGCAGGTCCAGCGTCTCGAAATGCACCGAACTCATGGTGCGAAACAGCAGCGCCGGGATCAGCAGCAGGAAGACGAGGTTGGAAAGGTCCTTGATCGCGGCATCGCGGATCCACTCCAGCCGACCGGCCAGGTAGCCCAGACCGATCAGGATGAAGACAGGGGTGAGGGAGGCGACGACGGGGTTGGCTGCAATGTTCACCCGGCGATGGTAGCCGCCGCGGGAAGACCTACTCGACGCCTACCGCGCTCGTGATCCGGTAATACAGGCCGTACGGATCGTTCTGCAACACATGGAACGTGCCCTCGACCACGACCGCTTCCAGCTTGTACTTCACCGGTTTGGCGGTGCGCACCTCCACCATGCTTTCGGGCCCGCCCGGGGTACAGAAGCTGCACGTCATCGGCACCGACGCCAGCAGGAAATGGCGCTGGCTCTCCCCCGGCTCCAGCGGCATCATGAAACCCTGCAGGCGCACTTTTTTCTGGTTCAGCCCGGCCACCGGCGCCGGGTACACCGGCACGATGCGCTTGTTGTCCACCTTGGTGGTGATGTCGGTGAGCAATGACCAGGCCACCACGTCCTCGCGCTTGGGCAGCGGAGCAAAGGGACTCAGGGGGCTGTGCACACCCGCACCCTGACCGCTTGGCACACCGGGGTGTGGCGGCGCCGAAGCGCCCGCAGGCACGGGCGAACTCAGGGTGGGCTGCGACCACGCCGGGCACGCCACCGATACGGCCACCAGAGCGCCCAGAGCCACCCGGACGGTGCATGCGCCGCGACGGGCCACGAATGTGAAGAGCTGGGGTGGGGTCATGGTGTGTGGAGTCAATGGGCGTGGCGCATGCCGCAGTATTTGCCCAAGGCCAGACCCTTGCAGGCCACCGAGAGTTCCTGCATGCAGACTTTCTCGCCCTTGCCGGCTTCAAGACATTTGGCCGCGCCTTCGTGTGCGGCGGCCATGGCGCGGTGGCGCGCGGCGTCTTCCTTGATTTCCTTGTCGGAATGCTGGGCGAGCGCGGCGGTGGACAGCAGCGCGGCGGTCAGGAGAAGGACGAGTGGTTTTTTCATGGCATTTACCTTGAGTTGAGAAGTTGAGTGACGTCGATGCGGTAAGCGTTGATGGCCGGCAGGAGCGCCGCCACCACCGCCACCCCGAAGGCCAGCACGGGCACCCAGGCTTCCCCGGGCACCCACTGCCAGCCGGCAATGGCCAGCGAATGGCGGGCGATCAAAAAGTCACCGGCCACTGCCGTGAGGGCGTGCGCCGCCAGCAGGCCCAGCACGCAGGCCAGCGCGGCCAGCCAGAGTGCCTCGCACAGCAGCAGCGCGGCCACGCGCGCGGGCGGCGCGCCCAGCATGCGCAACATGGCAAGGTCTGCGCGCCGTTCGCGCACCGCACTCCACAGCGCGATGAACACCGACAGCCCGGCCACCACCACGAGCACAGCGGCGAGCGCGCGCAGCACCTGCGTGCCGACACCCACCATGTTCAGCAGCCGGGTGATTTCCACCGCAGGCGCGGCCGCCTGCATCGAGGTGCCCTGGTTGACAAAGCGCGGGAAACTCACGGCCGCCAGCGGCGAGCGGTAGCGGATGAGGGCCAGCGTGATTTCGCGGTCTTCGGCCAGCGCTTCTTCGAGCTCGGCGCGTTCGTCCTCGCTCATGCTGGCGCCCGCGTGCATGTCGTCGTGCACGCGCCAGACGGATTCGGTGGCGGTCAACACCAAGCGGTCGAGCACGCAGCCGCAAGGTGCCAGCACACCAGTGACGCTGTAGGGCGTGTCGCCGTGCACCGCCCCACCCGCGCCCAGACCATGCGCGCCCTCAAACCGTTGGCCCACTTGCAGCCCCGTGCGCTGCGCCACCTGCGCCCCGAGCACCGCCTCCAGCGGCGCCTGCCACAGCACACCCTGCGCGAGCGTCGCGCCGTAGTGCGCCGGGTACGCGTGCGTGGTGCCAACGATGCGAAAGCCGCCCAGGTTGTCGCCCAGGCTCAGGGGAATCAGTTGCGCGACCTGCGGGGTTTTTTCAAGCTCGCGCACCTCGGACAGCGGAATGTTCCCGGGCGGCACATCGAGGTGGAACACACCGGCCAGGATCAGCTGCATCGGGCTGCCCTTGGCCCCCACCACCGCGTCGATGCCGGCCAGGTCTCGCTCGAAGGCGCGGTCGACCTGGTCGCGCGCGATCAGCAAAAACGCCATCGACGCCAGGCCCAACGCGAGCAACAGCAGGTTGAGCGCGGTGGTCAAGGGGCGCGACCACAGGTAGCGCCAGGACAGCGAGAACACGTTCATGCCGCCGACCTCGCCGACAAGGCTTCAAACACCAGCGCCTGCGCGTGCGGCAGCGCCTGGCACACGCGCGCATCGTGTGTGGCCATCACCAGCGTGGCTTCGAGCGTGTCGGCGGTCTGGCGCAACAGCGCCAGCGCATTCGCGCAGGTGTCGTCATCAAGGCTGGCCGTGGGCTCGTCCGCCAGGATCACTTTCGGGCGCAGCAGCACGGCACGCGCCAGCGCCGCGCGCTGGGCCTGCCCGCCCGACAGCTGCGATGGGCGGCGCCGGGCCAGCTCCTTGAGACCCAGGGTATCGAGCGTGCGCGCCAGCGCGGCCTGGTCCACCGGAAGGCCGGCTGCGTAGAAAGCCAGCGCGAGGTTGTCGGCCACCGTCAGCGCTTCGCTCAAGTGCAGCCGCTGTGGCAAAAAACCGATGTGCCGCGCCCGCCAGGCGTCGCGCGCGGCGCCGCCCAGGGCGCCCACCGACTGCCCCGCCACCACGATCTCACCCGCCGAAGGCGTGAGCAGCCCGGCGGCCAGCGCCAGCCAGGTCGACTTGCCGCTGCCCGAGGGGCCGCGCAGCAGCAGCGTGCCGCCCTGGGCCACGTCCACGTCGGGAAGCGAGAACGGATCGCTGCCCGGGTAGGCACAGCGCAGGCCACGCGACTCGATCACGAAGCCGCCTCGACACAGCCCGCGCAGGTGCCATGCACCGATACGTCCACCCGCGCACCCTGGTGGCCCAGGCGGGCCAGCGAGCTGAACAGGTCTTGCGCCATCGCCCGCGTGGGCTCGCTCGCGTCGGTCAGGCGGAACTGCCGGTGACAGGCATCGCACTCGAAGCGCGGCAGCGCGCCCTCGTCTTCACCGCTCGCTTCCCGGGGTGCCAGGTTGAAGCGCCAGGTGCGCGCCTGGTCGTCGGTATGGCGTTGCAGCACGCCGCAAGCGGCCAGGCGATCGAGCAGCCGGTAGAGGGTGACGCGGTTGATGTCCAGCCCGCGCGCCGTCAGCGCCTGGAGCGCCTGGGCATGCGTGAGCCCGCCCGGAGGCTGCGCCAGGAAGAGGCCCAACACGGCGCGCGTGGCCAGGGTGCGGCGCAAGCCGGCGGCTTCCAGGCGCGTCTGGATGTGGGGCGGCACAGTGGCGGTTTCTCGGGGAGCTCGGGTGACCATGGGCATGCCTCTGCATTATTGCAACTTGGTTGCGTTAATATGCGGCTATCGCAATTGAGTTGCAATATCTTAGTCCCAACGTGTTTTCACCCGATAGCCGCCCGCCCTCTGCACGCCCCATCGTCCTTCGAGACTTGACCCTAGGGTACGAACGGCACCCCGCCGTGCACCACCTGTCGCTGGTCGTGGCGGCGGGCTCGCTCGTGGCGGTGGTCGGCCCCAACGGCGCCGGCAAGTCCACCTTGATCAAAGCCCTGGCGGGCCGGCTCGACCCCATTGGCGGCTGGATCGAGGGGCTCGATCCGCACCGCGTGGCCTGGCTCGCGCAGCACGCGGGCATTGACCGCAGCTTCCCGATCTCGGTGCGCGACTTCGTGATGCTCGGCCTGTGGCACCAGGTGCGCGCGCTCGGGCGCCACACCGCCGCACACCGGCAGGCCTGCCACAGCGCACTGGCCGAGGTGGGGCTGCTGGGTTTTGAGCGGCGCGGCATCGACTCGCTGTCAGGAGGCCAGTGGCAGCGCGCCCTGTTCGCCCGGCTGATCCTGCAAGACGCCCCCGTGGTGCTGCTCGACGAACCTTTCGCCGCCGTCGACCAGCGCACCACCAACGATTTGCTGGCCTTGCTGCACCGCTGGGTGGCCGGGGGCAAAACGGTGGTGGCCGTGTTGCACGATCTGGCCCAGGTGCGCGCGCACTTTCCGCAGACGCTGCTGCTGGCCCGCGAGCCCATCGCCTGGGGCGCCACCGCCGACGTGCTCACGCCGGCCAACTGGCAGCGCGCCCTGCACATGCAGGAGCCCTTTGACGACGGTGCAGAGGTGTGTCACGCAGCCCCCAGGCTGCACGCGCACGGAGCCACCGCATGAGCGCGCCCTGGGCCGACCTGTGGCTCACCCCCTTTCTGGAATTCGGCTTCATGCAGCGCGCGCTGCTGGGCGGCGTGGCGCTGTCGCTCAGCGCGGCGCCGGTGGGCGTGTTCCTCATGCTGCGGCGCATGAGCCTCATGGGCGACGCCATGGCCCATGCGATCCTGCCCGGCGCGGCCATCGGCTACCTCGCGGCCGGCCTGTCGCTGAGCGCCATGACCATAGGTGGCATTGCGGCAGGTCTTGCGGTGGCCGTGGGCTCCGGCTGGGTCGCCCGGCACACCGTGATGCGCGAAGACACCAGCCTCGCCGCGTTCTACCTGCTCTCGCTCGCGCTGGGCGTGTTGATCGTCTCCACCCGGGGCAACAGCGTGGACCTGCTGCACGTGCTCTTTGGCACCGTGCTGGCGCTGGACAACGACGCGCTGGTGCTGCTGAGTGGCATCACGCTGACCACGCTGGTCTCGCTTGCGGTGCTGTACCGCCCGCTGGTGCTCGAATGCCTGGACCCGGGCTTTCTGCGCGGCCAGAGCCGCTGGAGCGCCGCCGCCCACTACGGTTTCATGGCCTTGCTCGTCATCAACCTCGTGGCCGGCTTCCATGCGCTGGGCACCTTGATGGCGGTGGGCGTGATGGTGTTGCCCGCCGCCACGGCGCGCTTCTGGGTGCGCCGCATCGGGCCGCTGCTGGCCCTCGCCAGCGCACTGGCGCTGGTGGCGAGCGCCACCGGCCTGCTGGTGTCGTACCACGCCGACTGGCCCACCAGCCCCGTGATCGTGCTCTGCCTGGGCGCGCTGTACCTCGTCTCGATGCTGCTGGCGCCGCACGGCCTGCTGCGCCAGCAGCGCTCCCGTTTCTCCCACCTCCAAGCCTGAGCAAAGGACCACTGCCATGCCAATCCCCCACATTCGTACCCCATTGCGCCGCCGCACGGCACTCTCGTTGTCCCTCGCCCTCGGCCTGGGTGGTCTCACGTCGCCCTTGCACGCACAGACCCCGGTGCAGGCGGTGGCCAGCTTCAGCGTCCTGGGCGACCTCGTCCGCCAGGTCGGCGGCGAGCGCGTGAAGGTCGACGTGCTGGTGGGTCCGGGCAGCGACGCACACGTGTTCCAGCCTTCACCGGCACAGGCTCGCCTGGTGGGCCAGGCGCAAGTGGTGTTCTCCAACGGCCTGGGTTTTGAGGGCTGGATGGCCCGCCTGCTCAAGACCGCGGGCTACAAGGGCCAGCAGGTGGTGGTGAGCAAAGGCATCCAGCCGCTCAAGGCACCCGAAGACGATGACCACGACCACAAGAAAGGGCATGCGCACGGCGCGCACGACCACGGCGACACCGACCCCCATGCCTGGCAAAGCGTGGGCAACGCGAAGGTGTTCGTGAAGAACATCGCGCAAGGCCTGTGCCGTGCTGACCCCGCCGGCTGCGACCTCTACGACCGCAACGCGGTCAGCTACACGGCGCAGCTCAACGCGCTCGATACCGAGATTCGCGCAGCATGGGCGTCCATTCCCGCCGCGCAACGCAAGGTGATCACCTCGCACGACGCGTTTGGCTACTACGCGCGCGACCACGCGGTGCGCTTTCTGGCCCCGCAAGGCGTGAGCACCGAAAGCGAGGCCTCGGCCCAGGGCGTGGCCCGGCTGGTGCGGCAAATCCGCAAAGACCAGATCCGGGCGCTGTTTGTGGAAAACATTTCCGACCCCCGCCTGATCGAGCAGATCGGGCGCGAAACCGGCGTGAAACCGGCGGGCGCCCTGTACTCCGACTCCCTGTCTGCACCGGGTGGCCCGGCCGCCACCTACGTCGACATGATGCGTTTCAACACGCTCGCGCTCACCCGGGCCGTGCGCGGCCAGTAACGGCGGCAAGGCCTGTGTGCCACGGGGGCCGTGGCTATACTGCGGGCCCCTCGCCACCCGGAACACGCCGTGCCCCTGACCCACCTGTTGCTGGCCCTGTCGGTCGTGTTCGTCTGGGGCACCAATTTCGTGGTGATCCGCTGGGGGCTGGATGGCCTGCCACCGTTTCTTTTTGCCGCGCTGCGCTTCGCGTTCTCAGCGCTGCCCTGGCTGCTGTTGGTGCCCCGCCCCACCGCGCCCTGGCGCAAGATCGCCGCCTTCGGTGTGCTGCTGGGCGTGGGGCAATTCGGCCTGCTGTTTCTGGCCATGCGCAGCAGCATTTCGCCGGGCCTGGCCTCGCTGGTGGTGCAGCTGCAGGTGTTCTTCACCATCGGGTTGTCGTTGTGGCTCATGGGCGAGCGCGTGCGTGGCTTCCAGGTGGTGGGCCTGCTGCTGGCGCTGGCGGGCCTGGGCGTGATCGCCACGCACCTGGACGCCACCGTCACGCTGCTGGGCATGGCAATGGTGTTGAGCGCCGCCTTTTTCTGGTCGCTGGCCAACCTGGTGGTCAAGTCGCTCGGGCCGGTGAACATGCTGCACTTCATGGTGTGGAGCAGCGTGTTCGCGGTGCCGCCGCTGCTGGCGCTGTCCTGGCTGATCGAGGGCCCGCACGCCATGGCCAGCGGCTTGCAAAACGCCAGTGGCCTGGTGTGGGCGAGCGTGCTCTGGCAGGCCGTGGGCAACACGCTGTTTGGCTATGGCGTCTGGAACTGGCTGCTGGCGCGCCACCCGGCCGCCACCGTCACGCCACTGGCGCTGCTGATCCCGGTGTTTGGCATGGGCGCCTCGGCGCTCTCGCTGGGCGAATCGCTGCCGCAGTGGAAGCTGGGGGCAGCCTCGCTGGTGCTGCTGGGGCTGGCGGTCATCGTCTGCTGGCCGCTGTGGCAATCCCGGCGGCGCCAGCCGATGCCCTGACAGTTTCGCGGGGTATTTCCGCTGAGGTGAATCCAGTGCGGGGTCGCGCCGCGTATCTCCTTGCAGCCACGTTCCGGCTTCAACCCTCAAGGAGACTTCATGTTCAAGCAGACCCTCAGCAAGACCGTTCTGGCCCTGGCCATCGGCACCGCCTCCCTTGGCGCTTTCGCGCAAGTCATGGTGGGCGGCGCGCCGATGCTCGCCAGCAAGGACATCATCGACAACGCCGTCAACTCCAAGGACCACACCACGCTGGTCGCCGCCGTCAAGGCCGCGGGCCTGGTCGACACGCTCAAGGGCCCGGGCCCGTTCACGGTGTTCGCACCGACCAACGCCGCGTTTGCTGCGCTGCCTGCCGGCACGGTGGACACCCTGCTCAAGCCTGAGAACAAGGGCATGCTCACCGGCATCCTGACCTACCACGTGGTTCCCGGCAAGCTGGATGCCGCCGCCATCACCAAGCTGATTGCCGACGGCAAGGGCATGGCCTCGATGAAGACCGCCGCCGGCGGCACGCTGGTGGCCAAGGCGGCTGGCGGCAAGGTCACCGTGACGGATGAAAAAGGCGGCGTGGCCACGGTCTCCATCGCCGACGTGTACCAGTCCAACGGCGTGATCCACGTCATCGACAAGGTGATGTTGCCGAAGTAACCGGCGCTTCAAAGCCAACGGGCGGACACCCTCTTCGGGTGCCCGCCCGTTTTTTTATGCGCGTTACTTGGCCAGCCGCGCGAAGGTCTTGCGGAACTTCGCCACCTTGGGCGCAGCCACCGCCATGCAGTAGCCCTGGTGCGGGTTGCGCTCGAAGAAGTCCTGGTGGTAGGCCTCGGCGGGCCAGTAGTTGTCCAGCGCCTTCAGCTCGGTGACCACCGGTTTGCCAAAGGCGTTGTCTTTCGTGAGCTCATCGATCAACGCCTGCGCCACCTGCTGCTGCTCGGGCGTGGTGAAGTAGATGCCGCTGCGGTACTGCGTGCCCACGTCGTTGCCCTGGCGGTTCAGCGTGGTTGCATCGTGCACCACGAAGAAGATTTCCAGGATCTCGCGCGTGCTGATCAATGCCGGGTCGTATTCCAGCCGCACCACCTCGTTGTGCCCGGTGGTGCCGGTGCACACCTGCTCATAGGTGGGCTGTTTCACCTGGCCGTTGCTGTAGCCCGACTCCACGTCGGTCACGCCCTGCACTTCCTTGTAAACCGACTCGGTGCACCAGAAGCAGCCACCGCCCAGCACCAGCACTTGTTTGTCGCTCATCGTTTTCTCCTTGATTGTTGCCTGCGTTGGTCGCTCCACGCGCAGAAATCTTTCAACAGCGCATCACTCTACCGGCTGCGCGAACCCGCGCACCGCGTCGAGAAAAGCCCCCAGCGCGGCCTGGTCTCTGTCGGTCTTCCAGAGGCAGTGGGTGTCGTAAGGCGGGGTCTGCACCGCCAGCGGCACAAACACGGCACCGGGCAAGCCGGCCTGCTGCAGCGCCGCCGGCACGAGCGCCACGCCGAGGCCTTGCGCCACCATCGACACCACGCTGAGCCAGTGGCGCAGCTCGTAGCGAATCTCCGGCGAAAACCCGGCGTCGGCACACAGCCCGAGGATGCGCTCGTGGTAGTCGGGCGAGACCGCGCGCGAGACCATGGCAAACGGCTCCCCCTGCAGCTTGGCCACCGGCAGCCGCTGGCGCCGCGCCAGCGTGTGGCCAGCGGGCAGGCAGGCCACGAAGGGCTGGCTGGACACCAGAATCTGCGAAAACCCGGCCGGCACACGCGTGGTGTGCACAAAGCCCAGGTCCAGCCGCTCGTGCATGAGGTCAATGAGCTGGTCGCTCGAACTCATCTCGCGCAGCACCAGCCGCAAACGCGGATGCTGCGCTGCAAATCCCTTCAGAACCTGCGGCAAGCCCCGGTACAGCACGGTGCCCGCAAAGCCGATCTGCAAACTGCCCACCAGGCCCTGCGCCACCTCGCGTGCCTCGCGCGCGGCGTGGCCCGCCTGATCGAGCAGCGCGCGCGCCGCCGGCACGAACGCCTGCCCCGCCGCCGTGAGCTGCACGCCCCGGCTGTTGCGCGTGAACAGCTGCGCGCCCACCGACGCTTCGAGCTGCTGGATGTTGAGCGAGAGCGGCGGCTGCGTGATGGCCAGGCGCTGGGCCGCCCGGCCAAAATGCAGCTCCTCGGCCAGCACGAGGAAATAGCGCAGGTGGCGGAATTCCATGAATCTGAAATTTATATGGGTGAATACACCAACGATATTAGACAGGTATTCATGCGCCACGGACAATCGCGCATCGCCACCCCGAACCCCGGAGACAACACCATGAGCACCGCCAAAGCCCGCTTCAGCTGGGAAGACCCCTTCCACCTCGACGCCCAACTCACCGACGACGAGCGCCAGGTGCGCGACGCCGCCCACAGCTACTGCCAGGAAAAACTGCTCCCGCGCGTGACCGAGGCCTTCCGCCACGAGAAGACCGACGTGGGCATCTTCCGCGAGATGGGCGAACTCGGCCTGCTCGGCCCGACCATCCCCGAAGCCTACGGCGGCAGCGGCCTGAACTACGTGTGCTACGGCCTCGTGGCGCGCGAAGTGGAGCGCGTGGACTCCGGCTACCGCTCGATGATGAGCGTGCAGAGCTCGCTGGTGATGGTGCCCATCAACGAATTCGGCAGCGAAGCGCAAAAGCAGAAGTACCTGCCCAAGCTCGCCACCGGCGAGTGGATCGGCTGCTTTGGCCTGACCGAACCCAACCACGGCTCCGACCCCGGCAGCATGGTCACGCGCGCCAAGAAGGTGGCTGGCGGCTACAGCTTGTCTGGCGCCAAGATGTGGATCACCAATAGCCCGATCGCCGACGTGTTCGTGGTCTGGGCGAAGGACGACGAAGGCGCGATCCGTGGCTTCATCCTGGAAAAAGGCATGAAAGGCCTGAGTGCCCCGGCCATTCACAGCAAGGTGGGGCTGCGCGCATCCATCACGGGCGAGATCGTCATGGACGGCGTGTTCTGCCCCGAAGAAAACGCCTTCCCCGAGGTGCGCGGCCTCAAGGGCCCGTTCACCTGCCTCAACAGCGCGCGCTACGGCATTGCCTGGGGCGCGCTGGGCGCGGCCGAAGACTGCTACTTCCGCGCCCGCCAGTACGTCATGGACCGCCAGCAGTTTGGCCGCCCGCTCGCGGCCAACCAACTGATCCAGAAAAAGCTGGCCGACATGCTCACCGAGATCAGCCTGGGCCTGCAAGGCTGCCTGCGCCTGGGCCGCATGAAGGACGAAGGCACCGCCGCGGTGGAAATCACCTCCATCCTCAAGCGCAACAGCTGCGGCAAGGCGCTGGACGTGGCCCGCCTGGCGCGCGACATGATGGGCGGCAACGGCATCAGCGACGAGTTCGGCGTGGCGCGCCACCTGGTGAACCTGGAGGTGGTGAACACCTACGAGGGCACGCACGACGTGCACGCGCTGATCCTGGGCCGGGCGATCACGGGGATTGCCGCGTTCAACTGAGCGAAAGGGTCGGGCACACGGGCTGGGGACGTGTGCCGGGCAGCGGGGGTGGGTTACATTACTAACCCACCGGTCATTAACCGTTTCCCCATGCCTGCCTCCCGCCCTCTGGCCCCTCCAGATTCCGACGCCGAGCCGCGCCAGCGCCGCGCGCGGCGCAAGGAAGCGCGCCCCGGCGAGCTGCTGGACGCCGCCCTGCAGCTCTTCGTCGAGAAGGGCTTTGCCGCCACGCGGGTGGAAGAAGTCGCCGCCCGCGCAGGCGTCTCCAAAGGCACGCTCTTCCTGTACTTCCCGAGCAAGGAAGAACTCTTCAAGGCCGTCGTGCGCGAAAACATCGCCGGCCGCTTTCCGGAGTGGAACGAGGAGCTGGCGCAGTTCAGCGGCGACAGCGCCGAGCTGGTGCGCTACTGCCTGCACACCTGGTGGGAGCGCGTGGGCATGACGCCGGCCTCCGGCATCACCAAGCTGGTGATGAGCGAGGCCGGCATGTTCCCCGAGATCGCGGCCTTCTACCAGCAGGAAGTGATCGAACCCGGCCACGACCTGATCCGCCGCATCCTGCAGCGCGGCATGGACCGGGGTGAGTTCCGCCCCCTGTCGCTCGAATACGCGGTCTACAGCCTGATCGCACCCATGATCTTTCTGCTGATGTGGAAACACTCGATGGCGCCCTGCTGCCCCGCCACCGAAGTGATCGATCCCATCGGCTTCATCGACAACCAGGTCGACCTGCTGCTGCGCGGCATGCTCGTGCCCGGCCCCACCGCCTGAACCGCCATGAACGCCACACGCTCGCGCTCCACCTGGATCAAATGGCTGCTGCTGGTTCTGCTGGTGATCGCGCTCGGCCTGGGCCTGCTGCGCGCATTGGACAAGCGCAAGACCCGCGCCGAGACGGCGCGCACCGCAGCGGAGGCGCTCAAGACCACGCCGGTGTACGCGCTGTCGCCCCGCGACGTGGTCACCGCACAAGCCATCGACCTCACGCAGACCGTGGGCATTTCGGGTTCGGTCGAGGCACTGCAGACGGCGGCCATCAAGGCGCGCACGGCGGGTGAAATTCAGGGACTGTCCAAGCGCGAAGGCGACACGGTAAAGGCCGGTGAAGTGGTCGCCCGCATCGACAGCACCGAGGCCGACGCCCGCGTGCGCCAGGCCGCGCGCCAGGCGGAATCCGCGGCTTCGCAGGTGGCGATTGCGCGGCGCACGCTGGACAACAACCAGGCGCTGGTGCGCCAGGGCTTCATATCGGCCACCGCGCTCGAAACGTCCACCGCCAATCTCGCCGGCGCCGAAGCCACCCACCAGGCGGCACTGGCCGCGCTGGACATCGCCCGCAAGGCGCTGGCCGACACCACCCTGCGCTCGCCCCTGAGCGGCCAGATCGCCGCACGGCTGGTGCAGAACGGTGAGCGCGTGGGCGTGGACACGCGCGTGTTCGACGTGGTCGACCTCTCCAGCTTCGAGATGGAAGCGGCGGTCGCGCCGGGCGATGCGGTGCCGGTGAAAGTGGGCCAGTCGGCGCGCCTGCGCGTGGAAGGCCTCAGCGAGCCGGTGCAGGCCACGGTCTCGCGCATCAACCCCAGCGTGCAGCCGGGCAGCCGCAGCGTGCTGGTGTACCTGCGCGTGCCAGCCACGGCGGGTATGCGCCAGGGCCTGTTTGCGCAGGGGCAGATCGTCACGGGGCAGGTCAACGCGGTGGCGGTGCCCGCGTCGTCGGTGCGCAACGACAAGCCGCAGCCCTACGTGCAGGTGCTGCGCGACGGCAAGGTGGCACACGTCACGCTCGAAGGCGGCGCCACCGGTCTGCAAGGCAACGAGCCGATGCGCGAAGTCAAGGGACTGCCCGCGGGCACGCTGGTGCTGAGCGCGCAGGTCGGCGCGATCCGCGACGGCACCGCCGTGCGCCAGGCATCGAACTGACGGCTCAGCGGCAACAACACCATGTGGTTCACCCAGGTCTCGCTGCGCAACCCGGTCTTCGCCACCATGGTGATGGTCGCCTTCGTGGTGCTGGGGCTGTTTTCCTTCCAGCGCCTGCAGGTCGACCAGTTCCCCAACATCGACTTCCCCGTGGTGGTGGTCCAGGTGGCGTATCCGGGCGCTTCGCCCGAAATCGTCGAGTCCGAGGTCACGAAGAAGGTGGAGGAAGCGGTCAATGCGATCGCGGGTGTGAACACGCTCACCTCGCGCAGCTTCGAAGGCCAGGCCATCGTCATCATTGAATTCCAGCTCACGGTGGACGGGCGCAAGGCGGCCGAAGACGTGCGCGAGAAGATCGCCATCCTGCGCCCCGTGTTCCGCGACGAAGTGGAAGAGCCGCGCGTCCTGCGCTTTGACCCGGCCAGCCGCTCGATCTGGTCGGTGGCGGTGATTCCGCAAGCGGTGGATGGCAAGACACCGAGCGCGGTGGAGCTCACGACCTGGGCCGAGCAGGTGTTCAAGAAACGGCTGGAGAACGTGCGCGGCGTGGGCTCGGTGACGCTGGTGGGCGCCACGCGCCGCGCCGTGAACATCGACCTCGATCCCTCGGCGATGGAAGCGCTGGGCGTGACCACCGAGCAGATCAACGCCGCCGTGCGCAACGAAAACCAGGACCTGCCGGTGGGCACGCTCAAGACGGGCGAAGCCGAGCGCGTGGTGCAGGTGCTTTCGCGGCTGCAGAACCCGAAAGATTTCGAAAACATCATCGTGGCGCGGCGCGGTGGCCAGGCGGTGCGGCTGGGCCAGGTGGCGCGCGTGAGCGACGGCACGCAGGAAGTGGAGAGCCTGGCGCTCTACAACGGGCAGCGCACGCTGCTGCTGCAGGTGCAGAAGGCGCAGGACGAAAACACCATCGCGGTGACCGATGGCCTGAAGGCCGCCGTGGCCGCATTGGGCGCCGAGCTGCCGCCGGGCATGCGGCTGGAGCAGATTGCCGACGGGTCGCGCCCGATCCGCGTCTCGGTCGAGAACGTGCGCCGCACGCTCATAGAAGGTGCGGTGCTCACCGTGCTCATCGTCTTCCTGTTCCTGAATTCGTGGCGCTCCACCGTGATCACGGGCCTCACGCTGCCCATTGCACTCATCGGCACCTTCTTCTTCATGAACCTCTTCGGGTTCACCATCAACATGATCACGTTGATGGCGCTCACGCTGTCGGTGGGCCTGCTGATCGACGATGCCATCGTGGTGCGGGAGAACATCGTTCGGCACGTGCAGATGGGCAAGACGCCGTTCAACGCCGCCATGGACGGCACACAGGAGATCGGCCTGGCGGTGCTGGCCACCACCTTGTCCATCGTGGCGGTGTTCCTGCCCATCGGCTTCATGGGCGGCATCATCGGCAAGTTCTTTCACGAGTTCGGCATCACCATGGTGGCGGCGGTGCTCATCTCGATGTTCGTGAGCTTCACGCTCGACCCGATGCTGTCGTCGGTATGGCACGACCCCGAAATCGAGAAGCACGGCAGGTCCACTGGACCCCGAACGCTCTACGACCGCACCATTGGCCGCGTCACTGGCTGGTTTGACCGCGTGCAGGACGACCTGAGCGACACCTACCAGGGCACGCTGCGCTGGTCGCTCAAGCACAAGCTCGCCACGCTCGGCCTGGCGCTGGCCACTTTCGTGGGCAGCCTGTTCGTGGTGCCGCTGCTGGGCACGGAATTCGTGCCGGTGGCCGACTTCTCGGAAACCTCGCTGAGCTTTCACACGCCGGTGGGTTCGTCGCTCAATGCGACCGAGGCAAAAACGCGCGAGGTCGAAGGCATCTTGCGCAGCTTCCCCGAGGTGAAGTACACGCTGTCCACCATCAACACCGGCAACGCCCAGGGCACGATGTACGCCAGCATTTATGTGCGCCTGGTGGACCGCAAGGAGCGCACGCTGAGCGCCTCGGACATGTCGGCGCGGCTGCGCGAGCGGCTGCGCAGCGTGCCCGGCATCACCGTGACGCACGTGGGCCTGCTCGATGCCGTGGGCGGCAACAAGCAGGTGGAGTTCTCGCTGCAGGGCGATGACCTCGCCGAGCTCGAACGCCTGTCGCAAATCGTGACGGAGCGCATCCGCCCCATCGTCGGGCTGGTGGACCTGGATGCGAGCGTCAAGCCCAACAAGCCCACGGTGGACGTGAAGATGAAACGCGACCTGGCCTCCGACGCCGGCGTGAGCGTGGCCGCGGTGGGCGCCAGCCTGCGCACGCTGGTGGCCGGCACCACGGTGGGCAACTGGCGCGCGGCCGACGGCCAGAGCTACGACGTCAACGTGCGCCTGGCACCCAGCGGCCGCGAGCGCGCCAGCGACCTGGAGCAACTGCCTTTTGTGGTGGGCACCCAGGCCGACGGCACGGCGCGCGTGGTGCGCCTGGGCCAGGTGGCCGACGTGGTGGACGCCACCGGCCCCAACCAGATCAACCGCCGCAACCTCAACCGCGAGGTGTCGATCAACGCCAACGTGTACGGCCGCTCGCCGGGCGAGGTGTCGGGCGAGATCCGGCAGGTGCTCGACACCATCGCCTTCCCGCCGGGTTACCGCTACGAGTTCGGCGGCTCCACCAAAAACATGCAGGAGTCGTTTGGCTACGCGCTGTCGGCGCTGGCGCTGGCGATCATCTTCATTTACATGATCCTGGCCAGCCAGTTCCAGAGCTTCCTGCAGCCGCTGGCGCTCATGACCTCGCTGCCGCTCACCCTCATTGGCGTGGTGCTCACGCTGCTCATGTTCGGCTCGAGCATGAGCATGTTCTCGGTCATCGGCATCGTGCTGCTGATGGGCCTGGTGACCAAAAACGCGATTCTGCTGGTGGACTTCGCCATCCGCGCCCGCGAAGGCCGCGCCGGCGGCCCGCCGCTGGACCGCGAGAGCGCCCTGCTGCTGGCGGCCAAGGTGCGGCTGCGACCCATCCTCATGACCACGCTGGCCATGGTCTTCGGCATGGTGCCGCTGGCGTTTGCCCTCACCGAAGGCTCCGAGCAGCGCGCGCCGATGGGCCAGGCCGTCATCGGCGGCGTCATCACCTCTTCGCTGCTCACGCTGGTGGTGGTGCCGGTGGTGTATTGCTACCTGGACGACCTCGCCGGCTGGTTCCGCCGCCGGCTGGGTCTGGCACCCTCACCCGCCGCCCCGGCAGGCCCCACTCCGTAAAATCTCGCGGTTCTCCGCCCCTTGCATCACCGTTCCACCGAGCCGACGCCATGACCACTGCCACCGCCCCCCAGACAACCGCCCTCACCGGCCTGAGCCAGGCCCGCTTCAACATGATCGAGCAGCAGATCCGCCCGTGGGAAGTGCTCGACGCCCGCGTGCTGGCCCTGCTGGAGCGCGTGCACCGCGAAGACTTCGTGCCCGCCGCGCACAAGGCGCTGGCCTTTGCCGACATGGAGCTGCCCCTGAGCCTGCCGATGGTCGAAGGCCAGGCCATGCTGGCGCCCAAGGTCGAGGCGCGGCTGGTGCAGGACCTGCAGCTCCAGGCCACCGACAAGGTGCTGGAAGTGGGCACCGGCAGCGGCCACATGGCCGCCCTGCTCGCCAGCCTGGCGCAGCGCGTGGTCACGATCGAAGTCGACGAAGCGCTGGCCCGCGTGGCGCGCAACAACCTGCAGAAAGCCGGCATCACCAACGCCGATGTGCGCCACGCCGATGCCGCCGCCAACGGCTTCGCCGCCTGCGCCACCGAAGGCCCGTTCGATGCCATCGTGCTCAGCGGCTCGGTGGCCGAGGTGCCGTCCGCGCTGCTGAGCCTGCTCGCACCCGGTGGGCGGCTGGCGGCCATCGTCGGCTTCGAGCCCATGATGCGCGCCACCATCGTCACCCGCACGGGCGACGCGGCCTTCCAGACCGCACAGCCCTGGGACACCGTGGCGCCGCGTCTGCTGAACTTCCCCGCGCCCTCCAGCTTCCGGTTCTGAGCAGGCAACACCCCATGAACTCCATCACCCCCGCCCAACTCCAGGACTGGCTGCAACAGGCCACCGACCCCGCCGCACCGCAGGCCCTGCCGGTGGTGCTGGACGTGCGCGAGCCGTGGGAGCTGCAGACGGCGTCGGTCAAACCCGACGGCTTCGAGCTGCGCGCCATGCCCATGCGCACCGTGCCCGCGCGCCTGCTCGAACTCGACCGCCACCAGCCCATTGCCTGCCTCTGCCACCACGGCGCGCGCAGCGCCCAGGTGGTGCAGTTTCTGGAGAGCCAGGGCTTCACCCACGTCGTGAACATCCACGGCGGCATCCACGCCTGGTCGCAGGAACGCGACCCCGGCGTGCCGATGTATTGAGATGAACACCCCCCTGCGCCGCTTTGCGGCTTCCCCCCTCTGTGGCGCGCCTTCGGCGCTTCGAGGGGGGACGGCATCTCGGGCCGGCGTAGCCGGACCCTGGATGCCCCTGGCGCGCTTGCCCTCTCGCATCTGCCCCTCCACCTCCTCGCACCGTCCCGCTCCAAGGAACACCGCATGAATGCCGCTTCGTCTGCTCGCAAATCGTCTGCCAACCGTCCCCGGTGTCTGCTGGCGGTGGTGCTGGCGCTGGGTTCGCTGGCCACCAGCGCGCAGGCGCAAAGCCTGGTGGAGCTGTACGAGGCGGCGCGTGGCTTTGACGCGACCTACCTCGCCGCGCGCTCGCAGTACGACGCCAGCCTGGCCCAGGCCGCGCAGGCGCGCGCGGGCCTGCTGCCCCAGGCGGGCCTGGCCGCAGCCGCCAGCTGGGCGCGGCGCGAGGTCAACAACGGCGGCTTCGGCGGCACCAACGACAGCCAGAGCACCACGCTCTCGGCCAGCCAGCCGCTGTACCGCCCGGTCAACAAGCTGACCAACGACCAGGCCACGCTCACCATGGACATTGCAAAGGCCCGCCTGACGCTGGCCGAGCAAGACCTCATCGTGCGCACCTCGCAGGCCTACTTTGACGTGCTGGCTGCGCAGGACACGCTCGCGTTCGTGCGCGCGCAAAAGACCGCCGTGGCCGAGCAGCTCGCTGCCGCCAAGCGCAACTTCGAGGTCGGCACCACCACCATCACCGACTCGCGCGAAGCGCAGGCGCAGTTCGACCTGGTGCTGGCGCGCGAGATCGCCGCCGAAAACGACCTGCGCGTCAAACAGCTGGCGCTGGACCAGCTGGTGGGTCGCTCCGCCGTGGCGCCCCGCCCCCTGGCCGCCCCCGTGGCCCTGCCCGAGCTGCTGCCCGCCGACCCACAGGCCTGGGTGGACCGCAACGTGGGCACGCACCCCACCATCCTGCAGGCCACGCGCAACCTGGAAATCGCGCAGCTCGAAACCAGCAAGGCCGAAGCCGGGCACAAGCCCACGCTCGACCTGGTCGGCCAGTACCAGGTGGCGCGCGGCCCGTCGACCACACTGCCCACCGCCGGCAACGTGCGCACCAACAGCGCCAGCGTGGGCGTGCAGTTCAACCTGCCGCTGTTCGCCGGCTTTGCCGTGCAGAACCGCATCAAGGAAACGCTGGCGCTGCAGGACAAAGCCCGCTCCGACCTCGAAGCCGCACGCCGCGGCGTCGACCTCTCCACCCGCAGCGCCTACCTGGGCGTGGTCTCTGGCCAGGGCCAGGTGCGTGCGCTGCAGGCGGCCGAGGCCTCCAGCCAGAGCGCGCTGGACGCCAACCGGCTGGGCTACCAGGTGGGTGTGCGCATCAACATCGACGTGCTCAACGCGCAAAGCCAGCTCTTCCAGACCAAGCGCGACCTCGCCCAGGCGCGCTACAACGTGCTGCTCAGCAGCCTGCGCCTGCGCCAGGCCAGCGGCGCCTTGCTGCCCGAAGATTTGCAGCCCATCGATGCCCTGCTGGTGAAGTGAGCTCCGCTACACTCGACCGGCAAGTCGGCACCAGGGCGGACGCATTCTTCCAACCAGCACTCCCAGGAGGGGCAGACGTGCAAACCGTCAACGTGTTGTGCATCAAGTGGGGCAAGAAATACGGCCCCGACTACGTCAACAAACTTCACAGCATGGTGTCGCGGCACCTGCATCGTCCGTTCCGTTTTGTCTGTCTGACCGACGACGGCGCAGGCATCCACCCCGGCATCGAAGTCAAGCCCATTCCCGCCGTCGGGTTCGACGAATTCGACCAGCGCAAGCCCTGGAGCTTTGGCCATGGCTGGCTCAAGCTCACCAGCTTCACCGCCCCGCTCTACGACCTCACCGGCCAGACGCTGTTCCTCGACCTGGACATCGTCATCGTCGACAGCCTGGACGAGTTCTTCGACCAGCCCGGCGAGTTCATCGTCATCAAGGAATGGGACAAGAAGGACGGCACGGGCAACACCTCGTGCTACCTCTACACCATCGGCGCCCACACCGATGCGCTGGAGCACCTCAAGAACGGCTATCCCGAGTCGATCGCCGACGTGCGCAACGAGCAGGAATACATCACCGGCTTCCTCAACCGGCAGGGCAAGGTCAGTTACTGGCCTGACGCCTGGTGCCGCAGCTTCAAGCGCCACTGCATGCGACGCGGCCTCATGGGCTGGTTCTCGCCGCCCACCATTCCGCCCGGTGCCAAGATCATCGTGTTCCACGGCAAGCCCAACCCGCCCGACGTGATCGCCGGCGTGAGCGGCAAGTGGTACCGGCGCGTGCTGCCAGCGCAATGGGTCGCCGACCATTGGCGCTGAGCGCGGTTTCACTGCCCCACCGGGCGTACCGCCTGCTCAGCCGGGCACTGGCCGCGCCCCTGCTGGGCTGGTTGTGGTGGCGCGGCCGGCGTGAGCCCGGCTACCGGCAGAACCTGCAGCACCGCCTGGGCTTCATCCCTGTCGACCCCGACCAGCTGGGCTGCATCTGGCTCCACGCCGCGTCGGTCGGCGAGGTGCAGGCCATGCAGCCTCTGCTGCACGCGCTGTTGGACCAGTGGCCGGCGCACGCGGTGGTCGTCAGCACCCAGACCCCCACCGGCGCGCAGGCGCTGCGCACCCACTGGGGCGACCAGATCCGCCATGTGTACGCACCGCTGGACACACCCGGCGCCGTCACCCGCTTCCTGAACCGGCTGCAGCCCCGGTTGCTCATTCTGGTGGAGCGCGAGCTGTGGCCCGAGTGGCTGCACCAGTGCCGCGCCAGGGCCGTGCCCGTGGCGCTCGTCAATGCGCGGCTGTCGGAGCGCTCGGCGCGCACCTACCAGCGTTTGTCGGGCCTGATGCGGCCGGTGTGGGCCCAGCTCACGGTGGCTGCGGCCGACACGCCCAGCGCCACCCACTTCCGACAGCTGGGTGTGCCCGCCTCGCAGATGCACGACACGGGCAACCTGAAGTTCGATGTCGCCGTGCCGGCCGGTCACATGGCGCTGGCGCCCGAGTTGCTGGCGCGCACCCTGGTGGTGGTGGGCAGCTCGCATGAAGGCGACGAAACCGCCTGGCTCGCGGTGTGGGCCGAGCTGGCCCCGGTGAACCCGAGCTGGCTGCTGGTGCTGGTGCCGCGCCATCCCCAGCGCTTTGACGAGGTCGCCGCGCAACTGCAGCACAGCCGCCTCGTGCACGTGCGCCGCAGCCGCGGGCATGCGGTGGAACCGCGCACGCAAGTGCTGCTGGTCGACGCCATGGGCGAGCTCATGCACTGGTACCGGCACGCGTCCGTGTGCTTTGTGGGCGGCACTCTCGCACCGGTGGGTGGCCACAACCCGCTCGAACCCATGTCGGTCGGCCAGCCGGTGCTGTTCGGCCCTCACACGCACAACGCTGCCTCGCTGTTTGAAGAAATTGTCCAGACCGGCGCGGGCGAGTGCGTCCACAGCCCCCGCGAACTCGCAGCGGCCGTGCAGCGCTGGTTGATGCAACCAGAGGTATGGCAGCGCCGCGCAGACGCCGCGCGCGCGCTCATCGCCCGACACCAGGGCGCTGCGGCGCGCACGCTGGCCGTGGTGCAGCCCCTGTGGGCACCCGCCCGGCCACAGGACATCTCGCGCGTGCACGCATCGACCGTGGCCCACCGCACCTGCTGGCACGACCCGGCACAGCTTGCCCAAGTGACCCGCCACACCTTTGACCCCTTCGCCCACACCGAAGGCACCGCGCTGGCCACCGGCAGCGGGCGCGGTCAGGCGCTGCTCGTGCAAAACGAAGGGCGCGGCCACGTGCTGCGCCACTACCGGCGCGGCGGTCTCATGGCGCGTTTGAGTGAAGACCGCTTCTGGCGCGCCGCACCGCACGACAGCCGCGCCATGCGCGAGTTCGCCCTGCTGCGGCTGATGCGCTCCTGGCAACTGCCGGTGCCAGAGCCTGTGGCCGCCAGCCACTGGCCTCGCGGGCTGTTCTACGAAGCCGACATCCTGGTCGGCCTGATCCCGGGCAGCGAAAACGTGGTGCAGCGCCTTCAGCGCCAGGCCCTCACACCCACCGAGTGGCACGCCCTGGGCCAGGCCATTCGCCAGCTGCACGAGCGGCAGGTTTTTCATTCGGACCTCAACGCCCACAACCTGCTGCTCGACGACACCGGCCGCGCCTGGGTGGTGGACTTCGACAAATGCGGCGTGCGCCCCGGCGACGACTGGAAACCCCTCAACCTGGAGCGGCTGCTGCGCTCGCTGCGCAAGGAAGCCACCCGCGTCAGCCCCTACCACTGGACCGATGCCGACTGGCCGCATCTGGTGGCGGGCTATCGACACCACCCTGCAAGCCCATGAACCCGTCCACCGTTGTTCAACTCGGCGCCAAGGCCTCCATCGTCCTGGTGTTCTTCGCCTTTCCTGTGTCGGTGGCCCTGGCCAACGTGGGCCTGCTGCTCACGCTGGTGTTCTGGCTGCTGGGCTGCATCTGGGGCACCTCGTTGCGCGACGTCCGCCAGGCGCTGGCCAACCCGCTGGTGCCGCCCGCGCTGGCGCTGTTCGCCTGGATCGTGCTGGCCACCCTGTGGTCGCCCGCCGACGGCACGCAGATCGGCGCTGCGCTGCAGAAGTACAGCAAATTCCTGATGGTGCCCATCTTCATCGGCCTGCTGCACGACGCCACCACACGCCTGCGCTGCTGGCAGGCGTTTGCGCTGGCCATGCTGTTCACGGTCACCGTCACCTGGCTGAACGTGTGGTTCGACTTCCCCTGGACGCGCACCCACAACCAGGGCTTCGGCCAGGACCACACCGTGTTCAAGGACTACATCTCGCAGGGGATCATGGTGTCGTTCTTCACGCTGATGGCCTTGCACCATGCACTGGGCGCGCCCCGGCGCTCCCTGGCCCTGGTGGCGGTGTGCGTGGCAGGCCTGGCCGCGTGCAGCGTGTTGTTCCTCTCCGCAGGGCGCACCGGCTACCTGGCCCTGATGCTCTCGCTGGCCGTGTTTGTGCTCGTCGCCACCGCGCAGCGCCCTGTGCGCCTGGCCATGGCCGTGGTCGCGGTGGTTGCCGTCATTGCCGCCGTGTTCACCGCGTCCACCCAGCTGCGCGTGCGCACGCTGCAAGCCTGGCAGGAAGCGCAAACCAGCAGCCTGGCAGCGCCCGTGACCTCTGCCGGTGCACGGGTGGAAATGACCCGCTTCGCGCTCACCCAGGCGCTGGAAAAGCCGCTGCTGGGCCACGGCACCGCCGCCTACCCCGTGCTCTCTCCCCGGCATTTCACCGACCCGGCCTGGTGCTCGGTGGTGTGCGTGCATCCTCACAACCAGTTCGTGTTTTTCCTGTTCGAGCAGGGTCTGGTCGGTCTGCTGCTGTTTCTGTGGTTGCTGGCGGCGATCGCCCGCCAGGCTTGGCGCGAGCCCGCGCCCCGGCGGGCACTCATGCTGGGCTTTCTGGCGGTGCTGGTGGCCTCGAACATGACGCACAGCTCGTTCTGGCTCTCGACCGAAAACCACTTCTTCATCTTGTTGTCGGTGCTGCTCATGGCGGCGGTTCCCGCGCGATCGCGCGACGCTTTGCAACCGAGCCACCAACCGGTGTGATCGCATGAAGAAGACCATCGCGTTCCACTCCAACCAGCTGTCGATCCGCGGCACCGAAGTCGCGCTGTACGACTACGCGCTGCACAGCGAAGACGTGCTGCAACACCGCAGCGTCATCTTCTACAACGCCAACAGCGCGCACAACGATGCGGCGGCGCTCGCCAAATTCGGTGCGCGTTTTCCAGTGGTGGCCTACCGCACCGCCGAAGAGCGCGACGCGCTGCTCGCACAGCACAAGGCCGACCTGATGTACGCGATCAAGGCCGGCAAGAACGACGGCGTGTGGTCGCGCACGGTGCCCACCATGGTGCATGCGGTGTTCCCCACCCACCCCGCGCAGGCACACGGCGCGTCCTACGCCTTCATCTCCGAGTGGCTCAGCCGCCACTGCGCCAACGACAGGATTCCGAGCGTGCCCCACATCGTCGCGCTGCCCGAGGTCGACGGTGACCTGCGCGCCGAGCTGCAGATTCCGCCGCAGGCCAAAGTGCTGGGCTGCCACGGCGGGGCGCAAAGTTTCGATGTGCCCGCCGCCAGGCTGGCGGTGCGCGAGGTGCTGACGCGCACCACCGACACATGGTTTGCGTTCCTCAATATCGAAAGCTTTGTGGACCACCCGCGCGCGCTGTTCCTGCCCGGCAGCACCGACATGGTCTACAAGACGCGCTTCATCAACACCTGCGACGCCATGCTGCACGCGCGCCTGCAAGGCGAGTCATTCGGCCTGGCCTGCGGCGAGTTTTCCATTCGCAACAAGCCCGTGATCACCTACGCGGGCAGCAAGCACCGCCACCATATCGACGTGCTGGGCGACAGCGGCTTCTACTACACCGATGCACCATCGCTGGTCGAGATCATCGAGCGGCTCGACCCCGATGCGCTCAAGCAGCAGTCCTGGGACCGCTACTCGTCGCGCTACAACCCCCACAAGGTCATGGGCCTGTTTGACCAGCACCTGATCCAGCCCGCCCTGCGCAACCGCCACCTGGCCCGCCCCGAACTGAACCTGCGCTGGCGCGACCGCCTGCCCTACTACCGGCTCAAGCTGAGCATGCGGCTGGGCCAGCGACACCCATCCAAGCCATGAACGCCATGAGCAAACCTCGCGTCTACGACTGCTTCACCTACGACGGAGAGGACTGTCTGGAACTGCGGCTGCGCACGCACTGGAATGCGGTGGACTGGTTCGTCATCGTGGAGGCCAACGTCACTTTTTCGGGTGCGAGCAAACCGTTCGCTTTCGACGCCGAGCGCTTCGCCTGGGCCATGCCAAAGATCCGGTACGTGCAACTTCAGTCTGAAGAATTTTCCGCGTGTGAGTCCCCGTGGGACCGCGAACGGTTCCAGCGCAACGCCCTGCGGCGTGGCTTCGCCGATGCATCCCCCGACGATGTCGTGATCATTGCCGACGTCGACGAGATTCTTCGACCCCACAAGATCACACGCGTTGAGGAAGGCAGCGTGCAGGTGTTCGAGCAGCTGATGCTGTACTTCTACCGCGACTACCTCATGGTGTCAGACCCATTCTGGCGAAAGGCGGTGGCTGTCACGGGCAGTTATGCGCTGGCGCACCCGGCGGAAGACATTCGCAACAGCAAAGCGCTCCGCCAGGGCATTCGTGTCGTAACGGTGGCAGACGCGGGATGGCACTTCAGCTATCTGGGTGGCATGGCTTTGATCGAGCAAAAGCTCGAACGCTTTTCGCACCAGAACCTGAACAAGCCCCGCTACAAGAACAAGGCGCGCAATCTGGCGCGTTTGTATGCGGGCAAGGACATTTACCGCAGGGCCAAGAAGTGGGGCCGGGTACACATGGACGATCACGACTGGGCTGAACCCGAGCTCATCGCCTGGTTTGCGCAACGGCCTGGGCTTGCAGCTCCCACCGACATCCGTTCAGCGGGGCCGTTGCACGACGTGCTTGAAGCGCATCGCATGAAGGGCGCGGTGGCCCGACGTCTTGAAAAAATCTGGCTCAGACTCTGGAACGCCGTTTGAGTCTCAGGCCTCAGTCACGCAACCTCCAGCGCACCAAGCCCATCCACCGCCCCGCCATGCGGGCCACCAGCTTGGGCGAGAACGCGATCACGCGCAGGGGCAAGACCAGTGTCGTGCCGAGCAGCACGCTCCAGCGCAGGCCCTGCGCAGCGGCCACCGAACGGTGCTTGGCGGCGTAGATCAGCTTGGATTGCGCGTGGTGGTAGCCGCGCAGGTACTCGCTCTTCCACGGCCGCTTGCCCTTGACCGACCCGCGCGAGCGGTGCACGGCGGCCACCGATGGCCAGACCACGATGGGCCGCTGCGCATGAAACAGTCGCAGGCACAAATCGTCGTCTTCGTAATAGAGGAAGAAGCGCTCGTCGAAAAAGCCCACGCCCTCAAAGCGCGCGAGCCGGAACAGCATGGCCGCGCCCACCACGAACCCCACGCACGCCGGGCCGTCGGCACCCGCGCCGCGCGAGCGCCACACGACCTTGGGCCAGCGGTAATTCACGTCGGCCTGCCCGGGCGCGCTCTGCAGCTGGGGCGCCACCAGCGCGGCTTCGGGCATGTCGTTCGCGGCCCGCACCAGCTCGCGCAGACCATCGGGCGTGACTTCGCAATCGGGGTTGAGCAGGAAGGCGAATGGCGTTCGCGTGTCGGCCAGCGCGCGGTTGTTGGCCGCTCCAAAACCGAGGTTGCGCCCATGCTCGAGCACGCGCGCGTGCGGCCAGCGCGCCCCCGCCTGATCGGGTGTGCCGTCGGTGCTGCCGTTGTCCGAGATCACCACATGCGGGCAATGCGCCAGCAGCGCATCGAGCGCGGGCAAGCAGTGCGCGCTGTGGTACGTGACCACCACGACCGTGACCTGATCGAGCAGGTCCTGAGCGCTCATGGTCAGTGCGCGCTGGCGCCCACCACCGCGTCGGGCTTGGCTTGTTTGAGCAAGGCCAGCATGGTGGCCTCGATGCGGTGCAAGGCTTCGGTGGTCTGGCCTTCGAAACGCAGCACGAGCACCGGTGTGGTGTTGGACGCGCGGATCAGGCCGAAGCCGTCGGGCCAGTCCACGCGCACACCGTCGATGGTGGAGAGCTTGGCCGGCGCATCGAACTTCGCCATGGCCACCAGCTTGTCGACCACCGCATGCGGTTCGCCTTCGGCGCAGGCCACGTTGAGTTCGGGGGTGCTAAAGCTGGTGGGCAGCGCATTGAGCACGGCGCTGGCGTCCGGGCTGCGGCTGAGGATCTCCAGCAGGCGCGCGCCGGCGTAGGTGCCGTCGTCGAAGCCGTACCAGCGCTCCTTGAAGAAGATGTGTCCGCTCATCTCGCCGCCCAGCGGGCTGTTGAGCTCCTTCATGCGCGCCTTGATGAGCGAATGCCCCGTCTTGTAGATGTGGGCGACGCCGCCGGCGGCTTCAATGGCCGGGGCCAGGCGCTGCGAGCACTTCACGTCGAACACGATGTCGCCGCCCGGCACGCGCGAGAGCACGTCCTGCGAGAACAGAATCATCTGGCGGTCGGGGTAGATGGTCTGGCCATCCTTGGTGACGATGCCCAGGCGGTCGCCGTCGCCATCAAAGGCCAGACCCAGTTCGGCATCGGTCTCTTGCAGCGTGCGGATCACGTCCTGCAGGTTCTCAGGCTTGCTCGGGTCCGGGTGGTGGTTCGGGAAGTTGCCGTCCACCTCGCTGAAGAGTTCGATCACCTCGCAGCCGAGGGCACGGAAGATGGCCGGCGCAGATGCGCCCGCCACGCCGTTGCCGCAGTCCACCACCACCTTCATGGGGCGCGCGAGCCTGGCGTCAGAGACGATGCGGTCCTTGTAGGCAGCCGACACATTGATCAGGCGCACGCGGCCACCATCGGCGCGCTGGTGCGTTTCGGCTTCCATGGTCTTGCGCAAGGCCTGGATGTCTTCGCCATAAATGGCCCGGCCCGCGAGCACCATCTTGAAACCGTTGTAGTCCTTCGGGTTGTGGCTGCCCGTGACCTGGATGCCACTGGTGCACAAGGTGCTCGCCGCGAAATACAGCATGGGCGTGGTCGCCAGGCCGATGTCGATCACGTCGACGCCGGCCGCCACAAGACCGCGGATCAGCGCGGCCGACAAACCGGGGCCGCTCAAGCGCCCGTCGCGGCCCACTGCCACGGTTTTTTCGCCCAGCTTCATGGCCTGCGTGCCGAAGGCCAGGCCCAGCGCTTCGGCCACGCCCTCGTTCAACGCGGTGGGGGTCACGCCCCGGATGTCATAGGCCTTGAAGATGGACGCAGCAACTTGCATGGGTGTTCCTTGAGACGAAAGGTTGCATTGTAGGAGCGGGCATTTCGCGCAACTTGAGGAAGATGTCCGGAAACGACCAGTCTTGAGCGGGATCTGCGCCTACCATGGGTCCATGACCGCACCCGAGCCCCTGGACGACGACGCCTGCTACCGCGCCCTGTGCTCGCACGACGCGCGCTTCGATGGGCGCTTTTTCACGGCCGTCACATCCACCGGCATCTACTGCCGCCCCGTGTGTCGCGTGCGCACGCCCCGGCGCGAAAACTGCCGTTTCTTCGCTCACGCCACGCAGGCCGAACACGCGGGTTTCCGCCCCTGCCTGCGCTGCCGACCCGAACTCGCACCGCTGGAGCGGCACTGGTCGAGCACCGACGCCACCGCCATCCTGCTGCAGCAAGCCACCTTGTGGATGGACGACCCTCAACACTGGCTGGACGAGACCTCATCGCTGGGCGAACGGCTGGCGCAGCGCCTGGGCGTGAGCGACCGGCACCTGCGGCGCGTGTTTGAAGAGGGCCTGGGTGTCTCGCCCCTGCAATACCTGCTCACGCGAAAGCTCCTGACCGCCAAACAGTTGCTGGCCGACACCGACCTGCCCATCGGCCAGATTGCGCTGGCCAGCGGCTTTGCGAGCGTGCGCCGCTTCAACGCCGCCTTTGTCGAGCACTACCGGCTGAACCCGACCCAACTGCGGCGCCAGAGCGCCACAGGCACGCCCGACCCTGGCCAGGGCACCGCCGTTCGGCTGGGCTACCGCCCGCCCTACGACCTGACGGCCACCCTGGTTTTCTTTGAACAGCGGCAACTGCAAGGCCTTTCGTTTGTGGACGCGCCCCATGCGCGGCTGGGCCAGACCTTGCGCATGCCTGTGGGCGGGCATGTTTTGCAGGGCTGGTGGCTTGCCGAGTTCGACGAGTCCCGCTGCCAGGTGGTGCTGCGCGTGAGCGACGCGCTGCGCACCGCGCTGCCCCAGGTGATCCACCGCCTGCGCGCAGCGCTCGACCTGGACGCCGACCCGGCGGCCATCAATGCCGTGCTGCATGGCGCGTTCCCGCAGGGCGACGGTTTGCGGGTGCCCGGAGCGCTCGATGGCTTTGAACTTGCGGTGCGGGCGGTGCTCGGGCAGCAGATCACGGTGGCCGCCGCCCGCACGCTGGCACAGCGCGTGGTCGACCGCTTCGGTGAACCCATCGAGACGCCTTTCGACCGCCTCACGCGGCTGTTCCCCACCCCGCAAGCCCTGGCGCAGGCCGAAGGCGATGCGCTCGGGCAACTCGGGATCGTGCGGCAGCGCCAGGCCGCCATCGTGGCGCTGGCGCGCGCGGTCGCCGAACAAGGCCTCGTGCTCAACGGCAGCGCCGATGTGCCGTCGACCATCGCCGCCCTCAAGGCGCTGCCCGGCATTGGCGACTGGACCGCGCAGTACATCGCCATGCGCGCCCTGCGTTGGCCCGACGCCTTCCCGGCGGGAGACGTCGCGCTGCACAAGGCCATGGCCATACAGGCCGTCAAACACCCCGTCCGGGAAGCCGAGGCCCTGTCGCAGGCGTGGAAGCCCTGGCGCAGCTACGCCGTGGTGCGTGCCTGGGCGGCAGGCCGCGTCAACCCACCTTCTGAAAGCCCCTCATGAAACACGATCCCCTCACGGTTTTCACCACCTGGCCCGGGCCCCTGGGCCCCATGACGCTGGCGGCCACCCCGCGCGGCTTGAGCGGCGTCTGGTTTGACGGCCAGCGCCATGGGCCTGACACGTCAGGCTGGCGGCACGACCCGGCGCCACCGGTGTTCCAGCACACCATCGACCAGCTCGCCAACTACTTTGCCGGTCGTCGATCGCGTTTTGAACTGCCGCTGGATCTCACCGCCGGCACGCCATTCCAGCAACAGGTGTGGCGGGCGCTGCTGGGCATCGCGCACGGCACCACCACGAGCTATGGCCTGTTGAGCGCCGCCATCGGCAAGCCGGCCGCGGTGCGCGCACTGGGCGCGGCGGTGGGGCGCAATCCCATCAGCGTCATCGTGCCCTGCCACCGCGTGCTCGGGGCCGATGGCTCGCTCACCGGGTACGCTGGTGGGCTCGAGCGCAAGACCGCCCTGCTCGCACTGGAAGGTGTCCCGCTGCCATCGAACCGTGCGCCCGAGCCATTGTGGACAGGCGCTCATCAATCCCACGCGCAACCGGCATCAATGGCGCGCTGAAACACGCGAGACCCCCATGCATACTTTGACGCCATGAATCCCGTTCTCGCCCTGGAATTTCTGCTGCTGGCCTCTCTGTGGGGTGCCTCTTTCTTGTTCACCCGCCTGGGCGCGGCCGAGTTCGGCGCGTTGCCCACGGCCGGCATGCGCGTGGCGCTGGCGTCGCTGTTCCTGCTGCCGGTGTTTCTGGTCAACGGGGTGTGGGCCGATTTCCGTGCGCGTGCGAGACCGATCCTGTTTGTGGGCCTGCTCAACTCGGGCATTCCCTTCGCGTTGTTCGCGTATGCCGTGTTGCACATAACCACGGGACTCAGCTCCATCCTGAATGCAACCGTGCCACTGTCCGGCGCCCTGGTGGCCTGGCTTTGGCTCAAAGACCGTCCCGGTGGATCGCGCATGCTGGGTCTGGCCATCGGGTTCGCCGGTGTCACCCTGCTGGTGATCGGCAAATCGGGCTTCAGCGCCATGGGCGTGGCCAGCGGCAGCTCCACCGCGAGCACCCTGCTGGCCATGGGTGCCTGCCTGCTCGCCACCCTGTGCTACGGGATTGCCGCCAGCTTCACCAAGCGCTATCTCACAGGCGCACACCCATTGGCCACCGCCACCGGCAGCCAGATCGGCGCCGCGCTGGGTCTGGCGATCCCGACCATCGTTCTCTGGCCGAGCCAGCCCGTGAGCGCCACGGCGTGGGGCGCCGTGGCAGCTGTTGCGCTGCTGTGCACCGCCATCGCGTACATCCTCTTTTTCCACATCATCGAAAAAGCCGGCCCCAGCCGCGCCCTCACCGTGACCTTCCTCGTACCGGTGTTTGCGCTCGTGTATGGCTCGGTGTTTCTTGGCGAAGTCATCACGCCATGGATGATTGGCTGCGGCGTGGTGATCGTCTGCGGCACAGCGCTCTCCACCGGCCTGTTGCGCCTGCGCTGGCTGGAGCGCGCGACCTGAGCGCAGATTCGACGTGCGCAGGCCTTGCGCATACCAGCGGGTGAAGCCCCCTCCACACCCGGCGCGATGCCAGCTCACCTTGTCGACAAGCGCCGCGTGATGGCGCGCGGCGTCTTCACCAGGGCGCCGTCAGCCGTTTCCACGTGCGACTGGAGAAACAGTTCACTCGGGGCAAGCAGCACCCCGTAGAGCTCGCCGCACAGGTGCCGAGCGTGCAAGCCGGGCCAGTTCACCGGCAGCAGGGCCTCGGGCAGATTGGGATCTCTCAGGAGCACTCGGCGGTATTCGTGGATCAGCAGCGTGCGCACAAAAAACGACTCAACGGGCGCGAGGCTGCGATAGATCGACAAGACCGGCGAGAACCTGGCGATGAACTGTTTCCAGGACCGCTCCACGTGTTCCAGTTTGAAGGTCTCTTTCATGATGACCTGCAAGGGCCTGCGCGCGTAGGCGTCAAGGCTCTCGGCACTGAGGACCGCCACCGTTTCCTCGGCGTTGGCCGCCTTCAGGATTTCACGAAGGGAGGTGTGATCGGCGTGGGGATGCGCGAACACATTGGGCGCAAGCTGCCCGAAGCTCTCCCACAGCAGCTCGCGCTTGAGATCCAGGCGCTTGCTCGCGCGCATGGAGCCCACCAGGACAGCCAGGGTCCATCGGCCATCCCACTGCGGATGGTTGAACTCGTAGATCCGTCGGTCTGCGTGCTGAACGCGCAGCAGACCGACGTCAGAAAGGCCGTAGTAGCTGCGGCGGCCCACCCGCTCCACATCGAGCCAGTCATCGGCGGCAAGCCGAAAGGCGCTGGTGCGCACCCCTCTTGACGAAAGCCCGAACAGCTCAGCCAACGCGATGAGGCTTCCCTTCACGACCAAGAAGGACTTGCGCGACAACTACCCCTTCGGGATGTTCGCCGTGCCCAAGGATCGGGTGTCGCGCGTCCACGCTTCTTCGGGCACGACAGGAAAACCCACTGTGGTGGGCTACACCCAAAGGGACATCGACCAATGGGCCCATCTTGTCGCGAGGTCGATCCGTGCCGCGGGCGGCCGCGCCGGCGACACGATGCATGTCGCCTACGGCTATGGGTTGTTCACCGGCGGGCTGGGTGCGCACTACGGCGCCGAGCGGCTGGGTTGCACGGTCATTCCGATGTCCGGTGGGCAAACGGAAAAACAGGTGCAACTGATCCAGGACTTCAAGCCGCGCCTGATCATGGTGACGCCTTCCTACATGCAGGTGATCATCGAGGAGTTTGTCCGACAGGGCATCGACCCACGCGAGACGTCCCTGGAGGTGGGCATCTTCGGTGCAGAGCCGTGGACCGAGGCGATGCGCCGCGAAATCGAAACCCTTGGCCTTTGGCGCCGTGCTCATGCTGTGCATGATTTTTTTGCCCAAAGGGGTGGTGCCGACGTTGCGCGCCAGGTTGCGCCGGAGCGCGTCGTGAATTCGCTCGAAGTCCAGTCGCTGACAAAGACCTTCGGCGGGTTGCGCGCGGTGCAGGACGTGAGCTTTGCCGTCCTGGAGGGAACCGTGCACGCCATCATCGGTCCGAACGGCGCGGGCAAGACCACGCTGATCAATCTGATCACCGGGATGTACACACCGACATTCGGCAGGGTGCTTCTCAACACACGGGACATCACCGCCAAAGCGCCGATGGAACTCCCTGCACTGGGCATGGCGCGAACGTTTCAGAACCTGCAGATCTGCATGAACATGAGCGCGCTGGACAACGTCATGGTGGGAGCGCACTTGCGCCAGAACAGCGGGTTGATCGCAGGGCTTCTGTCACTGCCCAGGCTCCGGCGAGAGGACCGCGTTTGCCGGGCCGACGCCCTGAAGGCCATGGAACGGGTGGGCTTGTCGTCCTGCGCGAAGGCCGAGGCCGGAGAGATGCCCTACGGTGCCTTGAAACGGCTGGAAATCGCCCGCGCATTGATGACGCGCCCGAGCTTGCTGCTGATGGACGAGCCGGCCGCCGGTCTCAACCCCACCGAGACGGCCAGCATCGGCAAGCTGATCCGCCAGCTCGCCGCCGAAGGCCTGACGGTGGTTCTGGTGGAGCACGACATGCCGCTGGTGATGGGCGTCTCCGACACGATCACCGTGCTGGACCACGGCAGGAAGATAGCGCAAGGCACGCCGACGGCCATTCGCGCCAACGAACAGGTCATCGCCGCCTACCTTGGCGCTGACGGAGTGTCCGAGGCAGGTACCGCGCTTGGCCACCAGGAGGCCGCATGACTGCACCCGCCGCCGTCCCAGGCACCACGCCAGAGGCATTGCTCTCCACCCATGGCCTGACCAGTCACTACGGTCGGATTCAAGCATTGCATGGCGTGGACATCCGCGTCGAGCGCGGCCAGCTGGTCGCGCTGGTCGGTGCCAACGGCGCGGGGAAAACCACGCTGCTTCGCGCCATCTCGGGTGTTCAACCGGTCAGCGGGGGCAGCGTGCGGTTCGGAGAGCAAGACATCAATGGTCTCGTGGCAAGCCGCAGGGTGCGCGCGGGCATCAGCCAGGTTCCCGAAGGACGGCAGGTTTTCGGCCCCATGAGCGTGGAGGACAACCTCGTGCTGGGCGCCTTCACGCGTCCCGGAAGCGAGATCGCCCCAAGCCTTTCCGCCACGTACGAGCGGTTCCCGATCCTGCTTGAAAAGCGGCACCTGCCTGCGAGCACCTTGTCGGGAGGTCAGCAGCAGATGCTGGCCATGGCGCGCGCCTTGATGGCCTCGCCGAAGGTGCTGCTGTTGGACGAACCCAGCATGGGTCTGGCGCCGCTGATCGTTCTGGAGATTTTTCGATTGATCGAAACGTTGCGCGACCAGGGCATCACGATCCTGCTGGTTGAACAGAATGCGCGGGCCGCGTTGTCCATTGCCGACAAAGGCTATGTCATGGAACTGGGGCGCATCGTCATGTCGGGGGCCGGGCCGGAGCTGCTCAGGAACGAACAGATACAGCAGGCCTATCTGGGCATGTAGGAGCGCGAACCGCGTGCCCTCGTGGGAGCCACGCCACAACGAAAGGAGACAAGGTGTCGGAGACATGGCGAAAACTGGCGCGGGCGTGCACCCGCCTTGGCGCAGGGCTCCTGGTTTGTCTTTCCAGCCACGGTGCCATCGCGCAAGCCGTGGCGAACAGGCAAGACGCCGAGATCCTGATCGGGCAATCCTGCCAGCTCACCGGCCCCCTGGCCGCGTTGTCGAACGAGGTGCGTCAGGGTGCGCAGCTCTACTTCGACCGCGTCAACGCGAGTGGAGGAATCCACGGTCGAAAGATCCGGGTCATTGCGCTGGACGATGCCTACGACCCACAGAGGGCCGCCGAGAACACGCGCACGCTGATCCAGCATGAGAAGGTGCTGGCGCTGTTCCAGTACGCCGGCACCCCACCTTCCATGGCGGCCGTGCCCATTGCCGAAGCGTTTGGCGTGCCCTTCATCACGCCATTTTCCGGCGCAGACCCGTTGCGCCAGAACTTCAGCCGCTACGTCTTCAACATCAAGGCCGGCTACAGCAGCGAGCTCGACGCCATGGTTCGCCAACTGGCCGTGGTGGGTATCACGAAGGTGGCCGCGGTGTATCTCAACAATCCGTTTGGCATCGGAGGGCTGGCATCGGTCGAAAGGTCTGCGGCGGTGCACCAGATTTCTCTGGTGGCGCGGGTGCCACTGGCAGTCGACGGAGCGAAGCTCGACACAGTGGTCGCAGAGGTGGCGAAGTCATCGCCACAAGCGATCATCGTCATCAGCGCGGGCAAGCCCAGCATCGACTTTGTCGACGCGTATCTCAAGGCGGGGCACCGGTCTACGTTCTACATGCTGTCTGTCATCAGCAACCTGCAACTGGAGAGCGCCCTGGGCAAGCGTTCACGGGGAATCGTGATCTCGCAAGTGGTTCCGTCGCCCTGGAACAGGAGCATCGCGGTATCGCGGGAATTCCAGGCACTGGCGGCCGCCAAAGGACTCGGCGAATACTCGTTCAGTCAGATGGAAGGATTCATCTCCGCCAAATTCCTGGTGGAAGCGGTGAAACGTGCAGGCAGCAAGCCGACACGCGAGGGCTTGCTGCAGGCCCTCGAATCCATGTCCAGGGTCGACCTGGGGGGCTATGCGGTGGACATGTCGCCGTCGCAGCACAGTTCCGGGCGATACGTCGATCTGGTCATTGTGGGTCGCGACGGAAGGTTCACACGCTAGCGCCCCATATCAGCGAAGGAGCACAAAGAGATCGCCCTCGCACACCGGATACCTGGACGCGGCATCCGCAAAGGCTTCATCGACATGACCGCGCTGGCCCCGCCTGGTGAGAACAAGGCGCCTGTTCCGAAGCTCCAGATTCGCATTCCAAAAACCAAAATGGGCTGCGATCCGAAGATTGCAACCCATTGATTTCTGTCGAAATTTTGGCGGAGTGGACGGGGCTCGAACCCGCGACCCCCGGCGTGACAGGCCGGTATTCTAACCAACTGAACTACCACTCCTGGTAGATGGCGTTCGTTCTTTCGAACCAAGTGCCAACCACTTGTTTGCCTACTTGCCTTGCAGCTTGTTTGGCGACCCTACGGGGATTCGAACCCCGGTACTCACCGTGAAAGGGTGATGTCCTAGGCCTCTAGACGATAGGGTCATAACCTTGGACTCAAAGAGCCTCGCATTGTAGCAGCGGCAAAGCTTGTTTTTCTGCCGATGCGCGATGAAAAACTCATTGCGACTTCAATTTTTGGTGGAGGTAAGCGGGATCGAACCGCTGACCTCTTGCATGCCATGCAAGCGCTCTCCCAGCTGAGCTATACCCCCACAGGGTTTGTTGATCTGCGCCTTGCAACTGCCGTTGCGCGGTGCATTTCAGCAAGCCTCGAATTATAGGCGATTTTTTCAGGCGTTCTTCAAACGGTCGATCACAACCTGTCGATCATGCAATTCCAGCACGGCATCCAGCGACGGCGTCTGGGCGGTGCCCATCACCAGTACGCGCACCGGCATGGCGAGCTGCGGCATCTTGAGGCTGTGCGCGGCGAGCACTTCCTTGATCGCTGCCGAGATGCCCGCCTTGTCCCAAGCGCACGCGACGAGCTTCTCCGCCAGCGTCAGCAGCGCAGGGCGCACGGCGTCTGTCACGTGCTGGGCTCGCTCGCTTTCATGGGGCGTGATGTCCGCATAAAACGCTTTCGCCCAATCCGCGAGGACCACGGTCGTGTCGCAGCGGTCCTTGAACAGGCCACAGATGCGCGGCAAGCGCGCGTCGGTCGCAACGCCTTGCTGCTGCAGGTGCAAAGCCACCAGCGGTGCCAGCGCGTCATCGGCCATGGCCTTGAGGTGCTGCGCATTGACCCACCGCAGCTTGGCCTCGTCGAACTGCGCAGCGCTGCGGCCAAGGTGGTCGAGGTTGAACCATTCCAGGAACTGCGCGCGGCTGAAGATTTCATCGTCGCCGTGGCTCCAGCCCAGGCGCGCAAGGTAGTTCACCATGGCGTCGGGCAGATAGCCTTCGTCGCGGTATTGCGTCACAGGCTTGGCGCCGTTGCGCTTGCTCATCTTCTCGCCCTGCTCATTGAGCACGGTGGGCAGATGGGCGTACACCGGCGGCTCTTTGCCCAGCGCCTTGAAGATGTTGATCTGGCGCGGCGTGTTGTTCACATGGTCGTCACCACGGATCACGTGGGTGATGGCCATGTCGACGTCGTCCACCACCACACAGAAGTTGTAGGTGGGCGTGCCGTCGGGGCGGGCAATCACCAGATCGTCCAGTTCGTCGTTGGCGATCTCGATGCGGCCCTTGACCTTGTCGTCCCAGGCCACCACGCCGCCTTGCGGGTTCTTGAAGCGCAACACAGGCTTGACGCCATCGGGCACGGCAGGCAGGGTCTTGCCTGGCTCAGGCCGCCAGGTGCCGTCGTACCGAGGTTTTTCCTTGTTGGCCATCTGCTTTTCGCGCAGCGCGTCAAGCTCGGCCACGCTCATGTAGCAGGGGTACACCAGTCCGGCAGCCACCATGTCGGCCAGAACAGCCTTGTAGCGGTCCATGCGCTGCATTTGGTAGAACGGACCTTCGTCGTGGTCCAGCCCCAGCCATTTCATGCCTTCGATGATCACGTCCACCGCAGCCTGCGATGAGCGCTCGAGATCGGTGTCTTCGATGCGAAGGATGAACGCGCCGCCCGTGGAGCGCGCAAACGCCCAGGGGTACAGCGCCGAGCGGATGTTGCCCAGATGAATGAAGCCGGTGGGCGACGGTGCGAAGCGGGTGCGGGTGGGTGCGGACATGTCAGAAGGAAGTGAGGCCACGGTCAAGGTCGGCCTGGATATCGCCCAGGTGCTCAAGTCCCACCGCCACGCGGATGAGCCCCTGCACCACGCCAGCCGTCTGGCGTTGCGCTTCGGTCAGACGGCCATGAGAAGTGCTGGCGGGGTGTGCCACCAGGGTTTTGGTGTCGCCCAGGTTGGTCGACAGCGACATCACCTGCAGCGAGTCGAGCACGTGGAACGCACGCGAGCGCGCCTGCTCGGCGTCAGAAGCCTTCACCTCGAAAGACAACACCGCACCGCCGCTGTTCGTTTGCTGCGACATGGCCAGCGCGTGCTGCGGGTGGCTTGCCAGCCCTGGGTAATGCACGCGAGCCACGGCAGGATGGTCTTGCAGCCACTGCGCCAGCGCCAGCGCATTGGCCGACTGGGCGCGCATGCGGATGTCCAGCGTCTCCAGGCCTTTGAGCACCACCCATGCGTTGAAGGGCGCCAGCGTCATGCCGGCGCTCTTGAGCACCGGCAGGAAGGTCTTCGTCACCAGCGCCTGGCTGGCGCACAACGCACCGGCCATGACGCGGCCTTGCCCGTCGAGGTACTTGGTGCCCGAATGCATGACGATATCGGCGCCCAGCGCCATGGGGCGCTGGAGGGCTGGCGTGGCAAAGCAGTTGTCCACACACAGCAGCGCGCCCGCGTCGTGCGCAATGTCGGCCAGCGCGCGGATGTCGCACACCTCGGTCAGCGGGTTGGTGGGCGTCTCGGCAAAGAGCAGCCTGGTCGTGGGCTTGATGGCGGCCTTCCAGGCGGCCACGTCGGTCTGCGCCACGAACGTGGACTCCACGCCGAACTTCGCCAGATCGGTCCCGATCAGCTTGATGGTGGAGCCGAACATGGAGTGCGAGCAGATCACGTGATCGCCCGCCTTGAGCAGGCCCATGCACATCATCAGGATCGCAGACATGCCCGAGGCCGTGGAGATACAGGCCTCGGCACCCTCGAGCGCGGCCAGCCGCTGCTCGAAACTGGCGACCGTGGGGTTGCCATAGCGCCCGTAGGTAAAGCCATCTTCATCGCCCGCAAAGCGGCGCGCAGAAGCCTCGGCGCTGGGCTGCACGTAACCACTGGTGAGGTACAGGGCTTCGGAGTTTTCGCCGTATGGGCTGCGTGCCACGGCTTCGCGCACGGCCAGCGTGTCGCGGTGCAAGTCGGGTTTCTTGGTGCTCATGAAATGGTGTGTCAGGCGACCTGTGCGTTGGGCAAGGCCAGGCGAGAGGTGTCTTCCTCGCCCTCTTCGCTCTGGTCGCGACCGGCGTTGAGACGGGCGATGTCGGCTGGTGTGATGTCGCCGGTCACGTACACACCGTCGAAGCAGGACGCGTCAAAGCCCGCCAGCTTGGGGTTGAGCGAGCCAATGGCCTGCTTCATCGCATCGACATCCTGATAGATCAGCGCATCGCAACCGATGATCTCCCGCACCTCATCCACCGAGCGGTCATGGGCCACGAGTTCGTCGGGGGTGGGCATGTCGATGCCATACACGTTGGGGTAGCGCACCGGTGGCGCCGCGCTGGCCAGGTACACCTTGCGGGCGCCGGCATCGCGCGCCATCTGCACGATTTCGCGGCTGGTGGTGCCGCGCACGATGGAGTCGTCTACCAGCAACACGTTACGGCCCTTGAACTCACTGCCAATGACGTTGAGCTTCTGGCGCACCGATTTCTTGCGCACGCCCTGCCCCGGCATGATGAAGGTGCGGCCCACGTAGCGGTTTTTCACGAAGCCTTCGCGGTACGGCAGGCCCAGCAACTGGGCAAGTTCCATGGCGCTCGGGCGCGAGGACTCGGGGATGGGAATCACCACGTCGATTTCGTTCGGCGGCACCGTGGAGACGACGCGCTTGGCCAGCGTCACGCCCAGATTCAGGCGCGCCTGGTACACCGAAATGCCGTCCATCACCGAGTCGGGACGGGCGAGGTACACGTATTCGAAGATGCAGGGGTTGTGGCTGATCTGGTCGGCGCATTGCTCAAACTGCATCTGGCCGTCCAGATCGACGAACACCGCTTCGCCAGGCATCAGGTCTCTGTCCAGTTCGAATCCGTTGCCCTCGAGCGCCACGGATTCACTGGCGACCACCACACCGCCGTCCTTGTTGCGCCCCACGCACAAGGGGCGAATGCCATGCGGATCGCGGAAAGCCAGGAGGCCATGACCGGCGATCAGCGCCACCACGGCGTAGGAGCCTTTCACGCGCTGGTGCACGCCGCGCACAGCGGCAAACACGTCCGCCGGCTTGAGCGTGATGCCACGCGTGACTTTCTCCAGCTCGTGCGCGAGCACGTTGAGCAACACCTCGGAGTCGCTCTCCGTGTTGACGTGCCGGTGATCGGTCTGGAACAGCTCCTGCGCCAGTGCCTTGGCGTTGGTCAGGTTGCCGTTGTGCACCAGCACGAGACCGAAAGGGGCGTTTACGTAGAAAGGCTGGGCTTCTTCCTCGCTGAAGGCGTTGCCTGCAGTGGGATAGCGCACCTGCCCCAGGCCGCACAACCCGGGCAGCGCGCGCATGTTGCGGGTGCGGAAGACGTCCCGCACCATGCCCTTGGCCTTGTGCATGAAGAACTTGCGCCCCTGCTGCGTCACGATACCGGCGGCATCCTGTCCGCGGTGTTGCAACAGCAACAGCGCGTCGTAAATGAGTTGATTGACTGGCGCCTTGCTGACCACGCCGACGATTCCACACATGATTTGAACCCTCAGGAAAACTAACGGATATATCGGGCCACAGCCTCGGGCAACAAGGGCTTGATCTCGTGCAACGTGGCCGACAGCACGCCAGCCAGCGCCGATTCGCGCCACCAGGCGGCGCTCTGCATCTGCGTCATGCTCACCACGAGCGCCAGCGCCAGCAGGATCACCAGGCCGCGCAGCAGGCCAAACGCCCCACCCAGCACGCGGTCCACCGGCCGCAAACCCACCGAAGCCACCAGCTTCTGCACCAGCCAGGCAACCAACCCGGCCGCGAACGCGACCACCACAAACACCAGAACAAATCCCACCGCCAGCCGCATGGGGGGAGACAGGCCCTCCATCGGCAACCAGGCGCCCGCCGCATCAGCGTAGGCCTGCGCCAGCACGAAAGCCGCCACCCAGCCGGCCACGGACAACACCTCATAAACCAGGCCACGCCACAGGCCCAGCAAGACCGACAGCAACAGCGCCGTGAGCAGCACCCAGTCGGTCAAAACCATCGGTACACCGCCTGTCCGACCGTCACAGCGTCAGGACTGCCGCAGGCAAGCCCAGGGCCTTGACCCGGGCGGCGGCCTTGTCGGCATCGGCACGGTTCTCGAAGGGTCCCACGCGCACACGAATGCGTTTGCCATCGGCGGTCTGCGCCACATGGGTGTAGGTCTTGAGCCCGGCGCCTTCGAGCTTCTGACGCACCGCGCGCGCTCCAGCCTCTTCAGAAAACGCGCCGACCTGCACCACGAGGCGCTCCACGCTCGCGGCGGGCTTGGCCGCGGCACTGGCGGGCGCGGCCGGCTTGCCTTCCAGCAGGGCGCGTGCGCGGTTGGCGTCTGCCGGCGGCGCAGCCGCCGGTTTGGCAGGCTCCGGGGGTGTGGGCGCAGGCGCAGCGGCGACGGGCGACGGCGCCGGCGCGGGCGATGGTGCGGCGGCCGGCTTGGCAGGCGCCTCGACGAGTTCCTCACGCGCGGGCGGCGGGGCCGCGGGAGGTGCGGCAGGCTTGGGGCTGGCGGCCGCCGACGCTACGGGCTTGGCCGCCGGCATTGGCGATGTCTTGGCCGGGATCTCGATCGGGATGTCGACCGAAATCGGGCGAGGCTGCGTGTCGAACAACAAGGGGAAGCCAACCACACCCAGCAGCACGAGCACGCTGGCGCCAATCAGGCGGTGGCGGGCGCGGCGGCGCACGGCCTCGATGCTCTGCGGCGGGGGGGTCGAGGCGTTGCCCTGGGAGCCTGAACGGGATTTGAACATTCGGGTGGGACCGTGGCGCCATGGAAGGCCTGGCGGGGGGCGCGCTCTGAAAAGTGGGAGGCTAGGCGGACAGGTGTTTCGCCGACATTCGGGGCACGCCGTCCTGCAATACGCCACCCACGGTGTAGAACGATCCGAAGACCACGATTCTATCAGCGGGGTCTGCGGTGGACACCGCCGCGCGCAGGGCCTCCATGGGGCTGGCGTGCTGCCCGGCCACCTTGTCCCGGCACCCGGGATGGGCCTGCAACAGGGCGCCAAGGGCATCCGCCTTGATCGCCCTGGGCAGGGGCAAGTCCGTCAGGTGCCAGTGGTCGATCAAGGGCGCGACGCGCTCCAGCATGGCGGCCAGGTCCTTGTCGGCCATGGCGCCAAACACGGCGTGCGTACCGGGGTAGAAGCCCATCGCGTCCAGGTTCTCGGCAAGCGCCGCCACCGAATGGGGGTTGTGCGCCACGTCCAGGACCAGCGTGGGCGTGCCGGGCACGATCTGGAAACGCCCGGGCAACTCCACCAGCGCCAGCCCGTTGCGCACGGCCTGCGCCGTGACGGGCAGCCGGCCTCGCAAAGCCTCCACCGCCGCCAGCACGCCCGACGCGTTCACCAGCTGGTTGGCGCCGCGCAGTGCGGGGTAGGCCAGCCCGGCGTAGCGCCGCCCGCCGTGCGATGGGTGCATGGCCCAGCCCCATTGCTGTTGGTCGCCGGCGAAATGGAAGTCCTTGCCCAGGCGCCAGAGTGGCGCGCCGATTTCCAGGGCGCGGTCCAGCACGCTCTGCGGCGGCACCGGGTCGCTCACCACCACCGTGCGGCCCGTGCGCATGATGCCGGCCTTTTCGAAGCCGATGGCCTCGCGGTCGTTGCCCAGCAAGGCCATGTGGTCCAGCGCGATGCTGGTGATGACGGAACAGTCCGCGTCGATGATGTTGACCGCATCCAGCCGACCGCCCAGGCCCACTTCCAGAATCGCCACGTCCAGCCCGCTGCGCGAGAGCGTGCGCAAGATGGCCAGCGTGGTGAATTCGAAGTAGCTCAGGCTGATTTCGCCGCCCTCATCGCCGTCCTGTCCTTTGCGAGCCACCTCCACCTCCGCAAACGCCGGCAACAGGTCGCTGGTGGCCACCGGTTCTCCGGCCACCCGGCAGCGCTCCTCGAAGTGCACGAGATGCGGCGAGGTGTAGACGCCGGTGCGGTAGCCGGATTGGGTGTACACCGCTTCCAGCATCGCGCAGGTGGAACCCTTGCCGTTGGTGCCCGCCACCGTGATCACCGGGCAATTCAAGACCAGGCCCATGCGACGCGCCACGCGCTGCACGCGGTCCAGCCCCATGTCGATGGTGACCGGGTGCAGGCGTTCGGCGTGGTCCAGCCAGTCGGCCAGGGTCGTGGGGTGGGCGGGCACAGGAATATCGAGCATGGGCGCGATTGTCCCATCGTCGACAATCGCGCGATGACCACCCTCTACGGCATCCCCAATTGCGACACGGTGAAAAAGGCCCGCGCCTGGCTCACCGAACATGGTGTCGCACACACGTTTCACGACTTCAAGAAGCAAGGCGTCCCGGCGGCCGCGCTCGACCGGTGGCTGCAGGCCGCCGGCTGGGACACCGTGATCAACCGCAAAGGCACCACCTGGCGGCAGCTCGACGAAGACACGCGCACCGGCGTGACCGATGCGGCCAGCGCCCGTGCGGTGGCCCTGGCCCACGCGAGCGTGATCAAACGTCCGGTGGTGGAGTGGGCCGATGGCCGCATCACCGTCGGGTTCAACGCCGCCGACTGGGCTGCCCGCGTCTGAGCCTCGCCTGCGCGGGAAGCCGCGGCCTAAAATCGCGGTTTCGCCTTCCGTTCGTCTTCGATTCACTCCAACACCATGAGCACCACCCAATTCGACGGCGTGACCGTCAACACCCAGGCCAACGTGTATTTCGACGGCAAGTGCGTCAGCCACGGGATCACCCTGGCCGACGGCACGAAAAAATCGGTCGGCGTGGTGCTGCCCGCCACGCTCACCTTCAACACCGGCGCGCCGGAAATCATGGAATGTGTGGCCGGTGGCTGCGAGTACCTGCTGGCCGGCACCAGTGAATGGAAGCAATCGGGCCCTGGCGACAAGTTCAGCGTGCCCGGCAACAGCAGCTTCCAGATCCGCGTGACCGAGCCTTACCACTACATCTGCCATTTCGGCTGATCGCCCCCGACCGCCGAAAGACCGCCATGGCCACCATTCTTCAGAACCTCCCCACCCAACAGAAAGTCGGCATCGCCTTCTCCGGCGGCCTGGACACCTCCGCCGCGCTGCTCTGGATGAAGCAGAAGGGCGCAATTCCCTACGCCTACACCGCCAACCTCGGCCAGCCTGACGAGCCCGACTACGACGAGATCCCGCGCAAGGCGCTGGCCTATGGTGCAGAAAAGGCGCGCCTGATCGACTGCCGCACGCAGCTCGCCCATGAAGGCATTGCCGCGCTGCAATGTGGCGCTTTCCACATCAGCACCGCAGGCATCACCTACTTCAACACCACCCCGCTGGGTCGCGCCGTCACCGGCACCATGCTGGTGGCCGCCATGAAGGAAGACGACGTCCACATCTGGGGCGACGGCTCGACCTTCAAAGGCAACGACATCGAGCGCTTCTACCGCTACGGCCTGCTCACCAACCCCAGCCTGAAGATCTACAAGCCTTGGCTGGACCAGCTCTTCATCGACGAGCTCGGTGGCCGTGCTGAAATGAGCGCGTTCATGACGGCCAACGGCTTTGGCTACAAGATGAGCGCCGAGAAGGCCTACAGCACCGACAGCAACATGCTCGGCGCCACCCACGAGGCCAAGGACCTGGAGCACCTCAACAGCGGCATCCGCATCGTCAACCCCATCATGGGCGTGCCGTTCTGGCGCGAAGACTGCGCTGTGAAGGCCGAAGAAGTGACCGTGCGCTTCGAGGAAGGCCAGCCCGTGGCCCTCAATGGCGAGACCTTCGCCAGCCCGGTCGACCTGATCCTGAAAGCCAACGAAATCGGCGGTCGCCATGGTCTGGGCATGAGCGACCAGATCGAGAACCGCATCATCGAAGCCAAGAGCCGTGGCATCTACGAGGCGCCTGGTCTGGCGCTGCTGTTCATCGCGTACGAGCGCCTGGTGACCGGCATCCACAACGAGGACACGATCGAGCAGTACCGCATCAACGGCCTGCGCCTGGGCCGCCTGCTGTACCAGGGCCGCTGGTTCGACCCGCAGGCAATCATGCTGCGCGAGACGGCTCAACGCTGGGTGGCCCGCGCCGTGACCGGCGAGGTCACCATCGAACTGCGCCGCGGCAACGACTATTCCATCCTCAACACCGAGAGCGCCAACCTGACCTATGCGCCTGAGCGCCTGAGCATGGAGAAGGTGGAAGACGCGCCGTTCTCGCCGCTGGACCGCATCGGCCAGCTCACCATGCGCAACCTGGACATCACCGACACGCGCGCCAAGCTCGGCATCTATGCCAAGACCGGTCTGTTGTCGCTGGGCGAGGGTTCGCAGATGTTGAAGCTTGAGGGCGAAGGCAAGTAACGCCCTTCGCTCCTTGACCTCGCGGGAGCGGGGCGCCCTGGCTCTCGTTTCTTTTGCCCAGCGTGGGTGTGGGCGATCCGATGATGGCGGGTGGCTGGCGCAGCGAAACAAAGGAGGAGCCGGCCACCCAGCGTCAGCGGATCACACAGCGGCGCTGGCGTGAAATCAGACGTTGACTCAAACCACCACAGGCTCAGGCTCCAGCAAGATGCCAAACCGCTCATACACACTGGTCTGAATCGCCTTCGCCAAGGTCATCACCTCGCCCCCGGTGGCACCACCCCGGTTCACCAGCACCAGCGCCTGCTTCTCGTACACCCCCGCGTTGCCCACCCCACGGCCCTTCCAGCCGCAGGCATCGATCAACCAGCCGGCCGCCAGCTTGATGCTGCCATCGGCCATCGGGTAGTGCACCACCTTCGGATCGCGCGCAATGATGTCGGCACACTGCTCCACGCTCACCGTGGGGTTCTTGAAGAAGCTGCCGGCGTTGCCGAGCACCGCCGGGTCCGGGAGCTTGGCGCGGCGGATGGCGCAGATCCAGTCAAAGATCTGCCGCGCATCCGGGTTCGGGCAGGCGGTCTCGGCCATCTTGCGCTCCAGGTCGGCATAGCCCAGCACCGGCTTCCAGGGCTTGGGCAGCCAGAAGCGCACGCGAGTGATGACGGCGCGCCCCGCCAGGCCCAGTCCCGTATCACCCGCCGGGGTGTGCTTGAAGACCGAGTCCCGGTAGCCAAAACCGCACTGGGCGGCGTTCAGGGTAAAGGTCTGGCCGGTCTGCAGATCGATGGCGTCCAGCTCATGAAAACGGTCCTGCAGCTCCACGCCGTAGGCACCGATGTTCTGCACGGGTGAAGCCCCCACGCAACCAGGAATGAGGGCCAGGTTTTCCAGACCCGGCCAGCCTTGGTCGAGCGTCCAGCGCACGGTGTCGTGCCAGTTCTCGCCCGCGCCGGCCTCCACCAGCCAGCCCTTGTCGGTTTCGCTCACCAGGCGCCGGCCGGTGATTTCCACCTTGAGCACCAGCGGCTTGACATCGCCCGTGACCACCAGATTGCTCCCGCCGCCCAGCACGAAGGGCGGCGACTCGCGTGTGAGCGTCGGCCATTCGGCGCTCGCCATGAGATCGCGCAAATCGGATTCGTCACGCACACGGGCCAGCCGCAGGGCGCGCGCCACGATGCCAAAACTGTTGTACGGCTGGAGCGCCACGTTGTTCTCGACTACCATCCCCGGATTGTCTCACCCACCCCCCGAGGATTGATCTGCCATGCCATCTTTTGACACCGTACTTGAAGCCGATTTCGTGGAAGTGAAGAACGCGGTGGATCAGGTGACACGCGAGATAGGCACGCGCTTTGACTTCAAGGGCACCAGTGCCGCGATCGAGCTCAAGGAAAAAGAGAAAGAAATCATCCTGCACGGCGATGCCGACTTCCAGCTGCAGCAGATCGACGATGTGCTGCGCGGCAAACTCACCAAGCGCGGCGTGGATGCGCGATTCCTGGACGTGGGCAAGGTCGAGAAGGCCGGCGGCGACAAGGTCAAGCAGGTGGTCAAGGTGCGCAACGGCATCAGCACCGAAGACGGGAAGAAAATCCAGCAAGTCATCAAGGGCAGCAAGCTCAAGGTGCAGGGCGCCATTCAGGGCGATGCGGTGCGCGTCACTGGCGCCAAACGCGACGACCTGCAGGCTGCGATGGCGCTCATCCGCAGCGAACTCAAAGACCTCCCGCTGTCGTTCAACAACTTCCGGGACTGAGGTGATCCGCCTGCGCGCCTTCTTCGGCGTCACCCATCAACGGGGTGGCGCCGCTCGCAGGGCGGCAATGCAGGCATGGACCCGCAGCGGCTCCATCGCGCTGGCGGTGTTTGCGGGGTTGGCCGGGGTGGCGCCGGCCATGGCCCAGCAGGTGGCGCTATCGGGCGTGGCCGGGGGCAAGGCTTTGGTGAACATCGACGGTGCTGCCCCGCGCTTCATGACGCCGGGTCAGGCGCATCAGGGCGTCAAACTGCTGAGCACGCAGGGCGATTCGGCGGTGTTCGACATCAATGGCCGGCGGCAAGTGCTGCAGGTGGGTGACGCACCCGTCAGTGTGGGCCGCACACCGGCGGCGCAGGACGGTGGCGCCCAGCGCATCGTGCTCACCGCCGACGCCCAGGGCCACTTCATGCCCGCAGGACAGATCAACGGACGCTCGGTGCAATTCATGGTCGACACGGGAGCGACCGTGGTGATTCTCAGCGAGTCGGATGCCAAGCGCATCAACCTCGATCACACCAAAGGCCGCAAGGTGAGCGTGAGCACCGCCAACGGTTCGGTGGTCGGCCACCAGGTGCAGCTCGACTCCGTGCGCGTGGGCGATGCCCAGGTGTATGGCGTCGCGGCCATCGTGCTACCGCAGGCGATGCCCTACGTGCTGCTCGGCAACAGCTTCCTCACGCGCTTCCAGATGCAGCGCACCAACGACCAGCTCACGCTGGACCGGCGCTTCTGATCAGGCCGCCTTCCGGGCAGCGGTGACCACGATCTCGATGCGGTAGGCAGGGCTCGCCAGCGCGGCCTGCACCGTGGCGCGCGGCGGCGCAGCCCCTGGCACCACCCACGCATCCCACACCGCGTTCATGGCGCCAATGTCGCGGATGTCGGCCAGGTAAATTTCTGCACGCAGGATGCGCGACTTGTCGCTGCCCGCCTCCAGCAGGCGCTGCTGCACCTGGTCGAGCACATCGGCGGTCTGGCCTGCAATGTCCGTGTCGCCCCGCTCGGGCACCATACCGGCCAGATACACCACGCCGTTGAACACCGCCGCTTCGCTGTAGCGCTCGGCCATGCCGATGCGTGTGATGTGCTGGCTCATTTCTTTTTCGCGCCCAGTTTGCTTTCCGTGCCGGCGATGAGCCGGTTGATGTTTTCCGCATGTCGCCAGATCAGCAGCAGGCCCATCACCGCCAGGCTCAACACCTGCACGCCCGGTGCATCCCATGCCACGCGATTGCCCAGCAGGAAGAACGCCGGTGCAAACACCGCCGTGACGATGGAAGCCAGCGACGAGTAGCGAAAGAACACCGCCATGATCAGCCAGGTGGCCAGCGCAGCAAGCCCCAGCCACGGCTGAAAGCCCAGGATCACACCCGCTGCCGTGGCCACGCCCTTGCCACCTTGAAAACGGAAAAACACCGGGTAGAGGTGGCCCAGAAAAGCCGCCAGCCCCACCAGCGCCACCGTGCCATCACCCAAACCGTAGGGCTCGCCCCACCACTTCACCGCGACCACCGGCAACCAGCCCTTGAAGGCGTCGAGCAACAGCGTGATGACCGCCGCCGCCTTGTTGCCCGAGCGCAGCACATTGGTGGCACCGGGGTTCTTGCTGCCGTAGGTGCGCGGATCGTTCAGCCCCATGAGGCGGCTCACCAGCACCGCGAACGACAGCGAGCCGATGAGGTAGGCGGCCACGGTGGCCAGCAGGGGGTAGGTCATGAAGGCGATCTCCTCGTTCTTGTGGGGGGGCGTGCGCGGGGTGGCGCAGCGGGTGGCTATTCTGCCAGCGCGCACTGCACCGGTTGTGCACCCAGCGGATGGGTAAGCACGGCGGGATCGATGCCCACCAGAAAGCCGCGCCGCCCGCCATTGATCCATATGCCGGGCAAGGTCAGCACCGTGGCTTCCACCCACACCGGCATGGCGCGCTTCAGACCAAAGGGCGAAGTGCCGCCCACGAAGTACCCGCTGTGGCGGTTGGCCACTTCGGGTTTGCAAGGCTCCACCGATTTCGCACCGATCTGCCGGGCCAGGTTCTTCGTGGAGACCGTGCGGTTGCCGTGCATCAGCACCGCCAGGGGCTTCGCGGTCTCGTCCTGCATGATCAGCGTCTTGACCACCGCAAAGGGATCGAAACCGAGCACCTTTGCGCTGTGTTGCGCCCCGCCATGCTCCAGGTACTCGTAGGTGTGCTCGGTGAACACCACGCCATGCGCCTTGAGCCAGGCGGTGGCGGGCGTTTCACTGACGTGCGACTTCTTCGCCATGGTGGACGACCGCTGGCTCACTGCGCGGGATCGCGGCTCTCCCAACGGATCTTGTCGATGGCGGCGAGCAGCTCGGGCGAGAGCGTCGTGCCCCAGGCGTCCAGGCATTGGTCAAGCTGGGCCACCGTGGTCACACCGATGATGGTGCTGGCCACGCGCCGGTTGGTGTAGCAGAAGGCCAGCGCCATTTGAGCGGGGGTCAGGCCGTGCTCTCGCGCCAGTGCGTTGTAGCGGCGCGCGGTGTCCAGCGCTTCGGGCCGGCCCCAGCGCTGCTTGCGCATCGACTCGTAGATCGCCATGCGGCCCGCGTCGCCCACCAGACCGGTCTCGTCGTACTTGCCGCTCAGCAAACCAAAGCCCAGCGGCGAATACGCCAGCAGCGACACGCCGAGGTGGTGGCAGGATTCGTCCAGCCCGTTTTCGTAGCTGCGGTTGATCAGGCAGTACGGGTTCTGCACGGTGGCCACGCGCGGCAGCCCGTGCTGCTCGGCCAGGCGCACGAACTCGTGCACGCCGTAGGGAGTTTCGTTGGACAAGCCCACCGCCTTGATCTTGCCCGCCTTCACCAGCTCGGCCATGGCCTCGAGCTGCTCCTGCACCGAAGCACAGGCGCGGTCTTTGGCGGGATCGAAATACAGCGCGCCAAACGCCGGCACGTTGCGCGCCGGCCAGTGGATCTGATAGAGGTCAATCACGTCCGTCTGCAGCCGGCGCAGGCTCGCTTCGCACGCTTCAATGATGCCGGCCCTGGACACATCCGCACGCATCCACGGCATGCCGCGCGCAGGGCCCGCCACCTTGGTGGCCAGCACCACCTTGTCGCGCACACCCGGGTGTTTGGCGAACCAGGTGCCCAGAATCGTCTCGGTGGATCCGCTGGTTTCGGCGCGTGCGGGCACCGAATACATCTCCGCCGCGTCCAGGAAATTCACGCCCCGTTCGAGCGAGCGGTCCAGGATGCTGTGGGCGGTGGCTTCGGTCACCTGCTCGCCGAAGGTCATGGTGCCCAGGCAGATGGGCGTCACTTGCAGCGGGCTGGCGCCCAGTCGAACGTGGTTCATGAAAGTATTTGTAAATAGGATGGACGGAAGTTGGTGCGACAAGGGCGCGAGGTATAAGTTTAGGGTGCATCCCGTTGCCGCGCCTTGCGCAGGCCGTCGCCTTGGCGATCCGCACTTTGTTCGACCTTCTCAAAACGCAGTGGAGAAAACACCATGACCCAACTCTCAACCCGATTCACCCGTGGCCTGACCATCACCACCCTGGCCGCGGCCGTCACGCTGGCGGGCTGCGCCAACATGAGCGAAACGCAGACCGACACGGCCAAGGGCGCCGGCATCGGCGCCGTGGCCGGTGCCCTGCTGGGCGCCGCCACCGGCGGCTCCAAGGGCGCGGCCACCGGGGCCGTGCTCGGCGCTGGCGCCGGTGCGGTGGGCGGCTACGTCTGGTCCAACAAGATGCAGGAGCAGAAGAAGCAGATGGAAGCCGCCACTGCCGGCACCGGCATTGGCGTGAGCCAGACCAACGACAACCGCCTGAAGCTCGACGTGCCCGCCGACGCCGGTTTTGCCACCGGCCGCTCCACCGTCAGCCCGACGCTGCAGCGCGTGCTGGGCCAGTTCGCCGGCACCCTCAACGCCAACCCGGTGACGGCCGTGGCGATCGTGGGCCACACCGACAGCACCGGCAGCGACGCCGTGAACAACCCGCTGTCGTTTGACCGTGCCAACGCCACGCGCGACTACCTCGTGGGGCGCGGCGTGGCCGCCACCCGCATCGCCACCGACGGCCGCGGCTCCAGCCAGCCCGTGGCCGACAACGGCACCGCGCAAGGCCGTGCGGCCAACCGCCGCGTGGAGATCTATGTGGCAGAGCCCGCACCCAAGTAAGCGCCAGCGCACACCCGTAAAAAATCCCGGCCATGCCGGGATTTTTTATGCCGCGGCCGCCTGCCGGTACCGCGCTTCTTCCTGCAGGCGCAACACGCGGCGCTGCACCTTGCCGGTCGTGGTCATGGGCAGGGCGTCGATGAACTCGATGTCTTTGGGGTACTCGTAGGGCGCGAGCATGCCCTTGACGTGGGTCTGCAGTTGCTTCACCAGCGCCTCATCACCCACATGCCCGGGCGCCAGCACCACATAGGCTTTCACCACTGCCCCGCGCTCGGCATCGGGTTTCGGCACCACCGCGGCATTGGCCACCGCCGGGTGCTTGACCAGGCAGTTCTCGATTTCGCTCGGCCCGATGCGGTAGCCCGCCGCCTTGAACACGTCGTCGGCCCGGCCCTGGTACCAGAGGTAGCCATCGGCGTCTCGCGTGGCCAGGTCGCCGGTGCGGCACCAGCTGTTTGCCGGGTCGCCGCTGTACTTGCTGCTGGTCGCCGAGGCGTTCTTCCAGTACCCGAGGAAGAACACCGGGTCGGGCTGGCCATGCACGTCAAGCCGGTGCACCGCCACGTCCCCCGGCACACCCACCGCGCACTCGTGGCCGTCGTCATCAATCACCGCGACCCGGTGGCCCGGATACCCCTTGCCCATGCTGCCGGGTTTGGCGGGCCACAGCCGCGCACAGTTGCCCACGATGTAGTTGATCTCGGTCTGGCCGAACATCTCGTTGACCGTGACGCCGAGTTGATCACGGCAATACGCAAACACCGCATCGCCCACCGCTTCGCCCGCACTCATCACCGCCTGCAGCTGCAGGCGGTAGTGCGGGCGCACCACAGGCACGGCCTTCATCATGGCCTTGAGCGCGGTGGGGAACAGAAAGGTGTGGGTGACACCATGCTGCTGCATCAGCTCGAAGGCCAGTTGTGGCGAGAAGCGGCCGTTGTGACCCACGATGGGACGCCCGAAATACAAGGTCGGCAGCAGCGCATCCATCAGGCCACCCGTCCAGGCCCAGTCGGCAGGCGACCAGAACACGGCCGCGGAAGACACCGACGCATCGAAGGGATCAAAGCCGAACCAGTTCTGGCTGCACACGAAGCCACTCAGGTTGCCAATGAGCGCGCGGTGCGGAATGAGCGCGCCTTTGGGGTTGCCCGTGGTGCCGCTGGTGTAGATCAGCACCGCGGCCTCCTCCGAATGCGTGCGCACAGGCGAAAAGTCGTCTGGCTCCTGCGCGAGCAAGGCCACCCAGTCCAGGTCGGCGCGCTGGCCACTTGAGGATGCGGCGCCATCGACGCCGATCACCACGCGCAACAGCGGGCACCGCTCGCGCACGTCGAGCAATGCCGGCAGCGAAGGTTGATCGCAGATAGCAACCACCGCCTCGCTGTCGTGGAGCCGGTATTCGAGCGCATCGGGTCCGAACAGCTGCGACAGCGGCATGCCCACCGCGCCCATCTGCAGGACCGCCATGTACGCCACCGCAGTTTCAAAACGCTGGGGCAAGACGATGGCCACGCGGTCGCCGCGCTGTACACCGAGGGCCGCAAGTGCATTGGACAAGCGGTTCGCCTGCGCCATCAATTCAGCGTAGCTGTGGTGCCTGGCCGGGCGCTCGGGTGCGCTGGCAATCAACGCGGTGCAAGAGGCACTCGCTGGTGCTTCGGCCCATCGCCGCATGCACACCTGTGCGATGTTGAAGTGGTCAGGCACCTGCCAGCGAAACTGCTGGTGCAGGTCGTCATGGAGATCGCTGAACCGAACCGACGACTTGTCCCGGGCTTGACTCCTGCGCATGGTCTGTCTCCATCTCGTTCTCTATGATCGATTGAATGTACCAAGCCCAGAAGCCCTCCCGCACCGAGTTCGTTCCGGTGCGACACCTGCAATACCACGTGCGCCAGTGGGGCGAGCCCGACAGCACACAGCCGCCTCTTGTGCTCGTGCATGGGTGGATGGACGTCTCGGCTTCCTGGCAGTTTGTGGTGGACGCCATGCGCAGCACGCGCTGGATCATCGCGCCCGACTGGCGCGGCTTCGGGCTGACCCGCGCCAGCGACCCTGCGCCCGACAGCTACTGGTTCCCCGACTACCTGGCCGATCTGGACGTGTTGCTCGACCACTATGTCGGGGAACGTGCGGTCGATCTGGTGGGCCACAGCATGGGCGGCAACGTGGCCATGATTTACAGCGGCGTGCGGCCGCAACGCATCCGCCGCCTCGTCAATCTGGAAGGCTTCGGCATGCCGGAGACGCGCCCCGCCCAGGCCCCGGGCCGCTACGCGCAGTGGATCGACGAGGTCAAGGCCCTGCACCGGGGCGAAAACGGACTGAAGTCGTATGCATCGGTCGAGGGCGTGGCACAGCGCCTCATGAAAACCAACCCGCGCCTGCCGCGCGACAAGGCGGACTGGCTGGCGCACCAGTGGGCAGCGCCCAACGCCGAAGGAGGCTGGGAAATTCTGGGCGACGCCGGGCACAAGGTGGTCAGCGCCCAGCTGTACCGGCTGGACGAGGCGCTGGAGATTTACAAGCGCATCAGCGCGCCCGTGCTCTCGGTGACCGCCAGCGACGACAGCCTGAGCCAGTGGTGGAAAGGCTCGTTCACGCTGGCGCAGTACCAGCAGCGCATCGAAGCGGTGCCCCAGCTGCGCCGAGCTGAAGTGCACGATGCCGGGCACATGATGCACCACGACCAGCCGGTCGAACTCGCCGGGTTGATCGAAGATTTTCTGGCCCGATCCGACTGACCCGAACCTGAGCCAAGGTACGGGTTGTTGCAGGTGAACCCAAGCCGGCGTGCATACTACCGACTTATGTTTTCCGCCCCCACCACGCCCCAAACCCTTGTGAAACCTCGCGTCTGGGCCGCTTTCGCGCTGCTCGCCGCGTTGTCTTCGCCCGCCCTCGCCATCGACTGGACACTGTGCCCCGGCCTGAACGATCCGATCGCCGCAGGTGACACGGCACCGCGCTACGAGGCGTTCTTTTCGCCCTACACGCACCATTGGTCACACGACGACGAGCACAAGCCGGTGGTGGCGCTCAGCGTGAGCCGGCTCCTGCCCAACGACCGCTATTGCGGCATCAGCGTGTTCAGCAACTCGTTTGGCCAGCCTTCTGCTTATGCGTTCGTGGGCAAGTCATGGCCTGGCATCTGGCCCAGCCAGCCCAACGTGTATGCCTCGGTCAGCGCCGGCATCATTTATGGCTATGTGGGCAAGTACAAAAACAAGGTGCCCCTGAACGTGGGCGGCTTCTCGCCCGCCATCATTCCGGCCATTGGCTACCGCTTTTCGCCGCGGGCTACCGTCGAGGTACAGGTGCTGGGCACCGCGGCGCTCATGTTCGGGACCACCTGGCGGTTTTGACACCGCTTGCCGGGGCGGGGCGGCCCCGTGAGAAAATCGCTGTCTTTGTACACAGACAGCAGGAAACCGCCCCATGGAAGCCGAACGCAGCAACGCCATCCGAAGCCAGCTCGAAGACCTGACCACCCGCGTGGTCGAGCTCCGGAGGTATCTTTGACTACGATGCCAAAGCATCGAAGTTGAAGGAAGTCGAGTCCGCGCTCGAAGACCCCACGGTCTGGAACGACCCCAAACGCGCCCAGGACCTGGGCCGCGAGAAAAAATCCCTCGAAGACGTGGTGCTGGTGCTGGACCGGCTCACCGGTGAACTGTCCGACAACACCGAGCTGTTCGAAATGTCCAGCGAAGACGGCGACACCGCCGGGCTGATCACCATCGAAGGCGAAGCCGCCAAGGTGGCAGCAGAAGTCGAGAAACTCGAGTTCCGCCGCATGTTCAGCAACCCGGCCGATCCGTTGAACTGCTTTGTCGACATCCAGGCCGGCGCTGGCGGCACCGAAGCATGCGACTGGGCCAGCATGCTGCTGCGCCAGTACCTCAAGTACGCCGAGCGCAAGGGCTTCAAGACCACCATCGAAGACGAAACCGAAGGCGACACCGCCGGCATCAAGAGCGCCACCATCAAGATCGAAGGCGAATACGCCTTCGGCCTGCTGCGCACCGAAACCGGTGTGCACCGCCTGGTGCGCAAGAGCCCGTTCGACTCCTCGGGTGGGCGCCACACCTCGTTCGCGTCCATCTTTGTGTACCCCGAGATCGACGACTCGATCGAGATCGACATCAACCCCTCCGACGTGCGCGTGGACACCTACCGCGCCAGCGGTGCGGGTGGGCAGCACATCAACAAGACCGACTCGGCCGTGCGCCTCACGCACATCCCCACCGGCATCGTGGTGCAGTGCCAGGACGGCCGCAGCCAGCACAGCAACCGCGACGTGGCGTGGAAACGCCTGCGCTCGCGTCTGTATGACCACGAGCTGCGCAAGCGCCAGGAAGAGCAGCAAAAGCTGGAAGACACCAAGACCGATGTGGGCTGGGGTCACCAGATCCGCTCGTATGTGCTGGACAACAGCCGCATCAAGGACCTGCGCACCAACGTCGAGATTTCCGCCACACAAAAGGTGCTGGACGGCGACCTCGATCCCTTCATCGAAGCGTCACTCAAACAGGGAGTTTGATCCATGAGCTCATTGCGTGAAGGCCCGACCACCGTGGTCCGCCGCGAAGACTACGCTGCCCCGGCCTACTGGATCGACACCGTCGACCTCAGCTTCGACCTGGACCCGGCCAAGACCCGCGTGCTCAACAAGATGCGCCTGCGCCGCAACCCGGACGTGCCGCCCCAGGCGCTGCGCCTGGACGGCGAAGAGCTCAACGTGGCGCGCGTGCTGGTCAATGGCGCAGGCTGCTCCTTCAAGATCGAAGGCACCCAGCTCGTGCTGGAGAGCCTGCCCGAAGGTGCGGAGCCGTTTGACCTGGAGATCTTCACGATCTGCGTGCCCGAGAAAAACACGCAGCTCATGGGCCTCTATGTGAGCCAGGGCACGTTCTTCACGCAATGCGAAGCCGAAGGCTTTCGGCGCATCACCTACTTCCTGGACCGCCCGGACGTGATGGCCAGCTACACCGTGACGCTGCGCGCCGACAAGGCCCGGTACCCGGTGCTGCTCTCCAACGGCAACCTGGTGGAAGAAGGCGCCCTGCCCGATGGCCGCCACTTCGCCAAGTGGGTCGACCCGCACAAAAAGCCTTGCTACCTCTTCGCCCTGGTGGCCGGCCAGTTGGTGGCGCGCGAGCAGCGCATCACCTCGCGCAGCGGCGGCAAGCACCTGCTGCAGGTGTATGTGCGCCCCGGCGACATGGACAAGACCGAGCACGCCATGAACTCGCTGATTGCCAGCGTGGCATGGGACGAAGTCCGCTTTGGCCTGCCGCTCGACCTCGAGCGCTTCATGATCGTGGCCACCAGCGACTTCAACATGGGCGCCATGGAGAACAAGGGCCTGAACATCTTCAACACGAAGTACGTGCTGGCCAACGCCGCCACGGCCACCGACACCGACTTTGCCAACATCGAGTCGGTCGTGGGCCACGAGTACTTCCACAACTGGACGGGCAACCGCGTCACCTGCCGCGACTGGTTCCAGCTCAGCCTGAAGGAAGGCCTCACCGTCTTCCGCGACCAGGAATTCAGCATGGACCTCTGCGCCGAACCCTCGGCGCGCGCGGTCAAGCGCATTGAAGACGTGCGCGTGCTGCGCACCGCGCAGTTCCCGGAAGACGCCGGCCCCATGGCGCACCCGGTGCGGCCCGACAGCTACGCCGAGATCAACAACTTCTACACCGTCACCGTCTACGAAAAAGGCGCAGAAGTTGTGCGCATGATGCAGACACTGGTGGGCCGCGAAGGCTTCGCCCGCGGCATGAAGCTCTACTTCGAACGCCACGACGGCCAGGCTGTGACCTGCGACGACTTCGCCCAGGCCATTGCCGACGCCAACCCCGAGAGCGATCTCGCCCGCCTGCTGCCGCAGTTCAAGCGCTGGTACAGCCAGGCCGGCACACCGCAGGTGCGCGCCGAGGGTGTGTACGACGAAGCCGCGCGCACCTACACGCTCACGCTCTCGCAGAGCTGCCTGCCCACGCCGGGCCAGGCGAGCAAAGAGCCCTTCGTCATCCCGGTGTCGCTGGGCCTGCTCAGCGCAGACGGCCAGCCGCTGCCCCTGCAGCTGGCGCACTGGACGCAGCCTGAAACCGGCAGCCGCACGTTTGTGCTCACGCAGGCCAGCGAGAGCTTCACGTTCGTCAACCTCGACAGCGCGCCTGTGCCTTCACTGCTGCGCGGCTTTTCGGCACCCGTGGTGCTGTCGTGCGACTACACCGACGCGCAACTCCTCACCCTGCTCGCCGCCGACCCGGACCCTTTCAACCGCTGGGAAGCCGGCCAACGCCTGGCCCTGCGCCGCGCGCTCAAGGCCATTCAGGCCGAAGGCCCCGCGAGCGCAGAGCCTCTGGACGACGCCTTCATCGGCGCCATGCGCGACGTGCTGCGCCACGCGCAACTGGACGCTGCGTTCAAGGAACTCGTGCTCACCCTGCCCAGCGAGACCTACATCTCCGAGCAACTCGCCGAAGTGGACCCGCAACGGGTGCACGCCGTGCGCGAAGCCATGCGCTCGCAGCTGGCCCACGCGCTGCAAGGCGACTGGGTGTGGGCCTTCGAGCACCACAAGGACAACGGCGCTTACCGCCCCGACCCGGTGAGCACCGGCCGCCGCGCGCTGGCCGGGCTCGCGTTGTCCATGCTGTGCCTGGCCTCGCGCCACACGGGCGACGCGGCGTGGCCCGGCAAGGCCTACCAGCACTTCAAGGACGCCGGCAACATGACCGACCGCTTCAACGCGCTGTCGGCCCTGGTGGTGAGCGAACATGCGCTGGCCCGCGAGGCACTCACGCAGTTCCATGCCCTCTTCCGCAATGAGGCGCTGGTGCTCGACAAATGGTTTGCCCTGCAGGCCGGCGCGCCCGACCGTGGCGGCAACGTGCTGCCCGCCGTGCGCGCCCTGCTGAAGCACCCCGACTTCAACCTGAAGAACCCCAACCGCGCCCGCAGCGTCATCTTCAGCTACTGCAGCGCCAACCCCGGTGCCTTCCACCGCGCCGACGCGGCAGGCTACCTCTTCTGGAGCGAACGCGTGGTAGAGCTCGACGCCTTCAACCCGCAAGTGGCCGCCCGCCTGGCACGCGCACTCGACCGCTGGAAGAAGCTCGCCGAGCCCTACCGCAGCGCCGCGCGCGAAGCCATCGCCCGCGTGTCCGCCAAGCCCGACCTGAGCAACGATGTGCGCGAAGTCGTCACCCGCGCACTTGCCGACTGAACACATTCCAGGGCTGCATGAAAAGCCGTTCGGGCTGAGCTTGTCGAAGCCCCTTCACACTCCAACCAACATGTCCACCAAACGCATCTCCCTTACCCGCTACCTCGTCGAACAACAGCGCGTCGACGGCCACATCCCGTCCCAGTTGCGCCTGCTGCTTGAAGTGGTGGCGCGCGCCTGCAAGAGCATCAGCCAGGCCGTGAACAAAGGCGACCTGGGCGGCGTGCTCGGCGCCGCCAGCACCGAAAACGTGCAAGGCGAAATGCAGAAGCAGCTCGACATCATTGCCAACGAAGTGCTGATTGAAGCCAACGAATGGGGCGGCCACCTCGCGGCCATGGCCAGCGAGGAAATGGACAGCATCTACGTGGTGCCCAACCGCTACCCGCAAGGCGAATACCTGCTGCTGTTCGACCCCCTTGATGGCTCCAGCAACATCGACGTCAACGTCAGCATCGGCACCATCTTCAGCGTGCTCAAGAAACCCGAAGGCAGCGTGGGCGTGAGCGAGCAAGACTTCTTGCAAGCCGGCGCGCAGCAAGTGGCCGCCGGCTACTGCGTGTATGGCCCGCAGACCACGCTGGTGCTCACCGTGGGCGACGGCGTGGCCATGTTCACGCTGGACCGCGAGCAAGGCTCCTTTGTGCTCACCAAGGAAAACGTGGAGATTCCGCCCGACACCAAGGAATTCGCCATCAACATGAGCAACATGCGCCACTGGGACGCCCCCGTGAAGCGCTATGTGGACGAATGCCTTGCCGGCAAGGAAGGCCCGCGCGGCAAAGACTTCAACATGCGCTGGGTCGCCAGCATGGTGGCCGACGTGCACCGCATCCTCACGCGCGGCGGCATCTTCATGTACCCCTGGGACAAGCGCGAACCCAACAAGCCCGGCAAGCTGCGCCTGATGTACGAAGCCAACCCCATGAGCTGGCTCGTGGAACAGGCCGGCGGCGCCGCCACCAACGGCAAAGACCGCATCCTCGACATTGCCCCCGGCAAACTGCACGAGCGCGTGAGCGTGATCCTGGGCTCGAAGAACGAAGTGGAACGCGTCACGGCCTACCACCGCGAAGGCTGATCCGGTCCGGGCTATAATCTCGGGCGTTGCCGGTGTAGCTCAGTCGGTAGAGCAGCTCATTCGTAATGAGAAGGTCGGGTGTTCGATTCATCTCTCCGGCACCAACATTTAAAAAGCCCCTGACTGTCATGGTCAGGGGCTTTTTCCATTGGACCGGTGCGCCCTACGCGAACCCACTGTGTTCCACCTCGTCGCCACCGCGGCAGCGACCACCAGCACCCCTGCCAGCACCAAGACCTGCGCATTGCCGAAGCGGGCAAAGGGCGTCAAACCTGTGGTGGGATGAACGACGCCGCTCAAAACACCGGCGGTGCCCAGCGGCAGTCGCGCCACCACGCGTCCGCGGTCATCGATATGGGCCGTCACACCGGTGTTGGTGGTGCGCAGCAAGGGCCGTCCTGTCTCCAGCGCCCGTGCTTGAGCCACTTGCAGACGCTGCGGCAGCGCCCATGTGCCCTCGAACCACGCCAGATTGCCCGGGTTGATCAACAGCTCGGTGCGACTGGCCCATCGGCGGGCATCGGCCTGCGAAGCATCTTCATGACAGGTCAGCGTGCCAACGCGCACAGGAACACCAGCACCGTTCACATAGAAAGGAAGTTGATCGGTAGAGCCAGGTGTCTGGTCGTTGAGCGGGATGCTCATGCGCTGCGTGAACCACGCCAGCCCGATGGGCGCGTATTCGCCGAATGGCATCAAGCGCGACTTGTCATAGCGGGGCAGCGCTGGATGGCCGGGGGCGATCTGGAAAACGCTGTTCTTCACGAGCCCCCCCGCCTCCATGTGAGGCATCCCCACAAAGACATGGGCGCCAGTGGTCGCGCTGAAGGTACGGATCCGGTGCAAGACATCGGGGTGGAGCTCAGTCCAACCCATGGCGAACGTGGTTTCAGGGGTAACGATCAAGTCTGCGGGGGCGGCCGTGATGGCATCAAGGTAGGCGTCCACCTGACGCTGGCTCTCGCGGGCATCGAACTTCTCCTGCTGCGGTACACCGCCCTGAAGCAAACGAAACGTCAGCGGACGACCCACGGGTGTCACCCACTGCTGCAGATCAAGCGCTGCGCCTCCAGCCAGCACGAGCGCAATCTGCAACGCTGCGAGTCCCAACAAAGCGCGGACCGGACTTCGACCAGACACGAACGCAGCGCCCGCAACAGACGCGCTCGCATAAAAGAGAAAGCTGCACCCGTAAACCCCCACCACGGGCACCCATCCCCGCAATGGCCAGGCCGTGAACAGGTAGCCGGCGGCAAGCGTGTCAAAGCCATTGAACAAGAGGCCTCGCAATGCTTCACCGGCTGTCCAGGTCAGGGCCAAACCCGCCGGCAGCCACGCGGCGCGAGCCCGCACGTGTGCGAGCGGCCGGTTGCCTGGCAACCGCCGTACCAGTACCCCTCGGCACAGCCAAGCAGGCACGGCCAGAAAGCCCGCCAGATAGACCAGGAACAACGCCGACCCCAGCACCGACCACAGCCAACCCGCTTCCGTGTGCATCAGCAAGGCGTGGAACACCCAGCCATGACCCGCCGCGTGCAGGCCGAGCGCGAAGCACAGGCTCCTCAAACCCGCCTGCGCCGCATCCCTTGCGCGAACGACCGCTGCCGCAAGCACCGCAAAGGCCAACCAGGCCATCCACGCCTGCTCCAGCGGCGCCCAGCCGGCAGTGGCGGTCATGCCAAGGGCAAACAGCGCCACGCCCACCTTCCACGGCACTAGGCTGGCTGCGATGCCCGCCGCATGACCCGATACGGCGCTCTTCACAGCGTGGGGATCAACAAGGTTCGATTCGATGCCTGAGTCCATCGGCCCGCCCCCTCAGCAGCCGTCCGCACGCCACACCACGCCGCAAGACAATTAAGAAAATAGGACTTATTTTCCTCAAAATGCTGTGATAAATTCCGCGCCGGGGAGAAAAACTAGTTCTAAGGTTCTATTGTTCCTTGTCGGCATTTGCTCCTCGCGTCCGTTCTATCCAGCGTTCCCAAGGAGTCCTCATGAAACTGTCACAACGTCGCCAGCAACGCGGTCAAGGCATGACCGAATACATCATCATCGTCGCGCTGATCGCCGTCGCCGCGATCGGGGTGTACCAATTCTTTGGCCAGACCATCCGGAACCAGACGGCGGGTATCGCCAACGAAGTGGCCGGTCAGAACGCGGCCGCACAGATCACCTCCGCACGAACCTCCGCAGCAGGCGCCGCTGCAGAAGGCAATGCCACCAAAGGGCTCGCCACCTATAACGCCAACACCAACGCCAACCGATAAGCCGGTTGTTCCGCCGCCACGGGTCGTGATTCGATCGTGAATCGCCCACGCTCATCCGCGCGGCATCAGCGCGGCCAGGCCTTGGTCTTTGGGCTCTTTGTGCTCATTGCGGGTTTGGCTGCGCTGTTCTTTTTCTTCAACGTCGGTCAGCTCAGCCGCGAAAAGACCAAGTTGGTCAACACGGCCGACGCGGTGGCCTACAGCGCGGGCGTGGTGCACGCCCGCGCACTCAACTTCAATGCCTATGCCAGACGTCGATGGCGATGATTTTTCGAATCACATGGATGCCCATGACTTCGAGAAACGCAATGACCACGAGCGTGGCCCAACCCATGGCGGATCAGCTTCGGCCAACGCTGGAAGCCTGACACCTCGACAGCAAGCCCTGCGCTGCGCAGCCAGCACGCCCTGGAGTTGCCAGCGGGAAGCGTGGCCGCCCTCGGCGTCGCGCGTGGCGACTGGCTGGAGGTACCCATGTGAGCCGCAGCCCATTTCCAACACGCTTTTAACGCCTGTCCACAAGGCGATGCATTCAGGGGGAAACACATGAGAAATCGATCCACGCGACGGTCAGTTTTCAAACGGCACTGCGGCAGCGCCATGGTCGAATTCGTGGTGGTCGGCCCGTTGATCACGCTGCTCGGCACCACGGTGCTGCAGTAGGCATTCGCGTGTTGTCAGACCAATGGGCCGGTATTAAGTCCATCGAGCAGCTGGCGCAGGACGCTGCCATCCCCTTCAGCATCGAGCCGGCAACGGACATGCCAGGGTACTTGAGGCTGGTGCTCAAAAGCAACCGTATCACCAGTTCTAGTCTTTCCAGCCCAACCAATGGGCGGCGCATGGGCAACAGCTCCATCTACGGGATTCCCCGTTTCTACCGCGTCACTTGGCGCGAGGGCGACTGGCAGCGAAACAACGAGCCACGCGACATGGCAAAAATTGCGGCAGAGCCCAACGGCACCTTCTCAGGCGGCAAGGTAGTGGGCGACTACATCGTGCCAGTGGCCGAGCGCATTCCCGACGAACTGTTGGCCGAGAAGCGCAAACGCAAGCTGGGTCTGCGCATCAAGTTGCGCATCCACCCCGACGGGGTGTTGCTGGGTTGGGATTTGCAAGGCCCGCCCGGCACTGGCCCGAACTACGGGAAATACACCATGGCCGGTGGCGACTTCCAGGAGGCCGACATCTACAACGGCAAGGCGCTGCGCATGGGCTGGTACATCCACCCCAAAACCACGGAGCGCATTGAGACGCCGTTTTGATTCAGCGGGTGGTTGTTCGGACGCGCGAAGTACGGCCCAGTCTCAAGCAAAGCGCCCCGGCGAAAACGGTCGCACATCCACCCTCGGCGTCTCGCCCGTCATCATCGCTGCCAGCAGTTCGCCCGTCACCGGGCCCAGCGTGAAGCCCTGGTGGCCGTGGCCGAACGCGCACCACAGGCCGGGCACCTCGGGCACGGGGCCGAAGACGGGTTTCATGTCGGGCATGCAGGGGCGTGTGCCCATCCACGGCTCGGCGTCCACGCGCTCGCCCAGGGGGAAGTTCTGGCGCGCGATTTTTTCGGCGGCGTCGATCTGTGCGGGGTTGCGCGGTGCGTCCACTCGGGCGAGTTCGGCGCCGGTGGTGAGGCGCAGGCCGTCTTTCATGGGCGCGACGACGTAGCCGTATTCGGCGTCGATCACGGTGCTGTTGAGCGGCTTGCCGGGCAGGCGCGCGTAGTGCATGTGGTAGCCGCGCTTGGGGATGACGGGTGCGGTGTAGCCAAAGCGCGCGGTGAGCTGCGTGGTCCATGGGCCGAGGGCCACCACCACTTGCCGGGCGCTCAGCGTGTGGCCGTTGGCGGTGCTCACTTGCCAGCCGCCGGCGTCGGTCTTGCGCAGGGTGGTGGCGTCGCCCAGGTGCAGCGCGCCGCCGCGTTGCTCAAAGAGGCGCGCGTAGGCCTGCACCAGGTCGCCCGGGCTGCTGATGGCCCAGGGGTCTGTCCAGCGCACGGCACCGGCAAAGCGGCCCACCAGCGCGGGCTCTTCGCGTGCCACGTCTGCGCCGCTGAGCTTGATGTGGTGCACGCCGTGCTGGGCGCGTTCATCGGCCACCTCAAAGAAGCTGTGCAGCTCGCGCTCGGTGCGGTAGAGCATCAGGTAGCCCTGCCCTGCGATGAGCGCTTGCGCGCCGGCGTCGTTCATGAGTGCCTGGTGCGTGTCGAGCGACAGCGCGATGAGCGTTTCGTATTCGCGGGAGATGCGGCGGTAGTGCTCGGGTGCGGATTGGCGGTAGTAGGCCCACAGCGGGCCCAGCATGCGCGCGGCCTCGCTGGCGCGGTAGCGCACGTCCACACGCTGGTTGAGCATGCCTGACCACAGAAAGCCGAAGTCTCGTGGCAGGGCATAGGGCCCGATGGCTTCGCGCTGGATGATGCCGGCGTTGCCGTACGACGTTTCGAGCCCGGGTGCGCGCCGGTCGACGAGTGCCACGGCATGGCCTTTGGCTTGCAGGTGGAGCGCACAACCCACGCCCACCATGCCTGCGCCGAGAACGATGATGTCGTGTGTCATGGTGCAAAAGATTCTAGTTGCTACCAATTTGATGGCATGCCGATGACAGCCCTTGGCAGCTGCAAGGCCAAGTGTTGTATCTCGGGGCAAACCCCCTTGCGGTGCCGGTGTGTCACAGAGCTTTCTCTGCGCTTCGCTGAAATACACACGACTTCCTGCATGGTGCAGGGAGCAAGGGGCTCCTACCAGCCCCGAGCCATTTCATCGGAGCAACCACATGAAGAAGAGCCTCGTCGCTCTGGCCGTTCTGGCCACCACGGGCGCCGCCCTGGCGCAATCCAACGTCACGCTGTATGGCCGCATCGACACGTCGATCGGTTCGAACAAGCTCAACGGCGTGAGCACCACGCAGCTGTTCAGCGGCAACCTCACGTCCACCCGCTGGGGTGTGCGCGGCAGCGAAGACCTGGGCGGTGGCCTCAAGGCCATCTTTGGCCTGGAACAAGGCTTTGACAGCAGCACCGGCACGCAAGCCACTGGCAGCGCGTTTGACCGCATGTCCATCGTGGGCCTGAGCGGCGGTTTCGGTACCGTGAAGCTGGGCCGCCACGACACGTCGTTCGACGACATCCGCGACCTGACCGTGAGCAGCAACCTGTGGGACTCGGAATTCAGCGCCACGAAGATCGCCTACACCGCCGGTGTGGCCGACTACTCCAGCCGCGCCAGCAACCAGATCCGCTATGAGTCGCCCTCTTTCGGCGGCTTCAGCCTGGGCGCCAGCTACGGCCTGGACGAAGACGCGACCGTGAAGGCCGACACCACCGCCTTCAACCTGCGCTACCGCGCCGGCAACCTGGACCTGGGCGTCGGCTACCAGGAACAGAAGGCCAACAACCGCGAGTACACGACCATTGGTGGTGCATACAACTTCGGCGTGGCCCGCCTCTCGGCCGGCTACAACCGCGCAGAGATCAACAACGGCGCCAAGGCCAACGGCTACACCATCGGTGTGAACGTGCCCGTGGGCAACCTGGACTTCTCTGTGGGCTATGCGTACAGCAAGGCCGAAAACACCGCCGGTGCCACCACCGCCAAAGGCTCGGCACTCTCGGCTGGCGTGACGTACGCAATGTCCAAGCGCACCCGCCTGTATGCCGCCTACCTCGACGGCGACGTGGAGAACGGTGCTGGCGTGACCACGACCGACCGCCGCCTGTACTCGGTCGGCGTGCGCCACGACTTCTGATCTCCCGCTTTCGCGTTACTTCCTGACCTTTTCCAAGGTTTTCATGCCTCTCGCCCGGCAACGGGCGAGAGGCTTTTTGCCTTGCGCGTGCGCAGCTTCAGGCGGCCACGCCGGGGTTGCCGTCCATGCCGACGATGCGCGGGGTGTTGATCTTCACGCCCTTGATGACCTTCTTGTCGCGCAGGTAGCCCGAGACCACATCCCAGATGGGCTCGCCCTTGGCGCCTTCCTGCACCGAAGCCCAGCCGGCGACCTTGTAGGTCTTGTTGGCATCGATGGGTTTGCCCTTGAGCGTCATGTTGTTGATGCGCTGGCCCATGGCGGCCGTGGGCGACACCGTGTACTGCATGCCCCCCACGCGCACCATGTCACCGCCCTGCTGGTAGTAGGGGTCGGGGTTGAAGATGTTGTCGGCCACGTCTTCCAGAATGGTCTTGATCTGCTCACCGCTGAACTCGTTGAGCGTGGTGGCGGGGTAGGTCAGCGCCATCTGGTCCATCATGCGCTCGTAGGTGATGGTGTCGCCGGGCAGCAGCGAAGTGCCCCAGCGCACACCCGGCGAAAACGCGATGTCGGCGCCCTTGTTCTGCATGAGCGCGTCGCAGATGAGCTGGTCCCACGAACCGTTGAAGTTGCCGCGGCGGTACAGCAGGTCTTCGGTGACGGCGAGCTTTTCTTCGAGCTTGGCTTGGTAGGGCGCGCGCACCTTGTCGATGTGCGCCTGCATGGTGGCGTCGGCCGGCAGCAGGTTGGAGAACACGGGCAGCAGCTTGTAGCGGAAGTCCTGCACCTTGCCTGCGCGCACGTCGAAGTCGAGCACGCCGAGAAACTTGCTGTTGGAGCCCGCGTTGGTCACCAGCGTCTGGCCGCCACCGTTTTTCACGATGGTGGGCGCGGGCATGCCGTCGTGGGTGTGGCCGCCCAGAATGGCGTCGATGCCGCGCACGCGAGCCGCCATCTTGATGTCCACGTCCATGCCGTTGTGCGAGAGCACCACCACCACCTGCGCGCCTTTGCTGCGCGCTTCATCCACCATCTTCTGCATGTGCTCGTCCTGGATGCCGAAGGTCCAGTCGGGCACCATGTAGCGCGGGTTGGCAATGGGGGTGTACGGGAAAGCCTGGCCGATCACGGCCACCTGCACGCCGTTCATTTCGCGCATCGCATAGGGCTTGAAGACCATGTCCTCGAAGTCCGTGGTCTTGATGTTCTGCGCGAGGAATTCCATGTTCCCCTTGAGATCTTTCTCCACGATCTCCTGCACCCGCTTCGCGCCGAAGGTGTGTTCCCAGTGCGAGGTCATCATGTTGACGCCGAGCAGCTTGCAGGCATCCACCATGTCTTGCCCATTGGTCCACAGCGAGGTGGCCGAGCCCTGCCAGGTGTCGCCGCCGTCGAGCAGCAGCGCGTGCGGGCGGCTGGCCTTGAGCTGTTTCACCAGCGTGGCCATGTGCGCAAAACCGCCGACCTTGCCGTAGGTCCTGGCGGCCTGGCTGAAGTTGAGATAGCTGAAGGCATGCGCCTGCGCGGTGCCGGGCTTGATGTTGAAGTGCTTGAGCAGCTTCTCGCCCACGATGTGCGGCGCGCGGCCCACGGCTTCGGCCACACCCAGGTTCACGTTCGGCTCACGGAAATAAATGGGCGTGAGCTGCGCGTGGCAGTCGGTGAAGTGCAGAAAGCTGACGTTGCCAAAAGTGGGCACGTCGTACAGGCGCTCGCCCGCACCGGGCGCGGCGGCCAGCACGTCGCGGTGGTTCAGGGCCATGCCGGTGGCGCTGGCCACGGCCAGCACCTGCATGAATTCACGGCGGCTGAAGCTCATCTCGTTCCTTGTCGATGAATAACTGAATACTGATATTTACGCGAAATTTTTTTGAACCCGCCCCGGCCACACGCTGTGGCCGGGGCGAATTCATCACTTGTTCACGGGCGAGGCCGGGTCCAGCAGCAGGGCCATCACGTCCTTGAGCTGCTTCTCATTGAGGATGCCCATGTGCCCCACGCGCGGCATTTGCGAGCAGGCGTTGTAGGCGCGCGAGTTCCAGAGCTTGCCCCAGGTGTACTCGACGATGGCTTTGCCGCCCGGGCTGTTGGGGTCGGTCACGCCGCGCAGCTTGCCGTAGTTGTAGAGGCTCGGGCCGAGCGTGCCGAAGGAGATTTCTTCCTTGCTGATCTGGTGGCAGTTGTAGCAATTGCCGCCATTGGGCGTGCCGGCGGTGTCCGTCCACGTGAGGCCGCGGCCGCTTTGCGCGATCGCTTCACCGGACTTCCAGTCACCGATGAACTTGCCATCGCTGGGCCACTTCACGGTCTTCATGTTGGCCGCCTCAATGGCCTTGGCAATGGCGGGGTCGATCGGCTTGCGCGCCACGTCGGCGGCGGCGCATTCGCGGTTGGCGTCGTCCTGCGCGAGGCGGTCGAGCTTGGCGATGCCGCGATCCTGAAACGAGTTCTTGATCATGTCGGCGGCGGCCTTGTCGTACTCGGCGGCCGAGGGCGACAAGGTGCAGGCCGACAAGGCAAGGGCTGCCACAGGCAGCAAGGCAAATGCAAAGGCTTTGTTCATGTTCATGGGCTCCGGTTCAGCGCTTGATGGCGGGCACGATCGACTCGGCCGACTTGGCATTCACGCCCATGTAGACGCCCAGGGCAATGGTGGCATCGCTGCCGAACTTGGGTTCGGGAAAGCGCTGCTGGCGGAAGCAGTCGTTCAGGCGCAGCTGCATGCCCCACATCTGCGAGTTGGACACGCGGTACGCGGGCCAGGCGGCAAAGCCGATGCCATCACCCGGGTTCTTGGTGAGGTTGGGCAGGTCTTGCAGGCGAATGCGCTTGTCGCTCTCGCCGTGGCACGACGCGCACGAAAAGTCGTGCGTGCCGCCGCGCGTGAAGAACATGCGCTTGCCGGCTTCGTACATCAGCTTTTCCTGCGCATGCGATTGCGGCAGGTTGAAGCGCATGCCTTTGGATGCCGTGGCCACATAGGTGGCGAGCGCGGTGACGTTGGCCATTTCGCCACGGCCAAACGGCGTCTTGGCGATCTCGGCCGCGTTGAAGCCCTGCAGGGTTTCCATGCAGGTGATCAGTCGCGTTTCAAGGTCCTGCACACGGCCGGTGTCCTTGAAGAAGCGGGGCATTTCAACGAAGGCCCCCTTGATCACGCCCGGACCCTTGCCCAGGTCACACTGCTCCAGCGTCGCATTCTTCGGGCCGCGCTTCTGCTTCCAGAGCTCTTCCCCTTTCATTTCAAACAGCTCGGCCGGGTTGCCGTCCTGCAGCATCTCGCGGTATTTGGCGATGCCTTCGGCCGTGGCGTCCTGCGCATGCGCAGCGCCCGCGGCCATCAGGCCACCGAGCACCAGCGCCAGTGGAGCAAGTTGGAAGTTCATGGGGTGTCTCCTCGTGTAGTTATCAAGGCAAAAAACAAAGGTGGTGGAACACAAGCCACCTCAATCAAGAGTTGCCGCGGAACCGGCTTGGCCGGGCCGCAGGCAACGCCCCCTTGAGGGGGTCGCGCGAAGCGCGGCGGGGGTGGGCTCAATCAAGCGATCACAGCTTCGTCGGTGCGCGTGTCGCCTTTGGTGTCGACCCACTTCACGATGACCTTGTCGCCCTTGGCTGCGCCCTTGAACTTGAAGGACAGGAAGGGGTTCTGGGCCACCGAGCCGGTGAACATCGAGCTGAGCACGACCTTGCCGTTGTGGGTGGCTTCCACTTCCTTGATGAAGTGGGCAGGAATGAGCGCGCCGCCCGCGTCGCGGCGGGTGCCCGGCTCCATGATGTGGGACATGAGAATGCGGACGGTGGTTTCGTCACCGGCGAGAGCGGCGCGGATGCGCATCGGATCGGCCATGAGGGACTCCTGAATATCTGTGTAGCGGTTGCGGATGGAAACGTCGGGGTGTGCGGGCGATCAGCCGCCGCAACCGCCCAGCGTGACCTTGGTTTCCTTGGTGGCGGAGTACAGCTTGCCGTCGGCCTTGACGACCGCGACCACGTTGCTGCTCTGGCCCATCTTCAGGCGGGTCTGCACCTCGGCGGCGGTGCCGGCGGGGATCATGAAGCCGGCAGAGAGTGGCATCGGGTTCTTCTCGACGATCAGGTAGATCTCGGTGGTGTTGGGCAGCTTGCTGGTGGCGCCCACGGGCACCACCGCACCGTTCTCGGCGATGTCGGGGGCCACCACGGTCACCTGGTCGCTGTTGGCGGGCGTGCCGCCCACGGCCTTGAGCGCTTCAGCGAGCGTCTTGACTTCATAGCCGGCGCGGTCCACGGCGGCCTGGGCCTGGCTCTGGGAAACGAGGCCCAGCGACACCAACGTGGCAAAGGCCCCGGTGGTCTTGAGGGCGACTCGGCGTGAGTTGTTCATGGGGAGCTCCTGTGAGAAATGGGGAAAAAATGCGCGAGAGTTTACTGGTCGGGGGCGCCAGCGAGAACCCAGCCGGCCAGCAGTTTGAGTTCATCGTCTTTCAGATTCGCCTGTGGGGGCATTGGCACAGGGCCGTACATACCGGAACCGCCCGACTTGATGCGCGCGGCCACTTTCTCCAGCGCGTCGGCCTGGCCCTTGTGCTTGGCGGCCACGTCCTTGAACGCGGGGCCCACCAGCTTTTTGTCGACCGCATGGCAGGCCATGCACGCACTCTTGGTGGCCAGTGCCTTGGCGGCTGCGGCGTCCGAGGCCTGCGCGCCGGTGCTCAGCAAAACGCCGGCGGCCAGCGCGCACAGCAAGGTCGGGTTCATGGTCATAGCGTACGGTCTCCTGTTGTGGGGGGAAATGGGGTTTACGAGTAAATGCCAATATTTAGAAGGATGCCATCCAAGGGAACGGCATCCTTCTCACAAGGGCGCGCCCATCACTTGGCGCCAGCCGCAATCCATTTGGCGATGCGGGTGGCGTCCGCAGGGCTGAGCTGGGGCTGGGGTGGCATGGGCACGGCACCAAACACACCGACCCCGCCCTCGCGGATCTTGATCGCCAGGTACGACTCCAGGCCTGCGTTGCCCTTGTGCTTGGCCGCGATGTCGCTGAACGCCGGGCCCACGATCTTTTGCGTCATGCCGTGGCAGGCGGTGCAGCTGTTGGCCGCCAGCAGGGCCTTCACGTCGCCGGCCGCGGGCGGCGCGGCGGCCACCACCACTGCCGCGGGCTTGGGGCCGCTGCCCACCGGTGCCGTGGGTGCGGGGCGGGTGGTGTCGGCGCCGCGCACCGGGCCGATCACGCGGTTCTGCTCCTGGATGTTGCCGTGCGCGTCGCGCGCGAAGTCGGGCAGCGAAGAGCGGATCGTCGCCTCCACCGGGCAGTCTTTCATGCAGGCCACGTTTTTCACATCGCCCTTGCCATTCACCTTCCACAGCGGCTCATGGAACACCATGCCGTTGCGGTTGGGCATGCGCTTTTGCACCTCGGCGATGTTCTGGTCGTTCAGCGTGAAGTCGGTCGGCACCACCTCGGCCAGGCTCAGGAGGTAGGCCGTCACCGCGTAGACCTCGTCGGTCTTGAGCGTCTTGGGTGCGTTCCAGGGCATGGCGCGGTTGATGTAGTCCCACAGCGTGGACAGCGTGGCCACCTTCATCATGGTGGTCTTCTGCGGGAAGGTGCTGCCCGGCTCCAGGTTCTTCACGCGGCCGCGCTCGATGTCGGCCTTGGTGGTGCCGCCCACGATGGGCGTGAACACCTCGTTCGACTCGCCAAAGCTGCCGTGGCAGGAAGCGCACTGCGCTTCCCACACCTGCTCGCCCTGTGCCACGGTACCCGCGCCTTTGGGCAGGCCCTTGAAGTCGGGGCGCACGTCGATGTCCCAGGCCTTTACCTCGGCCTTCGTCGCATCGCGGCCGATCTCGTGCCACGGTGTGGCGGGCTGGGCGAAGGCGCTGCCGGCCCACAGGGCGGCGGCCAGGATGATGGTGGTTCGCATGGGCTGGGCGTTCAATAGACTTGCACGTTCGAGACTTCGCCGTTTTCCGCCACGCGCCACGACTGGATGGCGTTCTGGTGGTACACCGAGCGCGTGCCGCGCACCGCGCGCAGCTGGTTGATCTTGGGTTGCACGTAGCCTGTGCTGTCGATGGCGCGGCTTTGCAACACGGCGGGCTTGCCGTCCCACACCCAGTCGATGTTGAAGCGCGTGAGCGCCTTGGGCAGCACCGGGCCTTCGAGCCGCGCGGTGCGCCAGTTGCGCCCGCCGTCCACGCTCACATCCACGCGCTTGACCGTGCCACGGCCCGACCACGCCAGGCCGGTCACGTTGTAGTAGCCCTTGTCCAGCAGCGTCTGGCTGCCCGAGGGCGTGGTGATCACGCTCTTGCATTCCTGGATGCCGGTGTACTGGCGGTGCGTGCCGTCAGGCATGTGGTCGATGTAATGCACCGCCTCGTCCTTGGTGGCCCACTTCTGGTCGCCCACTTCCAGGCGGCGCAGGTACTTCACCCAGCTCACGCCCTGGATGCCCGGCACCACCAAGCGCAGCGGGTAGCCGTTTTCCGGGCGCAGCATTTCGCCGTTCATGGCCCAGGCCACGATGCAGTCGTCCATCGCGCGCTCCATGTCGATGGTGCGCGTCATGGAAGAGCCGTCAGCCCCTTCGGCCAGCACGTACTTGCCATTCTTTTTGTCGTAGCCGCACATCTCCAGCAGCGTGGAGAGCAGCACGCCGGTGAACTCGCAGCAGCTCACCATGCCGTGGGTGTACTGCACCGAAGGCAGGGCCACGTTGCCCCACTCGGGCGCGGAGTTGGCACCGCACTCGATGAAGTGGATGCGCGAGACGCTGGGCAGGCGCATGAGGTCGTCCATGGTGAACACGCGCTCGCGCTTCACCAGGCCATTGACCATCAGGCGGTGCTTCGAGGGATCGATGTCCCACCAGCCCTGGTGGTGCCGCTCGAAATGCAGGCCACTGGGCGTGATGATGCCGAAGAGCCCCTGCAGCGGCGTGAAGCTCACCGACGCCTGAGGCACCCGCGTGAGCCCCGGGCTCTGGCGGCGCTGCAGGTTGGCTTCCCACTGGCTGGGCTTGCCATAGCCGTCGGTGGCCACGGCCTGGCCCAGCCCGGTGCTGTGCGACGGCAGCTTGAGGATGGCATCTTCGCCCTCTGCGGCCAGGGCGCGCGTGCTGGCCGCGGCGGACACCGCCCCCGCGCCCATGGCGAGCGCTTTGCCCATGAAGCTGCGGCGCGCCTTGCGGGCCAGCTCCAGCTTCTCGGCGCTCAGGTGGTTTTCGGGGGCGGGCAGAACGCGCCCGATGACGTCGCTCAGGTCTTTGGACACAGTGAGGGGTTCCTGTTGGGCGGGCGAAGAGGGCTCGCCGGCATTGCGTAGAACTATATGAGCGATTGCTGATATTCGGATAGGTGTAAACCCGTAGCCTGCGGGTGGCCTCGCCGTGCGGCCGGCGTCGCACACACCCCGCTAGGGTTTTCACGCTGCAACCGGCCCGCCGCCCGCTGCTAGGATGAGCCATCGAAATATGCGTACTTACGGATATTTAGGTGCACCAAGGGCCGTCTGCTACAGTTTTCGATGCATTTACCTTTCGATACCCACCGGAGACCACGATGAAGAAACCGATGAAATGGCTGGCTGCGGGCGTGCTGTGCGCCGCTGCTGCGGGGGCGCAGGCCCAGGTCAATCAGATCAAGGTGTGGGCGGCCGCTTGCGCCAACTGCCATGGCACCGATGGCCGCGCTGAACCCGGCGCCATTTCGCTCGCCGGTCAAAACAAGGACGACATGGTCCAGAAGCTGCTCGACTTCAAGGCCGGCAAGCGGCCCGCGACCATCATGCACCAGCTCACCAAGGGCTACACCGACGAGCAGCTGACCCAGATTGCCGGCTATTTCGCCGCCCAGAAAAAATAAGGAGCACCCATGAAACGCCGTCAATTCGTTCAAACGCTGGGTGCTGGTTCGGCCGTTGCGGGCCTGGGTCTGATGAGCGGCTGCGCCACCACGGGCAGCGGCGCCAAGGTCGTCGTCGTCGGTGGTGGCTACGGGGGCGCCACCGCCGCCAAATACGTGCGCATGTTCTCCGACTACGGCATCGACGTGACGCTGATCGAGCCCAACGCTGCCTTTGTCTCCTGCCCGATCTCCAACCTGGTGGTGGGCGGCCACAAGACGATGGCCGACATCACCACGCCATACGACAACCTGAGCAAGCGCCACGGCGTGAAGGTGGTGCGCGACATGGTGGCCAGCATCGACGCCACCAAGCGCACGGTGAAGCTGGCCAGCGGTGGCGAGCTGCCCTACGACCGCCTGATCCTCTCGCCCGGCATCGACTTCATGTGGGACACCCTGCCCGGCATGGCCCGGCCCGGCGCAGCCGACAAGGTGCTGCACGCCTGGAAGGCCGGCCCGCAGACGCTGGCGCTGCGCCAGCAGCTCGAAGCCATGCCCGATGGCGGCGTGTACGCGTTGTCGATCCCGCTGGCGCCCTACCGCTGCCCGCCCGGCCCCTACGAGCGCGCCTGCATGGTGGCCAGCTACTTCAAGAAGGCCAAGCCCAAGAGCAAGGTCGTGATCTTCGACGCCAACGATGACATCACCTCCAAGAAGGGCCTGTTCATGAAGGCTTGGGACGAACACTACAAGGGCCTCATCGAGTACCGCCCCAAGCACAAGCTGGTGGACGTGGACGCCGCGACCAATACCCTGAAGTTCGAGTTCAACGACGACTTCAAGGCCGGCGTGGCCAACGTGCTGCCGGCCATGCGCGCGGGCGACATCGCGGTGAAGTCCGGCCTGGCCACGGCGAACGCACGCTGGTGCGAGGTGGACTTCCTGACCTTCGAATCCAAGGCCGCGAAGAACATCCACGTGCTGGGCGATGCGATCCAGATCGCCCCCGCCATGCCCAAGTCGGGCCACATGGCCAACCAGCACGGCAAGACGTGCGCGGCCGCCGTGGTCTCGCTGCTGCAAGGCAAAGAGCCGCCGTCGATGCCGATCTACGCCAACACCTGCTACAGCTTCGTCACCGCCACCGACGTGGTGCACGTGGCCAGCGTGCACAAGTACGACGCGGCGCAGAAGACCATGCTCACCGTGCCCGGCTCGGGTGGTCTGTCCAGCGCCGCCAGCGAACTCGAAGGGCAGTACGCCATGGCCTGGGCCCGCAACATCTGGGCGGACTCCCTGGCCTGAAGCCGCAAGCCTCGATCACAAGCCCTGCTCGCAGGGCTTTTTCTTGGTCACCCCTTTTCGGAGATGTGTTCATGAAACGACGCGCACTGGTTTCCCTCGCCCTGGGCGCCCTACCCCTGGTCACGGCCCGCTGGGCGGCTGCGAGCGAGCGCATTGGCGTGCTCTTTCTGCACGGCAAGAACCCGGGCAGCCCCCAGAGCCCGCAGTACGGGCCGGTGGTGGCCGCCATGGAGAAGCAGGGGTGGTTGGTCGCGCTGCCCGACATGCCGTGGTCGCGCAACCGGTACCTGCAAGGGAACTGGGATGGCGCCATGGCCGAGATCGCGCAGCACGTGAAAGGCCTGCAGGACAAAGGCGCCACGCGCATCGTGCTGATGGGCCACAGCATGGGCGTGCCGGCGGCCATGAGCCACGCCGCGCGCGGCGGCACGGCCCATGCGCTGGTGCTGCTGGCCCCGGGGCATGTGCCGCGCGGGTACTTCACCTCGCCGCAGCTCGCGCCGGTGCGCGAGAGCATTGAGGCGGCGCGGGCGCAGGTGGCCGCCGGCAAGGGCGACGAGAACCAGCGCTTCATGGACATCAACCAGGGCCGCCAGCAACCTGTGATCACCACGGCGCGCAATTTCCTCTCGTACTTCGACCCGGAGTCCGACGCCGACATGGGCGTGACCGCGCCGAAGCTGCCGGCCAGCCTGCCGGTGCTCACCGCCATCGGGCAGAACGACCCGCTCTTCGCCCGCGTGCGCAGTTACTACGTGGACCAGCTGCCCAAGCACCCGAAGACGCAGCTGCTGGAAGTCTCGGGCGGCCACCTGGACACGCCCCAGGTGGCCCTGGCGCAGGTGCTGGAATGGGTGCCGCAGGCGGTGGGTGCCTGAGGGCGGCCCTTATACTCCCACCCGTGCCGAAAGGCATATCCGCTAGGGGTGTTGCACCGGTTCACCGAACCGGCTGCGACTGAGAAAGTCCCTTTGAACCTGATTGAGGTAATCCTCGCGCAGGGAAGCAGGCCGATACCTTCCTCCGCTGCCGCCAGGCGCTCCCGGAGGTGCCGAACCCGCCCACCTGCCTCAACTTTGCATGGAGCAAATTGATGGCATTCCAAACGTCGTCTTCACCGGCCAACTCGGCCCTCACACCCGTGCCAGCCGGCCACCGGGTCTTCCATTTCCACGAACACGCCGCGCTGTGGTTCAGCCTGGGCACCGGCCTGCTGGTGATGCAGATCGGCGCCTACCTGGTGCCCGCCGTGGGCACGCGCGACGCGGTCATTGCCATCCTGCTGGGCTCGCTCATTGGCGCCGGCTTGCTGGCCTGGACGGCGCGGCTGGGTTGCCAGACCGGTCTGTCCAGCGCAGGCCTGATGCACGCCACCTACGGCAGCGCGTTCGCGCGCCTGCCGGTGCTGCTCAACATCGCGCAGCTGCTGGGCTGGACCACCTTCGAGCTGGTCATCATGCAGGAGGGCACGGTGGCCATTGCCACGCAGACGCTGGGCATCGCGGTCGATGGCTTCACCGGCAAGCTGCTGGCCACGCTGCTGTGGGGCGCGGTGCTCACCGCGCTCATGGCCGGCTCCATGCTCACACTGGTGCGCCGCTTCGTGAGCCGCTTCGCGCTCCCGCTGGTGATCGCGTCGCTGGCCTGGCTCACGTGGCAGTTCGGCACGCGCCTGGTGGCGCAGGGGTTTGACGGCTTCTGGAACCGCCCCGGTGCGGGTGGCATGGGCATGTTCTCGGCCATGGATCTTGTGATCGCCATGCCCGTCTCGTGGCTGCCGCTGGTGGCCGACTACGCCCGCCACGGCAAGCGCGCGGCGACCACGCTCGGTGGCACCTGGCTGGGCTATGCGCTGGCCAACATCTGGTGCTATGCACTGGGCGTGCTGGTGGTGAGCACCGTGGAGCCGGGCACCAACCTGGTGGGCGCGCTGCTGCTGGCGCAAGGCGGCCTGATCGCGCTGGGCCTGATCCTGCTCGACGAAATGGACAACGCCTACGGCGACGCGCATTCGGGCGCGGTCTCGCTGCACAGCCTGCGCCCGCGCTGGAGCATTCGCGCCGCCGGCCTGGGCTTTGCGCTGGTGTGCACGGCGCTGGCGCTGGTGCTGCCGATCCACACGCTGGAGCCGTTCCTGCTGTTGCTGAGCTCGGTGTTCGTGCCGCTGTACGGCGTGATCCTGGGCCGCCTGGGCAGTGGCGCGGCCGTGCCCAGCCTCACGGCGCGCGCGGTCGACTGGAGTGCTGCAGCCCTGTGGGTGGCGGGCATCGCCACGTACCACCTGATCAAGGCCTACGCGCCCGACCTCGGCTCGGCCCTGCCCACGCTGGCACTCACCTTCGTGCTGGCCGCCGCCACGCGGCCGCGCAACGCCGGCGGCCTCACCCCGGCCCGGGCCTGACGCATGCACGCCGCATCGCCGTCGAGGGACACCGAAGACCCGGCTTTGCCGGGCCTCCGGTCTCGCCCCCCTTCTTCAATGGGACGGCGACGCGGGGGATCTTTTGATTTGCGCCACGGGTGCATGCCCGTGGTTGAGCGGGCCATGGCCAGCGCCGGTGTACACGTCGGCGCCCATGGCAATGGCTTGCAGGATGTAGCTGCGCGCCAGCGCCACGGCGCGCTCCAGCGGCTCGCCGAGCGCGAGGTGCGCGGCAATGGCCGACGACAGCGTGCAGCCGGTGCCGTGCGTGTTGCGGCTGGTGATGCGCGGCGAGGCCAGGCGCTGCACCGGCCCGGGGCCGCTGACCAGCAGGTCGGCCACCTCGTCGCCCGGCAGGTGCCCGCCCTTGAGCAGCACGGCCGGGGCGCCCATGGCGAGCAGGTCGCGTGCGGCCGCCTCCAGCTCACCGGCGGCGGTGATGGGCCGGCCCAGCAGCAGCGCCGCCTCGTCCAGGTTGGGCGTGACCACCGTGGCCAGCGGAAACAGCTCGTCGACCAGCACCTGCACGGTGTCGGGGGCGATGAGCCGGTCGCCACTGGTGGCCACCATCACCGGGTCCAGCACCACCTGCTTCACGCCGTAGTGCTTCAGCGCCCAGGCCACCGTGCGCACGATGTCGGGCGCGTGCAGCATGCCGATCTTGACCGCGTCCACACCGATGTCGTCGAGCACCGCGCTCAGCTGGGCCTTGAGCATGTCGGGCGGCACGCCATGAATGGCGCTCACGCCCAGCGTGTTCTGTGCCGTGAGCGCGGTGATGGCCGTCATGCCGTAGCAGCCCAGGGCCGCAAAGGTCTTGAGGTCGGCCTGAATGCCGGCGCCACCGCCGCTGTCGGAGCCGGCGATGGACAGGACACGGGTGTAGCGTTGCGGTTGTTTTGTCATGGCCCACATTGTTGCAGTGCCGGAGGGCCTACATGCTGAAACCTGATGCCACCGTCCTGGGTGCCGGCCTGATGGGCCGCTTGCTGGCCTGCGCGCTGGCGCAGCGCGGGCACCGTGTGGAGGTGATCGATGCCGGCGGCCCCGAGGCCGCGCACGCGGCGGCGCGTGTGGCCGCCGCCATGCTCGCGCCGCTGGCGGAGTCGGCCGTGACCGAGCTCAACGTGGTGCGCATGGGCCAGCACGCGCTGGCGCGCTGGCCGCAGCTGCTGGCCACGCTGGAGCGCCCGGTGTTTTTCCAGCAACTTGGCACGCTGGTGCTGTGGCACCGGCAGGACGCGGCCGAGGCCGAACGCTTTGCAGGCCAGCTCGCGCGCACCAGCGCTGCCCTGCCCTCGCTGCCGCAGGCGCAGCGCATGAACGGCGAGGCCCTCACGGCGCTGGAGCCTTCGCTGGCCGGGCGCTTCGCGCAGGGCCTGTACCTGCCCGACGAAGGCCAGCTCGACAACCGCGAGCTGCTCGCCGCGCTGGCGCACCAGATGCAGGTGCTGGGCGTGACGGTGCGCTGGCACACCGCCCGCACGCCCGACGAGGTGGACCCGGGCCCCGATGCCTGGTTGTTCGATTGCCGCGGCCTGGGCGGGCAACCGCAATGGGACGCGCTGCGCGGTGTGCGCGGCGAAGTGGCGCGCGTGCTGGCGCCAGGCGTGAGCCTCTCGCGCCCCACGCGGCTGGTGCACCCGCGCTACCCGCTCTACATCGCCCCCAAGCCCGAGGGCGTATTCGTCATCGGCGCGACCGAGATCGAGTCCGACGACCTCTCGCCAGCCAGCGTGCGCTCCACGCTGGAGCTGCTGAGCGCGGCCTACACCGTGCACCCGGGCTTTGGTGAGGCGCGCATCATCGAAATGGGCGTGCAGCTGCGCCCCACCCTGCCCGACAACCTGCCCGCGCTGCGCCTGAGCGCGCCGCGCAGAATGGCGATCAACGGCCTGTACCGCCACGGCTTCCTCATCGCGCCCGCCGTGCTCGATGCCGCGCTGGAGCTGGTGGAGCAGGGCCACTCTCCGCTGGCCGAGTCCCTCGGCCTGGCGGTCATCCGCTGACAGAATGGAACACCGCATGCAAGTGCTGATCAACCAGGAACCCCGCGAACTCCCCGAGGGCGCCACGCTCGCCGATGCCTTGCGCATCTGGGAGCCACCGGCGGTGTTTGCCGCCGCCGTCAACCTGCAGTTCGTGCCCCGCACCGCCTACGCCCAACGCACGCTGAGCGAGGGCGACCGCATTGAAATCATTGCCCCCATCACCGGCGGCTGAGGACCCCATGACCACCCCGCACCACCCCGACGACGCGCTCGTGCTTTACGGCGAGACCTTCGCCAGCCGCCTGCTGCTCGGCACCTCGCGCTACCCCTCGCCCGCCACGCTGGAAGCCGCGGTCAAGCGCGCGCAACCCGGCATGCTCACCGCTTCGCTGCGGCGCCAGGGCGCGGCGCAGCCCGAAGCAGGCGCGGCCTTCTGGAAGCTGCTGCAAGAGCTCGCCGTGCCCGTGCTGCCCAACACCGCCGGCTGCCACACCGCACAAGAAGTGATCACCACCGCGCAGATGGCGCGCGAGGTGTTCAACACACCTTGGATCAAGCTCGAACTCATCGGCGACGACTACAGCCTGCAGCCCGACACGCTCAACCTGGTGGACTGCGCGCGCGAGCTCATCAACGACGGTTTCAAGGTGCTGCCCTATTGCACCGAAGACCTGGTGCTCTGCCAGCGCCTGGTGGACGTGGGCTGCCAGGCCGTGATGCCCTGGGCCGCGCCCATCGGCACCGGCCAGGGCCCCGTGAACCCCTACGCCATGCGCCTGCTGCGCGAGCGCCTGAGCGTGCCCCTGATCGTCGACGCCGGCCTGGGCCTGCCCTCGCACGCCTGCACCGTGATGGAGTGGGGCTTTGACGGCGTGCTGCTCAACACCGCCGTGGCGCTGGCCCAGTCGCCGGTGGACATGGCCGGCGCCTTCGCCGACGCGGTGCGCGCCGGGCGCGCCGCCTTCCGCTCGGGTGCCATGCAGCCGCAGGCCAGCGCCCAGCCCAGCACGCCCGTCCTGGGCACGCCTTTCTGGCACCACGAATCATGAGCACCACCCTCACCTCCGTCGAAGCCATGGCGCAAGCCATCGTGGCCGCGCACCGCCACACGCTGGCCCTGCCCCTGGCGCCCGGCGCCGTGGCGCCCGCCCCCGCGTCCGATGACCCGGTGTTCGTCGCCGCGCTGCAGGCTGCGCATGCGCTCGGCTTCATCGACGCCGACGCGCTGTGCGTGGCGCGCGCGTGGGCCCACCGCGCGCGGCGCACCGGCCAGCTCGACGCTGCGCACTGGCCCGACGAGCCCGCCGACTTCGGCATCGCGCCGCACCCGCGCGAACACGCATTTGCCCCCTGTCCCGAGATCGGGCTCTACGCCGTGATGCCCGATGCCGACTGGACCATCCGCATGGCGCGCGCGGGCGTGCCCACGGTGCAGCTGCGCTTCAAATCGGGCGACGCCCAGGCCATTCGCGCCGAGGTGCGTGCCACGGTGGCCGGCGTGCAGGGCACCGGAGCGCGCCTGTTCATCAACGACCACTGGCAGGAAGCCATCGACGCCGGAGCCTACGGCGTGCACCTGGGCCAGGAAGACCTGCAGGCCATGACGCCCGAAGGCCTCAGCGCCATTCGCCAGGCCGGGCTGCGGCTGGGCCTGAGCACGCACGGCTACGCCGAGATGCTGCTGGCCGACGCGCACCACCCCAGCTACATCGCCATGGGCGCGGTGTTTCCCACCACGCTCAAGCAGATGGCCACCGCACCGCAAGGCACGGGCCGCCTGCGCGCCTACGCCGCGCTGCTGCGCGACACGACACACATGGCCATCGGCGGTATCGACCTGCACAACCTGCCCGAGGTGTTGAACGCCGGCGTGCGCTCGGTGGGCGTGGTGCGTGCGCTGATGGCCGAGCCCGACCTGGACGCCGCCGTGGCACGGTGGACGGCGGCGCTGCAGCCCGGCACGCACTGAACCCGGCCGGCGCCGCGCTGTGAGCGGCAGCGAACAGACCGACCGGGTGGCACCGTGCACAGTGAAAGGCCGCGCCCTCGCGCGCCATTCACTTCGCACAGGAGCTCCCATGAAACACACCGGTTCGACCTTCCCCCCGATGTCCCGCCTCGCCTTGGTCGCCGGGGCGGCGCTGCTCGCCCTCACCGGCTGCGGCACGCCCCGACCGCCGGCCAACCAGTACCCTTCGCCGACCGTGTACCAGGCCCCCAACCAGCCCGCCCCGCGCGACTACCGACGCCGCGACTCGGAGACGCTGTACGAGGTGCCGGTGAGCTCGGTGCGCGCGGTGGTCGGCCCGCAAGGCGGCCAGCGCTGCTGGATGGAGCGCGAGCAGGTGGAGTCGCGGCGCAACGTGCCGGGCGCCATCGTCGGCGGCGTCATTGGCGGCATCCTGGGCCACCAGATCGGCGGCGGCACCGGGCGCGACATTGCCACCGTGGGCGGCGCGGTGGCCGGCGCAGCGGTGGGCTCCAACGTGGGCCGCAACAACCAGACGCAAGACGTGCAGCGCTGCACCACCGACACCAGCAACGCGCCCGAGTACTGGGACGTGAGCTACACCTTCCGCGGCGTGGTGCACCACGTGCAGATGTCCGCGCCGCCGGGCCGCACGATCCTCGTCAACGGCAACGGCGAGCCGCGCATCTGACCCACGCCGGCTAGCAGCCGAGCGCCACGTAACGGTCGGTGCGTGCGGCCTGGCGCACCGCCGCCAGGCCGTGGTGCATGGCCAGCGCGGGGCAAGCGCCTCCCAGCCATTCGTTGGGCGTGACAAACCAGAGCGCCAGCTCGACATCGTCCAGCACGCCCTGCAGCTCGGCCAGCAAAGGCCGCATGCCGGGGTGCACCGCAGCGCGCGGCAGATCAAACTGAAACAGCGGCAGCATACGGCCCCACGGGCTGTCGATCGACACCACCGATTGCGACACGATCCAGCGCGCCACCAGCGAGAGGGGCTGCGGCACGCGCATCAGCGCGTCGTCGTGGCCTTGCTGGCGCAGCAGATCGGCCAGCTCGTCGCCGCTGACCAGGCCACCGGTGTCGGCAAACGCACGGGCGGTCGACAGCCATTGCAGGCGCGAGATCGCGTCCGTGGGCGGCGCGTCGTCGGGCTCGCGTTCGAGCGCCACAGTGTCCTCGAACCAGCGCGAGGCCGTGGTGGCCAGTCTCGATCGTCTATCGGGCATGCGCAATCTCCAGAGAACCCGACTTGCACACACGGGCGCAAGACAAAGTCCGGAGGTTGACGCAGGGCACGGCCCGGGTCTGTGCGCTGGCAGACATTCGGCGCGCGGACATCGCACTTCGCGTCCAATACGGGCATGAACACCACACCCACCCCCGACGCCGCCACCGAGCAGCGCCTCACCGACCTGGAAATCAAGGCCAGCTACGCCGAAGACCTGCTCGACACCCTGAACCAGCTGGTGGCCCGGCAGCAGGAACAGATCGACCTGCTGCTGCGCGAAGTGAGCCGCCTGCGCCAGCGCGGTGAGCCCGAAGGCGCACCGGCCGTGCGCAATTTGCGCGACGAGCTGCCGCCGCACTACTGAAGAGGCTCCCGCGGCCCACGCCGTGCCCAGGTGCCTAGCCCACCTGCAGCGAAGCCCCCGTCACATAAAACTGCCCACCCGCCACGTAGTGCAGCGTGCGCAGCGTGTCGGGTGCTCCGTCAAAGTGCCAGCGCCCTTCGCGGAACACACGGTCATCGGCCCAGGCGGCCTGCACCTCGCCAATGAACAGGTCGTAGGCGGCCTGGTTGTGGGGTTCGGGCACGAGGCGGCACACCAGCCAGGCCACGCAGCCGTCCACCAGCGGCAGCGTGTGGCCCGGCGCGGTGAAGGTCGTTACGGCATGGCGCGCCAGCTTGTCGGGCACGGTGGCGGCGCTGTCGGTGCCCACGCCCACCGTGAGGGCGGCCAGCGCGGCGCAGGGTACGCACAAGGCAAACGCACCACTGCCTTCCACCAGCGCGCGGGTGCGCGTGGCCTTGTCGATGACCACCGTGACTTTGGGCGGTGAGAAGTCCAGCGCGCAGGCCCAGGCGGCCGACATCACATTGACCTCGCCCGCGTGGGCAGACGACACCAGCACGGTGGGGCCGTGGTTGATGAGGCGGTAGGCCTTGTCGAGTGGAACGGGCTGGAAGTGGGCGGGTGGCGGCGTGTGGCTCATGCGCGCCATTGTGCCGGCCCATGCCTTTGCGCACGCGCTACTGCCTCGCCAGCTTGAGCGCCCTGCCGTTGTCAAAGCTGCCTTCGAGCGTCTTGTCGTCCACCGACTTCAAGGTGGCCTTGCGGTCGCGGCAGCCGGGAATGGCTTTCGCGTCGAGCGTCAGGCTCAGGCCTTTGACGGGATCGCCCTCGATGGCGATAGGAAAGGGGCGACCCACACAGGCGTCCCGGCGGTCGCGGTCACCGCGGGGGTAGGTGGTCCAGGTGCCGATGCCCCCTTTGAGCTCCACCAGTGCCTCACGCCCCTCGCTGCCCTCGGTGGCAAAGGTGACGCGCCAGCTGCCGTCCAGCGGCGTCTGGGACCAGGCCGAGGCAGCGGCCACCCAGGCCACAGCGGCAAAAGCAATCCGTTGGATCGGGTGCATGGCGGCTCCTGATGAATGAGGAGCCGCCATTCTCCGCTCAGGCCAACCACTGCGCCAGCGTGATCGACCCGATGCGGGCACTCGGCCCCGGAATGAGCTCGCGTCCTTCGAGAGGTGTGCCGAAGTAGGTGGCCTTCGGGTCGCAGACCACCTCGCGCCGGTCGTTGCGGGCCAGCAGCACACGGCGCACCAGTTCGTGCAGGGGGGCGGCCTCGGGGCCGCCCACTTCGCACACGCCACCGATCGGCGCTTGCGTGGCCACGTCGGCCAACGCAGCGGCCACATCGGCCGAGGCGATGGGCTGCAGCGGTGCCGGCGGCAAGCGCACAGTCTGACCTTCGGTAGCCACGTGCGCGATGGACAGAAGGAACTCGTGGAACTGCGTGGCGCGCACGATGGTGTACGGCACGGGTCCCGCGGCAATGAGGGCCTCTTGTGCCACCTTCGCGCGAAAGTAGCCACTGGCGGGCACCCGCTCGGAGCCCACAACGGACAGCGCGACGAAGTGCGCTGCGCCGGCCCGCTCGCAAGCAGCCAGCAGGTGACGCGTGGAAGCGCAGAAGAACTGCATCACCGCCTCGTCTTCAAACGAAGGCGAGTTGGTGACGTCCACCACCACCTGCGCGCCGGCCAGTGCTGCGTCCAGGCCCTCGCCCGTGACGGCATTCACCCCGGTGGAGGGCGACGCTGCAGTGACCGCATGCCCGGCAGCGCGCAGGCGGATGGCGAGCTGTTGGCCAATGAGGCCGCTGCCGCCCATCACGACGATGTTCATGCGATCTCCTTCTCTGCCACGGGCGCGTTCAGACCCACGCACATGCGGTTCCAGGCACTGATCTGCGCCACCACCCAGCACAGTTCGACGATTTCCTGGTCGCTGAACTGGCCTTGCAGCTGCTCGAAGTCGGCGTCGCGGTGGCCGTGGTGTTCCACAAGCCTGGTGAGACTCTCGGCCCAGTTCAGGGCGGCACGTTCGCGTGCACTGTAGAGCCCGGCTTCGCGCCAGGTGCACAGGCTGTTGATGCGCTGCCAGCGTTCGCCGTGCTTGCGCAGGTCGCGCACATGCATGTCGACGCAGAAGGCACAGCCGTTGAGCTGTGAGACGCGCGTTTTCACCAGCTCCATGAGGATGGGGCCGAGCGAAGAAGCGGCGGTGGTGGCACCGACCGCGGCCATGGCCTGGTAGGCCTTGGGTGCGATGTCGGTCCAGGGGAGTCGGGGTGCGTTCATGGGTCGTCTTTCAGGGTGGTTGGGATACACACCCAGCAAGACGGTCACACCCCCGGGTTTGTGACAGCCAGCTCGCGCCCGAGTGCTGCCGCGATGCGCGCGAGCTTGTCGGGGTTGCGCTGCACGTGCACGCGCAGGATGCGCTGGCCATCGGTTTCGAAGGCCTGGGCCGACTCCAGCCCCCCATGGATGAAGCGCAGCAGGCCCCACTGACCGTTGAGCGCCACCACCTCAAAGCGCACGGCATCACCAAAGCGCCGGTGGGTGGCGTAGAACAGTTGCGCAATGCGACGGTCTCCGACGATGGGCACGCCGAAGCTGGGCACCTTGCCACCGCCATCGCCCATGAGCTGCGCGTCTTCGGCCAGCAACGCCTGCAACGCCGCGAACCGACCCGTCGACGCGGCATCGGCAAAGCCGCGCAGCAGGCGCAACTGAGCCTCGCGCGGGACGATGTGGCGTGGCCGCTCGTCCTGCAGCTGGACCTTGGCCCGGTGCACGATCTGGCGGCACGCCGCCTCGCTCTTGCCCAGCGCCTCGGCCACCTCACCGTAATCGGCATCGAACACTTCGCGCAGCAGAAACGCCGCGCGCGCCTCGGGTGCCAGGCGCTCGAGCAAGGCCAGGAAGGCCACGGACACGTCGTCGGCGCGCTCCAGCCACTGCTCGGGCGTCACGACGGCGTCGGACAGCAGTGGCTCGGGCAGCCAGGTGCCCACGTAGTGCTCGCGCTGCACCTTGGCGCTGCGCAGGCGGTCGATTGCCAGGCGGGTGGTGACCGTCACGAGCCACGCCTCGCTGCTGTCGAGGTCGGCGTGCGCGACTTCGTGCCAGCGCAACCAGGCGTCTTGCACCACCTCTTCGGCTTCAGCGGCCGAGCCCAACATGCGGTAAGCGATGCCGTGCAGCCGGGGGCGCAGGCGGTTGAAGGCGGCAGTGGGGTCGTTCATGGCCCTTAGACGTTCGGTACGGCACGGTTGTGACAGCTGCCACTCTACGCCCGGCCATGGCGCATGGCCGGCGCGCATGTGGGGGCTCGGGTACAGTGGCCCGTCGGTACTTCTCACCGACCCACCCCATGCCCCACCCGCCGTCCCTCGACCCCAGCGCGACGCTGCACTTCATCATCAATGGCCGCTCCGGCAGCCAGGACGGCGACGGCACGCGCGAAACCATCGAAGCGGCGCTGGCCGCAGCCGGCCGGCCCGGGCAATTGCACTTCTGCGAGCCCGCCGACCTGCGCACCACCACCACCGAGCTCGCGCAACGCGCGCGCGCCGAACAATCGGCCATCGTGGCGGTGGGTGGCGACGGCACCATCAACACCGTGGCCCAGGCGGCGCACGCGGCGGGCTGCTCGATGGGCGTGATCCCGCGCGGCACCTTCAACTACTTTGCGCGCACGCACGGCATTGCCACCGAGGTGGGCGCGGCCATGGCCCAGCTGCTGGATGCCCAGCCCGAGCCGGTGCAGGTGGCGGCGGTCAACGAGCACCTGTTTCTGGTCAACGCCAGCGTGGGCCTGTACCCCGATCTCCTCGAAGACCGCGAGGTCTGGAAGAACCGTTTCGGGCGCAGCCAGTGGGTGGCCATCTGGGCCGCGCTGGCCACGCTGCTGCGCGCGCAGAAGCGCCTGAAACTGAAGATCGAACTCGAGGGCGGCCAGCGCGAGGTGCACACCCTGACCCTGTTTGTGGGCAACAACCGGCTGCAACTCGAGCAGGTGGGCGTGGTGGAAGCACAAAGCCCCGACGGCGCGCGCGACAACGGCCGCGTGACCGCCGTGGTGCTCAAACCCATCGGTACATTCGCGCTGCTGCGCTTGCTGCTGCGCGGTGCCATGGGCACGCTGGGCGATGCCGACGACATCGAGCGATTCGAGTTCGAGCGCATGGTGGTCAAGCCCCCGCTGGTGCTGCGCCGCCGCCGCATGAAGCTGGCCTTTGACGGCGAGGTGGTGCACATGAGACCACCCCTGGACTTCCACGTCATGCCGCAACCGCTCTACCTCCTCAAACCTCCGCTGGCCGAAAGAGAGCCGCCCGCTTGAGCCTGATCCTGCAGATCTCCGACACCCACTTCGGCACCGAACGACCAGCGGTGGTGCAGGCCCTGGCGCGACTGGCCGAGCAACTGCAGCCCCGGCTGGTGGTGCTCTCGGGTGACATCACGCAGCGGGCACGGCCCGAGCAGTTCCGCGCGGCCAGCGACTTCATGAAGGGTCTGCGGCTGCCGCTGCTGGTCGTGCCGGGCAATCACGACATTCCGCTGTTCAACCTGTGGGCGCGCCTGACCCAGCCCTATGCGGGCCACCGCGCGGCCTTCGGCCAGGAACTCGAGCCCGTGTTTCGCTCTTCCGATCTGATGGTGCTCGGCGTGAATACCACACGCGCGCACCGCCACCAGAACGGCGAGGTGTCGGCGCAGCAGGTGGCGCGCGTGGCACGGCGCCTAGCGCGCGCCACGCCTGCCCAGCTGCGCGTGGTGGTGGTGCACCAGCCCATCGACGTGCAGCGCCCGCAGGACGTGCCCGACCGCCTGATCGGCCACGCCGCCGCCCAGGCCGCCTGGGCCTCGGCGGGCGCCGACCTCGTGATGGGCGGCCACATCCACCTGCCCTACGTGATGCCTCTGCCCGGCCTGGCGAGGCCGATGTGGGCGGTGCAGGCCGGCACCGCCGTGTCGCACCGCGTGCGCCCGGGCGTACCGAACTCGGTCAATGTGGTGCGCTGGAACGCCTCGCAAGGCACCTGCGCGGTGGAGCAGTGGGACCACGTCGCCACCGAAGACGCCTTCGAACAGGTGCGCGTCACGCGCCTGCAGCCGGCGCGCTGAGGCGTTCGCAGGTCTTCAGGTGCGCAGCGCCCGGCCAGCGCGCACCGGCCCCGCGCGCGACTCCACCACCGCCTCCACCTCGCGGCGCAGGCCCATCAGGAAGGCCAGCTCGGCCACCACGAACAACGGGCCGATGACCAGCCCCATGATGTCGTCCACAAAGGCCGGCTTGCGGCCTTCGAAGATGTGGCCCACGAACTGGATCACCCAACCCACCACGAACAGGCCCACGCCCAGCGTGGCCCAGGCGGTGGTGGACAGGCTGGCCGTGGCCTGCGCAAACGCCAGGCAGGCCGCCAGCAGCAACCCCATGACGATGCCAAAGCGCAGGTCCAGCCGCAGGTAGTAGAGCGTGGCAGCGATCACCGCGAGCGTGGCCGCTGACATCGACAGCCCCGCCACCCCGAAGGCCGGGCGCGCCAGCAGCAGCACCACGGCCAGCACGATCATGGGAATGCCGACGAAGTGGGTGAGGATGTTGCGGCGGTCCCGGTGGTAAGCCGCGTACTGGCTGAGTTGGTCGTTGAGTGTTTTCATGGTGTCTCCTGTCGACGCTGCACAGGACAACATCATCTCCACGGTGGCGCCAAAACGCCAGAGGGCTTGCACCCGGGCCGTCACAACAGCGACTGGGCGTCGTCCTGTGGCCGCGCAGCCGGGCCGCTGCGCGCCAGCGCCATCCACACATGAAAGGGCAGGCGCTCGAAGGCGCGGCGTGGCGCATCGCGCGCCACCACCAAGCGCTCGCCCTCCAGCTGCATCACGCCGCATTCGGGTGGCACTTCGTCGGGCGCGGCAATCGGCCGGCCCCGGCTGTCTTGCCCCAGCACGTACCAGCAGGCGCTCGCCAGGCCGAGGTAAGCGGCGCGCTTGGCGGGCTTGCGCAGATCGCCCAGCAGGTCCGCCCGGCTCACCTTGATCTCGTGCACCACGGGCTCCAGATAGGCCTCCACCGTGGTGTGCCGCACCGAAAACACGTCGGGGCAGGCCATGCACCACCCATGCCCGGGCACATCGGGCACGGCATCCGCCTCGAAGGCACACGCCTGCTGCGGCACCGGCGCCTCTTCGGATGGGCCCGCCAGCAGCGTGCGTGGCAGCGGCACCCGCAGCGCCAGACCGCGCCAGGCCAGACGGCCCGCGCGCGCCATCTCCAGGGCCACGCGCTCCACCAGCGCCTCGTGCGGCGTGCGCGCCGCGCGGTTCACGGCAAACACCTCGGCCAGGCGCTGGATGCCGGCGTCCGTCACGCGCAGGCGCTCGAACCCGTCGGGCGATGGGCAGCGCTCCAACAGCCCGGCGGCGAGCAGCTCCACTTCCAGCATGTCCAGACACGGCCAGCCGGCCGAGCGGTGGATCTCGCGCAGGCGCTGGTGGTGGCGGCGTGTGAGGGCGGGGGCGGTCGGGCTCATGCACTGACTATATGTCCAGTACCATGCCGCACCATGCACGCTGACGAACTGCCGCCCGACGCCGATGCGCCCGCCTCGGTGGCGGTGCGCGTGCTCTGCGCGTTCGCCGCCAAAACGGGCGACCTCGACCTGCGCTTCACGCCCTCGCCCAGCGCGCAGGAAGGCGTGGCCGGCCACACCACCGTGACCGCGCGGCGCGCGGCCGGCTACCAGCGCGAGGTGGCCTTGAGCGCGCGCTGCGGCGAGCTTCGGGTACAGGGCCGCGCCGACGGATTCGACCCCGCCACGCCGCGCCTGGAAGAGATCAAGACGCACCGCGGCGACGCCACCCGCATCCCCGACAACCACCGCGAGCTCCACTGGGCGCAGGCGCGCGTGTACGGCTGGATGCTGTGCGAACAGCTCGGCCTGGAGCGCATCGAGCTCGCGCTGGTGTACTTCAACATCGACACCGGCACGGAGACGGTGCTGCCCGTGTGGCACACGGCCATCGAACTCAAGGCCTTCTTTGAATCGCTGTGCGCGCGCTACGCCGGCTGGGCGCGCGCCGAACGCACGCACCGCGCCGCGCGCGACGCCGCGCTGCAGACACTGCGTTTTCCGTTTGACGGCTTTCGACCCGGTCAGCGCGAGCTGGCCGCCGCGGTCTACCGGGCGCACGGCGCCGGGCGCCACCTCATGGCGCAGGCACCCACCGGCATCGGCAAAACCATGGCCACGCTGTTTGCCGCCCTGCGCGCCGCGCCCGCACAAGGCACCCACAAATTCTTCTACCTCACGGCCAAGACCCCCGGTCGCCAGCTCGCGCTGCACGCCTTGCAGCGGCTGCACGTGCAGCCGCTGCGTGTGCTCGAGCTGGTGGCGCGCGACAAGGCCTGCGAACACCCCGACAAAGCCTGCCACGGCGACGCCTGCCCGCTGGCGCGCGGCTTCTACGACCGCCTGCCACAGGCCCGCGAAGCCGCCGCCCAGGCGGGCTGGCTCGACAAGGCCTCACTGCGCATCATCGCGCTGCAGCATGAGGTCTGCCCCTACTACCTGGGTCAGGACATGCTGCGCTGGAGCGACGTCGTGGTGGGCGACTTCAACCACTTCTTCGACCTGAGCGCACACGCCTGGGCGCTCACGGTCGGCGACGAGCTGCGCGTGGGCGTGCTGGTGGACGAGGCGCACAACCTCATTGAGCGCGCCCGCCTGATGTACAGCGCAGAACTGCAACCGGCCACCTTTCAGGCGCTGCGCAAAAGCGCACCCGCGCCCCTGAAAAAAACCTTGGACCGCCTGCACCGGCAGTGGGGCACCCTGGCCCGGCTGCACATACACGAGCCCGCCGTGCTGCCCGAGTTGCCCGGCGCGTTTGTGGAAGCGCTGCAGCGCCACCACGTCGCCCTGCTCGACCACCTCGCACTGGAGCCGCAGGGCGACAGCGCCGCCGAGCTGCAGGGCTGGCTGTTCGAGGTGCAGCGCTTCCTGCGCGTGGCCGAGGTGTTTGACGACCATTCCATGGTGGACCTCACCCACCCGCCGCGCGCCAGCGGCCGCACGCGCCACCCGGTGCTCACCATCCGCAACCTGGACCCCGGTCCGCTGCTGCAGCCGCGCTGGCAAGCCGCGCACAGCGCCACCTTGTTTTCGGCCACGCTCAGCCCCACAACCTACGTGAGCGACCTGCTCGGCCTGCCACCCGACACCGCCACGCTGGACGTGCCCTCACCCTTTGACCCCGCCCAGCTGCAGGTGCGTGTGACACCGCGCCTGTCCACCCGCTACACCGACCGCGCCGAGTCGCTCGACCAGCTCGTCGAGGTGATGGCCACGCAATACGCGCAGCGCCCGGGCAACTACCTGGCCTTCTTCAGCAGCTTCGACTACCTGCAGCAGGCACTGCAGCGCCTGCAAGCGCTGCACCCGGCGCTGCCGGTGTGGGCACAGTCGCGCGGCATGGGCGAGCACGAGCGCGAAGCCTTCGTGGCGCGCTTCACCGAAGACAGTCGGGGCATCGGCTTTGCGGTGCTCGGTGGTGCCTTTGGCGAAGGCATCGACCTGCCCGGCAACCGGCTGATCGGCGCGTTCATCGCCACGCTGGGCCTGCCGCAGTTCAACCCGGTCAACGAACAGCTGCGCGCGCGGCTGCAGGCGCGCTACGGGCAGGGCTACGACTACGCCTACCTGTTTCCCGGCTTGCAGAAAGTGGTGCAGGCCGCTGGCCGCGTGATTCGCGGGCCGACCGATGAAGGCGTGGTGGTGTTGATGGACGAGCGCTTTGCCCGCAGCGAGGTGCGCCGGCTGTTGCCCGCCTGGTGGCGCATCCACGGCGCCACCGACTGAAGCCAGCCGCGCAGGGCCTCAGCCGCCCCGGCCTCGCCCGCGACCCTGCCCGCTCGATCCACTGCCGCTGCTTCCGCTGCTTCCGCTGCTTCCGCTGCCACTGCTTCCGCTGTCTCCACCGCCATCGCTACCGCTGCCGCTGCTGTCGCCACCACGACGGCCCGAGGAGTCGTCCCCACCGGAATCGTCTCCCCTGCTGCGGCTTCGCCCACCTCCACCGCCTTCGCGGCGGAACTCCAGCTGGTCGACCACCAGTCGCTGCTGCGCGTCCCAACGCCCGCGCACACGCACCGGCTGGCCCGCGCGCAAGGTCTCCAGCCGGCCGCCCACGACTTGCAGCGAAGGCGCCAATGTGAGGGTCTCGAACCCCAGCGTGACCTCGCGCCCCTGCACCTGGTGCACATAGCCATTGAGCACGGCCTCGCCCACCGCGCCCAGGGCGGCGCGCGTCGGACGGATCGACAGGGCACTCAACGCCACACGGTCGTTGCCGAGCCAGCGGCCCTGCACACCCACCTCCTGGCCTGACAACAGCCCCGCAGGCAGGGCACTCGAGCCCGCCTCCACGCGCGTGCCGCCAATCCACCATGCGCCCGGCTCCACGCGCGTCAGCGTGCCTGCCACCCACACCGGGCCTTCTGGCGCGGCCTGCACACGCGTGGCGCGTATTTCACCGCTGGCCAGGCGCTGCCCGCTCACACGCACCCACTGACCGGTGCGAAGACCATTCAGATCGCCCGGTACCAGCGCGGTAGCCGCCTGCCCCATCACCGTGAAACGGGCGCCGGTCGCGTCCACCAAACCCAGCGGTCCCACCACCGCATCGAGCACGGCAATGTGGCGTGCGCGCAGGGCAGGCGCATCGCCCTCGGCTTGCAGTGCCACCACCTGGCCCACAGACAGCTCGCTTTGCGGCACCGGGCGGCCATCGCGCAGCACCGGGGTGTCGGGTGCGTAGTCCACCTTGATCCCGTTGACGCAAATGCTGCCAAAGCCCGTGACCACGCCCACGATGCCCGTGCCACCCAGTCCGCCTTCGGCGACCTGCCCTGTGCCGCCCAGCCCACCGGGATCGCGCGCGCCAGCCACCGCCGGTGCGCCGGTGCCGCCCAGGCCCGGCGCCAGCGTGGCTGGGTTCACCGGTGAGGCAGCGCGCGCGCACACGTCGGCGCCTGCACGGGATGCATTCAAGTCGGCCCGGGTGCCGCATGCCGACAGCGCCAGCCCCACAAGAAGCATGAACACCCGACGGTGCCAGCGGCCCAGCCACAAACGGTTCATTCAGAAGACTCCTCGCCGGGCGACACCGGCGCCGAATAAAAGTACACACCCAGGGTAAAGCGCTGCCGAGGCGCCTGTGGATCCAGCGCACGATCGGTCGCCTCGGCCTCCATCGCCGCCTTGTTCATCGCCAGCAGCGCCTTCATGCCTTGTTGCTCCGCCAACTTCTGCAGACGCGCGATCGAAGCCGCCGACAGCTCGTTGTAGTGCACGCTGCGCTCGAGAAACGGCGGCTCACCGCCCAGCACGTTGTGCACAGTCGCAGCCGCGTGGTCGTGCAGGTTGTGACCCAGGTAAAAGGCCTTTTCCTCGGCGCCACGGGTGGGCACGAAGGCGGCGGCGTCCAGGCACACCCGCCCTTGCTCGTCGAGGTGCACAACGCCCTGGCGCAGCCACTCATCGAGCACCACCCGCGAGCGGATGTCGTTGTTCACGCTCGCCACCAGCGCCTCAAAGGATTGCTCACCCCCTTCACTGGCCAGGCGGGCCAGGGGACGCGGCTGCCCATCGTCCTGCAGGTAGCGCGCGTCACCCATCCACCGCGCCGCCAGCTGCGCACCCAGCGGCACCACCGTCGGCGCCAGCACGCCCGGCGTGCGCAGCATGGGCCGAAGGCGGCTCACGTCCTTGCGGTGGACACCGCTGACCAGGCTCACGCGGCTGTCTGTGGGGGGCTTGTCATCCAGGCGGAAGTCGCGCTCCGCGACGTCCACGAACAAGCCCTTGAGCAGGTCGGTCAGATAGGGGTAGGTGATGCCCTGCGCCAGCATCAGCTTCACCAATGGGCGCAGCGCCTGCCGCAGCGCCCGGACCAATGCGGGAGATGGTCCCGCCAGCGAATCAGGGCCAGCAGCAGGTGGAAGGGGTGGGGGTGCCATGTGGATACGGATGGTAACGCCTTGCGTGGGAAAAAATCACACGAAACACTTGACGTGGGAATTTTTCCCACAATAATCGAGTCGTGGGAAATAATCCCACATCAACATCCCACCGACTTTCTTCATCACATGGAGTTCCTCATGCGCAACAAACACACGCTCGCGACCGTCATCACCGTCCTGGCGCTGAGCCTGGCCTCAGGCGCCGCCATGGCCAAAAACGGGGGCTCCAGTGGCGGGTCCAGCGGAGGCTCGGGAGGCAGCTCCAGCGGCAGCTCCGGGAGCGGCAAAGGCAGTTCCGGCGCCAGTTCGTCTTCGGGCGCTTCATCGGGCTCTTCGTCGTCGGGTTCGTCCACTTCTTCGGATGGTCAGGGCCGTGGGCGTGGCCGCTCGGGCGACGATGGCGCCAGCACCAGTGCCGCCAACTCGGCAGGACGCTCGCACGCAGAAGACAGCGGCCACCGCCGTGGCGCCGATGACTCGGCAGGCGACGCAGGTCGTGGACGCGGTGCCGACGACTCGGCAGGCGACAGCCGCCGCGGCCGTGGTACAGACGATGGCCCGAACCACCGCTGACAACGGCAGGCCGCGCGGACTCAACCGTCCGCGTCGGTCACCCACTCGGGCTCGGGCAGGCGCGAGATCAGCACCTGATCGATGCGCCGGCCATCGAGCACCAGCACTTCGAAGCGCCAGCCCGCGCAGTCGACATGCTCGCGACGGCCCAGCAGTTCACCCGCCACCGTCTGCATAAGGCCCGCCACCGTGTTGTAGCGGCCCTTGTCTTCGTCGGGCAGCTCGTCGATGTCCAGGCGCGACTTGAGTTCGGCCACGGGCATGGCGCCGTCCACCAGCCAGGCACCGTCATCGCGCTGCGTGGCCCAGGCTTGCACCGCCGTGCGTGGCGAGAGTTCACCCGTGATGGCCTCCAGCATGTCCAACGGCGTGAGCAGGCCTTGCACCACACCGTATTCGTCGACCACAAACACGATGCGCGTGGCGCGCTCCCGAAACTGCTCGAGCAGCTCCATGCCGGTGAGCGTTTCGGGCACAAACACCGCGGGCTGCACGTGGCGCATCAGGGATTCGTTGTTGCCCTCGGCCTGCAGCGCCAGCATGCGAGGCAGGTGGATCACGCCCACCACATCGTCGAGACCACCGCGGCACACGGGGTACCACGAATGCCCGGTGGTCCACGCCTTCTGCACGGCGGCATCAATGCTGTTTTCGGCATCCAGCCATTCGATCTCCGAGCGCGGCACCATGATGGAGGTGAGCTGTCGGTCGTCCAGGAGGAACACGTTGCGCACCATCTGGTGCTCGTGCTCCTCGATGATGCCGGCGTCCACGCCCTCCTCCAGGCTGGCGTTGATCTCTTCTTCGGTCACGTGCTGCACCGCGTTGGTGTCGATGCGCAGCAACTTGAGCACCCATTGCGTCGTGTGCGTGAGCAGCCACACAAACGGCTTGGCCGCCTTCGCCACAAACGCCATGGGGCGCGACACCCAGCGCGCCACGGCCTCCGGATAAAGCTGACCGATGCGCTTGGGCACCAGTTCGCCAAACACGATCGTGATGAAGGTGATGACCGCCACCACCAGCGCCGTGGCGGCCACGTCTGCGGTGCCTTCGGTGAGCCCCTGCGCCTGGAGCCACACGGCAAGACCGCCGCTGAAGGCGGCCTCGCCAACAATGCCGTTGAGCATGCCGATGGAGGTGATGCCCACCTGCACCGAGGACAGGAACTGGGTCGGGTTCTCCAGCAGCTTGAGCGCGGTGACCGAGCCTTTGTCACCGGCCTCGGCCATGGCCGCCAGACGCGCCTTGCGACTCGACGCCAGGGCCAGTTCGGACATGGCGAACGCGCCGTTGAGCAGCGTCAGAAAAACAATTAAGAGGGTATCCATAATCGGGGCATGTCACTCTACATGATCGGGGATGTGCAGGGCTGCGACGCCGCACTGGGGCGCCTGCTCGACGACATCGGCTTCTCGCCCAGCCGCGACACGCTGTACCTGCTGGGCGATCTGGTCAACCGGGGTCCCGGGTCGCTGGCGGTGCTGCGCCGCCTCATGGCACTCGAGGGTTCGGCACACGGACTGCTCGGCAACCACGACCTGCACCTGCTCGCCACGGCGCACGGCGTGCGCAAGCCACACCGCAGCGACACCCTGGGCGACATCCTCGCCGCATCCGACCGCGAGGCCTTGCTCGACTGGCTGCGCGCACGGCCCATGGCCCTGTTCGAGCATGGCTGGCTGATGGTGCACGCAGGCGTGCTGCCGCAATGGGACGCGCCTCGCACCCTGGCGCTGGCCGGCGAAGTGCAGGCGGTGCTGCGCAGTCCCGACTGGGTGGGCTTTCTGCACCAGATGTATGGCAACGAACCGCCGCTGTGGAGCGAATCGCTTCGCGGTGCAACCCGCCTGCGCGTGATCGTCAACGCCCTGACCCGTCTGCGCTTTTGCAGCGCACAGGGCGTGATGGAGTTCGAGACGAAAGACAGCGCGGGTGCGGCGCCCGAAGGCTTCATGCCCTGGTTCGATGTGCCGGGGCGGTTGAGCGAGGGTGTGCCGATTGCGTTTGGCCACTGGTCCACACTGGGCACCGTGCACCGCCGCGATCTGCAGGCGCTGGACACCGGCTGTGTCTGGGGCGGCTGCCTCACCGCCGCCCGCATCACGGAGGTGCCGGGCGAGGTGGAGCGGATTTCGGTGCGCTGCGAACAGGCCAGCCGGCCTGGGAAGCACTGAGGCGGCGCAGGCCGCCTGGCAGGGTCGGGCAAGGGCCTGGCCCTCAGCTTTCCTGTGCCGGCGCAGGCGCGCTCTTGAACAAGGCGGCCACCTTGCGGCGCGTCTTGATGTTGGGCGAGACGCTGGTGCGCGCAGTGGTGCGCTGCGACACCTCCCACGAAGGCGGCGTTTCACTCGGGGCGCTGGGCTCGTAAGGCTTGTCGAACAAGGGGTCGGCGGGTGCGCGCGGCGCGCGGCTCGGGCGCGCATCGGCACGGGCTTCGCGTGGGGCGCGGCTGTCACGGCTCTCGCGAATCGCCCGGCTCTCGCGGCGCTCGCCCTCTTCGCCCTCGGGTTGCTGCCAGGCGCGCTGGCCATCGTTGAAGCGACCCGCCGGGCGGCGGTCCGCTTCGAACTCCATCGCTTCCAGCTCCAGCTTCTTGCCGAGGAGCTTTTCCAGGTCCCCCATGAGACGCGCATCGCGCCCGCTCACGAACGACACGGCCAGACCCGAGGCACCGGCACGACCCGTGCGGCCAATGCGGTGCACGTAGTCTTCGGCGTTGAAAGGAATGTCGAAGTTGAACACCGCCGGCACATCCTTGATGTCCAGACCGCGCGCGGCCACGTCGGTGCACACCAGCAGATCGACTTCGCCGGCCTTGAAGGCGGCCAGCGCCTTCAGGCGCTCGTCCTGGCTCTTGTCGCCGTGCAGGGCGGCCGTGTTCAGCCCCTCGCGTTCCAGCGAACGCGCCAGGCGCGCACAACCGAGCTTGCTGTTGACGAACACGAAGGCCTGCTTGATGCCGCGCTCGCGCAGGATCTGCTTGAGGGTGCCGCGCTTGTCGTCGTCTTCCACTCGGTAGAAATGCTGTTCCACCGTGGAGGCCGTGGCATTGGAGCGCGCCACTTCGATCGTGACCGGGTCTTGCAGGTAGCTGTTGGCCAGGCGCTTGATCTCGGGCGAGAACGTGGCCGAAAACAGCAGTGTGGTGCGTTGCTTGGGCAGGTAGCTGAGGATGCGCTGCAGGTCCGGCAGAAAGCCGATGTCGAGCATGCGGTCTGCTTCGTCAAGTACCACGTACTCCACCTGGTTGAGCACGCAGTTCTTGGCCTCGATGTGGTCCAGCAGACGACCGGGCGTGGCCACGAGGACTTCGACGCCCTTCTTCAGCTCGATGGTCTGCGGCTTCATGTCGATGCCGCCAAACACCACCGTGCTGCGCAGGTTGGTGTACTTGGCATACAGCTTGACCTGCTCGGCCACCTGGTCGGCCAGCTCACGCGTGGGCAGCAGCACCAGGGCGCGCACCGGGTGGCGGGCGGGCGACGTCGAAGCGTTTTCGTGCTTGAGCATGCGCTGCAGCAGAGGCAGCGTGAAGGCGGCGGTCTTGCCGGTGCCGGTCTGGGCCGCGCCCATCACGTCGCGGCCTTGCAGCACCACCGGAATCGCCTGCGCCTGGATCGGCGTCATGGTCGCGTAGCCCATTTCGGCCACGGCCCGCTCAATGGCAGGCGAGAGGGAAAGTTCGGAGAAGGATTGGGTCATTGGCGTCAAAGTTAGCCCGTTATTGTCTCACTTTGACGGTTTTTGGCCCAATTCCGGCCAGAGCGCACAGACGGCGCTCAGACACTGCCCTGTTTGAACGTGTCGCACGACTGCACGCTGCCGCTCTGCAAGCCGGTGTTGAACCAGCGCTGGCGCTGCGCGCTGGTGCCGTGGGTGAAGCTGTCGGGCACCACGTGGCCCTGGCTTTTGCGTTGCAGGGCGTCGTCTCCGATCGCCGCCGCCGCGTTCAGCGCTTCTTCCACGTCGCCCGGCTCCAGGATGGACTGGCTCTTCTGGTTGTGGTGCGCCCAGATGCCCGCAAAGCAATCAGCCTGCAGCTCCAGCCGCACGGAGAGCGCGTTGTATTCGCGCTCGCTGACCCGCGCGCGGGCCTTCTCCATCTGGTCGGTGATGCCCATGAGGTTCTGCACGTGGTGGCCCACCTCGTGCGCAATCACGTAGGCCTGGGCGAAATCGCCGGGGGCACCCAGCTGGCGCCGCAGGGTGTCGTAAAAGCTCAGGTCGATGTAGACCTTCTGGTCACCCGGGCAGTAAAACGGCCCCATGGCCGACTGACCGGTGCCGCAGGCTGTGGGCGTGGCGCCACGAAAGAGGACCAGACGCGGCTTCTGGTAATTGCCACCGGCTTGCTGGAACACCTGGCCCCACACGTCTTCCGTGCCACCGAGCACGGCAGCGACGAACTTGCCCATGTCGTCGGTGGGCGCCTGCGCAGGGCCTTGTGGGGTCTGCACCTGTTCGGTGGGGGCGGCCATGTCGCCCACGCCGCCGAGCACACCGAGGATGGTCATGGGGTTGATGCCGAAGATCCAGCCGGCCACCAATGCGATCGCGATGGTGCCCAGCCCGATGCCGCGACCGCCCACCCGGCGCCCGCCACCCAGCCCGCCCATGCCACCGCCCGGGTCGGAGCGGCGGTCTTCAATCTGATCGGACTGGCGGTTGTTTTCCCACTTCATGGCGAGCCTCCTGCGCAACGCAAGCCGTTGCAGGCGCCATTATCCGGCGGTCGCTGCTCAGGCCACGGCGGGCGCACTGGCGCTGGTGGGACGGCCAGCGAAGTCGGTCCAGCAGCGGCGGCTGAAGTCGTAGAGCTTGCAGCGGCGCGCGGTCTCGAAGTACCAGCGCCACGAGAAGCGCTGCACGATGATGCGCCCCGGCAGCGTGTGCTCCAGCAAGCGCTGCACGCCTTCCAGCTGGTACAGCGGCACGCTCATGTCCACATGGTGCGCGGTGTGCTCCATGATGTGGTGCAGCATGGCGCCGATGCGCAGCGGGAACGTGAGGTGCACGGTGGTGGAGACGAAGGGCGCCGCGCGCGCCCAGGCGGCTTTGTCGTCGTGCCACTGCACGGCGGTGTGCGTGTGGTGCACATACACCACGAAACCGATCATGGCGTTCCAGAACAGAAAAGGCACGGCGAACCCCACGCCGAGCAACAGCCACACCGACTGCCCCGTGGCCACCGCAGCGGTCACCAGAGCGCCCACCCAGAGTGCCGCCGTCACCACCACGCACACGCCGTCCCACACAAACACGGCGCGCTGTGTGCCCATGTAGGTCTTGCGCGGAAAGAACATGCGCAGCCACCACATTTCCACCAGGTAGTACAGGGCGGGCCCGAAGCCACTGCGGTAGACGCGTTCCATCACGCGCCGCGTGGGCGAGAGCGCCGCAAACTCTTCGCGCGTGAGCGGGGCCCAGACAAAGTCCACCCCCTTGAGGTTGGTGTACCCGTGGTGCACCACGTTGTGCCCCACTTCCCACAGGCTGTAGGGCGTGAGCGAGGGCAGCATGGCGATGCGGCCCAGCAGTCGGTTGAGGCCACGGCTGGGCGTGTAGCTCTGGTGGCAGGCGTCGTGGCCAATGATGAACAGGCGCCCGATCATGAAACCGGCCGCCACGCCGCAGAGCAGCTTGGCCCAGAGCGCACTCCACAGCACGGTGCCCGCCATGAAGGCGGCAAACAGCCCCCAATCGAACACAAGCAAGGCGATGGCGCGCGCCGTGCGCCGCTGGACGATGGGCGCGAGCCAGCCGCGAATCACCTTGCGGTGGGGCAGCGGCTGCCCGGGGGGAATGGGATCGGGAGGAGCGAAGGAAACGGGAAGGCTGGACATGGCGACCGATGCTAGCGGCGCCCCTGCCCTGCGGCTTTGACGCAGGTCAAGCCAGGAACGAGCGCAGGCTCAGGCCTTGGGCAGCGTCACGCCCGTCTGGCCCTGGTATTTGCCGCCACGGTCCTTGTAGCTGACCTCGCAGACGTCGTCCTTGTCGCTCTCGAAGAACAGCACCTGCGCGCAGCCCTCGCCCGCGTAGATCTTGGCCGGCAGCGGTGTGGTGTTGCTGAACTCCAGCGTCACGTAGCCTTCCCACTCGGGTTCGAACGGCGTGACGTTGACGATGATGCCGCAGCGCGCGTAGGTGCTCTTGCCCAGGCAGATGGTGAGCACGTTGCGCGGGATGCGGAAGTACTCCATGGTCCGCGCCAGCGCAAAGCTGTTGGGCGGAATGACGCAGACGTCCTTGTTGATGTCCACGAAGCTGTTTTCATCAAAGTTCTTCGGGTCCACCACCGTGCTGTGGATGTTGGTGAACACCTTGAATTCGGGCGCGCAGCGGATGTCGTAGCCGTAGCTTGACGTGCCGTAGCTGATCACCTTCTTGCCGTCCACCTGCCGCACCTGGCCAGGCTCAAAGGGTTCGATCAGGCCGTGTTGCTCGGCCATGCGGCGGATCCATTTGTCGCTTTTGATGCTCATGGGGCGCATTGTATGCATCGCCCCCCACGCTCTGCCGCTGCGCGGGTCGCGGCCTGCCGAGGGGGCTGATCCGCCGTGCGGCGGCCCGGCGGCGGATCGTTGGCCTGTCCAATAACCCCTGACTGTTTGCGAATTTTCAGAAATTACTGAAAATTCAAGCCGAAACGGCTACAGTCGCGTCCATGCCGTTGCAAGACCACCTCCCGCCCCTCAACCGCGAGTTCGTTGCCCACTTCGGGGAAATGGGCAGCCGATGGGGCATCAACCGCACCGTCGGGCAGATCTATGCCCTGCTCTTTATTTCACCCAACGCGCTCAACGCCGACGAGATCGCCGAGACGCTGGAGTTCTCGCGCTCCAACGTGAGCATGGGCCTGAAGGAGTTGCAGGCTTGGCGCCTGGTGCGCCTGCGCCACCAGCCCGGCGACCGGCGCGAGTACTTCGAAGCACCAGCCGATGTGTGGGAAATCTTTCGCGTGCTCGCCGAAGAGCGCCGCCGCCGCGAAGTCGAGCCGACGCTCTCCATGCTGCGCACCGCGCTGCTGGAAACGCCCAAGACCGACGCCGAGCGCCACGCCCAGGCCCGCATGCGCGAAATGCACGACCTGATCGACCGGCTCATGACCTGGTTCGACGACGTGCAGAAGCTCGCCCCCGAAACGGCGATGCAACTCATGGGCATGGGCGCCACCGTCACGCGCGTGCTCGAACTCAAAGACCGCCTCACCGGCAAGTCGGCCGCACGCAGCCAGGCCGCCGACAAAGCCCTGGACCGGGCGGCCTGACGGCCCACCCAAGAAAGAAGCAGCACCATGGACGCCTTGATCCTCTCGCGCATTCAGTTCGCGGCCAACATCAGCTTTCACATCCTGTTCCCCACCATCACGATTGCGCTGTGCTGGTTTCTGGTCTTCTTCCGCTTGCGCTTCCTGAAGACGCGCGACCCCGCCTGGGAAGAGGCGTACTACTTCTGGACCAAGGTCTTCGCGCTCACGTTCGCGCTGGGCGTGGTCTCGGGCATCGTCATGAGCTTCCAGTTCGGCACCAACTGGCCAGGCTTCATGGAGAAGACCGGCAACATCGCCGGGCCGCTGCTGGGCTATGAGGTGCTCACCGCCTTTTTCCTGGAGGCGAGCTTCCTGGGCATCATGCTGTTTGGTCGGGGGCGCGTGTCCGAGCGCGTGCATCTGGTGGCCACTTTGCTGGTGGCGTTCGGCACCACCATGTCGGCGTTCTGGATCCTGAGCCTGAACTCGTGGATGCAGACGCCCGCAGGCTTCGAGATCGTGGACGGCAAGTTCATCCCGGTGGACTGGCTGGCCGTGGTGTTCAACCCCTCTTTCCCGTACCGGTTTGCGCACAAGCTGCTGGCCTCGACGCTCACGGCGTCGTTCCTGATCGCCGGGCTGTGCGCCTGGCAGCTGATCAAGGGCAGCGCCATCGGGGGCACGCACAAGGCACTGCGCACCGCCATCATCGCGGCTTCGGTGGCCATGCCGCTGCAGTTCCTGGTGGGCGACATGCACGGCCTCAACACGCTGGAACACCAGCCCGCCAAGATCGCCGCCCTGGAAGGCATCTGGCACACAGAGAAGAGCGCGCCGCTCACGCTGTTCGGGTTCCCCGACGAGGCCGCCGGCACCACGCACTACGCCATCAAGATTCCCAAGCTGGCGAGCCTGATCCTGGCGCACGATGTGAACGCCGAGCTCAAGGGCTTGAACGAGTTTCCTGGTGCGCATCCGCCTGTGGCACCGATCTTCTGGGCCTTCCGTGTGATGGTGGCCGTGGGCTCGCTGATGCTGGTGGTGGCCTGGGTGGCGGCCTGGATGCTGTGGCGCCGCCGCCAGCAAACGGTCAGCGGCAAGGTCTCGCTGCCCAAGCCCATGCTCTATGTGCTCGCGGGCATGACGTTCTCCGGCTGGCTGGCCACGCTGGCGGGCTGGTACGTGACCGAGATCGGCCGCCAACCCTTCATCGTGTACGGGCACCTGCGCACCGCCGACGTGGCGACCAGCCTGCCGTCGCCCATGATCGCGGTCACGCTCACGGCCTACCTCATCGTCTATGCGCTGCTGCTGATCACCTACGTGGGCGTGCTCAAGTACATGGCAGAGCATCCGCTCAAGCACGCGCCCGAAGCCCCCATCGGCGCCGAACTGGGCAAAGCGGGCGTCTGAGCCCGGGAGACACACCATGACCACCTGGGCCGAAATCCTTCCACTGATCTTTCTTGCCGTGATGGGCCTGGCGTTGCTGGCCTACGTAGTGCTCGATGGCTACGACCTCGGCGTGGGCCTGCTGCTGCCGCTGGCCGAAACCAAGGAAGAGAAAGACACCATGATCTCCAGCATTGGCCCCTTCTGGGACGCCAATGAAACCTGGCTGGTGCTGGGTGTGGGCGTGTTGCTGGTGGCCTTTCCCATGGCGCACGGCCTGGTGCTGCAAGCGCTGTACCTGCCCGTGGCGGTCATGCTCATCGGGCTCATCTTGCGCGGTGTGGCGTTTGACTTCCGGGTGAAGGCGCCCACGAAGTACGTGCCGTTCTGGAACCGCGCGTTCTTCGTCGGTTCGCTCCTGGCCAGCTCGTCACAGGGCTGGATGCTGGGCAGCTACATCACCGGCTTTGACAGCGGCGCGCTGGGCCTGGCGTTCAGCCTGGGCATTGCGCTGACGCTGCCGGCGGCCTATGTGCTGCTGGGCGCAGGCTGGTTGATCATGAAGACCGAAGGCGCGCTGCAGGCGCATGCGGTGCGCTGGGCCGCGCGCGTGCTCTGGCCCATGGGCGTGGCGCTCGTGGCCATCTCCGCGGCCACGCCGCTGGTCAATCCGGGTGTGGTGGCCAAGTGGTTCAGCGTGCCCGAGGTGTTTGGCCTGATGCCGATCCCGCTGAGTTGTGCCATTGCGTTTTTCGCGGTGCGCTGGGTGGTGACGCATCCGAATGTGGTGAAGGCGGGCTACGGCTGGGTGGTGTTCGTGTCCACGGTGCTGATCTTCATCCTGGCGTTCTTCGGGCTGGCCTACAGCATCTTCCCGGACATCGTGATCGGCCGCATGACGGTGTGGGAGGCGGCGATCTCCACCGAGTCGCTCACGGTGGTGTTCATCGGCGTGGCGATCACGCTGCCGGTGATCATCGTCTACACGATCTACATGTACCGGGTGTTCTGGGGCAAGGCGCGGGCTCTGACTTACAACTGAGTCGTTGCCTTGCAAGCGGTTCACCTCGCGGGAGCCGACGCCGGTGCCCGCGCTCTCCGGTCCAGCTCGCGGGCGGGAGCTGCCTCACGCCCGCTTGGGCTCGTCAACACCGCAATTGCAGGCAACCTCTGTGGCCACCGCGAATCGTCCCTGCGATCGCGGACACCAGCATCGACTCCAAAGACAGGCGGGCACACAAGCCTTGAGCGCCAGCACCGCACTGGGGCGGGGGGGTTGGGTGCGCGGGCGCAGGGACGATTCGCGGTTGCCACAGAAGGCGCATGCCAGCCAAAGCGTTGACGCAAAGGTGGTTGCATACACAGGAAGCCACCCGCGAGCTGGACCGGAGAACGCGCACCCAACCCGACCGCCCCCGCACACCAGAAACGAGAGAAATCAGCCGCCAGAAACCACGCAGCGCACCACCACCCGGTCGTCCCCCAACACGATCAAGGCAAAGAGCAACTCATCCAGGCTGTTCGCCTGAGACGTCTTGCGCGCCAGCAGCGGTGTGGCCTGCGGGTCAAGCACCACAAAGTCGGCTTCGCACCCCGGCTGCAGATTGCCCACCACGCCCTCCAGCCCCAGCGCGCGCGC
>NZ_JAHVAB010000050.1 GCF_019264445.1 Hydrogenophaga sp.
ATTCTGGAGCGGCTGCGCGCCGGCGGCCAGGGCACCGACGTGCTCTCGCGCCATCTCGCGCTGGAAGAAGCCATCGTCGGCAGCCCGCTGACCGCCGGCAACCAGGCCGTGCTGCTTGAAGACGGCCCCGCCACCTACCGCGCGATGCTCGCGGCCATCGAGGGCGCGAAGGACCACATCCACATGGAGACCTACATCCTCGACGACGACGAGGTGGGCCAGCGCTTTGCCGACGCGCTGATCGCCAGGCAGGCGCAGGGCGTCCAGGTGCACCTGATCCACGACAGCGTGGGCACGCTGAGCACGCCCAAGGAATTCTTCCAGCGCCTCACCGACAGCGGCGTGAAGGTGCTGGAGTTCAACCCGGTCAACCCCGCGCTGGCGCGCAAGAACTGGGAGCTCAACGAACGCAACCACCGCAAGCTGCTGATCGTGGACGGGCGCGTCGCCTTCCTGGGGGGCATCAACATCAGCGGTGTGTACTCCAGCGGCTCGCTCTCCGGCAGTTCGAGCAGCGGCAAGAGCAGCAAGAAGAGCGACATCGATGGCACACCCTGGCGCGACACCCACGTGCAGATCAAGGGACCGGTGGTGGCCGAGTTCCAGAAGCTGTTCATCGAAACCTGGGTGGCGCAAAAAGGCGAACCCCTGGCCGCGCTCAACTACTACCCGACGCCCGAGCGCGCAGGCCGGGACGTGGTGCGCGCCATTGGCAGCTCCCCCAAGGACGACTACAGCCTGATTTACGCCACCCTGCTCTCGGCCATCGGCAGCGCCGAAACCACGGTGCACCTGACCAACGCCTACTTCGCCCCCGACCCGCAACTGCTGGCCGCGCTGGAAGGCGCGGCCCGGCGCGGTGTGGACGTGAAGCTCATCCTGCCGGGCAAGACCGACTCATGGCTGGTGTTCCACGCGGGGCGCAACTACTACGCGCAGCTGCTGCGCGCCGGCGTGAAGATTTATGAGCGCCAGGGCGTGATCCTGCATACCAAGACCGGGTCCATCGACGGCGTGTGGTCCACCATCGGCTCGACCAACCTCGACTGGCGCAGCTTCCTGCACAACCACGAGATCAACGCGGTGGTGCTGGGCGCGGAATTCGCCGCCCAACTGCAAACGCTGTTCGACGCCGACCTGGCGGGCTCCAAGCAGGTGACGCTGCAAGAGTGGGAGCGGCGCGGACTCGGGCTGCGCATGAAGGAAGCGTTTGCCCGGGCCTGGGAGTACTGGCTCTGAACGCACGCTGAAAGCCTGGGCCTTCGCCAGGTCAGCGCACGGGCGCGGGCTCCTGCGTCACCAGCTCGCGGATCACGCCGCCGCCCTGCACCGAGCCCGACACCGAGCCTTCGCCGCGCGCCATGCGCTCACAAATGGCCTGCTGTTCGGGCGGCTGCGCCTGGCAGCGCTGCACGGCGTTGCGTTCGAGTTCCTGCGGAGAGGGCGACGGAGCCGCCCCCTTGCTTTGCGCCTGCTGGCGGGCAGCCGCCACATCGCGCAGGCAGTGGGTGCGATCAGGCGCGCTGGCCATCGCCTGGCACGCAGCGCGGTCGCGATGGTAGGCTGCGTCGGCGGGTGCTTTCGCCGCCGTGGCCCCGGCCGCCCACACGGGTGCGGCCAGCACCACGCCGGCAGCAAACGCCAGGCAGGCGCGCGACACGCGTTGGGTCGACAGGTGAATCGGTGAATGGGATGGGTTCATGGGGTTCTCCTTGTGGAACCCATCCTAGGCATGCGAACCGGGCGGGTCTGTAGGCTCAGTCCGACCCGCTTACACCCGCTTGCATCCGCTCACAGGCCTGCGCCGCCCTCATTCCCAGCGCAGCTCGATCAGCTTCCACTCGTTGCCATCCAGCCTCCATTGCAGTTCAATGGCATACGGTTCGGCGCGCTCGGGAATGAGCCCCTGCGCACCCGTCACGAGCACCCTGGCCTGCGTGTGGCCCACCTGCGAGCTGCCGACGTCGATCCGGTTGTTGCGCGTGACCGCCACGATCTTGATGTTCGTGTAGCGCATGAACATCAGCGTCATGGTGCGCTGCGCCCAGTCGCGGTTCATGCCCTCGCCGCCGGCCTGGAAGTTCGGGTGCAGCTGGTCCATGACGTCGCTCGTCTTGCGCGCCTCCAGGTTGTCCTGCAGCTGCTGCACGGCGGCATCGAGCGCGGCCTGCGGGTCGGTCTTGCCGCAACCGGCCAGCCACAGCGGCAACAGCAGGCACAGCAGGGCGCATCGGCGGGCAAACATGGGCGGTCCTTTCAGTGGAGGGGGAAAAGCCGCCGCACCATACCACCCCCGCAAGACACCCCCCGCAAGTCACCCACCCCTCAGGCCTGCGGCAGCGTCCACCAGAACGACGCGCCCTCCCCCGGCGCCGACACGGCGCCCACCGTGCCGCCGTGCCGCTCTGCCGCGCGCTTGACCACGGTCAGCCCCAGGCCTGTGCCGCCGGCCACGCGCTCGCCCAGGCGCGAAAAGGGCTGGAACAGTTCACCGCTGCGGCTGGGGTCGAAGCCGGGTCCGTTGTCGACCACGGAAAAGCGCCAGGCGCCGCCTTCGTCCTTGCGGGCCTCCACGCTGATGCGCAGGTCGGCGCGGTCGGCGCCGAACTTGAGCGCGTTGCCCAGCAGGTTCATGAGCACGTGGCGCATCAGGCTGGCGTCGGCTTGCACCACGGGCAATGCCGTGCCCTGCACCACGCTCGGCGCGCGCGGGTACTGCAGCGCCAGCGACTGCAGGCATTCGCGCAGCAGGGCCTGCATGTCGACCGGGGTGGCGTTGGGGGGCCCCTGGTCCACGCGCGCCAGCGTGAGCAGGTCATTGACCATGGTGGAGGCGCGCTGCGCTTCGCGCCGGATCATGTCCAGCGAGCGCTCGGAGGCGGCCACGTCGCCCGCGCGGAAGTCCTGCAACGCCAGCTCGGCCAGGCTGGAAGCGTTGCGCAGCGGGCCGCTCAGGTCGTGCGAGACCATGCCGGCAAACGAGCGCAGGCCCTGGATGATTTCTTCGAGCTGGCGCGTGCGGCTGCGCACAATCTCTTCCAGCGAATCGGTGAGCTGCTGCAGCGCCTGCTCGGCCCTGACGCGCTCGTGCAGCTCGCGCGCCAGGATCTGCGCGTCGCGCTGCTGCATCAGCATCATCACGAACATGAAGGTGATGCTCACGGGCAGCGGCGTGATCTGGCGGAACTGCAGCAGGCTCATGCCGGTGGTCATCGCCACGAAGAACAGCAACGGATAGCCCAGGAACACCACGGCCAGCACCAGCTGGCCCGCCCAGCGGTAGCGCCACCACAAGCTCACCAGCCAGCACGCCGCCCCCAGAAAGATGAGGGTAATGGCCGCCGGCCCGGCGAAGGCCCAGCCGCGCATCACGGCGCTCATCAGCATCACCAGCGCCACTGCGCCCACCACGGAGCCCACAAACACGCGCTGCGGGCGCACACCATCGGGCGAAAAGCAGGCCTGCAGGCCGGCCAGCAGCGCGGCCATGGCACCGAGTCCGAGCAGGGAGCCCACGGGGCCGGCGGCCTCGGCGCTGATCCAGTCCAGGGCATCGGCCGACACCAGCAGACCCTGCGTGACGCCAAACACCAGCGCCGAGCCGGCAAGCCATTTCACATAGGGCCAGGACCTCGGACTGGCGTGAAACAGGAACGTCGCACCGAGCATCGCAATGAGGAGCGCGGACAGGATGCGGATGTCGCTGACAAAGCTCAGCACCGGTTGCGTCACGAAGTGCTCCTGCGGGGGCCGCGTCGGGTGTGTGCCGCATCCTTTACGCAGGCGCGGCTCGCCGCAGTGTAGGGCAGCGTGCGGCGTTTCGCACGCGCCCCGTTGGCAACCCCTGGCTCAGGTCAGCGCCAGCGACATCCAGGGGAAGATCGCCACCAGCAGCAGCACCAGCAGCATCACGCCCACAAACGGCATCGCACCCGCAAAGATGCTCTCCACCGAGACCTTGGGGTCGTTCAGGGTGGACTTGACGGTGAACACCGAGATGCCGAACGGCGGCGTGAGCAGGCCGATCTCCACCGCCAGCACGGTGAGCACGCCGAACTGGATCAGGTTGAAGCCCAGGTCCGCGGCAATCGGCACCGCCACCGGCGTCATGATCAGCAGGATCGAGCTGCTGTCCAGGATCATGCCCAGCAGCAGCAGGATCGCCACATACAGCAGCAGGAAGCCGTAGGGCCCGAGGCCAGCGCCCTGCACCAGCTCGCTGATGGCCACCGGCACACCCGCCACCGACAGCATGCGGCTGTAGAAGCCGGCCGCCACGAGCAGGATCAGGATGCCGACCGACACCGCGCCGGTCTCGGTGAGCACGCGCCAGAGGTTGCCACCGCCCAGCTTGCGCCGCACCACCGCGATCACGAAGGCGCCGAACGCGCCCACGCCACCGGCCTCGGTAGGCGTGAAGAAGCCGGAGTACAGGCCGCCCAGCACCAGGGCCACGAGAGAGGCAATCGGCACCAGCTTGCCCAGCATCTCGCCGGTGGAGAGCAAACGCGCGGTGCTGCGCTCGGCCGCGATCTCGGCCTGGCGCTTGAGGTCGAACACCAGGCCCGGCGTGAAGCGCGCCATGAGCATGATCATCACGGCGAAGGCCACCGCGAGCAGGAAGCCCGGGATGACGCCGGCAATGAACAGCGTGCCGATGGACTGCTCGGCCAGCACGCCGTAGATGATCATCAGCAGGCTGGGCGGGATCATCATGCCCAGCACCGAGCTGCCGGCCACCGTGCCGGCGGCAAAGCTGGTGCGGTAGCCGTGGCGGGCCATCTCCGGCACGGCCACGCGGGTGAACACCGCCGCCGACGCGATGGACACGCCGGTGACCGCCGCGAACACGGTGTTGGCCGCCACGGTGGCCACGCCCAGGCCGCCGCGGATGCGGCGCAGCAGGGTTTCGGCCACGTCGAAGGTGTCCTTGCCGACGTTGGCAATCGAGACCAGCAAGCCCATGAGCACAAACAGCGGGATGGTGGCAAAGATGTAGTCGGCCACACCGTTGTAGGCCGACAGGTAGAGCAGGCGCATGGCCATCTCGAGGTCTTCGCGCATGAGCCAGATGCCGGCAAAGCCGACGGCAGTGAGCGCGACCGCGATGTGCAGGCCGATCAACACCAGAAAGACCAGGGCTCCAATGAGGAGCCCGCCCAGGGCAAGGTCGCTCATGTGGCGGCTCCCTGCACGGTGGGCTGGCGCAGCAGCGACGGGATGCAGCCGAGGTAGGCCACGGCGGCCACCGCCGAGCCGAGCACGATCAGGGCGCGGAAGGGCCAGGTCACCACGGTGAACACGCCCTGCACGCCCATGTACTCCTTGGTTTGGAAAGCCTCGACCAGCTCGGGCCAGGCAATGAAGGCCAGGGCGGCAAACAACAGCGCGCCCACGAGCACGTTGAGCACGTCCAGCGCCTTGATGGCGGCCGTGGAGCGGCGGGCAATGAACTGCAGCAGGAAGTCGCTGCGGGTCATGCGGCCGGAGCACACGGCAGCGGCCAGCTGCAGAAAGACGATGGAGGCCACCGAGCGGGCGGCGAATTCGGCCACGCCGGTGATGGGCGCGTCGAAGAAGTTGCGGCCCAGTACGTCGGCCACCACCAGCAGCATCATGGCGAAGATCCAGACGGTGCCGATGGCGGCCATGAAATTGGCCAGCCCTTGCAAGGGATTGGTGAGGCCGGCGACCGCAGGGGTCTCGCTGGCAAAGTCAGGTTCGTTGTGCACGGATCACCCGCAAAACAGGAATCGGAAGAGCCGCCGCCGGC
>NZ_JAHVAB010000040.1 GCF_019264445.1 Hydrogenophaga sp.
TGCATGAACCACCCCGCCTTCACCCGCCGCGACACCCTCAAGACCCTGGCCGCGCTCAGCGCGGCGGCCACCAGCCCGCTGGCGTTTGCACAGAAGCCCATCACCGTGGGCGTGATCTACGTCGGCCCGCGCGACGACTACGGCTACAACCAGGCGCACGCCGAAGCGGCGGCGCAACTCAAGAAGATGGCTGGCGTGAAGGTGGTGGAAGAAGAGAACGTGCCCGAGACCGCCGCCGTGCAGCGCAGCATGACCGGCATGATCGCGCAGGACGGCGCCTCGCTCGTGTTCCCCACGTCGTTCGGCTACTTCGACCCGCACATGCTGGCCGTGGCGGGCAAGTTCCCCGACGCGCGCTTTGCCCACTGCGGCGGCATGTGGACCGAAGGCAAGCACCCGAAAAACACCGCGAGCTTCTTCGGCTACATCGACGAATGCCAGTACCTCAACGGCGTGATCGCCGGGCACATGAGCAAGAGCGGCAAGATCGGCTTCGTGGCCGCCAAGCCCATTCCGCAGGTGCTGCGCAACATCAACGCCTTCACCATGGGCGCGCGCTCGGTCAAGCCCGGCATCACCACCAACGTGATCTTCACGGGCGACTGGTCGATGCCGGTGAAGGAAGCCGAGGCCACCAACAGCATGGCCGACCAGGGCGTGGACGTGTTCACCATGCACGTGGACGGCCCCAAGGTGATCGTGGAAACCGCTGCCAAGCGCGGCAAGATGGTCTGCGGCTACCACGCCAGCCAGGCCAAGCTGGCCCCGCAGGCTTACCTGACCGGCGCCGAGTGGAACTGGCTCACCGCGTACATGCAGTTCCTGGAAGCCGCGCGCAGCGGCAAGCCGCACCCCAACTTCGTGCGCGGCGGCCTGAAGGAAGGTTTCGTGAAACCCTCGGCCTACGGCCCGGCCGTGACCGACGCCGCCAAGAAACAGGCCGACGGCATCAAGGCCCAGATGATGGCGGGCAGCTTCGACATCTTCAAAGGCCCGCTGAAAGACAACAAGGGCGCCACCGTGATCCCGGCCGGCAAGGTGTTCAAGCAGACCGACCTGGAGCTGGAAAAGATGAACTACCTGGTCGAAGGCGTGAACGGCAGCGTGTGATGGATCCCCTGTGCCCACGCCACCCGTTCGCCCTGAGCTTGTCGAAGGGCATCCAGGCACACACCATGCAAAGGCTTCGACAAGCTCAGCCCGAACGGAGAGTGGCTCAGCCCGAACGGAGAGTGGCTCAGCCCGAACGGAGAGTGGCTCAGCCCGAACGGGCGGCAGCTCAACCCCCACATCCATGAGCTGACCATGCGCAACATCCTGCTGCCCATCGGCGCGATCCTCGCGGCCCTGCTGCTGTTCGGGCTCTTCGTCTCGTTCGCGGGCGTGGACCCGGTGGAGGTGTGGGTGCTGCTGTTCAAGGGCGCGTTCGGCGACTGGTATTCGTGGCAGAACACGCTGCAGCGCGCTGCACCGCTCATGCTCACCGCGCTGTGCGTGGCGATTCCCGCGCGCGCCGGCCTGGTGGTGATCGGGGGCGAAGGCGCGCTGGTGCTGGGCGGGCTGGCGTGTGCGGCGCTGGCGCATGCGGTGCCGCTGCCGGGCCACGCGCTCGGCACCGTGGCGGTGTGCGTGGCGGGCGCGCTGGCCGGTGCGCTGTGGATCGCGCTGGCCGGCTGGCTGCGCCAGTTCCGCGGCATCAACGAAACCATCAGCAGCCTCTTGCTGGCCTATGTGGCCATCGGCCTGTTCAAGCACATCGTGGAAGGGCCGCTGCGCGACCCGGCCAGCCTGAACAAGCCCTCGACCCCCGCGCTGCCCGACGGCCTGCTCATCAGCGGCATGGGCGGCTCCGACGTGCACTGGGGCCTGGTGATCGGCGTCGTGGTGTGCCTGCTGGCCGGCCTGTGGCTGCGCCTCACGCCCTCGGGCTTTGCGGTGCGCGTGGTGGGTGGCAACCCGCGCGCGGCCCAGCTGGTGGGGCTGCCGGCCACGCGCCTGATCGTGGTGGCCTGTGCGCTCGGTGGCGCCGCCGCTGGCCTGGCGGGCGCCATCGAGGTGGCCGCCGTGCACACCAGCGCCAACGCCGCGCTGATCGCCGGCTACGGCTACGCGGGCATTCTGGTGTCGTTCATCGCGCGCCACCACCCCGTTGCGGTGATTCCGGTGGCCATCGTGTTTGGCGGCTTCGGCGCGGCGGGCAGCCTGCTGCAGCGCCGCCTGGGTCTGCCCGACGCGTCGGTGCTGCTGCTGCAAGGCATTGCCTTCGTGCTCATCCTTGCCAGCGAAGCGCTGCGCGATGTGGACTTCAAGCGACTCTTCGCGCGCCTGGGGCAATTCGGCCCGTCCGAGCCGGTGCCCATCGTGATCGGCACGCCTGCCCCCACCCCGGGAGAGAAGCCATGACCACCGACCAGTTGATCATTTTTCTCGCCGGCATCGTTGGCGGCGCCCTGCGCGTGGGCGTGCCCTTCCTCTTCGTGAGCCTGGGCGAATGCCTCACCGAAAAATCGGGCCGCATCAACCTCGGGCTCGAAGGCGTGCTGGTGCTCTCGGCGATGGTGGCGTTTGGTGGCTCGTACCTCAGCGGCTCGCCATGGGTGGGCGTGCTGGCCGCCGCCGTGGCGGGCGCGCTGCTGGCCACGCTGCACGGCTTGCTGTGCTCGCTGCCGCGCGTGAACGACATCGCCACCGGCATCGCGCTCATGCTGCTGGGCATGGGGCTGGCGTTCTACCTGGGCAAGCCGCTCATTCAGCCGCAGGCACCGCAGCTCCCCGCCATCCCACTGGGCTTCTGGAGCGACTCGGCCGCCGTGCGCTCCGCGCTGCAGATCAACGCGCTGCTGCCCATCGGCCTGGTGCTGGCGGTGGCCCTGTGGTGGGCCTTTGCGCGCACGCGCGCCGGCCTGCTGGTGCGCATGGCCGGCGACTCGGCCAACGCCACGCGCGCGCTGGGGTACTCGGTCTCGGGCATCCGCATTGCGGCCACGGCAGCCGGTGGTTTGATCGCCGGGCTGGGCGGCGCCTCGCTCACGCTGTTCTACCCCGGCAGCTGGAACGAAGGCATCTCCAGCGGCCAGGGGTTGATTGCGGTGGCGCTGGTGATCTTTGCGCGCTGGAGCCCGCTGCGTTGTGTGGGTGCGGCGCTGCTGTTTGGCGGCGCGGGCGCCATCGGCCCGGCGCTGCAGTCGGTTGGCGTTGGCTGGGGCTACCACCTCTTCAACATCGTGCCGTATGTGCTCACGCTGCTGATCCTGGTGATCACCTGCCGCCCCGGTGTGATCGTGCCGGGCAGCCCGACCGAACTTTCTTCAAACCGTTGACATGAACACCTATCCGTTCGGGCTGAGCCTGTCGAAGCCCTTCCAGGCCCACACCGCAAGAGCCCTTCGACAAGCTCAGGGCGAACGGCATTGAAGGAAACCGACATGGAACGTTTCGTGGATGCCCAACCGTATGCCTGGCCCTACAACGGCGACCTGCGGCCGCAGAACACCGCGCTCATCGTGATTGACATGCAGACCGACTTCTGCGGCGTGGGTGGCTATGTCGACAAGATGGGCTACGACATCTCGCTCACGCGCGCGCCCATTGCGCCGCTGCAGCGCCTGCTGGCCGCGATGCGCACGGCGGGCTACACCGTCATCCACACACGCGAAGGTCATCGGCCCGACCTCTCGGACCTGCCAGCCAACAAGCGCTGGCGCTCGCGGCAGATCGGCACCGATGGCGTGGGCATTGGCGACGACGGGCCGTGCGGGCGCATTCTGGTGCGCGGCGAGCCGGGCTGGGAGCTCATTCCCGAACTCGCGCCGCTGCCGGGCGAAGTCGTCATCGACAAGCCGGGCAAAGGCTCGTTTTACGCGACCGACCTCGAACTGCTGCTGCGCACGCGCGGCATCACCAACCTCGTGCTCACCGGCATCACCACCGACGTGTGCGTGCACACCACCATGCGCGACGCCAACGACCGCGGCTTTGAATGCCTGCTGCTGTCGGACTGCACCGCCGCCACCGACCGGGGCAACCACGAGGCCGCGCTGAAGATGATCACCATGCAGGGCGGTGTGTTCGGCGCCCATGCCACCTCAACCGCCTTGCTGGAAGCGATCCAATGAAACACCCCTGCCGCGCTTCGCGCGACCCCCTCAAGGGGGCAGCACCGGCGGCCCGGCAAAGCCGGTTCCGCGGTGCTTCTGGACGGAGACCGTGACATGAGCGAAACAAATCCCATCGGCGGCCTGCCGCTGCCCACCGGCGCGCTGGCGCTGGACACCTACGACATGGGCATGCAGTTCGGCAGCTTCAAGGCGCTGGACGGCGTGAGCATGAAAGTGGCGCCTGGCACCGTGCACGCGCTGCTGGGCGAGAACGGTGCGGGCAAGAGCACGCTCGTGAAATGCGTGGCGGGTTTTCAGCGGCCCACCTCGGGCAGCATCCTGATTGACGGGCGCGAGCAGGCCATTGCCAACCCGGTGGTGGCGCGCACGCTGGGCATCGGCATGGTGTACCAGCACTTCACGCTCGCCCCCGGCATGACCGTGGCCGAGAACCTGCTGCTGGCCGGCGGCAAGACGCCGGCCGTGATCGACTGGCGCGCGCAACGCGCCGACCTGCAGCGCTTTCTGGCCACCACGCCGTTCCAGCTCGATCTGGACGCGCGGCCCCAGGCGCTGGCCGCCGGCGAAAAGCAGAAGCTGGAGCTGCTCAAGCAGCTCTACCTCAAGCCGCGCCTGCTGATCCTGGACGAGCCCACCTCGGTGCTCACGCCGCAAGAAGCCGACGAGGTGCTCGGCCACGTGCGCCAGTTCGCCCGCAGCGGGCTGTGCACCGTGCTGATCATCACGCACAAGTTTCGCGAGGTCATGGCCTATGCCGACGACGTGACCGTGCTGCGCAGGGGCAAGGCCGTGCACCACTGCGCGGTGCCCGACACCACCCCCGCCCTGCTCGCGCAGGCCATGGTGGGCGAAGCGGGCGCGGCCACCCCAGAGCACCAGGCCTCGCGCGCGGCGCCACCGCCTGCGCTCTCAAGCCAGGTCGCGTCGTTGCAGGTGCAGGGCCTGAACGTGGTGGGGGACCGCGGCACGCTGGCCGTGCAGGAACTCAGCCTCGCCGTGGCGCCGGGCGAGATTCTGGGCATTGCCGGTGTGTCGGGCAACGGCCAGCGCGAGCTGGTGGAAGCCCTGGTGGGCCAGCGCCCGCGTGCAGCGGGAGCGGTGACGGTGCAGGGCCAGCCGTACCACGCGCGCCGCGAAGAAAACCACCGCCTGAAGGTGCGCAGCCTGCCCGAAGAGCCCTTGCGCAACGCCTGCGTGGGCGATCTTTCTGTGGCGGAGAACATGGCGCTGCGCGACTTTGACCGCGCCCCGCTGTGCGCTGGCGGGCGCCTGCGCTTTGGCCATTGGCGCAGCCGCGCGCGCGAATGGATCGCCAGCTACGGCATCAAGACGCAGGGCGAAGGCGCGCCGATCCGCAGCCTCTCGGGCGGCAACGTGCAGCGCGCGGTGCTGGCGCGCGAGCTGCACGGCGACATCAGCGTGCTGATCGCCGCCAACCCGGTGTTCGGGCTGGACTTCGCGGCGGTGAGAGACATCCACGGCCGCCTGCGCGGCGTGCGCGACCAGGGCGGCGCGGTGCTGCTGATCAGCGAAGACCTCGACGAGCTGCTGGAGCTGGCCGACCGCATCGTGGTGATGAGCGAAGGGCGCATCGTGTTTGAAACACCCGGCGCTTCGGCGAACCGGCAAACCCTGGGCGCCCACATGGGCGGAGGACACTGACCATGCTGATCGATGCCCAACCCTTCGCTTACGGGTTCGACGTGGCGCACACCGCGCTGGTCATCATCGACATGCAGCGCGACTTCATCGAGCCCGGGGGCTTTGGGGAAACGCTGGGCAACAACGTGTCGCTGCTCGCGGCCATCGTGCCGGCGTGCCAGGCCGCGCTCGGTGCGTGGCGCCGCGCGGGTGGCATGGTGGTGCACACGCGCGAGGCCCACCGGCCCGACCTCTCCGACTGCCCACCGGCCAAGCGGCTGCGCGGCAACCCGAGCCTGCGCATTGGCGACGTGGGGCCCATGGGTCGCATCCTCGTGGCGGGCGAACCGGGCAACCAGATCATTCCGGCGCTCTCGCCGGTGGCCGGCGAAACCGTGATCGACAAGCCAGGCAAAGGCATGTTTTACGGCACCACGGTGCACGCGCAATTGCAGAAGGCAGGCATCACGCACCTGCTCTTCATGGGCGTGACCACCGAGGTGTGCGTGCAGACCAGCATGCGCGAGGCCAACGACCGCGGCTACGACTGCCTGCTGCTCGAAGACTGCACCGAGAGCTACTTCCCGCACTTCAAGGCCGTCACCGTGGAGATGCTGCGCGCGCAGGGCGCCATCGTCGGCTGGACGGCCACCAGCGCGCAGCTGATCGCGGCCCTGCAAGGCACCTGAATCGCCAACGCTGCTAGAGTTTCCCCGTGCCCACCACCATCCCCCAACCCAAGGCCCTGCAGGCGCCTGCGCGCCGCTCTCGCGCGAACGAGGTGTACGAGCAGCTCAAGCGCGACATCGCCGATTTCCGCATGGTGCCCGGCGACCGCTTCAGCGAACACGAACTCTGCAGCCGGCTGGACGTGTCACGCACGCCGGTGCGCCAGGCGCTCACCCGGCTGCAGCAAGAGGGACTGGTGGAGGTGATGTTTCGCAGCGGCTGGCGCGTGCTGCCGTTTGATTTCGACAAGTTCGACCAGCTCTACGACCTGCGCATGGTGCTGGAGACCACCGCCGTGCAGCGCCTGTGCCTGCAGGACGTGCAACCCCCGGAGCCCGCGCTGCAGGCCTTGAAAGACCGCTGGCTCGCGCCCGTGGCCGAGCGCAGCACCGACCCGGTGCAGGTGGCCGAGTGGGACGAAGACTTTCATGAGGCGCTGGTGCGCGCCGCCGGCAACGCCGAGATGGCGCGTGTGCACCACGAGCTGACCGAGCGCATCCGCATCATCCGCCGGCTCGACTTCCTCAAGCAGATGCGCATCGACGCCACCTACGACGAGCACGCCAAGATCCTGCGCGCCATCCTCGCCCGCAAGGCCGACCGCGCCGACCTGCTGATGCGCTCGCACATCGAGACGAGCCAGGTCGAGGTGCGCAAGATCACGCTGCACCAGGTGTTCATGGCGCAGCAGGTGGCGCCGGCGGCCTGAGCCCGCGCACCGGCCCGCTTCACAAGCGGTTCTTCTCGATCTTCTGCGCGGGTGCCCCGTGGTCCACCCGCACGTGGCCCACGTCGGAGTACGAACCGCCCATGTCGAGGCTGACATCCAGGCTGGTGAGCACCACCGTGAGCTTCGGGCGCACCCAGGTGGCAATGAAGAAGTCCTGGCGGCCTTCGCTGCGGCGGTCCAGGTAGCGCTTCTCGATGCGCGTGGGCGCGCCGTATTTGGCCTCCAGCGCCTGCTGCACATCGGCTATGCCCAAGGCCGGAAAGTAGAACTTCACCGCCTGCAGCGTGCCCCCGGCCACGCGCACCCAGATCCATTTGTCGCCCACCAGGCTGGGGCGCAGTGCGTCAGCGTGAATGATCTTGACATCGCCATCCACCAGCGGGCCGGCCGGCGGCAAGGGGTTGGGGTTGCCGGCCGTGTCCATCGGCTCCACCGTGTAGCCCACGCCCTCGCGCTGAAAGCACTTGCCACTGGCGGGCGTCACTTCCGTGTAGCGGTACATGTTGGTCGTGCGCCGCCGCAGCAGGCCCTGCTGCCCGATCGGCACGGTGATCACTTCGTACTGGCACTCGCGCACGTCAAAGGGCTTGTTGAGCTCCAGATCGAACACGAAAAAGTCGCGGTCTGCCGCCGTGGCGGGCCACCACAGGCTGGCCAGGCACGCGGCCACACCCCATGTCACAAGCGGTTTCATGCCAGTCTCCCTGCGGGCCATTGCATGGCGTTGCCAAAGGCACCAGTGTCTGCCGCAAGGGCGGCGCTTGGAACCCGACCTAGGTCGGGTGTGACGGTGTCAGGCCTGCGGGGCGATGCCGTGGCGCAGCAGGCGATTGAGCCAGGACAGCGCGATCACCGGCAGCACCGCGGCGACCTTGACGTTGCCGCGAAACACAACGGCCACCGCCAGCGCGAGCACCACCGCCAGCAGCAACAGCCAGGAGCGCTGAAGCACCACACGCCTGGCGCCCACCTTGCCCACGAAGCCTGCCGGCGTTCGCCACATCGCCAGCACACCCACGAGCAACATGCTGGCAAAGAGGCTGGCTTCACCAAAGTGCTGGTAGATGCGCAGCAACCACCACTGCTCCAGAAACGCCGCCGCACCGCCCACGATGAGCCAGACATTGGCGCCCATGATCAGCCGGTTGGCTGGCACCTCGCGCGCCAGCAAGGCCACGAGCTCCAGCAAGGCGACCACCGACGCGACCTTGAACGCGTGGACAAAGCGCTCGTCAGACGCCGGCCCGGCCGCGAATGCCAGATAGGCAAACACCGCCAGCGCGAGAAAGCCGAGCAGGTATTCGAGCGTGGCGGTGAGGATGCGGCGCATGCGTGCAGATCCGCTCAGGCGCAGGCCGCGGTGAGGTTGCTTCGCGCCCGCGCTTCGCAGCGCTCCCTGAAATACGACGTGTTGTAGATGTGCTCCCGGTCCAGGAACGACTTCAGCACCGCCTTGCGCTTCACGCGGTAGATCAGGCCTGGCACCCAGCTGTATTCGGCACGCACCTGGCGGTCGTATTCCGCAAAGCGCTCGGGCGTGGCACCCGCCGCTGTGAGCGCGCGGACCGCCCAGTCGGCACTCTGCTGCTCGTTGGACTTGCCCTGAACGTCGTAGACCGCGTCGTGAAACCACAGGGCCAAGGCCACCTCGCCGGAGTGGTGGGCCAGATGGCGCGCCTGGTCGAAGTGCACCAGGCATTCTGCGAGGTGCTGAAGCGAGTGGTAGTGCCGCTGTGGCTCTTCGTAGGCGGCCACGAGTGCCTCAAACAGCCCGGCAGGCGCCGGCAAGCCGAGGTCGGCCCACGCCTGCCGCCACGCCGCCTTCAAGTCATGCATGGACGTTCTCCCACCTACCCGCACACCACCCCATCCGCGTCCAGCGCAGGCGGTCGCAGCAGGTCGTTGTCGATGCCCATGACCGCGCTGGCGCGCTCCACGGCTTGCCACAGCGGTCGGGGCATTTTCAGGATGTCGTCGGGCGATTGCGCCTGGGCGATCCAGGCGCTGATCTGCTGGTGCTGCTCGTGGGTAAGCAGGGCCAGGTGCAGCATTTCGTCAATGATTTTCATGCGGGGTTCAGGTCGGTTTGGGCACTTGCAGTGCCTTCAGGTTGGCGGCGGCGCGTTCGGCCAGCCGGTCGATCAGTGCGTCGAGTTGCTGCACTTCTTCGGGCGAGAGCGCCAGCAGCAGCTGGCGGTTGAGCTCCACCACCTCGGGCAGGAATTCGTCGTAGAGCGCGCGGCCTTGTTCGGTGAGGGCCACGCGGGCGTGTCGGCGGTCGCTGGGGATCACTTCGCGGGAGGCCAGCTTCATGTCCACCAGGATGGTGACGATGCGCGAGGTGCGCGCGCGGTCCAGCTGCGCCAGCTCGGCGAGTTCTGACGACAGGACCGGCCCATGCCGGGCCAGCACCACGATCAGGCGCCACTCGCGGCGCGACACGCCGTAGCGCGCCTGGCACAGGCGCCCCAGCGGTGCCACGGCCTGCGCCTGCAGGCGCGAGAGGCGATATAGGAACAGCTCAGCCATCTGACGCTCGGACTCCACCAGTGAATACCCTGAGCATAGTTGTATTGGTCAACCATCGTCTGCGGGCATAGATTCACCGGACGCGTCCAGAAACACAGGAGACATTCATGACCCAGGTACCGCTTGCCCCTGCCACCCCTTCCCGCCTGCTGGGCGCGGCGCTGCTCGCGCTGGCGGCCTCGATGGCCTCCTCACCCGCCCTCGCGCAGGCCTGGCCGGCCAAGCCGGTGACGCTGGTGGTGGGCACACCGGCCGGTGGCTCGGTGGATGCGTATGGCCGCGCGCTGGCCGACCAGCTCGCCAAACAGACGGGCGGCACCTTTGTGGTGGAAAACAAGGGCGGCGCCAACGGCAACCTGAGCGCCGAGCAGGTGCGCACCGCCGCCGCCGATGGCCACACGCTGTGGCTCAGCACGCAGGCGATGTTCACGATCAACCCCTCGGTGTACCCGGCCCTGAAGTGGAAGCAGGCGGACTTCAGACCCCTGGCCAAGGGCATCGAGAGCCCGCTGGTGCTGGTGACGCACCCGTCGGTGCCCGCCAAAACGCTGCCCGAGCTGGTGAAGTGGGTGGCGGCCAACCCGGGCAAGATCACCTACGCGTCGTTCAGCCCGGGCACGCCCTCGCATTTCCTGGGCTTCCAGCTCAACGAGCGCTTCAAGCTGGACATGGTGCACGTGGCCTACAAGGGCAGCGCGCCGCAAATCACCGACCTGCTCGGCGGGCAGGTGGTGCTGGGCTTCACGCAGCTGCAGGCGGCGCTGCCGCATGTGCAGAGCGGCAAGCTCAACGCGATTGCGGTGACCTCGAAAGACCGCACCCGGTTCCTGCCGCAGGTGCCCAGCCTGGCCGAGCTGGGCCACCCCGACCTGACGTCCACCGTGTGGTTCGGGCTCATGGCGCCCTCGGCCACACCCAAGCCGGTGCTCGACCAGATCCAGGCTGCCGCGGTGAAGGCGCAGGCCGATGCCGACTACAAAGCCAAACTGGAAGCGCAGGGCTTTGATGTGCCGCAGGAGAGTGGCGAGGCGTTTGCCGCCACCATTGCCGCGGAAACCGCGCGCTGGGCCAGGGTGGTCAAGGCCACCGGTTTCCGCGCCAACGACTGAACAGAAAGCCCCGCCCACATGCCCCGCCCCAACGCGCCTTCACTGGCGTTCTTCGCCCAGCTCTCGATCGAAGTGGCCCCGGCCCACGAAATCGGCCAGACCCCGGCGGGCCTGCGCCGTGTGATTCCCATCCTGAGCGGGCTGGTGCAGGGCGACGGCTGGCGTGCGCGCGTGTTGCCCGGTGGCGCCGATTTCCAGGCCATCGTCAGCCCCACGCTCGCGCAGCTCGATGCGCGCTATGTGCTCGAAACCGATGCGGGCGACCTCATCTATGTGTGCAACCGCGCCATCCGCGTGGCCGCGCCCGAGGTGACGGCGCGGCTGGTGCGCGGCGAGCCGGTGGACCCGGCGCTGGTGTATTTCCGGTGCGTGCCCACGTTCGAGACCGCCGCGCCCGCGCTGGCCTGGGTCAACGAGCGGCTGTTCGTCGGATCGGGCATTCGCCGCCCCAGCGCCGTGGAGATCGACTGCTTTACCGTGAACTGACCGGCAGCAGCGTGAGCGATGCAAACCCGAGGTGGTGCATGGTCTCGCGCAGGATGAGCACGTAGGCCGCAAACTCCGCGCGCACGGGCAGGCCGGCAGAGGCCGCCGGGCGGCCCAGCGACACCGCCACCAGCTGGTTGAACACTTGCTCGATATCGTCAATGAGCAGCAGCGCACCGTGCGCTTCGCGCTCGTGCACCAGGCGGTGCAGCTCGCGCGCCGGGGCGTCCGCTGTCACCAGCTGCGAGCCCGGCGGCATTTGCCGCAGCAGCGGCATCACGGCGTTTTCCACGTGTTCGATGGCGTTTTCCAGCTCCAGCGGGGTCGGCGGTTCGCGCCGGAACGGGCCTTCGCCCAACGCCTGGGTGCCGATGTCGAGCATCCATTCACGCACCCCGCCGCGCAGGAACTCGGTGATCAGGTGCGTTTCGTGTGTGCCGATGGCGATGCGGGTGCGGGCATCAGGCACCATGCACGCCTCCGTGCTCCTGCCCCTGCCGCGCCGAAATGCGCTCGGCCACCCGCTCGGCCTGCTGGGCAATGGTGCGCAACAGGCCGCCGGGCTGGCGCACGTCAAAGCCCACGAAGTACACGCCCTGCAGCGCGCCCTCGCCGCTCACGCCGGGCGGTATGCCGCGCTCGTCCAGCGGCAGCGGGGTGTAGGGAAAGAGCGCCTGCAGCGCAGGCTGGTAGCCGGTGGCCAGCAGCACGGCGTCAAACGGGTGCTCGGTACCGTCGGTGAAACGCACACCGCCAGAGGTCAGCGACTGAATGCCGGGGTACACCAGAATGTCGCCGGTCTGGATGCGCTTGACGGTGCCCACATCGATCACGGGCGTCTTGCCCTCCTCGCGCAACTGGCGCTGCGGCGACACGCGCGCAGTGGGCAGCCCGTGGCGGCGCAGGTCGCCCACCGTGAGGTCTCGAAACAGCGTGGCCAGCGCATCGCCCAGCGCATGGGGCAGTTTGCTCAGCAGGATGCTGGAGAGCTGCGTCGGCCGCCCCAGCACCTCGCGCCGCACGATGTTGACCGGCGAGCGCACCGAGAGCGCGGCGCGCACGCCGTGCTCGACCAGATCCAGCGCGATCTCGGCGCCGGTGTTGCCCATGCCGACCACGAGCACGCGCTGCCCTGCGAAGGGCGCGGCGTTGCGGTAGCTGCGGCTGTGCAGCACGCGGCCCTGGAACACGTCTTCGCCCGGCAGGCGCGGCACCTGCGGCACGCGGTTGGCACCGGTGGCCACCACCACGTGGTTGGCGGCGTAGTGGCGCCCATCCGACAGCCGCACCTGCCACGGCGCGCCCGGTTCCTGGCGGGGTTCGATGGCCTCCACGTTGACGCCCAGCTCGGGCTCGATCCGGTGATGGCGCGCGTAAGCGGTGAGGTAGTCCACCACGCCCTGGCGCGGCACGTAGCGCGGCGCGTCTTCCGGGAACGCCATGCCGGGCAGGGCCGAATGGGTCTTGGCGGTGTGCAGGTGCAGCCGCTCGTAATGGCGGCGCCACGAAGACGCCACCTCCTGCGCCCGGTCAAACACCAGCGGGCTGTGCCCGCGCTGCATCAGGCACGCGGCCACCGCCAGCCCGGCAGGACCGGCGCCAATGACGACGATGTCTGCCTCGGTGTCGGGGTCGAGCGGGGCGTGGTTGGAGCCGCGAAAGGGTTGGGTGTACAGGTCTGGCGTGTCGTGGTCCATGGAGGCAGTGTGCGGCCTTGGCCTCGCATGTCAAGCCCGAGGAGTCGGGCTGGCGTCACTGGCTCGGGGGGTCGAGGCGGCGGGCCCGCTCCATCAGAAAGGTTTTTTCGCGCTCGTTGCCCGCCAGCTCGGCCGCGCGCACGAATTCGGTGCGCGCTTCGGCGTGGCGCCCCAGCCGGGCCAGCAAATCGCCGCGCACGCTGGGCAGCCAGTGGTACTGGCGCAGCGCCTTGTGCGCCATGAGCGCGTCCACCAGCACCAGGCCGGCGGCCGGGCCGGCGTGCATGGACACCGCCACGGCGCGGTTGAGCTCGACCACCGGCGAAGGCGACACGCGCGCCAGCTCGCCATAGAGCGCGGCAATGCGCGCCCAGTCGGTGTCGGCCGCGCGCAGCGCGCGGGCATGGCAGGCGGCAATGGCGGCCTGCAGGTGGTACGGGCCAGGCGCGGTGGTGAGCCGGTCGGCGCGGTCCAGCGCGTCCAGGCCTCGGCGCACGAGCAAGGCGTCCCAGCGGCTGCGGTCCTGCTCGGCCAGTAGCACGGGGCGGCCTTGCGCATCGGTGCGCGCGGCCGTGCGCGAGGCCTGGATTTCCATCAGCGCCAGCAGGCCCAGCACCTCGGGCTGCTGCGGTGCCATGCCGGCGAGCATGCGGCCCAGGCGCAGCGCTTCGTCGCACAGGGCCGGGCGCATCCAGTCGTCACCGCTGGTGGCGGTGTAGCCCTCGTTGAACACGAGGTACACCACTTCCAGCACCGAAGCCAGGCGCTCGCCCAGCGCCTCGCCGCGCGGCACCTCGAACGGCACGCCCGCCTCGCTGAGCGTGCGCTTGGCGCGCACGATGCGCTGCGCGATGGTGGCTTCGGGCACCAGGAAGGCGCGTGCAATTTCGTGCGTGGTGAGCCCGCCCAGCAGCTTGAGCGTGAGGGCCACGCGCGCGTCGGTGCCCAGCACGGGGTGGCAGGCGGTGAACACCAGGCGCAACAGGTCGTCGCCAATGTCGTCCTGGCGGGCCTCGTCGAGCGCGTCCACAAAGTCGGGCACGTGCGTGGCGCCCAGCGCCTCCAGGTCGGCCGCGATGCCGTCGTGCTTCTCCTGCGCCATCTGGCGGTGGCGCAGGTGGTCGAGCGCGCGGCGCTTGGCGGTGGTCATGAGCCAGGCGGCGGGGTTGTCGGGCACGCCGTCGCGCGGCCAATGTTCGAGCGCGGCCACCAGCGCGTCCTGCGCCAGCTCTTCGGCCACGCCGATGTCGCGCACCACGCGCGCCACCGACGCGGTGATGCGCGCGGACTCCAGGCGCCAGACGGTGGCAATGGCCTGATGGACACCGGAATGCATGCGCGCGAATTTACATCTGCGCGGGTGCGGCGCTCTCGTCCATCCAGAACACCTCCCACTGGTGGCCGTCCAGGTCGGCAAAGCCATGCTGGTACATGAAGCCGTGGTCCATGGGTGTGTTGGGCGTGGTGCCGCCGGCGGCCACGGCCCTGGCCACGATCTCGTCCACCTCGCTGCGGCTGTCGCACGAGAGCGCGATCAAGACCTCGGTGGCCTTGTTCGCGTCGCTGATCGGCAACTTCGTAAAGCCTTGAAAGAAGGGCTCAACCAGCAGCATGGCGTAGATGTTGTCGGCAATCTCCAGGCAGGCGCCCTGCTCGTTGGTGAACTGCCGGTTGAAGCTGAGGCCCAGCGAGGTGAAGAAGGCCTGCGAACGGGCCATGTCCTTGATGGGCAGGTTGACGAAGATCTGGCGCAGCATGGGGTTCTCCTTGTAGGGGTTCAGTGCGTGCCTTCGCACAGGGTCTTGAGCTTTTCCAGCGCCAGCGGCCAGGTGCGGGCCATGTGGTCGTCGTAGCCCCCGAACACATCGGCGGCCACCCGCAGACGCGTGCCGCCGGCCTCGTCGGTGAAGCGGTAGTTTTCGTGGCAGGGCGCCCAGGCCTTCACGGCTTCGCTGGTGGTGTCTTCGCCTTGCGGGCCGATCATGCCGAGGTGGCGGATGGACACGAACTCGGCAGGCCGGTGCTCCGCGATCTCGGACACCATGCCCTGGCCGTTGGGGCCCAGGAAGCGAATGCGCTCGCCGGCGTTCCACGAGCCCTCGAAACGCGAGCCTTCGCAGAAGACGCTGGTCCACTGCTCGTAGGTGGGCGACTGCAACATGGTGGCCCACACGCGTTCGCGCGGCGCCGCAATGTGAATGTCAAAGTGTTGCGTGTTCATGGACATCTCCTCAAGGCCTGGCGGCCTGCATGGCGTCGAGTTTCTTGAAGTCTTCCAGCGGCTCGCTGGGCGGGAAGTCGTCGAGTTCGTAGAGCTGGCGCAGCTCGATGACGGCCTCCTTGCCCTGCCCGGCCGGGTTGGGAAAGCGGCGACTCCACTCCATCGCCTCTTCGCGCGAGCGCACCTGGATCAGCGTGTAGCCGGCGATCAGCTCCTTGGCTTCGGCAAAGGGGCCATCGACGACGCGCTTGCCACCATCGGCGCTGTAGTGCACGCGCCAGCCCTTGCAGCTGGGGTGCAGGCCCGAGCCGTCGAGCAGCACGCCGGCCTGCGCCAGGGCTTCGTGGTAACGCACCATCTCGGCCATCAGGGCTTCGTCGGGGGCGGGGGTGGTCTCTGCTTCGAACTCGGCGCAGGACTTGACGATGATCATGAATCGCATGGGCTTCTCCTGGGTGGCGGATGAAAGGGACTTTCAACCGGTACGACGAAGCGGGTGCGGCGTTTTCGACACACCCCGCTCAGGACAAACCCTGAGAGCCCCCCGGTCTCAGCCCGGGCTGTCGTCGTAGCAGGGCCCCACGGCGCGCACCTCCACCGTGGCCCACTCGGCGGCGGGGCACTCGTGTGCAATGGCAACGGCCTCGGCCATGCTGTCGCACTTCAGCAGGAAGAAGCCGCCGATCATTTCCTTGGCTTCGGCGAACGGTCCGTCGAGCACCTGGGGCTTGCCGCCGCCCGTGTGCACCCGCACCGCCTGCGACTGCGACGCCAGTGACTCCACCGCCAGCAGCTTGCCGCGCGCCTTGAGCGATTCACCAAACTGCTGCATGCGGGCGTACACCTCGCGGCCCTGGGATTCGGTGCGCGTGCGGCGCTGGCCGGTGGGTTCAACGATCAAGAGCATGTGGGACATGGCAGGGCCTTTTGACGAAGCACAAGCCCGGGATGCTACCGCTTGACCCCGCAGGGCAAACACCCACAATGCAACGGAATGAACACCAGCACCAACTTCGAAAGCTTCCGCCTGCAAGCCCTGATCGAGGGCTTTGACGAAGCCCTCGAACGGGAATGGCCACCCCTCACGCTGCTGGACATGCACACCCACCCCTTCGCGGCCAAGGCGGTCGTCACCCGGGGCGAGATGTGGCTCACGGTCGGCGACCTCACGCGCCAGCTGCGCCCGGGCGACACCTTCGAGATCGAGCGCGACGTGCCCCACGCCGAACGCTACGGCGCCGAAGGTGCCACGTACTGGGTGGCGCGGCGCAAGGACTGAGGCCTCAGCCCGCCCGCTCCAGCCACACATACAGGCCCACCACGGGCTGTTGCTGGTCTTCGCGCAGCGGCGCCTGCCATGTCTGGCGCACACGAAAGCCATGGGCTTGGGCCAGTCGCTCCACGTAGCCGGGTGAATGCGCGTAGCGCAGGCTGGGCCGCAGCTGGAGTTCGTGCGCATCGCCGGCCAGCTCCACCGAGAACGCGAAGCAGCCGCCCGGCCGCAGCCGCTGCCGCACGGCGGCAAACACCTCTTCGAGCGCACCCACGTAAATGAACACATCGGCGGCCACCACAAGGTCTGCCGGTTCTTCGGACGAGCGCAGGAAGCCGAGCAGGTCGTCCTGCGCCACGTGGCGGTAAGCGCCGCTGGCGCGCGCCTGCTCCACCATGGCCTGTGCGAGATCGACACCGTCCACCGCATCGGCATGCGGGCGGATGAGCGAGCCACACAGGCCCGTGCCGCAACCGAGATCGAGCGCCAGCGGGAAGCGCTGCCCACCCTCGCGCAGGGGCTCGAGCAGGGTCGCATGGGCCTGGTACTTCAGGTGCTCGATGAGGTGGCTCTGAAAGTCGTCGGCGTACTCGTCAAAGAGTGCTTCCACATACGCGCGTGGCGGCTGCGCGGGCGTGGCGTCGCCTGTGCGCACCGAGGCGAGGTAGAAGCGGTGCAGGGTGTCGTCGCCACCGTGGGCCAGGGCTTGCTCAAAGCAGCGCGCGGCTTCGGCGTATTGGCCGGCGTCGCGCATCAGGCTGCCGCGCTGGCTCCAGGCCTCGGCCAGCGTGTCGTCCAGCGCCAGCGCCCGGTCCAGCGCCTGCAGTGCCTCTTGCGGGCGCTCCAGGCGCAGCAGGCACAGGGCCAGCGAGAGATGGATCTGCCCGGTGCTGGCACCGAGCTTCACGCCCTGCTGCAGCGCGTGCGCGGCTCCCGCCCAGTTCGAGAGCGCTTCCTGTGAGAGCCCCAGCGCGATCCAGGCGTCGCGGTGGGTGGGGTCGGCTTGCGTGGCCTGCGTGAGCGTCGCCACGGCCTCGGCCCAGCGGCCCAGGCGGCACTGCGTCACCCCCAGGTTGGCCAGGATGGAAGGCCGCCCGGGCACCAGGGCCAGCGCGGCCTGGTAGCGATCAGCGGCCTCCTCAAGTTGTCCGGCCTCGAAGAGGGTGTTGCCTTCGAAGAAGCAGGCCTTGGCCTGCTCCAGGTGTTCGGGGGTGTTCATGGCGCGACACCATACACCCGCCGGCTTTACTTGTTGGTGTTCGCGGGCGGGTCCAGCGGTTCGAGCAGGCTGCGCGGCGGGTTGCGCTTCATTTCCTCGGCCAGGGTGACCTGGTCCGGGTTCATGCATTCGTCGGCCAGGCGCTTGCCCAGCTTCTGGCTCATCAGCATCGACTTGTTGCCCAGCTGCAGCCACAGCGCGCCGCGCTTGGGGTCTTCCAGGCGAATGGCGCCGGTGCGGCTTTCCACGGGGTGCATGAAGTAGCGCGCGTTGCGCATGTCCTTGACCTGCACGATGAAGAAGCCCTGGCGCTTCGCGGGCGTGACCTGCACGGACGCACCCAGCTCGCAGGGGATGGAGCCCACGTGCACGCGCTGGGCAATGGCCAGGTCGGCCTCGGAGAGCGCCACGTCGGTGTCTTCGTCAATGGGCGTCATTTCTTCCACGGCCTTGACCGCCGAGCGCGCCAGCGGAGGGCGCTGGGCCGCCGGCTTGGCCGCTGGCGCGGGTTTGGCAGCGGGTTTCGGGGCGGTTGGCTGGGTCTGCGCCTGCACGGCCAGGGGCATGAGCGCGGCGGCGCCGAGGGAGACGACAAGGGGGAGAAGTTTCATGAGGGTACCGGTTGAAAGAGAAGCGCAGCGCGCAGTCTGCCCGCTCGGGCGGTGAAATGATGTTCCCAGATGTTTCGGTGTCCAGCGGCGCGGGCCCTCTCAGTCCGCACCGCGCACGCCGCTGGCCACCAGCGCACGGTACTCCGACGGCGTATGGCCCACCACGCGGCTGAAAAACTTGCTGAAGTACGCCGCGTCGTCGTAGCCCAGCTGTTGTGCCACTTGCGTGACCGACAGGGACGAGTAGGCGAGCAGACGGCGCGCCTCGAGCATCAGCCGCTCGTGCAGGATCTGCAGCGCCGACCGCCGCAGCGCGTGGCGGCAGGTGCGGCTGAGGTGGTCGGGCGTGACGCCAAGCGCCTGCGCGTAAAAGGGCAGCGCTTCGTGCCCCCGGAAATGCAGCTCCACCAGCGCCAGGTAGCGGCGCACCAGCGCATCGCGCGCACCCTGCCCTCTTTCGCGAATGAAGTGCTCGCCGCGCTGGCGCAGCACCTGCACCGCCAGCAGCGTGGCGCAAGACAACAGCGCATGCACCCGCCCCGGGCTCTGCATGCGGAACTCGCGTGCGACCTGGGTGAAGAGGCTCTTGCACTCGGCCGAGTTCTCGTCGTCCATGTCTGCCAGTACGCAGGAGGTGCCCAGCCCCATGTCGGTCAGGTTCGAGCCACCCAGCAGCTTGCGCAGCGTGGCGGTGGGCACAGTGACCTGATGACCCACGGTGTCGGGCGTGTAGGTGAAGCCGTGCACCGAGCCGGGGGCGAGCATCAGCAGCACGGGGGCCTGGGCCTCGAATTCACGGCCGTCGATGGTGCCGTGCAGCTGGCCTTGTTCGAGCCACTGGAACTGGTGCAAGCCATCGTGCCGATGCGCGGGAATCGTCCAGTCCATCTCCGAGCCGCGCACCGCCACCGACTCGTAGTGCAGGCAATCGTCCGGCTGCTCGTGTCGGACTTCATGGAATGGAACCAGCAACAAGGGCGAGGTGCTCATGGCGCGCGATTGTCACCGCATGCCGGAAAACTACAAGGCCTGTCCGAATCGTCCATCGCGCGAAGGCGCCGGCCCGCTCATCATCGGCCGGTGACGGCCGCTGCACCGCAGGCGGGCCGGCACGAGACCACCACACCACAACGATGGAGACACGCATGCCACACCCTTCACCCGCCCACCCCTCCCGCCGCCGTCTGCTGGCCGCCCTGCCGCCGCTGGTGGCGCTGGCGGCCACCAGCGGCGGCAGCCGCGCCTGGGCCCAGGGCACTTTTCCGCAGCGCCCCGTGAAATTCATCGTGCCCAATGCACCGGGCAGCTCCATCGACACCATTGCACGCATCCTGAGCACGCAGATGGCACAGGGCTTTGCGCAACCCCTGGTGGTGGACAACAAGGCAGGTGCCGCCGGTGCACTGGGTGTGGAAGTGGGTCGCACATCGCCGGCCGACGGCCACACCGTGATCGTCGCCAGCAGCAGCTCGATCACCATCGCGCCTTTGCTGCAGAAGGCCGTGCCCTACGACCCGCTCAAGGACTTCGATTTCATCTCGCTGATCGCCTTGCTGCCCAATGTGCTGGTGGTCAACCCCGCGCTGCCCGTGCGCAACGTGGCCGAGCTGATCGCGTACGCCAGGTCAAAGGGCAGCAACAGCAACATGGCCTCGGCAGGCGTGGGCTCCACGAGCCACCTGGCCGGCGCGGCGCTGCAATCGGCGGGGGGCTTCCAGTCGCTGCATGTGCCGTACAAAGGGGGCGCGCAGGGTGTGACCTCGGTGGTGGCGGGCGAGACCGACTGGGTGCTCACGCCCGCACCGGCGGCTATGGGCCAGGTGCAGAACGGCCGCTTGCGGCTGCTGGCGCACAGCATGACGACCGAGTCGCGCCCCTTGGGCGACGTGCCTTCCATTGCCCAGACGCTGCCCGGCTTCGAGTTCGCGGGCTGGATCGGCCTGATGGCACCCAAGGGCCTGCCGCCCGGCGCGGTGGACACCCTGCGGCGCACCCTGGCGCAGGCCCTGCAACAACCGGAGCTGCGCAAGCAGTTCGACATCAACGGCGCCGTGCCCACGCCATCGACCCCGCAGGAGTTTCGCGCGTTCCTCGCGCGCGACATCGAGGTGCACAAGAAGGCCATCGAGGTGGCGGGCGTGAAGGCCGAGTAGGGCCTGCGCCGATGCCGGAAATGTGCAAGCACGCTGCGCTTTCGTCCATGGACCGTGTCGGACAACGCCCCTATCGTGGCGACCGCATCTGCACACCACGTACAAGAAGGAGACACCTGATGCTCAACCGACGCGCCCTGATACAGGCCGGCGCCGCCACCGGCGCCGCGCCCTTCCTGCTCCCTGCCCTGGCCCAGGCGCCCGGCGCGGGCACCGCCTTCGTGGTCTCCGGCTTTCCCGCCGGGGGCATGGGCGACAACGTGGCCCGCCCGCTGGCCGAAAAAATGCGCGGCCGATACGCGCCCGCCGTGGTGGTCGAAAGCCGCACCGGCGCGGGCGGTCGCATCGCGGTCGAGTACGTCAAGCGCGCAGCGCCCGATGGCTTGACCATCCTGCAGATCCCGAGCTCGCCCATGGTGCTCTATCCCCACACCTACAAGAAGCTCGCCTACGACCCGCTGGCCGACTTCATCCCCGTGTCCACCACGGTCAACTACGGCTTCTCGTTCACCGCAGGCCCGGGACTGCCCCCCGAGATCAAGACCGTGGCCGACTACATCCAGTGGGCCAGGTCCAACCCCAAGATGGCCACCTACGGCGTGCCGGCGGCCGGCTCTGCGCTGCACTTCGCGGGCATGCTGCTGCAGAAGGCGGCGGGCTTTGAGTTCACCGTCGTGCCCTACCGTGGTGGCGCCCCACTGCTCAACGACGTGATGGGGGGCCAGATTCCGGTGAGCTTCAACGTGATCGGCGAGGTGCTGCCGCACGTGCGCGCCGGCAAACTGCGCTCGCTCGCGGTCACCAACCCGCAACGCTCAGTGTTCATGCCCGACGTGCCGACCATGGTCGAGCTGGGCTACAAGGACATCGCGATTCAGGAATGGCTGGGCTGGTTCGTGCCCGCCCGCACGCCCGCCGACACCGTCACCAGGCTCAACGCCCTGGTGCGCGAAGGCCTGCAGGCGCCCGAGTTCACCGAGATCCTGACGCGCAACGGCCTGCAGGCCATTCACCAGTCGCCGGCCGAGTTCGCGGCCATCGTGCGACAGGACCACCAGCGCTGGGCGGGTCTGGCCAAGACCACCGGCTTCACCGCAGAGGACTGACACCGCGTGGCTTTGCATCTGACAGGGGCTCAAGCCCTGGTGGCGGCCCTCGCCGCCGAAAACGTGGGCCATGTGTTCGGCATCGTGGGCGGCAAGCTCACGCCCTTGCTGCACGCCATTTCCCAACAGCGCGGCATGCGTTTCATGGGCGTGCGGCACGAAGCCGCCGGCCCCATGATGGCCGCTGCCATACACGCCGGCAGCGGCCGCATGGCGGTGGCGCTGGGCGAGATGGGCCCGGGCGGCCTCAACTTGGCCTCCGGCATGGGCGTGGCCTTCAACAACCACCTGCCGCTGCTGGCCATCACCACCAACCAGCACCGCGCCGCCGCGTACCCGCACAGCGGCATGTTCATGGACATGGACACCCGGGCCGTGCTCGCGCCACTGACCAAGTGGAACGCCGTGGTGCACGATGCGCGCCGCATGCCCGAGCTGGTGCGCACCGCATTCCGGGAAGCGCTCGGCGGGCGGCCCGGGCCGGTGCACCTGGACATTCCGCAGGACGTGCTTGGCGCCCCGTGCAGCTTCGCCGACGACGAGTTCGCTCCGGCGCCCTCGCGCTACCGCGCCTCGCACTCGGCGCGCCCGGCGGCCGATGCGATCGAGCAGGCCGTGCGACTGCTGCGCACGGCCAAGCGCCCGCTGGTGGTGGCCGGTGGCGGCGTCATCAGCAGCCACGCCGCCACCGCCGTGCGCGCGCTGGCCGCCACCCTGAAGGCCCCGGTGGTGCCCACGCAAATGGCGCTCGGCGTGGTGCCCACCGACAGCCCGCATTTCATCGGCCACGGTGGCTTGATCGCGGGCGAGGCCGTGCGCGCCGCGTTTGAGCAGGCCGACGTCATCGTCTCCATCGGTTGCCGCTGGTCGTCCTGGATGTGGGACGAGCGCGGGGCGCTGGCGCGCCGCAGCCACCGCGTGATCAGCATCAACATCGACCCCTCCGCCCTCGGCCACCCGGTGATGCACGAGGTCGGCATGCTGGCAGACGCCTCGCTCGCGCTGGCCGACCTGAACGCGGCGCTGAACGATGCGGGCGCTTTCCAGATCGACGCGCAGTGGTTGCCGGGCATCCGGGCTGTGCGCGCGCAGTACGACGCCAAGCTCGCCGTGATGGCACGCGACACCGAAGAAACCATGCACCCCGCTGCCCTGGCCAGCGCCGTGGCGCAGGCCATGCCCGACGACGCGCTGGCCGTGTACGACGGCGGCCACACCACGTTCTGGAGCAACGATTTCACGCCTGTGAAGGACGTTCGCACACGCTTCCACGAACCGGGCATGAGCCACCTTGGCTTCGGCCTGCCGTATGCGCTCGCGCTCCAGCTGCAGCACCCCGGCCGCGCGGTGCTCAACATCACCGGCGACGGCTCGTTCGGTTTCACGCTCAACGAGCTGGACACCGCGCGCCGCGAGCGCCTGCCGGTGATCAATGTGATCCACAACAACGCGGCCTGGGGAATCATCCGGCAGGGCCAGAAGATGCAGTTCGACTTCGAACTCGGCACCTCGCTGGACGAAACCGACTACGCCGCCGTGGCCCGCGGCTTCGGGTGCCACGGCGAAGTGGTCCGGCGTGCGCAGGACGTGGGCCCCGCCATCGCGCGCGCCATCGCCTCGGGCCTGCCCGCCGTCATCGATTGCCGCACCAGGTTCCTGCCCCATCCCGCCATGCCGATGTTCGGCAGCATGAACCGGTATGGATTCGACGCCCTCACCGGACCCGCGCCGCCCGCGTCAGAAAAACGAACCGCATCCAGAGATGGCACTTGAGGCAGAGCCCAGGCGCTATGCTTTCTGACTTCACTTTTCAACCGGACCCACCATGACCCTCACCCTCGCCCAAGCCCAGCAGATCATCACCGCCGCCCTCGCCAAGTCCAAGGAAATGGGCTACCAGCCCATGGGCGTGGCCGTGCTCGATGCCGGCGGCAACCTCAAGGCCTTTGCCAGCGAAGACGGCGCCAGCATGTTCCGCTTTGACGTGGCGCGCGCCAAGGCCTGGGGAGCCATCGGCATGGGCGTGTCCAGCCGCACGCTGGCCGAACGCGCCAAGGGCAACCCCAACTTTTTCGTGGCACTCGCCGCCACCGCCGACGGCAAGTTCCTGCCGCAACCCGGCGCCGTGCTGATCAAGGACGCGCAAGGCCAGCTGCTGGGCGCCGTGGGCGCCAGCGGTGGCACGGGCGATGAAGACGAGGTCATCTGCATGGCTGGCGTGACCGCCGCGGGTCTGAGCCACGGCTGATGCGCCGGGCCGGGCCACTCAGCCCGGCAAACCCTCATTCGCCTCACGCCGGTTCACCTCGAAGAACACGCCGCGCAGCCAGCGGTTGGCCAGGTCGTGCTGCATGCGGCGGTGCCAGAACTGCTGCACATCGATCACCGGCACGTGAAACGGCAGCGCGATGCGCCGGATGGCGACGTGCCGCTCCAGCACGGTGGCGATGTCTTCGGGCACGGTGGCCACGAGGTCGGTGCCCGGCAACAGCGCGAGCAGGCTCATGAAGTGCGAGAGCTCCAGCATGACGTGGCGCTGCCAGCCCTTATCGCTCAGGTAGCGGTCGAGCAGGTGTTCGCGCCCGTCCGGGCGCACCACCACATGCCGGGCCGCGAGGTATTGCTTGAGCGACAGGCGCGCTGCCGCCGGCCCGGCTTTGGCACAGGTGACGCACGCGTACGACGTCCTGAACAGCGCCTGCTGAAAAAAGCCGGCCTTGTGCAGGTCGGGGAAAAAGCCCACGGCCAGATCGGCCTCGCCCGACTCCAGCGCCTCGGCTGCCGCAAAGCGCGAGCGCGCGGTGGCCAGCAGCCGCACCTGCGGTGCCTCCTGCCGCAGGCGGCGCAACACCCCGGGCAGAAACGCCACCTCGCCAATGTCGGGCGTGAGGATGGTGAAGGTGCGCTCGGCACGCGCAGGATCAAAGCTGGCCTTCTGCAGGATCTCCGCGTTGATCGCCTCCACCACCCTTTGCACGGCCGGGGCCAGCTCCATGGCGCGCGGCGTCGGCTTCATCTGCGCGCCGGCACGCACGAACAGGGCGTCGTCGAACACGGTGCGCAGCCGCGCCAGGGCCGCGCTCGTGGCCGGCTGGCTCAGGCCGAGCGCGTCACCGGCGCGCCCCACGCTGCAGTGGCGGGCCATGGCGTCAAACACCACGAGCAGGTTCAGGTCCACATTTCGAATATCCATGGCGTGGATTTTATGAATCCATGCCATCGTCTTTTCATCCACCACATTGATCCCTAGCATGGTGCCCGGAATCGCCCAAAAACCCACCGCGCCGCACGCACGGCCCGCAGGAGACAAGACCCATGAAACGCAGACACTTTGCGGGAGCCGCGCTCCTGTTGCCCCTGGCCGGCGCCCTGCGCGCCCAGACGCCCGCGTGGCCACAGCGCCCCGTGAAATTCATCCTCTCCCAGCCGGCCGGCGCGGGCCCCGACATCCTGGCGCGCTACGTCACCGACCAGCTGGCGCGCCTGTGGAACCAGGGCATCGTGGTGGAGAACCGCCCCGGCGGGCAAAACGTGATCGGTGCGCAGGCCGCCGCGCGCTCCCCCGCCGACGGCTACACCTTCTACTACGCGACCACGGCCGCGATGGTCACCAACGCCTTCACCTTCAAGACCCTGCCGTACGACCCGGTGAAAGACTTCGTGCCCGTGCGGCTGGTGGGACGCAGTCCGTTCGTGATCGCCGCGGCCAGCGGCTTCGCGGGCAAGGACCTCGCCGAAACCCTGGCCATGGCCAAGGCCCAGCCGGGCGTCATCTCGATCGCCACCGAAGGGCCCAAGACCTTCTCGGGCATGCTGGCCGACAGCGTGGCCGCCAAGGCCGGCGTGAAGCTCAACCACGTGCCCTACACCAAGGCCCCCGAAGCGATTCAGGATGTGGTGGGCGGGCGCGTGCAGCTTGTGTGCCTGCCCGACGCCGCGCTCACCGCCTTCATCAAGAGCGGGCAGCTGCGCGCCCTCGCGGTGAGCACCGCGCAGCGCCAGGCCGACATGCCCAACGTGCCCGCCCTCAGCGAGACCTTCCCCGGTTTTGAGTACACCGGCTGGAACGGCGTGTTCGCCCCCACCGGCACACCCGCCGACGTGGTGGCCCGCGTGAACCGCGACCTGGAAACCGTGCTGCGCCAGCCCGAAGTGGCGCAGCGCATGCAGCAGCTGGGCTCGCTGGCCGAGCAGAAGATGTCGGTGGCCGAGTTCGATGCCTTCATGCGCGGCGAACACAGCCGCTGGCGCGACATCGTCAAGGCCCTGGGCATCACGGCGGAGTAACGAACTGTGGCGTCCACCCTGCGTTGCGCCTGCGGCGGCATCGACATGCATTCGCACGTCGTGCCGGAAAACTTTCCCGCCTACATCGGCCGCACCGCGCCCACCGACTGGCCTTCGATGGCGCCGGCGCAGCCCTGCCACCGCAGCGTGATGATCGCGGGCAAAAACTACCGCACGGTCTCGGAAGCCTGCTGGAGCGTCTCACGCCGGCTGGAAGACCTGCCCGGCATGGGCCTGGCGCTGCAGGTGCTCTCGCCCATGCCCGAGCTGCTGTCGTACTGGATGGCACCGGCCGATGCGCAGCAGCTGCTGCGCTACCTCAACGACCAGATCGCCAGCATGGTGGACGCCGGCAACGGCCAGCTCGCCGGGCTGGGCGCCGTGCCGCTGCAAGACATGGACCTGGCCCTCCGCGAGCTCGAGTACGTGGTGAAAACGCTCGGCTTCAGCGGCGTGGAGGTGGGCAGCAACATCAACGGTGTGCCCATCGGATCGCCGGTGTTCGACCCCTTCTTCGAAGCGTGTGAAGCGCTGGACGCCGCGGTGTTCGTGCACGCCATCCGCCCCGCCGGCATGGACCGCCTGGTGGGCCCGGCGCCGCTGCAGCAAGTGGTGGGTTACCCGGGCGAAGTGGGTCTGGCCGCGGCCTCGGTGATCACCAGCAACCTGCTGGTGCGCCGCCCGAAGCTGCGGCTGGCCTTCAGCCACGGCGGCGGCACGCTGGCCTCGCTGCTGCCGCGCCTGCAGCAGGGCTGGGGCGTGTTCCCGGCGCTGCGCGAAGCCGTGCAGACATCGCCCGTGGAGCAGGCGCGCCGCCTCTTCTACGACACGCTGGTGTTCGACACGCCCACCCTGCGCCATCTGGTGGACTTCTTCGGCGCGTCGCAACTGATGATCGGCACCGACTACCCCTTCAACTTCCACGACCGCACGCCGGTGTCGCGCATCGAAGCCGCAGGCTTCGACGACGCCACCGCCGCCGCGCTGGTGCGCCACAACGCCGAGCGGTTTCTCGGCACACAGAAAGCCACATCCCCATGAGTTCACCCTGGATCGAATCCGTGCGCAGCGTGGCGCTGAACGTGCCCGATCTCGCGCGCGCCGAAGCTTTCTACACGCAGGTCTGGCATCTGCAGGTGGCCCACCGCACCGACCACGCCCTCTACCTGCGCGGCACCGGCAGCGACCACCACCTGCTGGCCCTGCACGCGGGCGGTGAGGTGCCCCAGATCCGGCACGTCACCCTGCGTGCGCGCAGCGCACAAGCCTTGCCTGCGGTGGCGCAGGCTGCGCTGGCCGCGGGCGGGCACATCGCTTCGCCAGTGGGCCCCATCACCCACGACCCCGCTGGCGGCACCGGGCTGACGCTGTGCGACCCGCACGGCCGCGTGTTCGAGGTGGTGCACGGCGACGCGCGCCACGCCGACCAGGGCCCGCAGCGCGACAAACCCATGCGCCTCACGCACGTGGTGCTCAACAGCCACGCCGTGGACGACACGCAGCGGTTCTTCACCGAGGCCTTGGGCTTCAAGCTCGCCGACCGCACGGTCGCCATCGCCTTCATGAACTGCAACCACGACCACCACACGCTCGCGGTGGGCGTGGCCGACAACGACGCACTCAATCACATCGCCTTCCTGATGCCCGACGCCGACGCCGTGATGCGGGGCGGGGGCCGCATGAAAGACGCCGGCCATCCCATCGAGTGGGGACCGGGCCGCCATGGCCCGGGCAACAACCTCTTCAACTATTTCATTGACCCGTTTGGCGTCGTCATCGAGTACACGGCCGAGGTCGAGCAGGTGGACGACAGCTACCAGCCACGCGGCCCGGCCGACTGGAAATGGCCCCCTGGCCGCGTTGACCAATGGGGCATCTCGCCACCGCCCGGCGCCACGCTGAAGGAAGCCCAACGCCGCGTGCACTTTGCCCCGCTCGCCTGAACCTTTTCTCTCTCTGTTCACCTCACCATGAAATTCACCACCTACCTGCGCCAGGGCGCACCCCGTCTGGCCGTCGTCGACGGCGAAAACCTGATCGACCTGAACGACGCACAGCCCCATGTGCCCTGCGACCTGCGCGCCGCCCTGCACCAGGGCGTTGACCTGCTCGCCGCTGCCCGCGCCGCGCTGGCGAGCACGACCCCCCGCCAGCCGCTGGCCGCCGCCACGCTGGCGCCCCTGGTGCCGGACCCCGGCAAGACCGTGTGCCTGGGCCTGAACTACTTCGACCACGCCAAGGAAGGCGGCCGCGACAAGCCCGACTACCCGTGGTTCTTCTACCGCGGCTCCAGCTCGCTCATTGCGCACGGCGCCGCCGGTGTGGTGCCCAAGGTGTCGTCGCGCTTCGACTACGAGGCCGAACTCGCCGTGGTGATCGGCCGCCGCGTGCCGCGCCACACCACCCAGGCCGATGCGCTGCAATACGTGCTGGGCTACAGCTGCTTCAACGACATGAGCGTGCGCGACTACCAGAAGCGCACCCCGCAGTGGACCATCGGCAAGAACTTCGACGGCACGGGCGCCTTCGGGCCGGTGCTGGTGACGGCCGACGAACTGCCGCCGGGTGCGGTCGGCCTGAAGATTCAGGGCCGCCTCAACGGTGCCGTGATGCAGGACGCCAACACCAGCGACATGATCTTCAACGTGGCCGAAACCATCGCGCTGCTGGCCGAAGTGCTCACGCTGGAGCCGGGCGACGTGATCGCCATGGGCACGCCCGCCGGCGTGGGCCAGGCGCGCACACCGCCGGTGTGGATGAAAGCCGGCGACACCTACGAGGTGGCCATCGAAGGCATCGGCACGCTGGTCAACCCGATCGCGAACGAGGCCGCATGAACGCCGCAGCGGTCTATGACGTCGCCATCGTCGGCTATGGGCCGGCGGGCGTGGTGGCTGCCGGCCTACTGGGCCAGGCGGGCCTGCGCGTGGCCGTGTTCGAAAGGCTCACCGGGGTGTACGAGATCCCGCGCGCCATCTCGCTCGACCACGAAATCATGCGGGTGTTCCAGCAGCTCGGCGTGGCCGAGGCCGTTGCGCCGTTCTGCGAACCGTTCACGCCGTCCGAGTACTTTGGCGTGGACGGCCAACTGATCCGCCGCATGACCATGGTCGCCCCACCCTACCCGCAGGCACACACGCCTTCGATGGTGTTCACGCAGCCCGAAGTGGAGCGTGTGCTGCGCGAGCGCGTGGCACAGCTGCCCAATGTCGCGGTTGAGCTGGGCGTGGAGATGACGCGCATCACGCACGACGCGCAGGGCGTGGACCTCACCCTCCGCGCGCCAGACGGCACCGAGAAGGCCGTGCGCGCGGCCTACGTGGTGGCGTGCGACGGCGGCGCCAGCACCGTGCGCAACCAGCTCGACATGGCACTGGAAGACCTCGACTTCGATGAACCCTGGCTGGTGGTGGACGTGCTCATGAACGAGCGCGGACTGGCCAAGCTGCCCCCGGTGAGCGTGCAGTTCTGCGAACCCGAACGACCCTGCACGCTGGTCATCGGACCGAAGAACCACCGCCGTTGGGAGATCTCGCTCAAGCCCGGCGAAGACCCCAAACTCGCCGCCACACCCGAAGCCACATGGCAACTGCTGTCGCGCTGGATCACGCCGCAAGACGGCACGCTGTGGCGCCAGTCCAGCTACCGCTTTCACGCCCTGGTGGCGCAGCAATGGCGCCAGGGCCGCGTGTTCCTGGCGGGCGATGCGGCGCACATGCAGCCGCCGTTTCTGGGCCAGGGCATGTGCCAGGGCGTGCGCGACGCGACCAACCTCGCCTGGAAGCTCATCGCCGTGCTGCGCGGTGAGGTGACCGGCGCTCACGCGCAAGCGCTGCTGGAGAGCTACGGCACCGAGCGCAAGGCGCACGTGCGCGAGCTCACCAGCCGCATCAAGCACGTGGGCGCCGTGATCTGCGAGCGAGACCCGGCCAAGGCCCGCGAACGCGACGCCGCCCTGCTCGCGCAATGCGGTGGCGTGGTGAAAGACACACCCCGCCAGGACATCCTTCCCCAGCTCGAAGCGGGCTTGCTGTCGGCGCAGACGCACGCAGCGCGCGGCAGCCTGTTTCCGCAGCCGTGGCTGATCACCCGCACCGGGCGACAACGCATGGATGCCGTCGCAGGCAACGGCTGGCGGCTGGTGCTGGCGCCAGGTCAACACATCGCGCAAGACACAGGCCACCCCTGGCTGCGCACCGTGGCGGTGGGCTCACCCGAAGCACAGGAGGCCGATGGCGTGGTGCAGGCGTGGTTCCAGCGGCACGGGTGTGTGGCCGCGCTGGTGCGGCCCGACAACTATGTGTACGGCGTGACCGCGCAGGGCGAAGAGGTGCCGGCGCTGGTGGGCGAACTGGCCAACGCGCTGGGCAGAGCCGAGGCCGCCATGGCGGCCTGAGCCGCAGAGGCTCACACCTTCGAGAAATCCGGCTTGCGGCGCTCCAGGAACGCGCCGAAGGCTTCTTTGGCCGCCGGCTCGCCGAGCATGCGGCCAAAGCTGACACCCTCTTCGGCCATCACCGCCATGACCTGCTGCGCCTGGCCCTTCTTCATGAGGCGCTTGGTCTCGATCAGCGAACTCATGGGTTTGGCCGCCATCTTGCGCGCCACCGTTTGCGCATAGCCGGCCACTTCCAGCGGGGGCAGCACGCGGTTGACCAGGCCCACTTCGAGCGCGGCCTCGGCCATGAAGGGCTCGCCCAGCAGCAGCGCTTCGGCAGCCCGGTGGTAGCCCAGCATCTGCGGCACCAGCAGGCTCGATGCCGCCTCCGGGCACAGGCCCAGGTTCACGAAGGGCATGGAGAACGCGGCGTTGTCGCCCGCGTACACCAGGTCGCAATGGAACAGCAGCGTGGTGCCCACGCCCACGGCCGGTCCGCACACAGCCGCAATCAGGGGCTTGGGAAACTGCGCAATGCCGCGCAGGAAGCGGAACACCGGGGACTCGGTGGTGGCGGGCGGGTTGTTGAGAAAGTCCCCGATGTCGTTGCCCGACGAGAAGATCGCCTCGTTGCCCTGCAGCACCACGCAACGCACGGCGGCATCGTCCTGCGCGGCCTGCAGCGCATCGGCCAACGTGCCGTACATGGCGGCGGTGATGGAGTTCTTTTTGTCGGGGCGGTTGAACGTGAGGGTGCAGACGCCGGCTTCGGTGTGGACGAGGATGTCGCTCATGGGGGTGTCTCTGGGAGTGTCGGGAAGGACCCGCAAATTACCACGAACGGGCGTGCTTTTCTGGGGCCGTGCGCCCAGTGGCTGACCGGTGCGTGACAGCGTGTTTCAGGCCGCTGTTTTGCCATGCCCGACACCTACACTTGCCGCTTTCGCCCACCCGGCGCTGCCGCTGTCCACAGGTGCCTTCCATGCTGTCCCGATTCGCCGCCCTCTTCGTTCCCCGCCTTGCCGGCGCCCTGGCGCTGCTGCTGGTCACCCTGCCCGCGCAGGCCCAAACGGCGGGCGAACCGGCGGCCAAGGGCGGCAGCGAACGCCCGCGCGTGGGGCTGGTGCTCTCGGGCGGTGGTGCGCGCGGCTTCGCGCATGTCGGCGTGCTCAAGGCGCTGGAGGCCGCCCGCGTGCCGGTGGATGTGATCGTGGGCACGTCCATGGGCGCCATCGTCGGCGGGCTCTACGCCAGTGGCATGACGGCCGATGACTTGGAGCGCGAGATCCTGGCGGTGAACTGGGGCGACCTGTTCGACCGCCGCGAGCCGCGCCAGTTGCTGTCGCAGCGCCGCAAGGAAGAAGACTTCGAGCTCTCGCCGGTGCTGATGCTGGGTTTTCGCGACGGCCAGTTCGTGCTGCCTTCGGGCGCGGTGTCCACCCGTTCGCTGGAGATGCTGCTGCGGCGCTACACGCTCTCCACCCGCCACCTGGCCAACTTCGACGGCCTGCCCACGCCGTTTCGCGCCGTGGCCACCGACATGGAAACCGGCAAGGCGGTGGTGATGGACCACGGCGACCTGGCCGCCGCGCTGCGCGCCAGCATGTCGGTGCCCGGGGTGTTCTCGCCGCTGGCGGTGGACGGCCGCATCCTGGGCGACGGCGGGCTGGTGAACAACCTGCCGGTGGACGTGGCGCGGCGCATGGGCGCCGACGTGGTGATCGCCGTGAACATCGGCACGCCACTGGCCGGGCGCGAAACGCTGGGCAGCGTGGTGGGGATCACCACGCAGATGGTCAACATCCTGACCGAGCAGAACGTGCAGGCCAGCATCGCCACCCTGAAGCCTCAAGACCTGCTGCTGGCGCCGCCACTGGGCCAGCTCACCTCGGGCGACTTCGGCCGCGCACCCGAGCTGGTGAAGATTGGCAACGAGTACGCCTTGACCGTGAAAGAAGCGCTCGCGCGCTTTGCGGTGGACGCGCCCAGCTACCAACGCTGGGCTGCCGCACGCGAGGCACAGGCCCTGGCCAACACCGGGCGCATCGGCGCGGTGGCGTCGGTGAAGTTCGAAGGCGTGAACGAGCAGCGCGCGGCGCGCCTGGCCACCACGATGGACACCTCCGAGGGCCAGCGCCTGGACGTGCCCAAGCTCGAAGGCGATCTGCAGCGACTGGCCGCCATGGGCGACTATGAGCGCGTGGACTACAGCCTGGTGCGGCGCAGCGACGGCGCTGAAGACCTGACCGTGCAGCTGCGCGAAAACGCCTGGGGGCCGAACTACCTGCGCGTGGGCCTGGACCTGCGCACCGACTTCCAGGGCCAGGGCGCCTTCAACCTGCGCATCAGCCACAACCGACACTGGCTCAACGACAGCGGCGCCGAATGGCGCAACCGCGTGCAGCTCGGCGAAACCGTGGGCCTGTACTCCGAGATCTACCAGCCGCTCACGCTGCACAGCGACCGCTTCGTGGCCGCCTACGCGGACGCCAACCTGCGCAAGGTGGAGCTGTTCAGCCCCGAGGGCGACGCGCTGGCGCTGGTGCAGCGGCAAAGCCTGCGCGTGGGCGCCGACATCGGCTGGCCCATGGGCCTGCTCGGCAACGTGGGCGACATGCGCGTGGGCGTGGTGGCCGCGCAGCGGCGGGTCACACCCGAGCTGTTGGCCAGCAGCATCCCGGCGGGCTCCACCACCTCGCTCAAATGGCGCGAGCTGGGCGTGCGCGGTGCGGTCATTGCCGACCAGCTCGACTACGCGAATTTCCCCTCCAGCGGCTACCGCGCCGAAGGCGAGGTGGTGTTTGGCCGTCGCAGTTTCGACGGCGCATCCAGCAGCCCGTTCACGAGTTTTGAAGGCACCGCCACCGCCGTGAAGTCGTGGGGCGTGCACACCTTCAACTTCGGCGCTCGCCTGGCCAAGACGAGCCAGATTCCCCTGGGCGCCATCGACGAGTATTCGCTCGGCGGCTTCCAGCAGCTCTCGGGCTACCGCGTGGGCCAGGTGGCGGGCAACTACCTCGTGTTTGGCCGCCTCACCTACTACCAGCGCCTGCCCTGGAGCGTGGGTGTGGCGCGCGCGCTGTTCGTGGGGGGCTCGCTGGAAGCGGGCAACGCGTGGACGTCGCGGCGCGACATCTCGTTTGGCGACCTTCGTGCGGGCTCCAGCCTGTTTGTGGGGGCGGACACCGGCATCGGCCCGCTCTACCTCAGCATCGTGAGTGCGCCGCGCGGCTACACCGGGCTGTACCTGTTCCTGGGCCGGCCATGAAAACCGCCACCGGCGCACCAGACGTTCTTCCAGCAGACACCGCGGAACCGGCTTTGCCAGGCCGCGGGTGTCGCCCCCTTGAGGGGGTCGCGCGCAGCGCGGCGGGGGTGGTTCACTCCTTGTAGTAGACGATCTGGTGCGTGGTGGCCAGCAGCACGCCGGCTTCGTTCCAGAGCTGTGCGGTCTGGTCAAAGAAGCCATTGCGAAACGCCTGCGCCCGTGCCTGCGCCAGCAGCCAGCCGCTGCCGGTGGCCTCCAGTTCGCGTGAACCCGCGTGGAAGTACACCGTCATCGACACCGTCCCGGTGGGCACGGGGCGGGCGCGGCGCAGCCACACGCGCGGGTAGAACACATCGGCCAGCGCCGTGAGGCTGCAGAAGTCCAGCGCCCGCAGCGGGTCGTCGCGCACCCACATCTGCATCAGGCTGCCGTCGCCCTGGCCCTCCCACACCGTGGGCAGGGCACCGGTGATCGGATGCATGGCGTAGCGGCTGACCCATTCCACCCGGGCTTCCAGCCGCGCACGCGGCACGTCGGCTGGTGCAGGCACGGGCGGCATGGGCTCGTCGTCCACGCCCCAGGTCTCGCGCCGCGCAGCGGTCACGGCGGTGGCCGTGATCACCGTGGTGGGTTCGCCATTCGCATCGGGCTGGGTGATCTCCATCACCCAGTGCTGTGTGGAACGGTTGGTGCGCACCGGCCGCGCCGTGAGCGCGAACGCCCCATCGGCCAGCGCCGCAGCGTAGTTCACCGTGAGCGAGATCGGCTCGCCCAGCCGCTGCACATGCTGCATCACCGACTGCATGACCACCGCCGCGGTCACACCCCCGAACGGCCCGACCATGTTGCCGTAAGGCGGGGACGTGGCGCCGCTGTACTGGTGCGGACCGGTGGGGGTCAGCGCGATGGCCTGGTCAAAGGGATGTGGGTGGCTCATGGCTAAAGTGGGCTGAAGAAACAAACCATCCTGCAGTCACCTCGCAACAAGCGTACCGGCGCGAAGTGAATGAGGCCCAGGGGTGTCGCGGAACCGGCTCCGCCGGGCCGCAGGCACCGCCCCCTCTCAGGGGGTGACGCGCGCCAGCGCGGCGCGGGGGTGGGTCGTCAGACCCTTTCGAAAACGCCGGCGGCGCCCTGACCCATGCCCACGCACATCGTCACCATGCCGTACTTCTTGTTGTGGCGCTTGAGCGCATGCACCACGGTGGCTGCGCGGATGGCACCGGTGGCGCCCAACGGGTGGCCCAGCGCAATGGCGCCACCCATGGGGTTGACCTTGGCCGGGTCCAGGCCAAGCGTGTTCATGACGGCCAGCGACTGCGCGGCAAACGCTTCGTTCAGCTCGATCCAGTCGAGCTGGTCCTGGGTGAGCCCCGCAGACTTCAGCGCCGCAGGAATCGCCTCAATGGGGCCGATGCCCATGAGGTGCGGCGGCACACCGCGCGAGGCGTAGCTCACGAAGCGCGCCAGCGGTGTGAGGCCAAAGCGCTTGACGGCCGACTCGCTCGCCAGGATGAGCGCGCCTGCGCCGTCGCTGGTCTGCGAGCTGTTGCCGGCAGTGACGGAACCGCGCGCCGCGAACACCGTGCGCAGCTTGGCCAGGCCCTCGATGGAGGTGTCGGGCCGCGCGCCTTCGTCCAGGCTCACCGTGCGCGTGCTCGTGGTGACTTCCGCGCTCTCCAGGTCCACGCTGCGCTCGGTCACTTCCACCGGCGTGATCTCGTCGGTGAACTCGCCGTTCTTCATGGCCACCACGGCGCGCTGGTGCGACTGCAACGCGAAAGCGTCTTGCGCTTCGCGCGAGACCTTCCACTTCTGCGCCACTTTCTCGGCGGTCAGGCCCATGCCGTAGGCAATGCCATAGCTCTCCACGTCGTCGGTGTTGCGGAAGATGGTGGGCGAGAGGCTGGGCGAGTTGCCCATCATGGGCACCATGCTCATGCTCTCGGTGCCGGCGGCGATCATCACGTCGGCCTCACCCACGCGAATGCGGTCGGCCGCCATCTGCACCGCCGACAGGCCGGAGGCGCAGAAGCGGTTCACCGTGATGCCGCCCACGCTGTTGGGCAGGCCCGCCAGGATGGCGCCGATGCGCGCCACGTTCAGGCCTTGCTGCGCCTCGGGAATGGCGCAGCCGCAGATCACGTCCTCGATGGCCTTGGGATCCAGCCCCGGCACCTGGCTGAGCGCCGAGCGCAAGGCCAGGGCCAGCAGGTCGTCGGGGCGCAAGTGCTTGAAGGAGCCCTTGTGCGAACGGCCAATGGGGGTGCGGGTGGCGGCGACGATGTAGGCGTCTTGAATCTGTTTCATGTTGACTCCAAAAGTGTCTTGTCCAGAACACCGCGGAACCGGCTTTGCCGGGCCGCTGGTGTTGCCCCCTTGAGGGGGTCGCGCAAAGCGCGGCGGGGGTGGGTCAATTTCTCACCGGTTTGCCCGTGTTGAGCATCCCGAGGATTCGTTCCTGCGTCTTGGGGTGCACGATCAGCGAGCAGAACGCACGGCGCTCCAGCGTCATCAGGTAGTCCTCACTCACCAGCGTGCCCGGCTCCACGTCGCCACCGGTCACCACGTTCGCAATCAGCGAGGCGATGTGGAAGTCGTGCTGGCTGATGAAGCCGCCGTCGCGCATGTTCACCAGGCTGCCCAGGATGGTCGCCTTGCCGTCGCGCCCCGCCACCGGGAACAGCCGCTTGTGCGGCGCACGGTAGCCGCCGTTGAACAGGCCCTTGGCCTCGTTGATGGCCACATACAGCAGCTCGTCCTTGTGCGGCACGATCACGTCGGAGTGCAGCACGTAGCCGAGCTTGCGCGACTCCAGCGCGCTGGTGCCCACCTTGGCCATCGCGGCTGCGGTGAAGCCTTCGGTGAGGAAAGGCAGCAGGTCTTTGCCGGTGGAGGTCTCGGCGTTTTCGGCCGCGCGGCGCGCGATGTAGGTCAGGCCGCCGGCGCCAGGCACGAGGCCCACGCCCACTTCCACCAGGCCGATGTAGCTTTCCATGTGCACCACGCGGCGCGCGCTGTACACGGCCAGCTCACAGCCACCGCCCAGCGCGAGGCCGCGCACGGCAGACACCACCGGCACGTTGGCATAGCGCAGTCGCAGCATGGTCTGCTGCATGAAGCCCTCGGCGTCTTCGATGGCCGCCACACCCACCGCCATGAAGGCGGGCAGCATGGCCTGCAGGTCGGCACCGGCGCTGAAGGGCTCGTCGCCCGACCAGATCACCAGACCCTGGTACTCCTTCTCCGCCAGGTCCACAGCCGCCATCAGGCCTTCGCACACCTCGGGGCTGATGGCGTGCATCTTGGTCTTGATGCTGGCAATGAGCACCTGCTCGTCCAGCGTCCAGAGGCGGATCGAATCGTTCTCTTCGATCGTGCTGCCTGCCGTCTCGAACTTCGCACCGGCTTCGCCCAGCAACAGCTCGGGGAAGTGCTGGCGCTGGTACACCGGCAGCTGCAGGCGGCCCTGGAACTCGCCCTTCGTGGGGTTCCAAGACCCTTGCGCGGTGTGCACACCACCCGCCTCGGCCACCGGCCCCTTGAACACCCACTCGGGCAGCGGCGCCGTGCTCAGCGCCTTGCCGGCGTCGATGTCCTCCTGGACCATCTTGGCCACCTCCAGCCAGCCGGCTTCCTGCCAGAGCTCGAAGGGGCCCTGCTTCATGCCGAAGCCCCAGCGCATGGCCTGGTCCACGTCGCGCGCGGTCTCGGCAATGGTGGCCAGGTGCACGGCGGCGTAGTGAAAGCTGTTGCGCAAGATGGCCCAGAGGAACCGGCCCTGCGGGCCTTCGGCATTGCGCAGCAGCTTCAGGCGTTCGGCGGCCGGGCGCTTGAGCATGCGGCCGTACACCTCGTCGGCCTTCTCGCCACCGGGCACGTAGTCTTCGCTGTCCAGGTCAAAGCGCAGGATGTCGCGGCCGACCTTCTTGTAGAAACCGGCCTTGGCTTTCTGGCCCAGGTTGCCGAGTTCGATGAGCTTCTTGAGCACCGGCGGTGTGCCGAAGCTGCCGTAGAAAGGATCCGTCTCCAGGCTCAGGTTGTCCTGCAGCGTCTTCACCACGTGGGCCATGGTGTCTAGGCCCACCACGTCGGCGGTGCGGAAGGTGCCGCTGCTCGCACGGCCCAGGCGCTTGCCGGTGAGGTCATCGACCACGTCGTAGGTGAGGCCAAAGTTCTCCACCTCTTTCATCGTGGCCAGCATGCCGGCGATGCCGATGCGGTTGGCCACAAAGTTCGGCGTGTCCTTGGCACGCACCACGCCCTTGCCCAGGCCACTGGTGACAAAGGTTTCCAGGTCGTTGAGGATCTGCGGTTCGGTGGTCGGTGTGGCAATCAGCTCCACCAGCGTCATGTAGCGCGGCGGGTTGAAGAAGTGAATGCCGCAGAAGCGCGGCTTGATCGCTTCGGGCAGCGCTTCGCTCAGCTTCGTGATCGACAGGCCCGAGGTGTTGGAGGCCACGATGGCGTGCTCGGCAATGAAGGGCGCGATCTTGGTGTACAGATCGAGCTTCCAGTCCATGCGCTCGGCAATGGCCTCGATGATGAGGTCGCAGTCCTTGAGCTGCTCCATGTGCTGTTCGTAGTTGGCCTGGCCGATCAGGTCGGCATCAGACGCCACACCCAGCGGCGAAGGCTTGAGCTTCTTCAGGCCCTCCACCGCGCGGGTCACGATACCGTTCTTCGGGCCTTCCTTGGCGGGCAGGTCAAACAGCACCACCGGCACCTTGACGTTGACCAGATGCGCAGCGATCTGCGCACCCATCACGCCCGCGCCGAGCACGGCGACTTTCTTCACTTGAAATCGGTTCATTCTTCGGGTTCCTTTGCACGCCACGCAACGCGTGAGGGACAGTTGTCGAGAGATACCGCGAAACCGGCTGTGCCGGGCCGCAGGTGTCGCCCCCTTGAGGGGGTCGCGCGAAGCGCGGCGGGGGTGTTTCCTTATTCGACCCGCAGCCACGTTTGTGTTCGGTAGAACGGGCCGATGTAGCCGCGCATCTCCAGCTTCTTGCCGTCGTCAACCGGCTTGAGGCGGCTGCGGTACACCTTGCCGTTGTTCGGGTCGACGATGTCGCCACCGTCGTACACCGCCTTGTCGTCGGCGCTCTGCTTGAGGTTGCGCAGGATCGTCATGCCCAGGATGGGTTTGTCCTTGCGCTCGTCGGTGCACTTGTCGCACACCGCGTCTACCTTCGTCGTGGGGTCGAGAAACTTCTCGATCTTGCCGCTGTACACGCCATTGCTCTCCGTGATGCGGACCAGCGATTTTTCCTTCTTGGTCTCATCGTCGATGGTCTTCCACAGGCCCACGGGCGACATCTGCGCGAGGGCTGGCAGGGAAACCATCGTGAGGGCGATGGCGGTGAGTGCGATCTTGATCATGGAAGTCTCCTTGGTACAGGTCTCAAACCGGGATCACCGCGGCACAGGACTGGCCTGGCCGCAGGTGTTGCCACCCCGAGATGCGCAGGCGGGTCATGCCAATGCGGCGTCGGTGTCCATGAGCACCTTGCTGCCGGTGCGCGCCGTGCGCATCAGCGTCGCGGTCTCGGGGAACAGCTTGGCGAAATAGAAGCGTGCGGTCTGCAGCTTGGCGGTGTAGAACGGGTCGGTGTTGCCAGCCGCGATTTCACGCAGCGCCACCTGCGCCATGCGCGCCCAGAAGTAGCCGAACACCAGGTGGCCAGCCACGCGCAGGTAGTCCACGGCAGCAGCGCCCACTTCGTCGGCGTTCTGCAGACCCTTGAAGCCGATCTCGGTGGTGAACTTGGTGATCTGCTCACCCAGCACCGCCAGCGGGTTGATGAACTCGGCCATCTTTTCGTTGACGCCCTCTTCCATCACCAGCGCGCCCACGAGCTTGCCAAACTTCTTGAGCGTGGCGCCGTTGTTGCCCAGCACCTTGCGTCCCAGCAGATCCAGGCTCTGGATGGTGTTGGTGCCCTCGTAAATCATGTTGATGCGGGCATCGCGCACGAACTGCTCCATGCCCCATTCCTTGATGTAGCCATGGCCACCAAACACCTGCTGACACTGCGTGGCGGCGTTGTAGCCGTTGTCGGTCAGGAAGGCTTTGGTGATGGGCGTGAGCAGCGAGAGCATCTCGTCGCTGTCCTTGCGCACCTTCTCATCAGGGTGGTTGTGCGCTTTCTCCAGCAGCACCGAGCAGAACATGGCCAGTGCGCGGCCGCCCTCGGCATATGCCTTGGCGGTGAGCAGCATGCGGCGCACATCCGGGTGCACGATGATCGGATCGGCCGGCTTGTCCTTGGCCTTGGGGCCGGTGAGCGAGCGCATCTGGATGCGGTCTTTCGCGTAGGCCAGGGCGTTCTGGTAAGCCACTTCGGTCAGACCGAGCGACTGGTTGCCCACGCCCAGGCGGGCGGCGTTCATCATCACGAACATGGCCTGCATGCCCTTGTTGGGCTGGCCCACCAGGGTGCCGGTGGCGCCATCGATCACGATCTGCGCGGTCGCATTGCCGTGGATGCCCATCTTGTGTTCCAGGCCGCCGCAGTAAATGCCGTTGCGCTCGCTGATGGTGCCGTCGGCCTTCACGTGGAACTTGGGCACGATGAACAGGCTCACGCCCTTGATGCCGGGAGGCGCATCGGGCAGCCGGGCCAGCACCAGGTGAATGATGTTGTCGGCCATGTCGTGTTCACCGGCGCTGATGAAAATCTTGTTGCCCGTGAGCTTGTACGTGCCGTCGGGCTGCGGCTCGGCCTTGGTGCGCATCAGACCCAGGTCGGTGCCGCAATGAGGTTCGGTCAGGCACATGGTGCCGGTCCACTCGCCGCTGGTCATCTTCGGCAGGTAGGTTTTCTTCTGCTCGTCGGTGCCGTAGGTGTGCAGCGCGGCGTACGCGCCGTGCGTGAGGCCGGGGTACATCGTCCAGGCCTGGTTGGCCGAGTTCATCATTTCGTAGAAACACTGGTTCACCACCAGCGGCAGGCCCTGACCGCCAAACGCGGGATCGCACGAGAGGGCTGCCCAACCGCCCTCCACATAGGTTTTGTAGGCTTCCTTGAAACCCGTGGGCGTGGTGACTTCGTGCGTCTTCTGGTCGAGCTTGCAGCCTTCGGTGTCGCCGCTGATGTTCAGCGGAAAAATCACCTGCGACGCAAACTTGCCCGCTTCTTCCAACACGGCGTTGATGGTGTCCGCATCCACCTCGGCATGCTGCGGCATGGCCTTGAAGTCGTCGGTCACCTTGAGCACTTCGTGCATCACAAACTGCATGTCTCGCAGGGGCGGGTTGTAAACGGGCATGGGGAACTCCTGTGCTGGGTTTGTGAAAAGAGAAAAGTCAGGCCTGCGGCTTGCGCGCCGGGGCGGGGGTTTTGCGGGTGCGGGTGGCTGCATCCGTTTCGCGGCTGTAGCGCTGAACGATGCCCTCGAAAGCTTGCAAGGCGCGGCGCACGGAATCCGGACTGCGCAGGAAGCGGGCCTCGTAGTGCAGCGCGAGGATCTGCGCATGAACTTCAAACGCCATCTGTGACGCGTCGGTGTCGGCCGCCAGATGGCCTTCTTCAATGGCAATTTCCACCGCGCGGCGCATGGCACTGAGCCAGGTGTTCACCGAGCTGGCCAGCGCGTCGCGCACCGGGCCGGGCCGGTCGTCGAACTCGACCGCGCCACTGATGTAGATGCAACCGGAGTCGATCTCCACCGAGGTGCGCTTCATCCAGTTGTCGAACAGGTTGCGCAAACGGGGCAATCCGCGTGCCGCCGACATGGCGGGATAAAAGACCTCGTCTTCGAAACGCGTGTGGTACTCGCGCACCACGGAAATCTGCAGCTCTTCGCGCGAGCCGAAGTGGGCAAACACGCCCGACTTGCTCATCTGCATGACCTCCGCGAGCGCGCCGATCGACAGCCCTTCCAGACCAATCTGCGTGGCCAGGCCCAACGCTGCATCGACGATGGCGGCTTTGGTCTGCTGGCCTTTTTGCAAAGGCTTGTGGGCCGCGGCTTCGGCGCGCGTGCGGCGGGCTGTCGGTATCACGCTCATGCGGTCGGTCCTGGTGGAGGGGATGGGCTGAAAAAAGCGACCGCTCGAATAATCGAACGGTCGTTCTATTTTTACCGCAAAAACGCCGCCGCGTGCAAACGAGGGGCCGTTTGCGTGACCTTTGTTTAGGGTCCGCGCCCTAAATGCGCCGAGACCTCGGGTCTTCAGAGTCGCCCGGTGGGCAACAACAGCGCGAGGCTGTGCTCCAGGTTTTCGCCAGGCGTGCGCTTGAAGCCACTGCGCGCAAACCGCTGCAACCGACCCACGCAAAACGCGGTGATCACCGAGGCATCGGCCTGCGCGTCGACCGTGGGCGTGGCCGCGCCCGCCAGCACCGACGTCTCGCGCAGGTTCTGGCGCAGGGCCGACTCGATCTTGTCGAAGAACAGGTTCATGCGCTGCTGCAGGCGCTCGTTCTCGAACACCAGCGCGTCGCCCACCATCACGCGCGTCATGCCGGGGTTCTTTTCGCCGAACTGCAGCAGCAGCGTGACGAGCTTGCGTGAGCGCGCGTTGGGGTCGGGCTCGCGCTCGCCAAGCTGGTTGATCAGGCCAAAGACCGACTGCTCGATGAACTCAATCAGCCCTTCGAACATTTGCGCCTTGCTCGCGAAATGGCGGTACAGCGCCGCCTCGCTCACTTCCAGGCGTGCGGCCAGCGCGGCGGTGGTAATGCGCTCGGCACCGGGCTGTTCCAGCATGGTGGCCAGGGCCTGAAGGATCTGCACACGGCGCTCGCCAGGCTTGGGCCGTTTGCGGGCACCACCGTCGGCGTGGGCCGCGGCCTCGATGGCCTCGGCGGCTTCACGTGCGGCTTGGTCTTCCGGGGATGGGGACTCTGGGACGTTGGAGGTCATGGCGAGCGGTCCGTGTGGTGTTCGGCGATTCTCGCACGGCACCCTCAAGCGACAGCGAGCCGCGTCGAGCCCTTGCAGGTCAGTGAGTGACCGCGTTCACCCAGCGGCCTACCGCACTCAGTGCGAACGGATCATGGTGCCGAAGGGCTCGTTGCCCAGCACCTCGAGCAGCAGCGCGTGCGGCACGCGTCCATCGATGATGTGCACCGCATTCACACCGCTCTTGGCCGCGTCGAGCGCACCGGCGATCTTGGGGATCATCCCGCCCGAGATCGTGCCGTCTTCCACCAGTTCGTCGATGCGGCGTGGCGTGAGCTCGGTCAGCAACTGGCCGTCCTTGTCGAGCACGCCGCGGATGTTGGTGAGCATGAGCAGCTTCTCGGCCTGCAGCACCGTGGCCAGTTTGGCGGCCACCACGTCGGCATTGATGTTGTAGCTCTCGTTCTGCTCGCCAAACCCGATGGGGCTGACCACCGGAATGAACTGGTCGTCCTGCAGCGCCTGCACCACGCTGGGGTCGATGCTCACGATGTCGCCCACCTGGCCGACGTCGTGCTCGAGCTGGGGGTCTTTCTGGTCGGTCATGCGCAGCTTGCGCGCGCGGATCATGGCGCCATCGCGCCCGGTCAGGCCCACGGCCTTGCCACCGGCCTGGTTGATCAAACCCACGATGTCCTGCTGCACTTCACCCGCCAGCACCCACTCCACCACCTCCATGGTTTCCGGGTCGGTCACGCGCATGCCCTGGATGAACTGGCCTTGTTTGCCCAGGCGCTTGAGCAGCGTCTCGATCTGCGGGCCGCCTCCATGCACCACCACCGGGTTGATGCCGACCAGCTTGAGCAGCACCACGTCTTCGGCAAAGTCCTGCTGCAAGGCGGGGTCGGTCATGGCGTTGCCGCCGTACTTGATGACCATGGTCTTGCCGTGGTACTTGCGGATGTACGGCAGCGCCTGCGCAAGGATCTCGGCCTTGTCGCGCGGGGCAATGGAGGTGATGTCGGTGGGCTCGGTCATGCGGTTTCCTGCGAGGCGGGCAAAGGGGAAATTCTAGGGCCAGCACATGACACGCCCCTCCAGCCCGCACCTCATCCAGAAACGCCGCGAAACCACCTTTCGACAGGCTCAGGACGGGCGGCAGGCATTACCCCCTGCAAGGGGGGTCGCGCGCAGCACGGCGGGGGTTAGAAATGTATTCCGCGCATCATCTGCTGCATGGCCACGGCTTCGGGAGACAGCTGCGACTTCGCGCCCTTCTCACCCTTGGCCGCCGACGAGTCGGGGAACATGCGAAAGCTCGTGTTCATCACGATCTGCGCCACGCGCGGCACCAGCGCGTGCATCACCTGCCCGGTCACGCCCAGGCGGGTGGCGATGCGCACGGGCTTGAAGATGCAGGCCTGCGCGATCATGTCGGCGGCTTCTTCGGGTGCCAGCGTGGGCACGTTCTTGTAAATCTGCGTGGGCGCGATCATGGGCGTGCGCACCAGCGGCATGTTGATGGTGGTGAAGGTGATGCCCTGGTCGGCAAACTCGCTGGAGGCGCAGCGCGTCCAGGCATCGAGCGCCGCCTTGCTTGCCACATAGGCGCTGAAGCGTGGGGCATTGGTGAGCACGCCAATCGAGCTGATGTTGACCACATGGCCCTTGCGCTTGGCCACCATGCCGGGCAGCAAGCCCATGGTGACGCGCAGGCAGCCGAAGTAGTTGAGCTGCATGGTGCGCTCGAAATCGTGGAAGCGGTCGTAGCTGCCTTCAATGGCGCGGCGGATCGAGCGGCCCGCGTTGTTGATGAGGAAGTCGACCCCGCCATGGTTCTGGACGAGCAACTGCACGAAGCGGTCGGCATCGGCCATGTCGGCAATGTCGGCGGGGTAGGCGATGAACTGATAGCCCTTGTCCTTCGCCTCCTTGCAGGCTTCATCCAGCTTGTCCTGGTCGCGCCCGCAGATGATCGTGACGGCGCCAGCCTCGGCGAACTTGTGCGCGGCCGCAAGGCCAATGCCGGAGCTGCCGCCGGTCACCAACACCACCTTGCCTGCCACCGTGCCCTTGAGGCTGCGGTCGATGTGCAGGTCGGGGTCGAGGTGGCGCTCCCAGTAGTCCCACAGGCGCCACGCGTAGTCCCTGAAGTTGGGACACGCAATGCCACTGCCTTTGAGTGCGGCGAGCGTGTCGCGGCAGTCAAAACGCGTGGGGTAGTTGACGAAGGTCATCATGTCCTCGGGCAAACCGAGGTCTTGCATGACCGCCTTGTAGACGCGGCGCACAGGCGCCAGCGCCATCAAGCCCTTCTTGACGCTCTTGGGAATGAAGCCCATCAGCGCCGCATTGACGAACAGGTTCATCTTGGGCGCGTGCGCGGCCTTGCTGAGAATGTCGAGCACGTCGCCCACGCGGTAGCCCATCGGGTCCACCAAGTGGAAGCAGGCGCCGCTGCTGCGCTTCTGGTGGCTGATGTGGTCCAGGGAATCCACCACGAAGTCCACCGGCACGATGTTGATGCGCCCGCCCTCCAGGCCCACGCTGGGCATCCAGGGCGGCAGGATCTGGCGCAGGCGCTGGATCAGCTTGAAGAAGTAATAAGGGCCGTCGATCTTGTCCATTTCACCGGTGCGCGAGTCACCCACGACGGCTGCGGGCCGGTACACGCTCCATGGCACCTTGCATTCCTGGCGCACGATCTTCTCGCTCTCGTGCTTGGTCATGAAGTAAGGGTGGTCCAGGCCCTCGGCCTCGTCGAACATGTCTTCGCGGAACACGCCTTCGTACAAGCCAGCCGCCGCAATCGAAGACACGTGGTGAAAGTGCCCCGCGCCAATGGCTTTGGCAAATTCGACGGTGTTGCGCGTGCCGTCCACATTCACCGCGATCTGGCTCTCGGCATCGGCCTCCAGGTCGTACACGGCGGCGAGGTGGTAGAAGTGATCGATTTGCCCCTTGAGCGCCTTGACGTCATCCGCTGAGACACCCAGCTTCTTGCTCGTGAGGTCGCCAAACACCGGCACGGCGCGCGCAGCGCCCACGCCCCAGTACTCGCGCAGCCCGGCCACCTTGCCTTCGCTCTCCTGACGAATCAGGAAGTGCACCACGGCCCCCTTGCGCTGCAGCAGCCTGGCCACCAGGCGTTTGCCAATGAAGCCGGTGGCACCGGTGACGAAGTAATGCATGGGAGTCTCCTGAAGCGGTGGGTAGAAAGCAGGGCAGCGCCGGATGGCCCGCCATTCTTGATCAGGAAGGCCGCCCTCGCCTTCCGCAAAAACCCGCGTGGGGTTTAGTCTTGCGCCCCTACACAGCCGCATTGCACGCGCCGTACAGTGGCCAATCGTTGCGGTGGCCCCGTCACCGCATGCTTTCCACCATCCACTACAGGAGTCTTCCCATGGTCAAGAAAATCCAGAAAGCCGGCAGCGCCGCCAAGCCCACCGCTGCAGCGTTCAATTCGCCACTGTCGGGCGCCATCAAGGACTCCGCGCAGCAGATCTGGCTGGCAGGCTTGGGCGCGTTCTCCAAGGCACAGGAAGAAGGTGGCAAGGCGTTCGAGTCGCTGGTGAAAGAAGGCATGTCCATCCAGCGCAAGACGCAGGCCGTGGCCGAAGAGCGCATTTCCGAAGCCACCAGCCGCGTGAGCAGCATGGCCACCGACATCTCATCCAAGGCGGCAGGCCAGTGGGACAAACTCGAGAACATCTTCGAAGACCGCGTGGCCAAGGCGCTGAACAAACTGGGCGTGCCGTCGGCTCGCGATGTGGAGGCGCTGATCGAACGCATTGACGCCTTGAACCGCCACGTGCAAAGCCTGGGCAGCAAGGCGCCCGCCAAAACAGCGGCCCGCAAGGCTGCTCCGGCCAAGAAAGCGGCGCCCGCCAAAAAGGCCGCACCACGCAAGACCGCGCGCAGCACCAAGGCCGCGTGACCTCGCAGCAGGCCGATCATGGCCAGCGGAACAGGGGCGCTTGACGCCCCTTTTTTGCGACCGCTTCAGATGCTGCAACGCAGCATGTCGATTCGGCATCGCGCTCTACACTCAAACGCATGACGACGCCCCGCAAAGCCCCATCACGCACAGCCAGGCAGAAGGTCCGCCGTCCACGCATCGCGCTGGCCCTGGCCGGCGGGGGGCCGTTGGGTGCCATCTACGAACTGGGGGCGCTGTGCGCCCTGGACGATGCGCTCGAAGGCCTGGACCTCAACGACTGCGAACACTACGTGGGTGTGTCCGCCGGCGGGTTCATCGCGGCAGGCCTGGCCAACGGCATGCGCCCGCGCGAGTTGTGCGCAGCCTTCATCGACGACCGTCCCGGTGTCGACCGTTTCGACCCGTCCTGGTTGCTCAAGCCCGCCTGGGGCGAACTGGGTGACCGGCTGCAGCGCCTGCCGCGCCTGCTCGGTGGCGCGCTCTGGGCTTGGGGCGCGCAACGCAAGCCCTTCACGCACGCGTTCGAGCGTCTGGGGGCGGCCCTGCCGACCGGCGTGCTCGACAACGAAAACATCCACCGGCAGATCGAGCGCCTGTTCAGCCAGCCTGGGCGCAGCAACGACTTCCGCGAACTGCGCGCGCGCCTGACGCTGGTGGCCACGCAACTCGATACCGGCGATGCCGCGCCCTTCGGGCGCGCGGGCTGGGACCACGTGCCGATCTCGCGCGCGATCCAGGCCAGCGCCGCACTGCCTGGCCTGTTTCCGCCTGTGGAAATTGGCGGTCAGCACTACGTCGATGGCGCGCTCAAGAAAACGCTGCACGCCACGGTGGCGCTGGATGAAGGCACCGACCTGCTGCTGTGCCTGAACCCGCTGGTGCCGTTTCACACCGACCCCAGCCTGCACGACGGGCGACGCATCCCGTCGCTGGTCGAAGGCGGCCTGCCGGCCGTGATGAGCCAGACCTTCCGCTCCATGATCCATTCCCGCCTGGAGCTCGGGTTCAAGCACTACGAGCGCGCCTACCCGGGCACCGACATCGTCCTCATCGAGCCCGACCACCGCGACGCCACGCTGTTCTTTGCCAACACCTTCAGCTACCGGCAACGGCGCGAAATCGCCGAGCACGCCTACCAGCAGACGCGCCGCATGCTGCTGGACCGGCGAGGCGACTTGTCGCAGAAGCTGGCGCGCCACGGCGTGACGCTCGATCTGGCGGCGCTGCGCGACCCGGGCAGGCACCTGCTGGACGCGCGCGCGCCAGCTCGAACCCCGCTTGCCGCGCGGCTGCACACCACGCTCGACGAACTGCAGCGGCAACTGGAACCGTCTGCCGTCGCGGCCGCTGCCCACTGAGCGGCGCCATGGTCAAGAAAGCCCCGCGTCGCACCGCCGAGCGCATTCTGGAAGTGACGCTGGAGCTGTTCAACCGCTTCGGTGAACCCAACGTCTCCACCACGCTGATTTCGGCCGAACTGGGCATCAGCCCGGGCAACCTGTACTACCACTACCCGGCCAAGGACGAGCTGATCAACTCGCTCTTCGAGCGATATGAGCGTTCGCTGGGCGAGCTGCTGAGTGCCAGCGAAGGCGTGCGCAACGTGGAAGACGCCTGGTTCTTCCTGCACTCGTTGTTCGAAATCATCTGGGAATACCGCTTCCTCTATCGCGACCTCAACGACCTGCTGTCGAAGAACCGTTTGCTGGAAACGCGTTTCCAGACCGTGCTCAAGAACAAGTCACGCGCCATCCGCCACCTGCTCGACGGCATGAGCCGGCACGGCGCGGTGAGCCTCGATGCGCGCGAGACCGAGCCGACCGCCACCAGCATGGTGGTGGTGCTCACCTATTGGCTCAGCTTCGAGTACGTGCGTGACCCACGCCACGCACTGGAACCCGACAACGCACAGCAGGCCTTGCTGCGCGGCGCCCACCATGTGCTCAACCTGCTGGCGCCCTACCTGGAAGCCACCCAGCGACAACACCTGATGACGCTGACCGGCGCCTACAGCCAGCCCACCTGACCCCATCGCGAGAACCCACCATGGCCGACTGGAAACCCTTTCCCCGCGCTGGCCATCCCGCATTCGGTGCCGAGCGGCTCAAAGCCCACTGGAACCACCTGCACCGTGGCGACGCCGAGCCCTGGCCGGACGATCCGTTGGTGGTGCAGGCCTGGGTGCTGTTTCACAACGGTGAATTCCAGCGTGCCGCAGAAGCCGGCCTGGCCCTGGGCGATGCCGGCCTGAACGTGGCCAGCAAGGCCACCTGCATTTACGCCAACCACCTCGAAGCGCGCGAACAGCTCCGCCAGGACCTGCTTCTGCAAGCCGCCGCCCGCGCCGAGGCCGCGCAGCGCCACCTGCCCGAACTGCCCGGCCCCTGGTACTGGCAGGCATACGCGCTGGGCCGTTACAGCCAGGGCATCAGCGTGGCCAAGGCGCTCACCCAAGGCCTGGGCACGCGCATCAGGCATGCGCTGGAAACCACCATCGCACGCTGCCCGTCACACGCCGATGCCCACCTCGCGCTGGCGACGTTCCACGCCGAGGTGATCGACAAGGTGGGCAGCATGGTCGGCGGCATGACTTACGGCGCCAACGCGGCCGCAGGGCTGGCACTGTACGAAAAGGCGATGGCACTGAACCCGGATTCGGTCGTCACGCTCACCGAATACGCCACCGGTCTGGTCATGCTCAAAGGCCCGGACGCGCTGCCCGAAGCCAACAGCCTGCTGGACCGCGCGGCGTCGATCGAGCCGCTGGACGCGCTGGAGCGGCTGTACGCCGCATCGGCGCGGGTGGCACTGGAGAGCTGAGCGCTTCTCAGGCAGCGGCCAAGCCGTCCACGGCCTGGAACATCGCCTGGCGCGCCTGCACCACGATCTGCGCCTTCCACTCGTCCGTGTCCACGTAAAACGCGGCCAGCATGCGCGCCTTGATCGCCGCCTGCAGCTCGGGCGGTGCTTCGGGATGCAGGTGCAACCAGTGGTCGCCGCGCAGCGCATCGATGAGTTCGGTAATGGGCACGGTGCCGTATTCCATGGCAATGCCGGTGTACTCGGCCTGCGGGCACTCTTCGTACGCGGCACACCACATCAGGCCGGTCAGCCGGGCCGAGGTGGAGGAGCCGTCGTAGATGGAGGTGACCGGGGTTTTTCCACCTCCGTCCCACCAACCGCGGGCGCGCTGCAGGGCGGCGGCGTCGTTGGCGCACGCAAAGATGCGCTCGCCCAGACCACATTCGCCCAGCCCCGTGTGCAGATCGATCCAGGCCAGGCGACGGGCGCTGGCCCCGTGCCGGCGCAGCACCTTGCGCAGCGTCTGGTTGCTCCAGGTGGGCGCCGTACCGCCGAAGAAGAGACCGTCGGCAAACGCATGCTGGCCTTGCGACACCGCCGCCTGGTAGCGCGCCAGGCCATGCGTCTGGATGTAGGCACCGATGGCGGCAGCGTTGTCCGCTGTGGGCGGCCATTGCGGCGGCAGCAACAGGTCGTGCAACTCGGCGTAGGCCGGGTTCTGCGGCAGGGGCTGGCTGAAGTCCTGGAAGTTGCGGTTGAGGTCGACGTTTTCCTGCGTCACGCGGCGCACCCAGGAAAAGCCGTGCGGGTTGAGCGCGTGGATGTAGAGCACGGCCACGCCCGCCGAGCGGGCATGCGCGCGCCACTGCTCGTCGTGCGTGGCGAACACCTGCACGCCCGAACCGCAATAGCCTTCGGCGCCGTGGCAGGCGCTGCTGACGATGAGCAAGCGCTCGGCATCGGGCGAGCCGTCCAGCGCCACGTCCATGGCCAGCGTCTCGCCGTCGCGCCCGGGCAGCGGGTGGTTGTGGCTGGTGATGGCCATGCCCGCCGCGGCGGCGCCCTCCAGAAAGCGCACCCGGGCGCTGGCGTAAGACGAAGAGAACGCGTCCTGCGGCGCGATCAAACCGCGGCTCCGGCGCGCGCCTGGCCCAGCCATTTCTCGGCCAACCGCACCCAGAAAGTTGCCCCCAGCGGGATCAGGTCGTCGTTGAAGTCGTAGCTCGGGTTGTGCAGCATGCAGGGTCCGCCGCCATGGCCCATTTCGCGGTGGGCGCCGTCGCCGTTGGCGATGAACGCGTAGCACCCCGGGCGGGCCTGCAGCATGTAGGCGAAGTCTTCCGCGCCCATGGTGGGCTCCTGCTCCACCACGTGCTCGGCACCCACGATCTCGGCCATCACCTCGCGCGCAAATGCGGTCTCTGCGGCGTGGTTGATCGTTGGCGGGTAGTTGCGGTGGAAGTGAAATTCGCAGGTCGCACCAAAGGCGGCCGACGTGTGCTCGGCCACTTCGCGCATGCGCCGCTCGATCAAGTCGAGCACTTCGTAGGTAAAGGTGCGCACGGTGCCCTGGATCTCGCAGCTGTCGGGCACCACGTTGGTGGCCTCGCCGGTGTGGATCATCGTCACCGAGATCACGCCGGCGTCCACCGGCTTCTTGTTGCGCGAGATGATGGTCTGGAACGCCATCACCATCTGGCAGGCCACCGGCACCGGGTCGATGCCGTTGTGGGGGAGCGCAGCGTGCGCGCCCTTGCCGCGGATCACGATGCGGAACTCGTTGCTCGACGCCATCACCGGGCCGGCGCTCGCGGCAAACGTGCCCACTGCCATGCCGGGCCAGTTGTGCATGCCAAACACCGCCTCCACCGGAAACTGCTCGAACAGGCCATCCTTGATCATTTCGCGCGCGCCACCACCGCCCTCTTCGGCCGGCTGGAAGATCAGGTAGACCGTGCCGTCAAAGTTGCGGTGCTTCGCGAAGTGCTGGCCCGCTGCGAGCAGCATGGCGACGTGGCCGTCGTGGCCGCAGGCGTGCATCTTGCCGGCGTGCTGGCTGGCGTGGGCGAAGGTGTTGTGCTCCTGCATGGGCAGCGCGTCCATGTCGGCGCGCAAGCCGATGGCCCGTCCGCACTTCCCACCGTCTCTGCCGTGCACGATGCCCACCACGCCGGTGGTGCCCAGGCCGCGGTGCACGGGAATGCCCCATTCGGCGAGTTTTTGCGCCACCACGTCGGCGGTGCGAACCTCCTGGAAGCAAAGCTCGGGGTGGGCGTGAATGTCGCGTCGGACGCTGGCGATGCCGGCCGCCTGCGTGAGGATGGAGTCGATCAGTTTCATGGGATGGGGCCTCGCGATGCCCGGCGCAGGGCATGGGTTCAAAAGAGGCATGGTACCCAAGGCAACGGTATGAGCCGGCGCCTTGCGGGACAACCAACCCGGCTCAAGGGGATACCCCCTCCCCCTATCGGCGTTTCAGCGCCGGATGCGGCCGTCTTCGGTCAGCAAAGTGAGCTCGACGAACCTGGAGCCGGTGTGCTTGTTCGGGCTAAAGTCCACCGGGAAACCGCCCAGGTCCAGGTTGCGCATGCCTTGAATGGCATTGATGAAACCTTCGCGCGTGAGGTTGCGCCCGGCCCGCTGGACCGCCTCGCTGAACACCTTGGCCGCCACAAAGCCTTCCATACCGGAATAGTTGGCCGCGCGCCCCTGCTTGGCCCGTACGGCGTTGAGGTACTCACCCGAAATGCCCGTGACCGGTGTGTAGGGAAAGGGCATCACCTGGCTGACCACCACGCCTTTGGCGTCGGTGCCCAACTCGTCGAGCAGGGCCTGCGTGCCCACAAACGACACGTTGTAGAAATTGCCGGCATAGCCGCGCTTGCGTGCCTCGCGAATGAACGCGGCGCACGCCTTGTACGCGCCGATCTGCACGATGGCCTCGGGCCGCTGCGCCATGACGTCGGCGAGCGCCTTGGCCACATCGACCGTGTTGCGCTCCACCGTGCCGGTGGACGAAGGCTCCATGTTCAGCGCTTTGAGCGCCCGCGTCACCCCCTCCAGCCCGGCCTTGCCATACGCATCGTTCTGGTAGAACACCGCCACCTTCTTGATGCCGGTGCCAGTGATCTGGCGCACGATCGCGGCCGTTTCGTCGTAGTACGACGCGCGCACGTGAATGGCGTAGCGGTTGAACGGATCGCGCAAGACCTCGGCGCCCGTGAAGGGCGCAAAGAACGGCACCTTGGCTTCGCTGGCCAGCGGCAGCGCCACCACGCTGGTGGGCGTGCCGATGTAGCCAAACAGGGCGAACACGCCATCGGCAATGAGCTGGCGGGTGTTGGCAGCGCAGCGCTCGGGCTCATAGCCATCGTCCATGCGCACCAGCTCGATGCGCCGCCCGTTGACGCCGCCTTTCTGGTTCAGCGCCTCGAAGTACAGCTGCGCGCCCAGGTGGAACTGCAGGCCCAGCTGCTCGGCCGCGCCACTGAACGGCGCGGACTGCCCCAGCAGGATGCGGGTGTCGTTCACGCCCACCGACTGGGCATGCGCGACCAGCGCGGTACCGCCCCATGCCTGCAAGGCCGCCATGCGGCCGGCATATCCCAGGATGTCTCTGCGTCGCATCGTGCCGTACCCCTCACCGTATTGATCCGATGAGTGCAGGGTATGCGATTTTCTTCATACGGGTAAGGTCGCAGGCGCGCACTTCGTCGGCGATGAACGGTGCAACCGTGAGCGAGTCCACATCCCCACCTGCGGCATGGGCGCACGCCTATCATGGGCACCCTGCACTCCTCCAAGCCATGACGAACACCGCCAACACCCCGGCCACGCAGCACGTGCGCGGCGCCTGCCCACACGACTGCCCCGACACCTGTGCCCTGGTCACCACGGTGGACAACGGCGTGGCCATCCGCGTGGCCGGCAACCCCGATCACCGACACACCGACGGCGCCCTGTGCACCAAGGTCTCGCGCTACGCCGAACGCACCTACCACCCCGAGCGGCTGCTCACGCCGCTCAAGCGCAGCGGCCCCAAAGGCAGCGGCCGCTTCGAACCCGTGGGCTGGGACGAGGCGCTCGACGACATCGCCACCCGCCTCCAGGCCATTGCCGCCCAAGACCCGCAAGCCATCCTGCCCTACAGCTACGCCGGCACCATGGGGCAGGTGCAGGGCGAGGCCATGGCGGGGCGCTTCTTCCACCGCCTGGGCGCCTCCCTGCTCGACCGCACCATCTGCGCGTCGGCCGGTGGCGAAGCCCTGGTGCAGACCCTGGGCGGCAAAGTCGGCATGAAGGTGGAGCACTTCGCGCGCGCGAAGCTGATCCTGATCTGGGGCAGCAACTCGATCGGCAGCAACCTGCACTTCTGGCGGCTGGCGCAACAGGCCAAGCGCGATGGCGCACAGCTGGTGTGCATCGACCCACGCCGCACCGAAACCGCCGACAAGTGCCACGAACACATCGCCCTGCGCCCGGGCACCGACGCCGCCCTGGCGCTCGCGCTCATGCACCAGCTCATCACCCATGACTGGCTCGACCACGACTACATCGCCCAACACACACTGGGCTGGGAGGCACTGCGCGAGCGGGCGCTGCAATGGCCGCCCGAGCGCGCGGCCGAGGTTTGCGGCGTTCCGGTGCAGCAGATCGCGGATCTGGCACAAGCCTACGGCACCACCCGCCCCGCCGCGATCCGGCTCAACTACGGCATGCAGCGCGTGCGCGGTGGCGGCAATGCGGTGCGCGCCATCGCCTGCCTGCCCGCGCTGGTGGGCGCCTGGCGCGAAGCCGCCGGCGGTTTGCTGCTCTCCGCCTCGGGCCATTTCCCGGTGAACCGGGCGGCCCTGCAACGGCCCGACCTGCTCGCCGCGCGACGCGCGCGCACCCTCAACATGAGCACCATCGGCGACGACCTGTTGCGCGACGCATCCCCTGCATTCGGGCCCAAGGTGGCGGCGGTGATCGTCTACAACAGCAACCCCGTGGCGGTCGCGCCCGAGTCGGGCAAGGTGGTGCAAGGGTTTGAGCGCGAAGACCTCTTCACCGTGGTGCTGGAGCACTTCCAGACCGACACCGCCGACCTGGCCGACTACATCCTGCCCGCCACCACCCAGCTCGAACACTGGGACATCCACACCAGCTACGGCCACACCGACGTGCTGCTGAACCGCCCGGCCATCGCACCCGTGGGCCAGGCCCGCACCAACACCGACATTTTCCGCACGCTGGCCCGGCGCATGGGCTTTGACGACCCCTGCTTTGCCGACGACGACCTCACCCTGTGCCGCACCGCTTTCGGCGATGCTGTGGACTTCCAGCAGTTGCTCGACCAGGGCTTTGCCACCCTGGACGTGCCCGATGCGCCCTTTGCCCATGGGGGCTTTCCCACTGCATCAGGCCGCTGCGAGTTTTTCAGCGCACGGCTGGCCGCGCAAGGTCAGGACGGTCTGCCCGACCACTTGCCCAACTTCGAAACCGCCGGCAGCTCGGCCGAGTTTCCGCTGGCCATGATCTCGCCGCCCGCGCGCAACTTCCTCAACTCCAGTTTCGTCAACGTGACCAGCCTGCGCGACATCGAAGGCGAACCGCTGCTGGAGATCCACGCCGACGACGCCGCCCCGCGGGGCATCGTCAGCGGCCAGATGGTGCGCGTGTTCAACCAGCGCGGCGAATACCGCTGCAAAGCCAGCGTGTCGCGTCGCGCGCGCCCGGGCGTGGTCAATGGCCTGGGCATCTGGTGGCGCAAGCTGGGGCCTGCTGGCACCAACGTCAACCAGGTCACCAGCCAGCGCCTGACCGACATGGGCGGCGGCCCGGTGTTCTACGACTGCCTGGTCGACGTGGCCGCGCTGCCCGAAGGCGCCTGATGCGGCGGTGGCTCGTGCCGATGGCCCTGGCCCTGTTGAGCGCGGGCTGTGCCGGCACCAGCGGCGTGGGCTACTACTGGCAATCGGTCACCGGCCACCTGCGGCTGATGCAGGCCGCCCGCCCGGTGGACGCGTGGCTGACCGACGCGCAAACGCCACAAAGCCTCAAGGACCGGCTGGCGCTCGCCCAGCGCATTCGCGCCTTCGCCGTGAGCGAGCTGGCCCTGCCCGACAACGCCAGCTACCACCGATACGCGGACCTGCAGCGCAGGGCTGCCATCTACAACGTGGTGGCAGCCCCTGCACTCTCCCTCACCCTGCAGACCTGGTGCTTCCCGGTGGCGGGGTGCGTGGGCTACCGGGGCTATTTCGACGAAGCCGACGCACGCCGTTTCGCCAGCGGGCTGCCCGCAGGACTGGAGGTGGCCGTGTACCCCGTGCCGGCCTACTCCACGCTGGGCTGGATGAACTGGGCCGGCGGCGATCCACTGCTCAACACCTTCATCGCCTACCCGGAGGGCGAACTGGCGCGGCTGCTCTTTCACGAACTCGCGCACCAGGTGGTGTATGCGTCGGGCGACACCGAATTCACCGAATCCTTCGCCACCACGGTCGAACGCCTGGGCGGCGCGCGCTGGCTGGCCACGCAAGCCAGCGCATCGGCCCGCGGCGAATACGCCGCCTTTGATGAGCGCCGCCGGCGTTTTCGCGCCCTCACGTTGGCGGTGCGGCAGACACTGGACGCGATCTACAAAGACGCGTCGCTCGACGACACCGAAAAGACCCGCCGCAAGACGGCGGCCATGGCGGATTTCCGCCAGTCCTACGAAACCCTCAAGCGCGACTGGGGCGGCTTCGCCGGCTACGACCCTTTTGTGGCGCAGGCCAACAACGCCAGCTTTGCCGCGCAAGCCGCTTACGACGGGCTGGTGCCGGCCTTCGAGGCGCTCTTCGAGCGAGAAGGGCGCGACTTCACGCGGTTCTATGATGCGGTGCGCGCGCTGGCGGCGCGGCCCAAGGAAGAACGGCGCATCGATCTGATGCGCCTGGCACCTACGCCGTCGTTGGCGGCTCGACACACTGGCGCGCGTCCCTGAACACTTCAAAAACGAGGCAAGCCATGGCAGACATTCACATCGAACGCGACCACACCCTGGGCATGGCCGCCGCACGCAAACTGGCCTGGCGCTGGGCAGAGCAGGCCGAAAGCGACTTCGACATGAGCTGCACCTACGAAGAAGGCGAAGCCTGCGACGAGGTGCAGTTCACCCGGTCGGGGGTGAGCGGCACGCTCAAGGTCACGGGCGAGCGCTTCGAGCTGGATGCGCGCCTGGGCTTCCTGCTCGGTGCCTTCAAGGACCGCATCGAAAGCGAGATCGTCAAAAACCTCGATGCCCTGCTGGCGGCCAAGAAGCCCGCCGCCAAAGCCGCTGCCAAAAAGAAGAAAGCCGGCTGACGCCGGCTTTCCAGGCGTTCGCGTGCCGGGCTTCAGCTCAGGGACGCAATCAGGTCGATGTACTGCTGCATCGCGTCGTCGTTGCTGGTGCCCTTGAGGCCATTCCAGGCGTCCCACTTGGCGCGCCCCACCATGTCACCAAAGCCCGGCTTCTTCTCGGCGTTGTCGCCGCTGGTGGCCTGCTTGTACAAGCCGTAGATCTTGAGCAAGGTGGCGTTGTCGGGGCGTTCGCTGAGGTTCTTGGATTGCGCCACTGCGGCTTCGAACTGGGACTTGAGGTCGGCCATGAATGCTCCTGATGGGGAAATAAAACGCCCGGCTCGACGCGACCGGGCTTAGGGGTGTCCCGCTATCTTACGGTTGGACCTCTCTGCACAATAGGCCCACCACCCAAGACCAGCGGCACCGGGCACCCTTTGTCCCGGTTCACGCGCCCGAGGAGCATCCATGGTTCAACGCGTCGCCGCCCGTGTCGGCACTTCAGCAGCAGTGCGCTCACGCCCGGACAAGCCCACCGGGCAGCTCGTGCGCAAGGCGGGTCAGTCGGTGCAGAAGGCACTGACCAGGAGCCTGGGCATGGATGGCGAGCGCATGAGCAAGGTCGACACCGCTTGGCTGCGCATGGACTCGCCCTCCAACCTCATGATGATCGTGGGCGTCTGGATTCTGCGGCCCGGCATTTCCCTGGACGCCTTAAGCGAGCGCGTGCGCGAACGCCTGCTGCTCTATCGCCGCTTCACGCAGATCGCCCGCGAAGATGCCGCGGGTGCGCATTGGGCTGACGACCCAGACTTCCGCATGGAACGCCATCTCGTTACGCACCGGCTCACACGGCAGCGCGGACAGACAGAACAGGCCGCCCTGCAAGCGCGTGTGGGCGAACTCGCCATGCAGTCGCTGGACCATGAACACCCGCTCTGGCGATTTGAGCTCATCGAACAGTACGACGGCGGCTCCGCCCTGATTGCGCGCATCCACCATTGCATCGCAGATGGCATCGCGCTCATCAGCGTGATGATGAGTCTGGTCGACGGTGGCAACGCGCCACCACAGCGCAAAAGCCGCAAGGCCGCCAAGGCGGGTCTCGATGGCGCCGAAGACTGGCTCGCCGACACCCTCATCCGCCCCTTCGGCGACATCACGGCCAAGGCCCTTGAAGCGGCGGGGGGTGGCGCAGCGAAGTCGCTCTCGATGCTGGCCGCCCCGCAGCAAAGCCTGAGCCACACACTGGGCCAGGCCGCCGACATGGCGCGCATGGGCGGGCAACTCGCCAGCGATCTGGCCGCCCTCGCCCTCATGCCCGACGACTCCCCCACGCGACTGAAAGGCCAGCCCGGCAGCACCAAGCGCGTGGCCTGGTGTCAGCCCATCCCGCTCGATGAGGTCAAGGCGATCGGCAAGGCGTTGAACTGCTCGGTGAACGACGTGCTGCTCGGCTGTGTGGCCGGTGCCCTGGGCGCCTACCTGCAGCGACTGGGCGATGAGACCCGAGGCCAGGAAATCCGGGCCATGGTGCCCATCAACCTGCGCCCGATGGAAGACGCCTGGAAGCTGGGCAACCGCTTCGGCCTGGTGCCGCTGGTGCTGCCCATCGGGGTCGACAACCCCATCGAGCGCGTGTTCACCGTGCGCTCGCGCATGAACAGCCTCAAGGGCAGTTTGCAACCGCTGCTCACCTTTGGCCTGCTGTCGGTCGCGGGTTTGCTGATCAAGCCCGCGCAGGACGCGATGCTCAGCCTGTTTGGCCGCAAGACCACGGCCGTGATGACCAATGTGCCAGGGCCTGCAACCAAACTGAAGGTCTGTGGCGCCACGCTGGAGCAGACCATGTTCTGGGTGCCGCAAACGGGCACCGTCGGACTGGGTGTGTCGATCTTGAGCTATGGCGGCGGCGTGCAGTTTGGCGTGATCGCCGACACCGCGCTGTGCCCGGATCCTCAACAGATCATCGATGAGTTCGAGCCGGAGTTTGCCCGCCTGCTCACCGTGACGCTCATGCTGCCCTGGGGCGAGGCCAAAGGCTAGGTGTCGACCAGCGCCAGCCGGCGGTTGGCGATTTCGAGCAAGCCATCGAAGATGAGGCTTTCCACCAGTTCGACGGGCATGGACATGCTGGGCGCCATCTTCCAGCCCGCACCACCTGTCATGAAGCAGGCCGGCTCTTCGCCGCAATGGCGGCGCAGGTTCTCGGCCATGCGCTGCACGGCCCCCGCAATGGCGAAGGTACCGCCGCTGGTGAGCGCATCGCTGGTGTTGGTGGGAAAATCACAGACCTCGCCGGTCGGCACATGCAGACCTGCCGTGCCCGATTCGAGCGCGCGCAGCATGATGCCGTGCCCAGGCAGGATGATGCCCCCGAGGAATCGACCCTCGGTATCGATGGCCTCCACGGTCACCGCCGTGCCCACCATGACCACCACGCAGGGTCGTTTCGGTCCCTGAGCCAGCAGCCGCTGCCGGGCACCGATCATGGCCACCCAGCGGTCGGAACCCAGTCGGGTGGGATGGTCGTATCCGTTGGTGAGGCCCGCCTCGGCCGTGCTGGACACCACCCAGTGCGGCGTCACGTCCCACAATTCGAGCTGCTCTTCGACGCGGCGTTTGACGGCATCCCCCGCCACCACGCATCCCAGCACCCAACGCGGCGAGGGCAGGCTGGCCCAGTCGCCTTCTTCCAGGGTCTCGATGTTTTCGAGGAATTGCGCGCCGCTTGCCAGCAGGCTGGCGCCCACGCGCGGAGCATCGTAGAGGGCCCACTTCAGGCGGGTGTTGCCGACATCCAGGGCCAGAAAAGTCATGCGCGGATTATGACCAAGCGGCCTTCGCGAAATTGCCGCAACGCAACAACGCCGGCATGAGTCACCTTAAATCAGGCCGATCCAGCACGCCCGCTGAACCGCTGCGAGCTTGTTGTCGGTCTGCAGCTTGGCCATGGCATTGGCCAGGTGGTAGTTGACTGTGCGCTCGGAGCAATCCATGCGCAACGCGGTCTCGCGCGCGGTCAGACCTTCAAACGCGAGGTTGAGGCTTTCAAGCTCGCGCGGACTCAGACCCACCCGCTGCTCGGCAATGGTTCGCCGCAGCATCGGCCACACATTGAAAGCAGACCAGGCCAGCACCGCAGCCTCGGATCGGTCGGCAAAAGCCCTCGGGCTGAACATGAAGCACTCGAACGCACGGCCCGCCGGCAGGCTGAATGCCACACGCACCAGCGTCTGGTAGCCGTGCGCCAGCCACAAACGGCGCCAGCGACTGGACTGCTCAAAAGAAGACTTGGAGATGTCCTGCCAGGCGACGAGGGGCGCGTCGCTGTCGCGCCAGCCGGAGCCAAAGTCCCGGCTTTCGGCCAGGGCCTCGGCGGCACTCAACAAACGGGGAGGATGGATGGCCAGCACCTCCCGCTGGTCTCGGCCACCCAGCGGGTTCGGCCCCAGCACCAACACCGCTTCCACCCCTTGATCGCGCAATGCACAGACCCAGTCGGCCAGAATGCCGTCCAGGCTGACACTGTCAAAGTTGACAGGCAGGGTCATGGTTTGCAACACCGTGTTGCATACACAATGCCTGATGAATCAGGACAGGGGGCCCACGCTAGAGGTGTTTGGCGATCGAAGGAGTGCATATTGTCGTTTGACCGGTTGTGGATGCTCAGCGCCAAAACCCGCTTGTGGCGGTGGTTGCTGGACGAGGTTGTCCACGCGCCAGTGGAACCTATTTTGCACCCATCGCGGTACAGGCTGTTGTGGATCGGTGCCTTCACTTTGTGGGCCACCTGGTCATCTACGGCATTTGGGGCCACCTCGTTCCCCAACCGTACGAGAACCTCTGGGCGCGGCTGGTGATGGCCTTTCTTGCGCTGATCTATGTGCTGCCCCGCATCTCCAGGGATCCGTCCTCCACGGAAAGCGGTCGCCTTTTCAGTCTGGCCACCTGGATCCAGCTCCCCTGGTTCTTCACGTGGATGTACTGGATGAATGGCGGAAATGCCGCCTGGCTCGGAAGCGTCGCCGCCATGATCCTCATTTATTACCACGCCACCGATTGGCGCCTGGCCACGCTCGGCCTCGTGACGGGTGGACTGGCGGGTTGGGCCACCGCAGAGTTCCATGGAGGCAGCACACAGGCTTTTGCCGAGCCACTGGCCAACGTGGTGGTGATCGGCTTTGCCTGGCTCATGGGCCTCATGCTGGGCTTTTCGAGCGCCAACCTGAGGCGAGCGCGGTTGCTCAACACCTTGAGCACCATGGGTGTGATGGCGCACGAACTCCGCACGCCATTGGCCACGGTCAATCTCATGGGCGACGTGCTGCGCAATCTCGTGCAGCACGACGTGCCCGAGTCCAAACGCAAAAAGCTCGACGAACTGGCCACGCGCTTGCAGAACCTCGTGCGCAGCATGAACCGCCAGATCGACACGCAGATCTCCAACGCCCAGTTGATGCGCCTGCCTCGCGAGCAATCCATGATCATGGCCGCGGAACTGGTGCAGGAGGTGGTGAATCAATACCCGTACCGCTCATCGCGCGAGCGCGATTGCGTGCAGGTGCACATTCAGAGCGATTTTTGTTTCACCGCGTCCCGTCCCCTGTTTGCCCAGGTGCTCACCAATTTGTTGAAGAACGCGCTGCATGCGCTGGCGGCCGCCAGCACGGCACCGAGCCCGGGCGACTTGCGCGTGGACGTCGGCCTGCACCATGGCAAGGGCCGCATTGCGGTGTCGGACGATGGCATCGGTATCACGCACGAACAATTGCAGCGCATCTTCGAACCCTTTTTCTCGACGCAGTCTGGTGCCGGCAATGGCCTGGGACTGACCTTCTGCAAGAACGTGGTGGAGGCGGCCAATGGTCGTCTCAGCGTTCACTCTCAACCCGGACTGGGCGCGGTCTTCATGATCGATCTGCCGCTCCACTCACCCGCGGCCGCGTCTCAGGCCGTTTCAGGCTGATGACAAGATGGCACTGACGATTTCGCTCTTCCACCGCCCCGGCAGCGTCCTCTTCCTGGACGACGACACGGACTACCTTGAAATGCTGGGCATGGTCATTCCTGCGCACTGGCAGGTCGAGCTCTTCTCGCGGCCGTCGGGTTTCGGCGCACGCATGCAGAACGAACCCGCCCGCTGGGAAGCCGATGCCATGACCCAGTTGCAGATGATCGAGCGCTGGCGGCAGGGCCAGCCCTTGCTGCCGCAAGTGCTGCGTTACTGGGCCATCAGCGCGGCGCGTTACGAGCTTGCACAGACATGCGTCGTGGACTACGCCATGCCGGGCACCGACGGTCTGAGGGTGCTCAACACCCTGCTGGACTGGCCGGGTTCGCGGGTGTTGCTCACGGGTCAGGCAGACGAGCAGATCGCCATACAGGCCTTCAACAACGGCCTGATCGACCAGTTCGTGCCCAAACAGACCACCGACATCACACGCCACTTGCTCGGTGTGTTGCGCAAGCTCTCACAGACGCCCCATCCGCGCCTCAACACCCTCTGGCGTGCGGCGTTGCGACCGGCGCAGCAATCGATGTTGCAGATTCCATCAGTGGCGCAGGCCTTGCGCGCCTACACGGAGCAGCATTGGGTGGAGTACGTGGTGCTCGGAGAGCCGTTCGGGCTGATCGGCCTCGACTCCATGGGCACCTGCCACTGGCTGCAACTGGAGCCCACGTCCAGCCTGCCGGATCTGGCGGAGCTGGCGGGATCGGCGGGCCTGGGGTTCGACACGGTGCGCGCCGTGCGTGCGGGCCAACGGCTGGCCGCCGTCGAACTGCATCAGCAGATGGGCCTGCGCGGCCCGGTGCGCACAGCCCCGGCGTTTGCCATCGGTGACGACGGCGTGCTGTGTGGTGCCGTCTTCACCCTGCAACCCAGCGACCTGCCCCAGCCCATCTACGCCTACCGGCACTTTCTGGAAGCCCAGGGCGGGCGCACCGTTCAAGACACTTAGGTCAAGCGGCCTCTGCGGTCTCCATCGCACCCGCCTGGGCGCGAGCGCGGCGCGCGCAGGGCCAATCCCACGGCTTGACGATCGGCGCGATTTCGCGCGCCACCGCCTCCAGGTGCTCCAGCTCCGCTTCGGTCAAGGCGGCGTTGAGCGTCAGGCGCACCAGCGCGCGTTTGCTGCTGGTGGCCGGGGCGCAAAAGATGGCGCCGAACACACCGCGCGTTTCCAGTTCGTCGCGAAGGCGCATCGTGTCCGGCTCGCTCCCGGCTTCCAGCGCAATGATTTGCTCTGTGCCATGGTGCAGCGGATAGCCCAGGCCGCTGAGGGTGTCACGCACGCGCCGGGTAATCACACGCAGGCGATCACGCTCGGCGTCGGCCTTGCGCAACACGCCCACCGTGGCCTTGAGGCCGGCGACTTCGTGCGGCAGCAAGCAGGAGCTGAAGATGTTGGGGAAGCTGGAGCTGAGGATGTAATAGCGCATGCTGGCCGGCGCTGTGAAGAAGCCGGCCCGCCCTGCCACCGACTTGGCCAGGCTCGCGGAGATGAAATGCACGCGGTCCGTGAGCCCCAGCTCCGCACAGAGACCGGCACCGCCAGGCCCGTGCGTGCCCAGCGAATGGGATTCGTCCACCAGGATCATGCTGCCGTGCTTTTCCACGACCTCGACCATCGCCTCGAGCGGGCACACCGAACCGGTGGTGCTGTAAACCGAATCCACCACCACCACGCCGGGGCCGTTCTTGGCCATGATCTTGTCGAGATGGGCGGCGTCGTTGTGGCGAAACGCAAAGGCGGGTGCCCGAGCCGCGTGTGCGCCCTCCCAAAGCGACGCATGGGCCTGGGTGTCCAGGTACACCGGCGTCCTGGCGTCTGCGATGGATTGCAACAGGCCCACATTGGCCGAGTAGCCGGACTGGCAGACGAAGGCGTCTTCCTTGCCGACCCAGTCCGCCAGCGCCATCTCCAGCGCCCGGGTCGGGTGCTGCTGAAGCAGAAACACACCGGACTGCACCACAAACTCGCTCGCCTTGGTGATGGCCTCGACCTGCGCGGCCACGATTTCCGGCCGACCCGTCACGCTCAGATAGTCGTTGCCGTCCAGACGAACCGCATTCGGCCCGGGCGACGATCCGTGGAGCACAAACTTGCCGCCCCAGGTCCCCTCCCAGCGCGGCTTGAAGTCCCGTTCGATCCGCTGGGTGAGCGTCGCAGACAGCGGCGGGTTCTTGAATGCAGCGACGACGGGCGCGCGTTCCAGCGTTTCCATGAGGTTCTCCTTGGCGGAAAGAAAACCCCATTGAAAAAAGAAATCCGTGAAAAATTGCACGAACCCTGTCAGGGTTGACAGGGGTTGTGAGGCTTTCTACTCAAGTTTCGGTCGTTTAAGCCGACAGGCGGCGATGCAAATTTGCAACGCCTCCCGGCACCAGTGCACTCAGTTCTGCCGCCATGGCAGACCACGGAAGCGCCAGCCGCCTTTCTGTCCGCGGTGGGCATCGGCGTCCGGATCGCCTTCGAATCCCTCCAATATGTTGTAAGCCTCCAGGCCCAGCTCGGTCGCGCGCTTGGCCGCCGCGATGGAGCGCACACCGCTGCGGCACAGCAACACCACTTTCTTGCTGCCCGACGCGGCACGCAACAGGGCGTCAAAGTCAGGGTTCATCGCCATGCCAGGCCACTGCTTCCATGCCAGCGGCAAGGCGCCGGGCACAAAGCCGACCCACTCGCGCTCGGCGTCGGTGCGCACATCCACCAGCACGGCCTCGCCCGCCTGCACCCATTGCCAGGCGAGTTCGGGCGACACATCGCCCGCGTAGGTTCCCTGGTGCGCGCCACCGGGTGGGACGGGTTGCATCTGCAGCACTCCATCGGCGTCGTGTCGCAGGCCGGAGGTGAGGTTGGCAGGCACAGCCTCGTCGATGCGCCTGGGGCGCGGAAGCTCGAGGGCGTTCATGAGTGCCACGAATTCGGCCTGGGTTTTGCCTGCCACGCGCGTGTTGGCGGCCTTTTCCTGCCCGATGCTTGAGCAAGTACGCCCCTGGTAGTCGTGGCCCGGCCAGACGATGGTGTCGTCCGGCAAGGAAAACAGCACTTGCGTGATGCTGCGAAAGAGCGCCTCGGCGCTGCCCGACTGAAAGTCCGTGCGGCCACAACCGTTGATGAGCAGCGTGTCGCCGGTAAAGACATGCTGGCGCCACACAAAGCTCATGCTGCCGGCGGTATGCCCCGGCGTGCTCAGCGCCTTGAGCTGTTCGGCACCAAAGCTGAGCGTGTCTGCGTCGTTCAGCTGGATGCCCGCCGTGCCGATGCCGCATCCCGAGGGGGCGGCGGTCTTCGCGCCAGCGAGTTCGGCCAGACGACCCGCGCTGGTGATGTGGTCGGCATGGGCGTGGGTTTCCACCGTCCAGACCAGTTTCAGACCGTACTCGCGCAGGGTCGCGAGGTCGCGCTCGATCTGTTCGTCCACCGGGTCAATGATCACCGCCTCCCGGCTGACTTGATCAAACAACACATAGGTATAGGTACTGGAAGCAGGGTCGAACAGTTGAATCGGTTTCATGGGAGGCCTCGATGCGCCGGCGCCCGGCTCGGCGCCGGGCTGGATCTGTGGGGTTTCCATCATGCCCGAGGCCTCGGCATCGAAATTTCAAAATTGACTGCAGAATTTTTCACGCCCGATTTTGGTGCCACGCCATGCAGAACAAGGACATGCACAACTGGCTTTGTCCGTGGTCGGTGAAAACCCTGCGAATGCGCAACGCACCTTGAGCGCATCATCAGCGGCTCAACAACCCGACTGGAGACACCCGATGACCGACAAGAAGACCGTCACTTCGCGCCGAGGCATGATCAAAGGCGCCGCCGTTGCTGCAGGCGCCATGTCCGTGCCGATGATCGCCACGGCACAGACCACGACCTTGCGCTTCCAGAGCACGTGGCCATCGAAAGACATCTTCCACGAATACGCACAGGACTTTGCCAAGAAGGTCAACGACATGGCCGGTGGCCGTCTGAAGATCGAAGTGCTGCCTGCCGGCGCCGTGGTGCCTGCGTTCCAGCTGCTTGAAGCGGTGGCCAAGGGCACGCTGGACGGCGGCCATGGCGTGGTCGCGTACCACTACGGCAAAAACTCCGCGCTGGCACTGTGGGGCTCCGGCCCGGCCTACGGCATGGACCCCAACATGGTGCTGGCCTGGCACAACTACGGCGGCGGCAAGGCCCTGCTGGAAGAGATCTACGCCAGCCTGAACCTGGACGTGGCCTCTTACCTCTACGGCCCCATGCCCACGCAGCCGCTGGGCTGGTTCAAGAAGCCTGTGGCCAAGGTGGCCGACATGAAGGGCCTGAAGTTCCGCACCGTGGGCCTGGCGGTAGACGTGTTCACCAAGATGGGCACGGCCGTGAACCCGCTGCCTGGCGGCGAAATCGTGCCTGCGCTGGACCGTGGCCTGATCGACGCAGCCGAGTTCAACAACGCATCGAGCGACCGTGTGCTGGGCTTCCCCGACGTGGCCAAGAACTGCATGCTGCAGAGCTTCCACCAGAGCGGTGAGCAGTTCGAGATCCTGTTCAACAAGACCAAGCTCAACGCGCTGCCGGCGGAAGTCAAGGCCATCGTGGACTACGCGGTGCAGGCCGCCAGCGCCGACATGAGCTGGAAGGCGATTCAGCGCAACTCGCAGGACTACATCGAGCTGAAGAAGGCCGGCGTGAAGTTCTACAAGACACCCGATCCGATCCTGCGCGCCCAGCTGGAAGCCTGGGACCAGACCATCGCCGAGAAGGCCAAGACCAACCCGATCTTCCAGAAGGTGCTGGACTCCCAGAAGGCGTTTGCCCAGCGCGCAGGTCAGTGGCAGAACGACTACCTGGTCGATTTCAAGATGGCCTACAACCACTACTTCGGCAAGGGCGCCAAGAAATCCTGATCGGGCTTCGCCTCGCCCGGGGCGCCTTCGGGCGCCCCTTTCTGTTTCTGGAAATTCACATGCAAAAACTGTTATTGGCCGTTGACAGACTGTCGACCTGGTTCGGCAAGGCGTGCGCGTGGAGCGTGGTCTCCCTCACCCTGCTCATCACCTGGGAGGTGTTCTCTCGCTATGTGCTCAACAAGCCCCATGCCTGGGTGCTGGATGCACAGATCATGATGTACGGCCTGCTGTTCATGAGCGCGGGCGCCTACACGCTGGCCAAGAGCGGCCATGTGCGCGGCGACGTGCTCTATGGGTTCTTTCAACCCCGCACGCAGGCGGCCGTCGACCTCACCCTCTACATCCTGTTTTTTCTGCCGGGCATTCTGGCGCTGACCTATGCCGGCTGGTTTTTTGCCAACGACTCGCTGGCCATCCGCGAGCAGACCTTCAACGCCGACCCGCTGCCGGTCTATCCGTTCAAGTTCGTGGTGCCGATTGCCGGCGCCTTCCTGCTGCTGCAGGGCATTGTGGAAATCATCCGCTGCGTCATGTGCCTGCAAACCGGCGAATGGCCTTCACGCGAAGACGACGTGGAGGAAGTGGACGTGGACAAACTCAAAGAAATGGTGAATGTGAAAGACGCCGACATTGAAGCGCTGGACAGCCTCGTCGTGAAGAAAGGCGGCCAGTGATGCGCATCCGCAAAGAACTCTGGTTCGGCTTCTCGCTGATGGCGCTCATCGGCGCAGCAGCCCTCACGATGGTGTTCAGTGTGGACACCATGACCAACGGCCACTATGGCCTGCTCATGCTGTCGCTGGTGGTCGTGGCCATCATGCTGGGCTTTCCTACCGCCTTCACGCTGATGGGCATGGGCATGATGTTCGCGTTCTTCGCCTACCACTCGGGCGACCAGAGCGCGGCCGGTGCCATGAAGCAGACGCTGGACCTCATGGTGCAGCGCGCCTTCTCGGTGATGGGCAACGACGTGCTGATCTCGATCCCGCTGTTCGTGTTCATGGGCTACCTCGTCGAACGCGCCAACCTGATCGACAAGCTCTTCCGCAGCCTGCACCTGGCGCTGGCGCGCGTGCCCGGTTCGCTGGGCGTGGCCACGCTGGTGACCTGCGCGGTGTTTGCCACCGCCACCGGCATCGTGGGCGCGGTCGTCACACTCATGGGCCTGCTGGCCCTGCCGCAGATGCTGCGCGCGGGCTACGACGTGCGGCTGTCGGCTGGCGTCATCACCGCCGGTGGCTGCCTCGGCATCCTGATCCCGCCGTCGGTGCTGCTGATCGTCTACGGCGCCACCGCAGGCGTGTCGGTGGTGCAGCTGTACGCCGGCGCCTTCTTCCCCGGCATCATGCTGGCCGGCCTGTACATCGTGTACGTGATCGTCATGGCCAAGGTCAAGCCGAACTGGGCGCCACCGCTCACCGCGGCGCAACGCTTCGTGCCGCTGCCTGCTTCCCTCACCGCCATCGGTGCCACGGGCGACGGCTGGGCCGTCTCCCGCCTGATCAAGGCCCTGAACGGCAAGCGCAACCAGGACGTCTCCACCCGCTACCTGCTGGGACAACTGGGCATCGCGCTGTTGCCTGCGATCCTGTTCGCGGCCGTCGCCATCGCCAGCTACCAGAGCGCCACCACGGTGGTGCCAGTGGAAACCTACGAAGAGCTGCAGCCCATGGGCGCGGGCAGCACCGTGGACGAAGACAGCAGCAGCGAAGGCGGGCTGGCCGAACCCAAAGATGAAGAAGGTGGGCTCGCTGAGCCGCCGTCTGAAGACGAGGGCGTGGCCGAGCCACCCGGTGCACAGTCGGACGCCGTGGCGGAACCCCCGGGTGCCGACAAGGAAGCGGCCAGCACCAGCGCCAGCGGCGCGGTGGCCGAGCCTGCGGCCGCAGCCGCCGCCGAGGCCGCCGAACCCGCAGCCACCACGAAGCCGGCCTCCATGAGCTACTGGATTGGCCTGGCCGTGGGTGCACTGGCCATGGTCATCTTCTACGCCATCCTCAGCTTCACGCGGCTCGAAGTCTTCAAGATGCTGCTCTCCAGCTTCTTCCCGCTGCTGGTGCTCATCCTGGCGGTGCTGGGCTCGATCGTCTTCGGTCTGGCCACGCCCACGGAAGCGGCCGCGGTCGGTGCGTTCGGCGGTTTCCTGCTGGCGGCGGCTTACCGGCAACTCACCTTTGGCGTGATCAAGGAAAGCGTGTTCCTCACCGCCAAGACGAGCGCCATGGTGTGCTGGCTCTTCGTGGGCTCGGCGATCTTTTCGGCGGCGTTCGCGCTGCTGGGTGGGCAGGAGCTGGTGGAGCAGTGGGTGCTGGGCATGAACCTCACCAAGACCGAGTTCCTGATCCTGTCGCAGGTGCTGATCTTCATCCTGGGCTGGCCGCTGGAGTGGACCGAGATCATCGTGATCTTCATGCCCATCTTCATTCCCCTGCTGGACAACTTTGGCGTGGATCCGCTGTTCTTCGGCCTGCTGGTGGCCCTCAACCTGCAGACCGCCTTCCTGAGCCCACCGGTGGCCATGAGTGCGTTCTACCTCAAGGGGGTTGCGCCCAAGCACGTGACGCTGAACCAGATCTTTGCCGGCATGCTGCCCTTCATGGGCATCCAGATCCTGGCCATCGTGCTGCTGTACCAGTTCCCGGCCATCGGCCTGTGGCTGCCGCAGGTGCTGTACCGGTGATCTGCCGGGCAGTCCTCAACACCTTCCAGGGGCGCTTCGGCGCCCCTTTTTCTGGCGAATCCGGTTAACATGACGTTTACGTAAACGTCAACCAAACGGATGCGCGCCGCAGCGCACCAGCGAACCGCCCGGAGACCCCTTCCATGCCCCGTTCGAACGTCCCCGCGCTGCCTTTCCCGCCGGCGGCCCTGCTCGCGAGCAAAGGCAGCGTCTGGCGCGACTGGCAGATCGCCCCCGACCCGGGCAAGCCAGTCTCTCTCAAGAAGTTCAAGCCAGAGGCCAAGCCCTTCTCTGGCGAGAGCAAGGCCACCGACCAAGCCGCCGTGCAGGCCATCGCCGAGGAGCTCGACGGCCTGCAGGACCTCTTCTACGCCGACCGGCGCTTCAAGCTGCTGGTGGTGCTGCAAGGCACCGACACCGCCGGCAAGGACGGCACCGTGCGCGGCGTGTTCTCGCGCACCAGCCCGCTGGGCGTGCACACCGTGGGCTGGAAGGCCCCCACCGAAGCCGAGCGCGACCACGACTACCTCTGGCGCATCCACCAGAAGATGCCGGGCGCCGGCGAGACCATGGTGTTCAACCGCAGCCACTACGAAGACGTGCTGGTGCCCGTGGTCAACGGCTGGATCACGCCCGAGCAGACCGCGCAGCGCTATGCGCACATCAACGACTTCGAGCGGCTGCTGGCCGAGACCGGCACCGTGATCCTGAAGTTCATGCTGCACATCGGCAGCGACGAACAGCGCCAGCGCCTGCAGGAGCGCGTGGACGACCCGACCAAGCACTGGAAATTCAGCATGGGCGACATCGAGGTGCGCCGGCAGTGGGCCGACTATCAGCGCGCCTACGAAGCGCTGCTGAAAGAAACCAGCACGCCGTGGGCGCCCTGGACCGTGGTGCCCGCCAATTCGAAGACCCACCGCAACCTCATGATCGCCACCGTGGTGCGCGACACCCTCAAGGCGCTCGACCTGCGCTATCCACCCCCCAACCCCGCGTTGAACGGCCTTCGCATCGACTGAAGCCTCCGCCACGCCCGCCCCCCGCAAGACAGAAGAGAGACACCATGAGCAACCTCGCCGCCGAGTTCCAGGCCCTGGCCAACTACCGCCCCACGCACAAGGTGCGCTTCGTCACCGCTGCGAGCCTGTTCGACGGCCACGACGCGGCCATCAACATCATGCGGCGCATCTTGCAGGGCATGGGCGCCGAGGTGATCCACCTGGGCCACAACCGCTCGGTCGACGAAGTGGTGACCGCGGCCCTGCAGGAAGACGCGCAGGGCATCGCCATCAGCTCCTACCAGGGCGGCCATGTGGAGTACTTCAAGTACATGGTCGATCTGCTCAAGAGCCGTGGCGGCGAGCACATCCAGGTGTTTGGCGGCGGCGGCGGCGTGATCGTGCCGGCCGAGATCCGCGAGCTGCAGGACTACGGCGTGACGCGCATCTACAGCCCGGAAGACGGCCAGAAGATGGGCCTGGCCGGCATGATCGGCGAGATGGTGATGCGCTGCGACCGCGACCTGAGCCCCTATGCACCGAAGGCGTTGGCCGCTATCGAAGGCCAGGGTGAAATGAACTGGCGCGCGCTCGCCCAGCTCATCACCGCACTGGAAAACGGCACCGCCGATGCCGCCCTCGTCGCCGCGCTGCGCGAAGGGGCCAAGGCGAAGCAGGTGCCGGTGCTCGGCATCACCGGCACTGGCGGTGCGGGCAAGTCATCGCTCACCGACGAACTCATCCGCCGCCTGCGCCTGGACCAGGACGACCGACTGCGCGTGGCCGTCATCAGCATCGACCCGTCGCGCCGCAAGAGCGGCGGCGCACTGCTCGGCGACCGCATCCGCATGAACGCCATCAACCCCTGGAGCCAGGGCCAGCGCGTGTACATGCGCAGCCTGGCCACGCGCGACTTCGGCAGCGAGATCAGCGCCGCCCTGCCCGACGTGATCGCGGCCTGCAAGTGCGCCGGCTTTGACCTCATCGTGGTCGAGACCTCCGGCATTGGCCAGGGCGATGCGGCCATCGTGCCGCACGTGGACGTGCCCATGTATGTGATGACGCCTGAGTTCGGCGCGGCCAGCCAGCTCGAGAAGATCGATATGCTCGACTTCGCCGCGTTTGTGGCCATCAACAAGTTTGACCGCAAGGGCGCGCTCGATGCCCTGCGCGACGTGGCCAAGCAGGTGCAGCGCAACCAGGAGGCCTGGAGCACGCCACCCGACCAGATGCCGGTGTTCGGCACCATGGCCGCGCGCTTCAACGACGACGGTGTGACCGCGCTGTACCAGGCGCTCAAAGTCCGCCTCGGTGAGCTGGGCCTGCCGCTCACCGAAGGCCGCCTGCCCGCCGTGAAGGTGCGCCACAGCACCAACCAGACGCCCATCGTGCCGCCGGCGCGCACGCGCTACCTCGCCGAGATCAGCGACACGGTGCGCGGCTACAAGAAGAAAGCCATCGAGCAGGCCCGCCTGGCGCGCGAGATCCAGCAGCTGCAGGCCACGGCCTCCATGCTGCGCGTGGAAAAGCCCGAACGCGCCCGCGCCGCCGAGGCCGTGATCGACCTCGCCCAGCTGCGCGAACTCGACCAGGACCCCGCCGCGCGCAAGCTGCTGGTGCAGTGGCCCGACATGCAGAAGGCCTACGCGGGCGACGAGTACGTGGTGAAGATCCGCGACAAGGAGATCCGCACTGCGCTCACCACCAAGAGCCTCTCGGGCACCACCATCCGCAAGGTGGCACTGCCCAAATACGAAGACCATGGCGAGATCCTGAAATGGCTGATGCTGGACAACGTGCCCGGCAGCTTCCCGTACACCGCCGGCACCTTTGCCTTCAAGCGCGAAGGCGAAGACCCCACGCGCATGTTCGCCGGCGAGGGCGACGCCTTCCGCACCAACCGCCGCTTCAAGCTGCTCTCGGCGGGCACACCGGCCAAGCGCCTGTCCACGGCGTTCGACTCTGTCACGCTCTACGGCAACGACCCCGACCCGCGCCCCGACATCTACGGCAAGGTGGGCAATTCGGGCGTGAGCATCGCCACGCTCGACGACATGAAGGTGCTCTACAGCGGCTTCGACCTGTGCCACCCGGCCACCTCCGTTTCGATGACGATCAACGGCCCGGCGCCGAGCATCCTGGCGATGTTCATGAACACCGCCATCGACCAGAACCTGGAGAAATTTGAAGCCGAGAACGGCCGCGCGCCCACCGACACCGAGGCCGCCAAGATCCGCGAGTGGGTGCTGGCCAACGTGCGCGGCACGGTGCAGGCCGACATCCTCAAGGAAGACCAGGGCCAGAACACCTGCATCTTCTCGACCGAGTTCTCGCTCAAGGTCATGGGCGACATCGCCGAGTACTTTGTGCACCACGACGTGCGCAACTTCTATTCGGTGTCGATCTCGGGCTACCACATCGCCGAGGCCGGTGCCAACCCGATCAGCCAGCTCGCCTTCACGCTCTCCAACGGCTTCACGTTCGTCGAAGCCTATCTGGCGCGTGGCATGCACATCGACGACTTCGCGCCCAACCTCTCCTTCTTCTTCAGCAACGGCATGGACCCGGAGTACACGGTGCTGGGCCGCGTGGCGCGACGCATCTGGGCCGTGGCCCTGCGCGACCGCTACGGTGCCAACGAGCGCTCGCAGAAGCTGAAGTACCACGTGCAGACCAGCGGCCGCAGCCTGCACGCACAAGAGATCCAGTTCAACGACATCCGCACCACGCTGCAGGCGCTGATCGCCATCTACGACAACTGCAACAGCCTGCACACCAACGCGTTCGACGAAGCGATCACCACGCCCACGGAAGACTCGGTGCGCCGCGCGATGGCGATCCAGCTCATCATCAACCGCGAGTGGGGCCTGGCCAAGAACGAGAACCCCAACCAGGGCGCCTTCATCATCGACGAGCTCACCGAGCTGGTGGAAGAAGCGGTGCTGCAGGAGTTCGAGAAGATCGCCGAGCGCGGCGGTGTGCTGGGCGCCATGGAAACCGGCTACCAGCGCGGCAAGATCCAGGACGAGTCCATGCACTACGAGATGCTCAAGCACACGGGCGAGTACCCGATCGTGGGCGTGAACACCTTCCGCAACCCGCACGGCGACACCACGCCCGAGACGCTGGAACTCGCGCGCTCGACCGAGGACGAAAAACAGAACCAGCTGCAGCGCCTGGCCGACTTCCACAACCGCCATGCGGCCGAGTCACCGGCCATGCTGCAGCGCCTGCGCCAGGCCGTGATCGAGAACGGCAACGTGTTCGAGGTGCTGATGGACGCGGTGCGCGTGTGCTCGCTCGGCCAGATCACCAGCGCGCTGTTCGAGGTGGGCGGCCAGTACCGCCGCAACATGTGAGCGGCGCCTGCCGCTCGCCGCTCACACCGGGCGGGCCAGCGGCAGGTTGAGCAGCAGGTTCTGCGGCTTGAGCTTGAGCAGGCCGTCGGCCGTCATGGCCAACCCCAGGTAGACCGGTTTGCCGCGCACGTCGGCGCGCATGTCTTGCGGGTGGACGAAGCTCAGGCGGAACAGGCTGATGAGGCGCCGCTGGCGCTCAGGCTCCACCTCGTGGCCCACATACAAGTCGTTGAGCAAGGCGGTGGCCTCCACATCGAGCCCCAGGTGCCAGCGCCACGACGGGTCTTCCACGCGCGCCTCGGGCTGGATCTTCACCTCCACGCCGTGGAAGTGGCGCACCCACTTCTCCAGCACGGCGGCCAGCGCCTTGAGGCCGGAGCGCGAGCGCGTCATGGTGAGCGTGAGGCCGTGCGGCAATTCGTTCTGGATTTCGTGCGTGAGGTCGAGCACGAAGTTGAAACGGCCGTTGCCCGCGCGGCTGCCCAGGTAGCGCGCCGCGTTGTCGTCGCCCAGCACCTCGACCTGCGTGGCCGGCAGGCTCGCACCGCCCTGCATCAGCAGGCGGCCCACGTCGCCCAGGCCGCCGGTCTCGTTGAGCATGTCCAGCACCTCGCTGTCGCCACTGAGCACGCGGCCGTCCTGCACGCTCACGCGCTGGCGCCTAAAGAGCATCTCGGCGGCGCGCCACAGCCAGGCATCGGGCTCGTCGGCCAGCAGGTGGCACACCATCGCCTGCACCACCAGGTCGAGGAACAGCGGTGGCATCTGGATGGCGCCAGCGCGAAAGAACCCGGCATAGGCCGCTTCCAGAGAACCCGCCGCGATCACGGCGTCGCGAAAGCCCAGGAACAGGCGGTGGTTGGCGCGCGCGTCGTCGTCTTCAAAGGCGTCGAGCTCGGCGGCGGTCACCGCGCGCGTGGGCGAGACCATGAGCGAGGCGTGCAGCGCACGCTCGGCGTCGCACGACTCTTCCACCAGTGCCAGCTCGGGCCGCGCCAGCCACAGGCGCCAGTAGCCATCGGTCGGGCTCAGCCAGCCGCGGTCACCGCGGATGAGTTGGTCGTGGCCACACGAGGACCAGAAAGAGGCAGGGGCATTGGCCATGAAAAAGGCCTACCGGACGCGCGCCCGGAGGCAGTGAAAACTGGGGGAGGCCGCATTGTCGTTCACCCTGCGCGTTCGTCCCGCAAGTTCGCCCCGGCGTGCGCTTGCACTCACAATAGCCGCATGCAAAAAGACATCAGCCTCATCGGGGTGCCCACCGACATTGGCGCGGGCGCACGCGGTGCCTCCATGGGGCCTGAAGCCCTGCGCGTGGCAGGCCTGGCCACCGTGCTCGAAGGCCAAGGCCTGCAGGTGGCGGACCGTGGCAACCTCAACGGCCCGGCCAACCCCTGGCGCCCGCCGACTGCGGGCTATCGCCACCTCGATGAGGTGGTCGCCTGGAACCAGACCTTGCACGAGGCTGTGTACGCCGAGCTGGCGCTGGGCCGCCTGCCCATCGTGCTGGGCGGCGACCATTGCCTGGGCCTGGGCTCGATCAGCGCGGTGGCGCGCCACTGCCGCGAGGCGGGCAAACAACTGCGCGTGCTCTGGCTCGACGCCCACGCCGATTTCAACACCGCCGCCCTCACGCCGAGCGGCAACATCCACGGCATGCCGGTGGCCTTGCTCTGCGGCATGGGGCCTGCCGCACTCACCGGCATTGGCGGCACCACCCCGGCGATGGACGCGAGTGTGGTGCGGCAGATCGGCATTCGCAGCGTGGACGCCGGCGAAAAGCGGCTGGTGCACGAGGCCGGGCTGGAAGTGTTCGACATGCGCTACATCGACGAAATGGGCATGCGCCACACGATGGAGCAGGCGCTGGCCGGCATGGACGAGCACACGCACCTGCACGTGAGCTTCGATGTGGACTTTCTCGATCCCGAGATCGCCCCGGGCGTGGGCACCACCGTGCCGGGCGGACCGACCTACCGGGAAGCGCAGCTGTGCATGGAGATGATCGCGGACACCGGGCGACTGGCCTCCATGGACGTGATGGAACTCAACCCGGCGCTCGATGTGCGCAACCGCACTGCGGAGCTCGCGGTGGACCTGATCGAAAGCCTGTTCGGCAAGTCCACGCTGATGCGGAAAAAGTAGGCCGCGGCTGGGTGTGCCCGTCAGCCTTGCGCCACCAGCTCCAGATGCTCCACCACCGGTGGCTGCGCAAAGAAGGGGCCGACGATGGCGCGCCATTCGGCAAATGCGGCAGACCCGCGGAAATCCACCGTGTGGTTTTCCAGCGTGTCCCAGCGGATCAGCAGCAGGTAGCGGCCGGGGCTCTCGATGCTGCGCTGCACCTGGTAACCCTGGAAGCCCTTGGCCTTGCCGATGACGGTGCGGGCACCGCGCTCGATGGCGGCTTCAAACTCCGAGGCTTTCGAGGGGTCGATGCGGATGTCCGCGTGTTCGAGAATCATGGTTGTCGTCCTGCTGTTGTGATGGAGGGATGCGATCCGCACGCATCATATCCACGGCCTTCTCGGCCATCATGATCACAGGGGCGTTGGTGTTGCCGCCCACCACGCTCGGCATGACGGACGCGTCGACCACCCGAAGCCCGGCCACGCCATGTACGCGCAGGCGCGCATCGACCACGTCCATCGCACCAGGGCCCCCATCAGGCCCCATCCTGCACGTGCCCACCGGGTGGTAGATCGTGTCGGCGTGCTGGCGAATGAACTGCTCGATCTGCGCGTCGCTCTTCGCGTGGGCCGACGACGCCGATTCGGTGCCGCCATGCCGCGCGAGCGCGGGTTGCTGCAACAGCTCGCGCATGCGCTTGAAGCCGCGCACCAGGCGCGCCATGTCGTCGGGGTCCTGCAGGAACGCCGGGTCGATCAGCGGCGCGGTCTGCGGGTCGGCATTGGCCAGCCGCAGCTCGCCGCGGCTGCGCGGGCGCAGCAGGCAGACATGGCACGAATAGCCATGGCCCAGCACCGTCTTGCGGCCGTGGTCCACCAGCTTGCCCACCACGAAGTGCAGTTGCAGGTCGGGAATGGGTTCGTCGGCTGCGCTCTTGATGAAGCCGCCGGCTTCTGCAAAGTTGGTGGTCAGGAGGCCACGGCGGTGGCGGCGCCACTCGAAGATGCCGCGCAGCGCGCGCGCCATGCCGCTGGGGGAAATGCCGAACAGGTCCTTCACGCGCGGGGCGTTGACCACGATCACCACATCCACGTGGTCGTGCAGGTTCTGCCCCACGCCGGGCAGATCGCGCACCACGGCAATGCCGTGCTCGCGCAACTGGTCGGCCGGACCCATGCCCGAGAGCATGAGCAGCTGCGGTGAGCCAAACGCCCCGGCACTCAGCACCACTTCCCCGCCGTCCTTCAGCCGCAAGATCTGCAGCGGCCCCCGCCCCCCCTGCCCCCGGTATTCCACGCCGACTGCCCGCACCGTGCCGTCGGTGTCGTCGGTGACCACGCGGGTGGTCAGCGCATTCGTGATGACCTGCAGGTTGGGCCGTTGCAGGTGCGGCGTGAGGTAGGCCTTGGCCGCGCTGTGGCGCTCGCCGTTCTTGTGCGTGACCTGGTAGGCGCCCACGCCCTCTTGCTCAACCCCGTTGAAGTCGGCGTTGCGGGGGTGCCCCGCCTGCTCACCCGCCTCGATGAAGGAAGGCAGAAAGGGGTTGGGGCTGCGCAGGTCCATCACGTTGAGCGGGCCGCCCTGGCCATGCAGTGCGTCGGCGCCGCGCTCGTTGTGCTCGGCGCGCCTGAAGTACGGCAGCACCTCGGCGAACGACCAGCCCGGGTTGCCCTGCGCGGCCCAGCCGTCGTAGTCGCTGGCGTGGCCGCGCGCGTAAATCATGGCGTTGACCGAGCTGGAGCCGCCCAGCACCTTGCCGCGTGGCTGGTAGCCGCGCCGCCCGTTCAGGCCGGGCTGCGGCACGGTCTGCAAGCCCCAGTTGGCCTGCCCGTTCTTGGCCAGCAAAGCCAGGCCTGCGGGGCAGTGGATGAGCACGCTGTGGTCGGGCGGGCCGGCCTCGATGAGTGCCACGCGGATGGTGGGGTCTTCGCTGAGGCGGCCGGCGAGCACGCAGCCGGCCGATCCGCCGCCAACGATGATGTAGTCGAACATGGTGTCTCCGTGGTGGGCAACGCCGGGCTGGGCGTGCGCGACAATCTGCGGGCAAGGTAGCACAGGGCCTGACGAGTGGTTAGGCAGCACCGCCTAGGAAAGACACACCGGCGACGCCGGGTTTTCACCCCCCTTTTACGAACAGGAGCAGCGCCTCATGAACAGCATCCAGACCGTCGGCATCATTGGCTCGGGCACCATGGGCAACGGCATCGCGCAGGCCTGCGCCACCCGCGGCATCCGCGTGGTGATGGTCGACATCGCACAGGCTGCGGTCGACAAGGGCCTGGCCACCGTGGCAGGCAGCCTGGACCGTTTGATCAAGAAGGAAAAGATCACCACCGCCGACAAGGACCAGGCGCTGGCGCTTATCAAGGGCTCGACGAACTACGAAGACCTCAAGGGCGCGCAGCTCGTCATTGAAGCGGCCACCGAGAACGAAAGCCTCAAGATCAAGATCCTGCAACAGCTCGATGGCTTGCTCGCACCCGAGGTGATCGTGGCCACCAACACCAGCTCGATCAGCATCACCAAGCTGGCAGCCGCCACGCAACGCGCCGACCGCTTCATCGGCATGCACTTCTTCAACCCCGTGCCGATGATGGCGCTGGTGGAAATCATCCGCGGCCTGCAAACCAGCGATGCCACGCACGACGCCGTGAAGGCGCTGGCCGAAGCGCTGGGCAAGTCGCCGATCACCGTGAAGAACGCGCCCGGCTTCGTGGTCAACCGCATCCTCGTGCCGATGATCAACGAGGCGTTCTTCGTGCTCGCCGAAGGCATCGCCACGCCGGACGACATCGACGCCGGCATGAAGCTGGGCACCAACCAGCCCATCGGCCCGCTGGCCCTGGCCGACATGATCGGACTGGACGTGTGCCTGGCGGTGATGAACGTCTACATGGCCGAGTTCAACGACAGCAAGTACCGCCCCGCCCCGCTGCTCAAGGAAATGGTGGCGGCGGGCTACCTGGGCCGCAAGACCGGGCGCGGCGTGTATAGGTATTGACCCCCCCTGCGCCGCGCTGCGCGCGTCACCCCCCGAGGGGGCGATGCGTGCGGACCGGCGGAGCCGGATCCGCCGCATCCTGGATCAGGACACGCGCGCCGGATGCAGATGGGAGGTTTTGCCTTGCTGAGTCACCAGGGCACTGACGTACCGTGGTGATCGAAGAACCCGCCGTTACTGCCCTCGGGCAGGGTGTCGATCACCTGCAGCAGCTCCTGCGCGGCCGTGGCGGGTGGGCGCACCTCCAGGCCGGTCTTGGCGAAGGGTTGGGACAGGGCCGTGTCCACCGTACCGGGATGGAGCGCCACGCACAGGGCCTGCCGGTTGCGCCGCGCCAGCTCGATGGCTGCGGTGTGCACCAGCTGGTTGAGCGCCGCCTTGGACGCGCGGTAGCCGTACCAGCCGCCCAGCCGGTTGTCGCCGATGCTGCCCACCCGCGCCGACAGAAACGCCGCCACACACCGGCCCTGCGTGGGCAACAGCGGGAGAAAGTGCCGCATGACCAGCGCGGGGCCGATGGCATTGATCAGGAAGCTGTGCTGCAGCGCGTCGGTGTTCAGGTGCTGCCACGAGCGCTCGGGCTCCGCGCGTTGCCCGCTCGCCGTGTGGCCGTGCAGGAAGCCGGTGGCAACGATCAGGCGCTGCAGTGGCAACCCCGATTGCGCCAGGCGGTCGGCCACATGCTGCGCGCAGGCAGCAACGCTGGCTTCCCCGGTGTAGTCCAGCGCGGGCTGCGTACGCCGGCCCAGGGCCAGCACCTCGACACCTTGGGCCTGCAGCTGCGCCACCAGTGCGGCACCCACGCCGCCGGTCCCGCCCAGCACCACGGCGAGGCCGTCGGGTGGGCGGGCGGCATCGGGTGTGGGCGTCGAGGTCATCGGCCCATTATCGGGACGGCCATGTCCCCATGTGGGCCAGATGGGCAGAGCGCTCGGCCGTGCCCCACTGCAGCGGCAGGCCACCCAGCACGCGCACGGCCTGTGTGACGTCGAGCCGCAGCAGGCGCTCTGCGCCCTGAAAGGCGGCAAGCTCGGCGCCATCCCACACCAGGCTGGCGCGCGCCGCCACATACAGCCGCTGACCCCTTTCGAAGTCAATAAACAGCAAACCTGCCATAGGGTTCAGGGCGATGTTGCCCAGCGTGTTGAAGAACAGGTTGCCGGCGAAGTCGGGCACGGTGAGGCGCTCACCATCGACCTTCACGAAACCCGGTGCCCCGCCACGGTGCGACACGTCCACGCCGTGGCGGGGCTCGTGCGCGTGGGCGGCTTCGGGATGGGCCGTGGCCACAAAAAAGGTGTCTGCCGCGCGGATCAGCGCGCGCGAATCCTCGTCCAGCGTCGGTCCCTGGTGCACCACGGTGCTCACGTCCGCGGTGGGCACCCAGGCCGGCTCGCGCGCCTGGATGTACTTCGGGCAGTTGCCAAAACTCTGACCCACCTCGACCAGCAGGCCATCGTCGCGCAGGCGCGCGGTGCCGTTCATGCGGTTGCGCCGGCGTGTGTGCGGCTGGATGCCGAGCAGACCCACAGGCGCGCCTTCATGCAGCGTGTGCTGCAGCGGGTCGTGCGGCAATGCGTGCGCGCGAATGCGCAGGTGCGTGGGATCGGGCGAGGTCACGAAACCGGGGGCGCCGGCCAGCACGCTGGCCCACGGTTGGCCTTGGGCGTCGACACTGCCGACCACCAAGAAGGGGAGCAGGCCAAAGAACTCGCGGTGCTGCTCGGGCATGTGGTCGCGCAGCACGCGCGGGCCGATCTGCGCCATCTGGGCCTGCACGCCCACCCGGGCCTGCAAGGCCTGCTCGCCCGCATGAAACGCGGGCGCGGCGTTCACGCGGCCAACCCGACAGGCGTCTTGAGCATCGGCACGAAACCGGGCAACGCCTCGATGCGCGCCAGCCACGCGCGGATGGCCGGATAAGGCTGCAGAGAAACGAGGCCTTCCGGTGCGCGCGCCACGTAGGCGTAGTGCGCCAGATCGGCCAGCGTGGCACGTTCGCCCACCAGAAACGGCGAGCGCGCGAGCTCCGCTTCCATCAAGGCCAGCAGCCCCTGGGCGCGCTCGATCGCATCCTTGGGGTCGGTGGGCAACCCGAACAGCTGCACCACACGGGCGGCGGCCGGTCCGAACGCCAATGGCCCGGCCGCCAGGGACAGCCAGCGTTGCACGCGGGCAGCGCCCACCGGATCGCGCGGCAGCCACTGGCCGGGTGCATAGCGACCTTCCAGATAGACCAGGATGGCGTTGGAGTCGGGCAATGTGAAGTCGCCATCGCGCAGCACAGGGACCTGCCCCAGCGGATTCATGGCGAGGAATTCGGGCGCCTTGTGGTGCTGCTGCGCCAGATCCACATCGATGCGCTCGAAAGGCAGCCCGAGCAGCGAGAGGAACAACTCAACGCGGTGGCAGTGGCCGGAAATGGCGTGGCGGTACAGCTGGAGGGTGGGCTTCATGGTGACTCCTGGTTGACGATGCAGCGATCTTCTTTGCTTCACAGGATTCCATAAATGCCCTCGCGTGCACTTGACTGCTCCAATAAACGGTTTAATACCGCATGGACAAGTTCCGCGCCATGACCACATTCGTGCAGATCGCCGACGCCGGCAGCCTCACGGCGGCGGCCTGGGCCATGGAGGCCTCGCTGCCCGCGGTGGTGCGCTCGCTCGCTGCCTACGAAGCCGCCTTGGGCGTGCGCCTGTTCAACCGCACCACGCGCCGCATCTCGCTCACCGAAGATGGCCGCCGCCACCTGGCCAACTGCCGCCAGTTGCTGGCCGCGCTCCACGATGCCGAGGCCGAGCTGAAAAACGATGCTGCCGAACCGACGGGCCTGCTCACCATCACCGCGCCGGTGTTGTTTGGCCAGATGCACGTCGCGCCCATCGTCACGCGCTTTGCACTGCAGCACCGGCAGCTGCGCTGTCGCGTGACGCTGCTGGACCGCGTGGTGAACCTGCTCGAAGAAGGCATCGATGTGGGCATCCGCATCGGTCACCTGGAGGACTCCAGCCTCGTCGCACTGCCGCTGGGCCAGATGCGGCGGGTGGTGGTGGCCAGCCCGGCATGGCTGCGCGAGCACGGCCGCCCCACCCACCCGAACGACCTGCTGTCCACCAACTGCGTGCGCATCACCGACCACACGCCCACCTGGGGCCCGTTTCGCGACGGCCACAAAACCCTCAAGCTGCACGTGAGCGGCAACCTGGAGTTCAATCACATTGCGCCGGCCGTGCAAGCCTGCGCAGCGGGCGCGGGCTTCGGCCAGTTCCTGTCGTACCAGGTGGCGCCGCTGCTGCAGTCGGGGCATCTTGAAACCGTGCTGGACGATTTCGAGGAAGCCCCGCGCCCGATCCATGTGGTCTACCCCCACGCCCGCCTGCTGCCCGCGCGCACGCGCGCGTTCATCGATTTCATCCGCCAGGAACTCAAGGGCTTTGCGCCCGGAAACCCACCACCATGACCACTTCCACTTTCGACTTTGACCTGTTCGTGATCGGCGGCGGCAGCGGCGGCGTGCGCGCCGCGCGCATGGCGGCGCAGCGCGGTGCGCGCGTGGCGCTGGCCGAGATGCTCGGCACCGACGGCCTGGGCGGCACCTGCGTCAATGTGGGCTGCATCCCCAAGAAGCTCTACAGCTACGCCGCGCACTACGCCGAGGCGTTCGAGGAGTCGCACGGCTTCGGCTGGGAAGGCGCGGCACCCAGCTTCAACTGGTCCACGCTCAAGGCCAACCGGGCCAAGGAAATCAGCCGCCTCAACGGCATCTACGGCAACCTGCTCACCGGCGCCGGGGTGACGGTGTTCAACGCCTTCGCGCGCATCGACGGTGCGCAGTCCGTGGTGCTCAATGTCCACGGTGAGCCCGGCGAAAAGCGCGTGACGGCGAAACACATCCTGATCGCCACCGGTGGCACGCCCAGCGTGCCCGGGATCGAGGGGCGCGAGCACGTCATCGACTCCAACGCCATCTTCGACCTCGAACCCTTTCCCCAGCGCCTGCTGATCGTGGGGGGCGGCTACATCGCCTGCGAGTTCGCCTCCATCTTCAACGGCCTGGGCGCCTCCGTGACGCAGCTCTACCGCGGCGAACAGGTGCTGCGCGGCTTCGACAACGAGATTCGCCACTTTGTGGCACAGGAAATGACCAAGGCCGGCGTGGACCTGCGGCTGGGGGCCGATGTAGCCGCTATCACCCGCACGGCCGAAGGCCTGCGCGTGGCGCTCAAGGGCGGTGGCGAGGTGCTGGCCGACGCCGTGCTCTACGCCACCGGCCGCGTGCCCAACGTGAAGGGCCTGGGCCTGCAGGCTGTGGGCGTGGCCCAGGGCAAGGCGGGCGAGGTCATCGTCGATGAACGCTACCAGACCAGCGTGCCCTCAATCTACGCCGTGGGCGACGTCACCAACCGCGTGCAGCTCACGCCCGTGGCCCTGGGCGAGGCGATGGTGGTGGTCGACCAGCTGTTCGGCCCGGCGGCGGGCAAGCCACCGCGCAGCATGGCCTACGAGTTCATCCCCACCGCCGTGTTCACCCACCCCAGCATCGGCACGGTGGGCTATGGCGAGGAGACCGCGCGCGAGAAGTTTGGCGAGGTCACCATTTTTCGCAGCGAGTTCAAGTCGCTCAAGCACACGCTCTCGGGCAGCACCGAGCGCACGCTGATGAAGCTGGTGGTGGACACCGCCAGCGACCGCGTGGTGGGCCTGCACATGGTGGGCGCCGAGGCCGGCGAGATCGTGCAGGGCTTTGCCGTGGCGCTGAAGGCCGGCGCCACCAAGGCCGTGTTCGACAGCACCATCGGCATCCACCCCACCGCCGCCGAAGAGTTCGTGACCATGCGCGAGCCGGTCAAGCGGTAACCCACATGCGGCGGGCGTCATGTGGCAGCGCCACAATAGCGCCATGCAGAAAACCCCCGCCTTCACCGCCCCCCTCGTTTTCAAAGACCCTGCCCTGGCGCTCGCCCAGGTGCAGCGCATCTACCAGGACAACGTGGAGTTCCTGCGCCAGGCCATGCGCGACTTCGTTGCCGGCGGCGACTTCGGCCACACGCATGTGCGCGCGTGCTACCCCTATGTGCGGCTGCACACGCACAGCGTGCTGCGCCAGGGGTCGGGCGCAGTGGGCCAGCCACTGAGCCGCCTGAGCTACGGCTTCGTGGCCGGCCCCGGGCGCTACGAGACCACGCTCACGCGCCCGGACCTCTACAGCGACTACTACCTCGAACAGTTCCGCCTGCTGCTGGCCAACCACGGCGGCGAACTCGAGGTGGGGACCAGCACGCAGCCCATCCCGATCCACTTCTCGTTTGCCGAACACGACCACGTGGAAGGCAGCATGGACGTGATGCGCCGCGCCCTCATGCGCGACGTGTTCGACCTGCCCGACCTCACTGCCATGGACGACGGCATCGCCAACGGCACGCACGAACCGCGCGCCGGCGAAGCCCACCCGCTCTCGCTGTTCACCGCGCCCCGGGTCGACTACTCGCTGCAGCGCCTGCGCCACTACACCGGCACCGCGCCCGAGTGGTTCCAGAACTTCGTGCTGTTCACCAACTACCAGTTCTACATCGACGAGTTCATCAAACTCGGCCACGCCGAGATGGCCAAGCCCGACAGCGAATACGTGGCCTTCATCGAACCCGGCAACGTGGTGATGCGCCGCACCGGCCTGCCCGCCGAGCCAGGGGACGAGCTCGGCAACGCGCCGCCGCGCCTGCCCCAGATGCCGGGCTACCACCTCATGCGCCATGACCGCAGCGGCATCACCATGGTCAACATCGGCGTCGGCCCGGCCAACGCCAAGACCATCACCGACCACATTGCCGTGCTGCGCCCGCATGCGTGGCTCATGCTCGGCCACTGCGCCGGCCTGCGCACCACCCAGCAGCTGGGCGACTACGTGCTGGCCCACGCCTACGTGCGCGAAGACCATGTGCTCGACGAGGAGCTCCCGCTGTGGGTGCCGATCCCCGCACTGGCCGAGATTCAGCTCGCCCTGGAAGGCGCTGTGGCCGACGTCACGGGCGTGCCGCCGCAAGAGCTCAAGCGCATCATGCGCACCGGCACCGTGGCCAGCACCGACAACCGCAACTGGGAACTGCTGCCCGACAACATGCCGCAGCGCCGGTTTTCACAATCGCGCGCGGTGGCGCTCGACATGGAATCCGCCACCATCGCCGCCAACGGTTTCCGCTTCCGCGTGCCCTACGGCACCCTGCTCTGCGTGAGCGACAAGCCCCTGCACGGCGAGATCAAGCTGCCCGGCATGGCCAACCACTTCTACCGCGAGCGGGTCGACCAGCACCTGCGCATCGGCATCCGCGCCATCGACATCCTGCGCGAAGGCGGGCCCGACCAGCTGCACAGCCGCAAGCTGCGCAGCTTCGCGGAAGTGGCGTTTCAGTAAGCGCGGCAGCCCGGGCGTCAGGACCGCCCGGCCCGCACCAGCTCCAGCGTTTCGTTGGTCTGTGAGGCGCTGGCCGCCACAGCGGTGGTCCGAAACTCGACCGTGAAGCGAACCACCCGCTTGAGTGCTGGCGCGTACCAGACCGTGGCGCGGTAAGGCACGTTGGTGATGAAGTTGCCGAAGAGACGGCCGTGCCAGCCACGCAGGTCGATGCGCACGGCGCTGTACTCGACATCGCCCACACGCAGCGGTTGTTCGGGTGACGCCACCGCTCGCAGGTCGTAATTGGCGGGCTGGCTTTGCCAGCTGGTCGTGAAATTGATCTGGCGCACACCACTCATCACCTGGCCGTCCGGCGCCCAGCCGCCCGGCGGGGTCACCATGTCGAGCTCGACCAGCGCCTGTGAAGTGGCCTCCAGCAACTTGCCATGGAGGTCCTCCACGCGGGTGCCACCGTTGAAGACCACGCGGTTCCCTTCGACGCGATCCACCTTCAGGTTCACCGGCGTCTTCTGCTTGGTCAGTGCATCGGTGATCACGTATTCAAACCAGTCGCCCGCCCTGCGTTGCGCGGTCAATGGCGCCGCCACCGCGGCGGTGCCTGGCGCCGCTTCGGCCGGGCTCGGGGAGGCAACGCGCCGCGCCAGGAGCTCACGCCCGCGCTCGGGCAGCTCGGTGATCCGGTAAGCCGGCACCGCCAGGTTGATGTTCTGCGACTCGCGCCGCGTGAACGAGGTGATCCCGACCAGGCGCCCTTCGGCGTCAAACAACCCGCCCCCGCTGGAGCCGGGCGAGATCGGCGCCGTGGTCTGCACAAACATCAACTGCCCAGCATCGTTGCGCCGCAGCCCGGACAACAGTCCATCGCTCAGCGTGGTCTCCAGCCCCTGCGGCGTGCCAATGGCGTACACCCGCGCCCCCACCCGCAGCGCCTCACTGGCCGCCAGCTCCACCGCCGGCGCCTGAAAGTTGTCCACCCGCAACTGGCACAGGTCGTTCTCCGGGTCCGGAAACTCCAGCCTGGCGCCGTAGCTCACGTTGGCCTTTGTCACCTGGATGCGCGTCATGCGCGCCAGCACGTGGCAGTTGGTCACCAGCCGCCCCGGCCCGACCACCACCGCGCTGCCCTGCATCTGACCACGCCCTTGCGCGTCGGAGGCCATCACCGTCCACACGCTGGGCTCCACCTTCGCAAACAGCGCATCCGGCTCCAGCGACCACGCCGGCGCACTCGCCACGACGCCGATGGCCAGCACCAGCCAGCTTCGCAACCCACGCATGCTCTCCATCACCGTCTCCCTTGATTTGGTGCCGGGATCGTACCTGCTTGTAACAAGATGAACGGCTGGGACTTCTACCGAGCCGGGCCTGGTGCGGCGAATCTCACGCGAGACGCGCGTGCCCACAGGCGCCCATCGCGGTTAAGCTGCGCCGACACCACTTTTCCCACCGTGCCATGGCCTCCACCCGACGCAAATTCATCCTCGGCACCCTCGCCGCCACCGGTGCGCTGGTGCTCGGCTGGTCGGTGATGCCACCGCGCCAGCGGCTCACCACGTCTGCGCCGCTGCCGGTGGGTGCCAACGAATCGGCGCTCAATGGCTGGGTGAAGATCGATGCCGATGGCAGCGTCACGGTGATGCTGGCCAAGAGCGAGATGGGCCAGGGCGTGGCGACCTCCTTGTGCATGCTGCTGGCCGACGAGCTGGATGCCGACTGGTCGCGTGTGCGCTTCGAGGCCTCGCCCATCGACAAGATCTACAACAACATCGCCACCGTGGTCGACGGGCTGCCGGTGCACCCCGACACCGACAGCCGCGTGCTCGACGTGGCGCGCTGGATGACAGCCAAGACCATGCGCGAGATCGGCGTGATGATGACGGGCGGCTCTTCCAGTGTGAAAGACCTGTGGCTGCCCATGCGCGAGGCCGGCGCTTCGGCGCGGCAGATGCTGCTCAACGCCGCCGCGCAGCAATGGAACGCCGACCTGAGTGCCTGCCGCACCGACAACGGCGAGGTGATCGGGCCCGCCGGGCAGCGCGCCGGCTACGGCAGCCTGGCGGCTGCGGCGGCCCGGCAAAGCCTGCCGCGCTCACCTACCCTGAAGACGCCGGCGCAGTTCAAGCTGATTGGGCAGGCCACGAACCGCATCGAATCCGCCAGCAAGGTGGACGGCGGCGCGCGCTTTGGCATCGACGCCCGGCCCGAAGGCCTGTTGCACGCCAGCGTGCGGATGTGCCCGACGCTGCGCGGGCGCGTCGTGCGCTTCGACGCCGCCACGGCACAGGCCATGCCGGGTGTGCGCACCGTCGTGGCGTTCGAGCCGCGACAAGGCGGCACCGGTGGCGTGGCGGTCATTGCCGACCAGGGCTGGCGCGCCAGGCAGGCAGCCGACGCCCTGAAGATCGAGTGGGACGCAGGCGAACTGGCCAGCTTCAACAGCGCCGACGCCATGGCGCAGCTCTCGCGCACGCTGGACACCGAACAAGGATTCGCCTTCTTCACCGAGGGCGACGTGGACGCTGCCATGGCCACGGCAGCGCGCGCCATCGAAGCCGAGTACCGCGCGCCCTACCTCGCGCACGCCACGATGGAGCCGATGAATTGCACGGTGCGCTTCGACGGCGACCGCGCCACGGTGTGGGTGTCGACCCAGGTGCCAGGGCTCGCCCGCAAGGCCGCTGCCGATGCGCTGGGCCTGCCTGTCGATGCCGTGACGGTGCACGTGCTGTTGCTCGGCGGCGGCTTCGGGCGGCGGCTGGAGGTGGACTTCATCGCGCAAGCGGCCACCATCGCCAAGGCGGTGCCGGGCGCGCCGGTGCAGACGCTGTGGTCGCGCGAGCAGGACATGCGCCACGACATCTACCGCCCGGCTTGCGTGTCGCGCTTCAAGGCCGGGCTGGATGCGCAGGGGCAACTCGTGGCCTGGAAGAACACCAGTGCGGGCCAGACCATCGTGCCGCAGGCCCTGGAGCGCCTCTTCGGCCTGCCCGGCGGCGGGCCGGACAAGACCAGCTCGGAAGGCGCCTACGACCAGCCCTACGAATGGCCGGCCGCGCGCATTGCGCACGCCGCGGTCAACCTGCCGTTGCAGGTGGGCTTCTGGCGCTCGGTGGGCCATTCGCACCAGGCGTTCTTCAAGGAGAGCTTTGTCGACGAGGTGGCCCATGCGGCCGGCACCGACCCGCTCGCTTTTCGCGAGCGGCTGCTGCAGCGCCACCCGAGGCACCTCGCGGTGCTGCAGGCCGCCGCGAAAGCCGCTGGCTGGGGCACGCCTGGCGCCCCCGCGCCCGATGGCGCGAAAACGGCGAAAGGCCTGGCGCTGCACGCGTCGTTTGGCTCGGTGGTGGCGCAGGTGGCCGAGGTGTCGATGGCGGCCGACAAGACCGTTCGCGTGCACCGCGTGTGGTGCGCGATCGACTGCGGCACCGCCGTGAACCCGGCGGGCATCCAGCAGCAAATGGAGGGGGCGATCGTGTTTGGCCTGTCGGCAGCGCTGCACGGCCAGGTGGACATCGTCAACGGCCAGGTGCAGCCCGGCAACTTCAACGATCAACCCGTGCTGCGCATCCACGAGATGCCCGAGGTCGAGGTGTTGATCCTGCCCAGCGAGGCTCACCCCGAGGGCGTGGGCGAGCCGGGTGTGCCGCCCATCGCGCCGGCCGTGGCCAACGCGCTGTTTGCGCTCAACGGCCAGCGGTTGCGCAGCCTGCCGCTCAGGTCAGCTTGACCGAACGACCAATGTAGAGAATGGGCCCGGTGGGCCGCCCGGTGGGCGAACCGTTGTAGGGCTCCAGCGTGATCTCGAACAGCTGGTTGGGCACCAGCGGAGGCAACTGGTCGAGCTTCACTTCCAGCGGCTGGCCGGGCTGCACCAGGCCCAGCGACACCGGCGCGTTCCAGGTGTCGGCCTTGGTCCAGAACTGCAGCGAACGCTGTTCGGGCACGGCGGTGGTGCCCAGCGGCACCAGGCGCAAGGTGTTGGTGCCGCTGGTCTGCACGATCCAGCCCGGGGCTGTGCCGTTGGGCTCGACCAGCACCACCATGTACTGCGGCGCCGCAGGCGCAAAGAGCCCCGTGGCCGGGAGCAGCGCGACGACGGACGCCGCCACAAAACCCGTGGCGGCCACCGTGCGCCAGAAGCCCAGGCTGCTCCACCAGGTCTGCCACGCGCTGGCTTGGACAGGCGCGCGTCTGCGCACAGGCGCCGCCGCGGGGGCCACGGCCGGCGCGATGGCGTTTTCAATGCGTGCCCACAACGCGGGCGATGGCTCCACCGGCTCGGCCAATGCCGTCAGGGGCAGCAAGCGGGCTTCCCAGCCATCGACCGCCGCGCGCAGGGCCGCGTCGGTGGGCAGGCGCGCCTGCACGTCGTGCCGGCCCGCGGCAGAGAGCGTGCCGAGCACGTAGGCAGCGGCGAGTTCGTCGTCGAGATCGCGCGGGCTCATGCCAGGCACTCCCGCAGCGAGGTCAGCCCCCGGCGTATCCAGGCCTTGACCGAGCCGAGCGGTGCGCCCAGGCGTTCGGCGATTTCCATGTGGGTGCAGCCGTCGAGGTAGGCGAAGAGCACGCAGTTGCGCTTGGGCGTGTCCAGCCGTGCGAGGCAATCGTCCAGGCGGCCCAGGTCGGCGCGCAAGGCAAAGGCCTCGGCCATGTCGGGGGCGGCAGGCGGATCGTCGGCCTGCAGTGCGTCCATCTCGTCTTCATCGGCCGAGACGTTGCGCGAACCGGAGCGCACCGCATCCAGCGCACGGTGGCGCACGATGCCGTACATCCACCCCCGGCCTGCACCACGGCTGGCATCGAAAGTGGCGGCGCGGGTCCAGATGTTCATGAAAGCGTCGTGCAACACGTCCTCGGCGGTGGCGCGGTCGCGCACGATGCGCAGCGCCACGCCCAACAGATATCGGCCTTCGCGTTCGTAGAGGCGGCGCAGGGCCGCGGCATCGCCCCGTGCGCAGGCGGCCAGGGCGGCATCGTGGTCAAAGGCGTCGGGTTCGGGCAGGCGCAAGGGCGGTCGGGCTCGATGGGCGGAAGAACCGCGGCACGGTGCGCGAGAGCGCAGCGTGCCGCGGGGCTGCCGGCCATACTAGCCGATCCGGCAAGGCCGTCGAAGCCCAGGCGGGCCCCGGCGGCCATGCGCGTTCAGGAGGCCTTGTAGAAGATGTAGTCGGCCTGGTACTGCACGACTTCCTTGGCGCCCACGTTGGCTGCACCGCAGGCCGAAGCTGGCGCCACACCGCCCTTGGTGGCCACGCGCTGGGTGTAGGTCACACCGCTCATGGCGCCCATGCCCATGGCGGGGTTGGCCTTCACGAGTTGCAGGGGAATGTTGCCGGCGCCGTTGGGCGCCACAGCCAGCTGGGTGGCGGTGAACTTGGAGCCGTCGTTGGCTTCCCAGGTGGCGGGCGGGCCGTAGTACTTGCCGACTTGCTTGCCGCTGCGGTCCAGCAGCTTGGCGTCGGGGCCGCCGAACACCCATTCGAACTGGCCGGGCATGTTGGCCTTGACCTTGCATTCGTAGGTGATCTGGCCCACGCCCACGGTTTCCAGGGCGACCTTGTTGCCAGCCGGCACCTTCACGGCGTCGGGCAGGCTGGCCTGCGAAAACATCATGGCGGGCGCGCTCATGTTGGAAGCGCAGGCGGACAGGGCGAGCGCCGCAGCGGCGGCCAGGGTGGACTTGAACAGCATGGGAAAACTCCTCGATGGTGGGTTGTGAACAGCAACGCAAAACAGCGCCACTGCTACCACTACTCGCCAACCCGGGTTTTGGATGCAGCCCGATGCAAAAAAAACCAAAAAACTTTTTCAGCCCCTGCGCGGGCGCACCTTCGAGGCCGCCAGCTTGGCCTGGGTGCGGGCTTTTTCCACGTCGGCGTCAAACGCCAGCGCCACGCCCATGCGGCGCTTGGTGAAGCTCTCGGGCTTGCCGAACAGGCGCAGCTCGGTCTGTGGCACCCGCAGCGCCTCGTCCACCCCGTCAAACGCAATGCCCGTGGCCTCCACGCCGCCGTAGACCACCGCGCTGGCGCCCGGGCTCTTGAGCGCGGTCGACACCGGCAGGCCCAGAATGGCGCGCGCGTGCAGCTCGAACTCGTTCTGCCACTGGGTGATCATGGTCACCATGCCGGTGTCGTGCGGGCGCGGGCTCACCTCGCTGAACCACACCTGATCGCCCTTGACGAACAGCTCCACGCCATAGAGCCCCTGGCCACCCAGGTCGTCCGTCACCGCCTTGGCGATGCGGCGCGACTCGGCCAGCGCCTTGGGCGTCATGGGGTGGGGCTGCCAGCTCTCCACATAGTCACCGCTCACCTGCACATGGCCGATCGGGTCGCAGAAATGCGTTTCGATGTCGCCGTTGGCGCCGAGCGCGCGCACGGTGAGCTGGGTGATTTCGTAGTCGAAATCGATGAAGCCTTCCACGATGATGCGGCCCGGGCCGACACGCCCGCCCGACATGGCGTAGTCCCACGCCTTCTGCACATCGGCAGGTCCATCGATCTTGCTCTGGCCCTTGCCGCTGCTGCTCATCACCGGCTTGACGATGCAGGGGTAGCCGATGCCGGCATCAATCGCGGCCTGCAGCTCTGGCAGGGAATCGCAGAATTTGTAAGGGCTGGTGGGCAGTCCCAGCGTTTCGGCAGCGAGGCGGCGAATGCCCTCGCGGTCCATGGTCAGGCGCGCGGCGCGGGCGGTGGGAATCACGCGCACCACACCAGCGGCTTCGAGTTCCTGCAGCACGGGCGTGGCGATGGCTTCGATTTCGGGCACCACGAGGTGCGGACGCTCGGCTTCGATGAGCGCCTTGAGCTGCGACGGGTCGCTCATGGTGATGGTGCGCGCGTGGTGCGCCACCTGCTGGCCGGGCGCGTTCTCGTAGCGGTCCACCGCGATGGTTTCGACACCGAGGCGCTGCAGGGCGATCAGCACCTCCTTGCCGAGCTCGCCGGAGCCCAGCAGCATGACCTTGGTGGCCGAAGGAGACAGGGGTGTGCCGAGCGTGGTCATGGTGGTGTTCCAGGAATGAAGGGTCAGAGGGCTTGGCCCATGGCCTCGCCCAGGCGCACGGCGTTGCCGGGGGCCCAGTCGGGGTGGAAAGTGATCGTGTCGCGGGGCCAGAGCAGCACCACGGTGGAGCCCAGCAGGAATCGGCCCATTTCTTCGCCGCGCTGCAGGTGCAGCGGTGCGTCGTCATACGACCACTCGCGCACCATGCCCGGCCGGGGCGGGTTGACCACGCCGTGCCACGTGGTGGCCATGCTGCCGACGATGGTGGCACCCACCAGCACCTGCACGAACGGAATGGTGGCTTCGCCCACCTGCATGTCGAACACGCATACCACGCGCTCGTTGCGCGCGAAGAGGCCGGGCACGCCCTGCGCGGTGGCCGGGTTGACCGAAAACAGGTCGCCCGGTACGTGAATCATGCGGCGCAGCGTGGCCGCTGCCGGCATGTGAATGCGGTGATAGTCGCGCGGGCTGAGGTAGATGGTGGCGAACGCGCCGTCGTCGAACTGCGCGGCCAGCTCTGCGTCACCGCCCACCAGCGCGCGCGTGCTGTACGTGTGACCCTTGGCCTGGTAAATCTGGTCGCGCGCGATGGCACCGAACTGGCTGATGGCGCCATCCACCGGGCAGACGAACGCCGCATCGGCCAGCGGCCGTGCATCGGCACGCAGGGCCCGGGTGAAGAACTCGTTGAAGCTGGCGTAGGCGGTCGGGTCCGGGTTCGCGGCCTCGGCCATGTTCACGCCGTATTTGCGGATGAAGCGGCGAATGATCCACTGCGTGATGGCACCCCAGCGGCCATTGGCCACCCAGCCGCCAAACACCGTGAGCGCGCGTTTGGGGAAGACGTATTGCAGGGAAACGGCAAAAGACATGGGTGGGCGCAGCAGTGAGACAAGACCCTCGCGGGCAGCCCTGCATTGTAGGGGCCGGCCTGCGCCCGCCTGGGGTCAGCGGGCACAATGCCGGCACATGAAAGACGCCCTCTTCGAATGCCGGCACCTCGTCAAACGCTACGGCGAAAGCACCGTGGTGCACGACCTGAGTTTTGCCATCGGCCCGGGTGAGTGCCTGGGTGTGATCGGTCCCAACGGCGCGGGCAAGACCACCACCATCCGCATGTGTCTGGGCTTGACCGCACCGGACGCGGGCACCATCACCGCCTTTGGCCACCACATGCCGCGCGATGCGCTGGCCATCAAGGCCCAGCTGGGCGTGGTCAGCCAGATGGACACCCTGGACCCGGACTTCGACTGCGCCGAAAACCTGCTGGTGTACGGGCGCTACTTCGGCCTGCCGGCGGCCACCGTGCGCGAGCGCATTCCGCGGTTGCTGGAGTTTGCCGCGCTGTCGCACAAGGCACAGGCCAAGCCAGGCGAACTCTCCGGCGGCATGAAGCGGCGCCTCTCGCTGGCGCGCGCCTTGGTGAACGACCCCAGGCTGCTGATGCTGGATGAGCCCACCACCGGCCTGGACCCACAGGCGCGCCATCTGATGTGGGAACGGCTGCAGATGCTGCTGCAACAGGGCAAGAGCATTCTGCTCACCACACACTTCATGGACGAGGCCGAGCGCCTGTGCTCTCGCCTGCTGGTGCTCGACCACGGCCGCAAGATCGCCGAAGGCCGTCCGCGCGAGCTGATCGCGCAGCATCTGGAACCCGACGTGGTGGAGGTGTATGGACAAGGCGCGCTGGCCCTCGCGCAAGGCAGCGAACACGCCGCCACCCGCGCACTGGCCGCGCGCGTGGAGGTCAGCGGCGAGACGGTGTTCTTCTACACCGCGCAAGCCATGCCGCTCTTGGAGGCACTGGGCGCGCACCCGCATCTGCGCACCTTGCACCGTCCGGCCAACCTGGAGGACCTGTTCCTCAAACTCACCGGCCGGCAAATCCGGGAAGACGGTTAGACCCCCTGTTCCGATTCATCTCATCACTTGACGACCGGCATTGACCAACGCACCACCTCTACTTCGCTACAAGGCACTTCACAACATGGGCTTGCAGCTGCTGCGCAAGCAGCGCACCTGGGCGCAGGCGGCCACCGATGTGGAGGTGATCCAGCCACAAGAGCAAGAACCGCTGGCACCGGCGTTTTACCTGCCCGGCCAGCTGGAGCGCGTCACTGCCGGTGTTCCCGGATTGAGCACACTGGAGCAAGAAATGGGGTGGCTCACCACGGACCCGGTGGCGCACGCCGCCGTGATCAGGTACACCCTGCGCGACTGTCTGGTCCACCCCCACGGAGTGGAGTACCTCGGCGGCAGCATTTGCAAGGACCAGGGTGGCCGCTACCGCATTCCTTCGGGCTCCATTGAAACGGTGGGCCACGCGGCGTATTGCATGTCGGCCACTGCCCATCAGTACTTTGGACACTGGCTTCAGGATGCCTGCACCACCGCTCTGCTCGCCCAGCCGCACGATACGTTGCTGCTGGACGTTCGTGCCGACTGGCCACATGCGGCGGCGTACGCAAAGGCCTTTGACCTGAGTCCTGCGCTACCGCCCAACCTTTACGTGCGCGAACTCTCGGTGTTCCAGGATTTCTCGCAAGGTTCCTCCAAACGCCAGCGCTATGCACGCCTGCGAGAGCGCCTCGCCCGCGCCTTCGGCCCCGCCCCGGCCCGCTCGCAACCGGTGTACCTGCGCCGGGGAGCCACGGGCATCGCCAGAATCATCGCAAACGAAGACGCCGTGACCGAGCGCCTGGAGCAAGCGGGCTTTCTTGTGCTGGACATTGCGGGCCTGTCGGCTGCGGCCATGTTCAGGCACCTTGCTGGCGCCCCGATGGTGGTCTGCATGGACGGAAGCCACATGAACCACCTGTACTTTTCAATGCCTTACGGTGGCAGCATCCTGTCGTTCGTACCCGCCGACCGTTTCACCGCAAACAATTTTGGCTATGCCAGCGCGGCGGGGCTTCACTTCGGCCTGCTGGTCGTGGACCGATCCGACCAAGGCTATGTTGTCGATGTGGACGCCATGGTTCGCACGCTCGATCTTCTGCCTCACTGAAACGTCACGCCATGAACACCGTTCCATTCGCCCCATCCCCCTGGTCGGCACCCCGCCTTTCCCTGCGCTGGTGGCCCGTCTTCCTGCGCAACCTGCTGGTGTGGCGCAAGCTGGCCATTCCCAGTCTGGTGGGCAACATTGCCGAGCCGCTGATGTGGCTGGTGGCTTTCGGTTACGGCATGGGCGCGCTGGTGGGGCAGATACAAATGACCACGCCACAAGGCAGCGTGGCCGTGCCCTACATCCTGTTCCTGGCCAGCGGCAGCATCTGCATGAGTGCGATGAACGCGGCGAGCTTTGAAGCGCTGTATTCCGCCTTCTCGCGCATGCACGTGCAGAAAACCTGGGACGGCATCATGAACGCGCCGGTGAGCCTGGACGACGTGGTGCTAGCCGAAATGCTGTGGGCCGGTTTCAAGGCGCTGTTCACCGTGACGGCCATTCTGGGCGTGATGCTCGCGCTGGGCATCAGCCATTCACCCAAACTGCTGCTGGCGTGGCCCGTGCTGCTCGGTGTGGGCATCACGTTTTCGTGCATTGCCCTGGTGTTCAATGCCCTGGCCAAGGGCTATGACTTCTTCACCTACTACTTCACCTTGTTCCTCACCCCGATGATGTTTCTGTCGGGGGTGTTCTTTCCGCGGGAGCAACTGCCGGTGGTGGTGCGCCACATTTCAGACTGGCTGCCGCTGACCAACGCGGTGGAACTGGTGCGGCCCCTCTTCATGGACCAATGGCCCACGCAGGCCTGGTTGCATGCGGGGGTGCTGCTGGTCTACACCGTGGCGGCCTTCTGGCTCGCCCTGGCACTGACCCGCAAGCGCTTCGCCGGGTAAGCCGGCGCTGTCGCGAAGCTCAGTGCACAGCGGCCTGCAGGGCAGGCTGGGCCTGGCAGTAGAGTTCGCTGCCGGTGTCCATGAAGTCTTCGGCTTCGATCACGGCGTCAAAGGCGCGGGCGGCGGCGTCGTACACCTTGGGGATCAGGGGCTTGTCCAGCGGGCGGCAGATGCGACCGCGGATGCCGCGCAGGTCGGCGCTGGATTCCATGGCGCTGATCACGGCTTCCGGATCGAGCATGAGGACGAAGGGGTTGAGGCGGGTGGCGGTGGTGGACATGGCGGGGTTCCTGACGGGTGGTATGGGGTGTCACAAAGGGGCTGTCGATGAAACAAACTGTACCGACCACCCCCCGCAGCGTTAAGTCGGCGCGCCCCCATTCACCGTGTAAGAACTTCCCTGACACGGCGTGTGTTGTCCCTACACGCCGTTCGTGAACTGCTTCACGAACTGCCGCCGCGCAAGGCCTCCACACTGGCCCGCACCACCGATTGCACGCTGCCGCTGTCCTTGAACTGGTTGCGCAGGAACGTGGCGTGGTTGCCCACGCGCCCTGCGGTGCGCTCGATCTCGTCGAGTGCGGCCAGCGAGTTGAGCGCCACGCCATGGGGCGCGAGGTGCCGCAGCGTGGCCAGGATGTCTTCGCGGATGCTGATCTGCTCGCGCGTCTTGGGGTTGACCATCATCCCGTCCAACCCGAAACGACAGGCCTGGAAGCGGTTGTAGGTGTAGACGAGGTAGTCGTCTTCTTCCGGGGGCAGTTCGCGCCGCTCCAGCAGGTGGCGGCACAGCGCCTGCAAGTAGCAGGCGAGACCCGCTGCGCGCTCCACCGTCAGCGGTGTGTCGCACACGCGCAGTTCGATGGTGCCGTACTCGGGCTTGGGCCGGATGTCCCAGTAAAAGTCTTTCATCGACTTCACCACGCCCGTGCTTTCCATCTTAGTGAAGTAGACGTTGGCGAACTCTTCCCAACTCAGTACAAAAGGCGCGCGGCCGCTGAGCGGGAACGCAAACACCGAGTTGAGTCGCGCCGAATCGAACAGCGTGTCCACCCCTTGCGAAAAGGGCGACGATGCCGAGAGCGCAATGAAATGGGGCACATAGCGGTTGAGCGAGTGCAGCAGGAACAGCGCCTCGTCGGCGCTGGCGCAGCCGATGTGCACGTGCTGGCCGAACACGGTGAACTGTTTGGCGAGGTAGCCGTACAGGCCCGAGAGCTGCTCGAAGCGCGGCTTGGAGAAGATGCGCTGCTCGAACCAGCGCTGAAAAGGATGCGTGCCGCCGCCCGCGAGCTCGATGTTGAGCCGGTCGCCCGCGCTCACCAGCGTGTCGCGGATCTGCTGGAGCTGCGCGAGCAGCGGGCCGTGTTCGCGCTGCACGTCGGTGGCGATCTCGATCATGCTCTGCGTCATCTCCGGCGTGACCACACCCGGAAACGGTTTGCGGCGCAGCAGCTCCAGCAGGTCGTTGGCGCTGCTGGAGAGGTCGAGGTCGTACGTGTTGACGAGCTGCAGCTCGAGCTCGACGCCCATGGTGAGCGAGTCGGACGCTTTGAAGGTTTCGAGTGGCATGGCTTATCCCTTCGTGACGTGGGTTTCGTGCGCGGCCATCAGCGCGCGCTGCGTGACGACCGGGCCCAGCAGTTCCTGCATGAGCATCATCCCGGCCATGACGGAGAGCACTTCGATGGCCGGAGCAAAGCCGTAGAGGCGGCTTTGCTCGATGAGCAGGATGGCAAACGCCGACATGGGCGTGAGCGCCAGGCCGGTGAGCAGGCCCTTGCGTTCGGTGATGCCGGAGAGGCGCGCGGCCACCAGGTTGCAGCCCACCTTGGAAGCCGTGCGCACCACGATGAGCAGGAGGCCCATCAGCATGCCGGTGCTCACATCCGCCCAGTCGAGCAGTGAGGCGATGTAGACAAACAGGAACACACACAGCAGGTCGCCGGCGGTACCGAAATCGCGCTGCGCATTGGTGAGGTGCACGCGGCGCTCGCGCGCCACGATGCCGAAGGTGAGTGCCGCCAGCAGCGGCGAGAGCTTGAGGCCGTAAGCGGCCGTGGTGAGCAGCAGCACCGAGAGCGCAAACACCAGCGTGACACCGCGCTCGTTCGTGCTGCGCTGGCGCAGCAGCCAGGGCACCGCCACACCCAGCAGGCCGCCCACCGCCACCGACGTGCCCACCTGGTGGATGCTGCCAAAGGCCGCCAGCACCAGATCACCCGAGGTGCTGAGGTACCAGTAGCCCACCACCAGTTTGAGGGCGAGCACAGACATCATGCAGTTGATGGCACACAGGTGCAGCACGCGCTCGGTCACCTGGCCTGCGCTGCGCAGTTCGTTGGCCACGCGCACGATGCCTGCGGGCGAGGCCGAGATGGAGAGCGCCGCGATGATGAGCCGCAGGTCCACCGCGAGGTTGAACCAGCCGCTCACCCAGTAGATGATCCCGAACGTGACGATGGACTCCACCACACCGAGCAACAGCACCCAGGGGTTGTGGCGGAACCAGCGCAGGTTGATGCGGTAGCCCAGCTCGAACAACACGAGCGAGAGCGCCACGTTGGCCAGAAACGGCAGCCCTGGAATGTCGGTCGTCAAGCCAGGCAGGTTGATCAGCCCGCCGACCAGCCCCACCGCCACATAGCTGGTGACGCGCGGCACGCGCCAGGCGTCATAGGCCCGCTCGGCAATGAACCAGGCCAGCAACAGGACCAGTGGCCAGGCAATGGACTGGAGCAAAAAACTGTAATCGGTAACCATAGGTAAAACTCCTCGAGCGCGAGTTTGATGGACGAATTCTGCAAAGCGTGTAGGACACGCGCTGAAAACATCAGGACATCAGGCGATCAGCGAAAGCCGAACGGAGTGCCGCGAACACGGCAATGGGGATGCGAGTTGTGGCGGCGAGAAGCGGTCAAGCCGCGAAACGCTGTGTGAGTTCTTGCAGGTGAAGCTCGTCGAGCACCTGCATCAAACGCTGCCGGGCCCGTTCGCGGGCACCGTGGCGGTCGGGGCCCATTCTACGGGCCAGGATCAATTCGTTCTTCATCGAATGTTCCCAGCCCACCAGCTCGGTCACTGTCACGGTGTAGCCATGGGCTTCGAGCTGCAGGCAGCGCAGCACGTTGGTGATCTGGCTGCCGAACTCGCGCGTGTGCAGCGGATGGCGCCACAGCTCGGCCAGCGGCGTTCGCGACAGGCTCATGGCCTTGTGCTTGCGCATCACACCGGCCACCTCCGCCTGGCAGCACGGCACCAGCACCATGTGGCTGGCCTGCTTGGCCAGACCAAACGCGATGGCGTCGTCGGTGGCGGTGTCGCACGCATGCAGCGCGGTCACCACGTCGATGGTGGCGGGCAGGCCCGGGTGGGTCAGTGCCTGCTGCACGGTGGTGGCCAGGAAATCCATGCGCCCGAAACCGAGCTTCGCAGCCAGCGCCTGCGACTTCTCGACCAGCTCGGCGCGGGTTTCCACGCCGGTCACGCGGCCCACCGGTTTGTCCTTGAAGAAAAGGTCGTACAGGATGAAGCCCAGGTACGACTTGCCCGCGCCGTGGTCGGCCAGTGTTACGTCGCCGCGCGCGGCCAGCACCTCGGCCAGCAGCGGTTCAATGAACTGCACGAGGTGGTACACCTGCTTGAGCTTGCGCCGCGTGTCCTGGTTGAGCTTGCCCTCGCGCGTGAGGATGTGCAGCTCCTGCAGCAGCGGCACCGACTGGCCCGGCCGCAGCTCGGGCAGCTGCTCCTGCAGCGTGGGCGCGGGCCGCGCATTCGCCTTGTATTTCGACATGCGCCGATCATAGGTGAGCCCCTGCCGCGCGGCCCAGCGGCGACAATCGCGCATGACTTCCGAGCCGCACGCCACCCATCCCTACAGCACGCTCACGCCCGACGTCGTGCAAGACGCCATGACCCACATCGGTGTGTGGGGCGACGGGCGCATGAGTGCGCTCAACAGCTTCGAGAACCGCGTGTACCAGATCCACCTGGAATCGCCCGTGGACGGCTTCGGGCAGGTGGTGGCCAAGTTTTACCGGCCCGGGCGCTGGAGCGACGCGCAGATTGCAGAAGAGCACGCGTTCGCCGAAGAACTCGCGGCGGCCGAGATACCGGCCGTGCCGCCGTTGCGCATTCAAGGCGAGACGCTGCACCACTTCGGCGGCTTCAGCTTTGCCGTGAGCCCGCGCCGCGGGGGGCGGCGGCCCGAGCTGGACAACTTCGACGTGCTCGAATGGATCGGCCGTTTTCTCGCGCGCATCCATGTCGTGGGCGCGGCCCGCCCATTTCTGCACCGGCCTGCGCTGGATGCCGCCAGCTTCGCGCACGAGCCGCGCGACTGGCTCATGGCACACGGCGCCATTGCCAAGGAAGTGCGCACGGCATGGGCTGCCGCGCTGGAAGAGGCGCTCACCCTGATCGAGGCGCACCCGGTGCTGCGACCAGGTGCCACGAACGACGAAGACGGCATTCAGCGCATTCGCCTGCACGGCGATTGCCACCCGGGCAACATCCTCTGGACGCCCGAAGGCCAGCCGGACGCCGGCCCGCACTTCGTCGACCTGGACGACGCACGCACCGGCCCCGCCGTGCAAGACCTGTGGATGCTGCTCAGCGGCGACCGGCGCCAGCAAACCCAGCAGCTCGGCGCGCTGGTGGACGGCTACGAGCAGTTCCGCCCGTTTGACCGGCGCGAGCTGGCGCTGATCGAGCCATTGCGCACGCTGCGGCTGATTCATTACAGCGCCTGGGTGGCGCGCCGATGGGACGACCCGGCCTTCCCGATCAACTTTCCCTGGTTCGGCAGCAGAGACTACTGGCAGGGTCAGGTGGACATGCTGGTCGAGCAGATTGAAGAAATGCAGGGCGCGCCCTTGATGGCATGAGCCCATGGCGGCGCTGCAGCGCCGGCTGGGCCACAGAAACCCCAAGGCCGATGGGGATTTCACAATTAAATTGCACACGATCTAATTGCCCGCTACATTACCAACCCATGAACACCCCGCGTCTCTCCAGCGACCAGGCCCTGCAGCTCGACCACCAGCTGTGCTTCGCGCTGTACTCGGCCTCGCTGGCCATGACCAAGCTCTACAAGCCCCTGCTGGAAGAGCTCGGCCTCACCTACCCGCAGTACCTGGCCATGCTGGTGCTGTGGGAGACCGATGGCGTCACCGTGTCGGAACTGGGCGAACGCCTGTACCTCGATTCGGGCACGCTCACGCCCCTGCTCAAACGGCTGGAAGCCGCCGAGCTCGTCACCCGCCTGCGCGATGTGGAAGACGAGCGCCGCGTGCTCATCCGCCTCACGGCCGCGGGCCGCAAGCTCAAGACCCGGGCCGCCCGCCTGCCCGGCTGCGTGCTGCAAGCCACCCAATGCGATGTGTCCGAGGTCATGGCACTCACCCAGCAGGTGCAAGCCCTGCGCGACCGCCTCATCGCCTGATCCACCCCTTTTCTTTTCACCCCCTGCTTCGTCTCGAAGCGCCTCAACCCCAAGGAGCCACACCATGCCCACTTCCCTCGACAAAGTTGTTTACACCGCCCGCGCCCACACCACCGGCGGCCGCGAAGGCACCTCGCGCAGCGACGACGGCATGCTCGACGTCAAGCTCTCGCCCCCGAAGGCCATGGGCGGCGCCGGCAACGCCACCAACCCCGAGCAGCTCTTCGCGGCGGGCTATTCGGCCTGCTTCATGGGCGCCATGAAGCACGTGGCCGGCATGAAGAAAGTGGCTGTGCCGGCCGATGCGTCCATTGACGCTGAAGTGGACATCGGCCCGATCCCCGCAGGCTTCGGCATCGCCGCGCGCCTGAACGTGAGCCTGCCGGGCATGGACCGCGCCGTGGCGCAAGACCTGGTGGACACCGCCCACAAGGTGTGCCCCTACTCCAACGCCACGCGCGGCAACATCGACGTGACCATCACGCTGGTGTAACTCGCCCGCCCGTCAAAAGGCCCACCGGGTTCGCACCGGGTGGGCCTTTTTCATGTCCGCTTCGTGGCGGGCTGTGTCATCTGCGCGGCTGGGGATCGTGGATCACCGTGCTGGTGCCCACGCCCACACCCACGCTCGCGCCGCTGTTGCCCACACGCGTGCTGGTGCCCACCCCTGCGCCGGCGCTGACCTGGCCATTCTGGTTGACGCCCACCCCCACGCCCACAGGGCCCACACCGGTGCTCACACCGGCGTTCACGCCACCGGAGCCCACGCCTACGCCAATGGAAAACGGGCCCACGGGAATGCCCACCCCCACGCCCACACCCACCGATGAGCAGCCGGCGAGCAACGCTGAGGCCGCGAGCACCACCCCGGCGGTGAAACGGGAGGTGGCGGCGTGTCGGTGGCGGGAAAAGAAGGTCATGGCTGGCGCCTTTGAAATCAGGACAGGTGGCATTTTGAGCGCAGACCGCCGCAAAAGTGCCCGCCGCTTGTGCAACCTTTCGTCACCTGGGTGTTCAGGCGGCGTCGCGGCCCAGGCGCTCCATGGCGTCGGCCAGCCAGTCGTCGCGCAGGGGGGTGGCCTCGGCAGGCCGCACCGCCCAGCCACCATCGGCCGCGGTCACATCGGCCAGGCCGCCTTGCCAGAGCAGCCAGGCGAGCCAGGCGCACTGTGGCAACGAAGCCACCTCGCCGGCGGGCGAGGACAGCAGCGCCGTGAGCGCCGCGCCATCGGACAACTGCACATGGTCGCCCCGCAGCTCGCCGCCAGCGGCCTGAGCCAGCACCGCCAGGGCCCCGGCACCCTCGCGCCGCGGCCCGAATTCGCGCAGCCATTGCCGCAGATGGCCGGCGATGGACACGCCGCGCTGGGCCTCCGCCTGCATCAGGTCGGCGTGCTCCCAGCGGTGCCAATCGATCACGGGCTCGACACTGCCCACCCGCATCGCAGCCTGGGCAAAGCGGTAGACGGCCTGCTCATGGCCTTCGCTGTGCACGGCCGCGCCCAGCATCCACAGTCCCGAGAGGCGGTTGGCCAGTAGCTGGCTCTGCTGGGCCAGCAGCTTGTCGCGCATGAGGCCATCGCGTTCGCTGCGCAACTCGGCGAGCTCCAGCGCGTTCTTGAGGTCGGCGCGCAGGCTCTCCAGCTCCCAGGGCTTGTTGATGTAGCGGTAGATCTCGCCGGTGTTGATGGCCTCGATGGCATCGCCCAGCTCGGAATAGGCGGTGGTGAGCATGCGCACCACGCCGGGGTAGTACTCGCGCGCGTGGCGCAGCAGCTCGTTGCCGTATTCGCCCGGCATGCGCTGATCGCACACCAGCACGGCCACCTCGGCACCGTGCGCCGCGAGCATGGCGCGCCCCTCTTCCACCGAACTCGCGGTGATCACGGGCGCCAGCGGGCTGACCAGGCGTTCGAAGTACTTCAGGGCCATGGCCTCGTCGTCGACGTACAAAATTTTCACGGGCTTCACGGATTCTCCTGAGCGGGTCGTCATGGGTTACTGCGGGGCAGGCGGGAAATACAAGGACACGGTGGCGCCCTGGCCGGCTTCAGACCGGACCACGATGGCGCCTCCCAGCGACGTCAGCACGCGCCGGCAAAACACGAGCCCCATGCCGCTGCCGCCCGCGCTGGCACGGGTGGTCAGAGGCTCGTGGGTCAGGCGCGAGAGCACCTCGCCCGGGATACCCGGGCCGTTGTCGCGCACATGGATGGCCGCCTGCAGCGGCAAGCCCGGTGCCGGCGCTTCGCGCCCGAGCACGATGTGCACATTGGGTTGCGGCGGCGGGTTGGGCCGCAGGGCCAGCACCGCGTTCTTGACCAGCGTGCACAGCACGAGATACAGCAGATCACGCCGGCCGGGCAACACGAAGTCGGCCTCGAGGTCGCTCGTGAGCCACTGCGCTTCGTCGTGGTCGAATGGGTATTCGTCGTGCACCGCCTGCACGAGGTCGCTGGCGCGCAGACTGGGTGCGCTGTCGGACTGGTAGGCGTCGCGCGCGGTCTGCACGAAGGTCGAGACCAGCGACTGCGCGTACTCGGCGCGGCGCTGCGCCGCCTCGATCATGAACAGCACATCCCCGGGCTTGTGCTCCTGGATGCGCGCCACGCCGTCGCCACCTTCGGGGGTGTCGCGGTGGCGCTCGCGCATGGCCGAGAGGTAACCCTGCACCGTGGCCAGCGGCGTGGTGACTTCGTGCGCCAGAAAACCGAGCGTCTCGCGCAGCGTGGCCGCGCGCCGCTCCAGCAGGGCCCGCTCGCGCGCGCGCTCTTGACTCGACGCAAGTGCCTCGCGCAGCGCCTGCCGCGTCAAGGCCTCGTCCAGCGGCTTCTCCAGAATTTTCTCGACATGCCCCTGGTTCACGGCGGACATGGCCACGTCCTTGTCGGCGTAAGCGGACACCAGCAGGCGCGCCACGTGCGGGAACGATTGCCGCGCCTCGCTCAGCAACGCCACGCCATCGCGTGCGGGCATGGCGTAGTCGGTGAGCAGCACCGCTACATCATGGCCGCGCTGCGAGAGCACGGCCAGCGCCTCGTCCACGCTGCCCGCGGTGAGCACCACAAATTCGTTGCCGTAGAGCCGCGCAAACCACTTGCAGGCCTGTGGCTCGTCATCGACCATCAGGATGGCGTGGGCGCCGAGGGTGCTGCGCATGGCAGGGGTGTCGTCTGCTGGCATGTCAGGGTCTCGGCAGGTCAAAGGTGAATTCAGTCCACTGGCCCGGCTCACTCTCCACCGCCAGCGTACCGCCGTGGCGCTGCACGATGCCGTAGCTCACGCTCAGGCCCAGGCCCAGGCCGGCGCCCACATCGCGCGTGGTGAAGAAAGGCTCGAACACGCGCCCGAGGTTGGCCGGGTCAATGCCCGTGCCGTTGTCGCGCACCGACACACCCAGTCGCTCACCGCGCTGCGTCACTTTCACCGCAATGCGCGGGTGCTCCCGTTTGGCCGCCTGCAGGGCCAGCGCCGCGTTGCTCAGCAGGTTGATCAGCACACCGATGATGGCGGGTTCATCGCCCAGCACGTGCGTATCCTGCGGCAGCTCGATGGGCACGTCGATCCCCTTGAGCTCGTAGCCCGCCAGCCGCACGGCCGAGCGCACCGCGTTCTCCAGCAGGAAAGGGCGCTGGCTGTCCTGCCCCGGTTTTTGATACGCAAACGTCTTGAGATCGGTGACGATGTTCTGGATGCGCTGCATGCCCTCGCGTGCGTCGGTCAGGCTCTCCTTGAGCATCTCGTCGCTGGCGGTGGCTTTGCACGTGAGGCCCATGTTGATGGCCATCAGGCTGTAGTTCACCGGGTTGTTGAGCTCGTGCAGCAGACCCGCCGAGAGGGTACCGATGGCGGCCATCTTCTCGCGCTGGATCAGCTGGCCCTTGACCTCGGCGAGTGTCGCGTTGATCTCGCGCAGTGAAGCGTTCTTCTCGGAGACTTCGTGCTGCAACTGGAACAGGCGCAGGCGGGCCTTTTCGTTGAACCAGGTACACACCGCGCTGGCCGCCGCCGAGAACAGGATGAAGAGCGAATTGGTGACCATGCGTGGGCCGCTGTCTGGCGCATCCGGGTGCAGTGCGCAAGCCACCACGTAGAGCACGAGCGTGACCACGCCAAAGCCGATGCCCTCGAAGAAACTGATCGGCAAGATGATCCCCACCGCGTACAGAGCCAGGTGCAACCCCACGAAGTAGATCGACTGCGCACCATCGGTCTCATAAATCATGAAGGCGATCATGATCTGCGGCAGCAGCAGCCAGAGCATGGTGAGCGAGCGCACATGCAGGCGACCGAAGTCGGTGAACAGCAGCCTGAGCACACCCAGCGTGAGCAGCACCACCAGCAGCCGCAGAAGGGAGAATTCGAGAAGGCGCTCGGGGTACGAAAAATAGTCCAGGCCAAAGCCCGCGAGCACCAGCACGATCGACGTGATGCTGCCCGCCTTGCTGTACGCCAGGCGGAAGTCCGAGAGCTGCTGCTCGTAGGGCGTGCTCGGACGGTTAACCATTTTCCAGCGCCATGGCTTTCAGATGGGCGTTGACCACGACCTCGGCAAAGATGTTCACGCCTGTGTCGTCGGTGTACATCGTTGCCGGCGCGTTGACTTCTTCCATCACCGACTGCATCTGTTTCTCGTCCCGGTAGATCAGGTGCCACTCGAGCAAGTGCTCCATGCCAAAACGCTCGGGGTTGTCCGAGTGCACATTGGTCACGAGCAGATGGGCGCCCGGGTTGCTGCGCGACAGGAAGTAACGGATCAAGCGGGCGCACACCTTGTCGGACAGGTAGTCGAACAGGCCAGCGCAATAGATGTAGTCGAACCCCTGGCCATCCGGCGGCGCCGTGTCGCGCGTCGCGCGCTTGAGCAGCTCATGCACGGATTCCTGCACGTACTCGACATTCACCTTCACCTGGTGCCGCTGCGCCACCTCATCGATCTTCTGGCGCGTGTAGTTCAAGGTCTCCAGGCTGAAGTCGATCAGGGTGAAGTGCAGGCGCGAGAGGTCTTCGCCCGAGGCAATGAGTCGCTGGATTTCGACACCGGGCCCGCAGCCCACGTTGAGCAGCCGCACAGGCCGATTCTGCTGTGCCGCAGTGGCCACGGCTCCCTTGAGGAAGTCCACCAGGATGTCGATGCGGTTGCGGTGGGCCACTGCGACCGCTGCCCGCAGGAACATGGCGTTGACCAGCTGGATGTACGTGCTGCCGCCCTGCCGAGGATCGCCCAGGATCTGGTTCACCATCTCATAGTCGCCCGCATAACCCAGCGGCTTGGCGAACGTGCGGTACACAAATGGCGCACGCAGCACCAGGGGATGCAGCGCCGTTTGCGCATACGCGCGGTGCATGAGGGAGTCTTCGGCGGGCAGGCGCGAGGCCTCGTCTTCCAGCCGGATCAGGAACTGTTTTCCCTTGATCATCAACGGCTCGGCCATGGCGGCGAAAACGTCGTCGGTCAGGCGGCCATCGGTCTGGCGGGGCAGCGAGTCCACCATGTCCGCCTGGTCGATCCAGCGCGCGGTGTCCGACAGGAACGCGCGAAATTCACTGATCGTGACCTGGTAACTCTCCTTGATCTTGAAGCGAGACTCCCAGTCCGCCACAAACCGCGCCGCTTCGTCGCGCACCTGTCCCAGGTTGCCACGGATGGCATTGAGGTCGGACCACTCATCGATGAGGGCGACCGAGATCACCGCCATCAGCCCGGTGTTGAGCAGGCTCACCACCACGGCCTTGCCCTTGTAGATGATGCGGTCGCCCGAGCGTATGGTGAGCTCGCTGAGGACCTCACTGACCTGCACGATGGAGTACGGGTTGTAGATCTCCATCACCAGCGAGCGACGTTGCAGGCTGGTCAGGGTACCGCGTGCGCTTTCCCCCTGGCTGTTGCGGAAGGTGACGACGTGATCGAAAGGTCGCTGTAGGTACACGTTGTGGCCGGTGAATCAGATGGGCGAAGCAGGTGCGGTGCACTGCTCCTGAATGGACTCCCCGGCCCCGAGTGTAGTCAACCGCATACCGTGGGCGGGTATGCGGGCTGCAGGCTCAAACCAGCAGGGCGTTGACGCGCTTCACATAGGCTGCCGGATCGTCCGGCAAGCCCCCTTCGGCCAGCAGCGCCTGGTCAAACAGGATGTGGGCAAGGTCGTCGAAATGCGCGCTGCCCTCCAGCTTCTTCACCAGCGCGTGCTCGGCATTCACCTCCAGGATGGGGCGCACTTCGGGCGCGGGCTGGCCGGCCTGTTTGAGCATGCGCGCCAGCTGCGTGGAGTAGTCGCCGTCTTCGACCACCAGGCAGGCCGGCGAGTCGACCAGGCGCGAGGTGACGCGCACGTCCTTGGCCTTGTCCTTGAGGCTTTCCTTCAGGCGCTCCAGCACGGGTTTGAAGGTTTCGGCAGCGGCTTCGGCGGCCTTCTTCTCTTCTTCGTCCTGCAGCGAACCCAGGTCCACCGCGCCCTTGGCCACGCTCTGCAGCGGCGTGCCGTCGAACTCGTGCAGGAAGGACAGCGCCCATTCGTCCACGCGGTCCGTCATCAGCAGCACCTCGATGCCCTTCTTGCGGAACACCTCGAGCTGCGGGCTGTTCTGCGCGGCGGCGCGGTTGTCGGCGGTGATGTAGTAGATCGCGGCCTGGCCTTCCTTCATGCGGGCCTTGTAGTCGGCGAGAGAGACCAGCCCATCCGTTCGCCCTGAGCTTGTCGAAGGGCTCTCAGGGGCTTCGACAGGCTCAGCCCGAACGGGACCCGTGCTGGCAAAACGCAGCAGCTTGGCAAGCTTGTCGCGGTTGGCGAAATCTTCACCCAGGCCTTCCTTGAGCACGGCGCCGAACTCGGCGTAGAAGCGCGTGTACTTCTCGGTGTCCTTGCTGAGGTCATCGAGCAGGGAGAGCACGCGGCGCGTATTGCCTTCGCGAATGGCCTTGACGTCGCGGCTCTCCTGCAGCAGCTCGCGGCTCACGTTGAGCGGCAGGTCGGCGGAATCGACCACGCCCTTGACCCAGCGCAGGTAGGCGGGCATGAGCGCCTCGGCCTCGTCCATGATGAAAACACGGCGCACATAGAGCTTGATGCCGGCCTTGCGGTCGCGGTTCCAGAGGTCTTGCGGGGCCTTGGCCGGGATGTAGAGCAGCTGCGTGTATTCGGTGCTGCCTTCGACGCGGTTGTGGCTCCAGGCCAGCGGTGCCTGCGTGTCGTAGCTCAGGTTCTTGTAGAACTCCGCGTACTGCTCGTCGGTCACCTCCTTCTTGTTGCGGGCCCACAGCGCGTTGGCCGAGTTCACCGCTTCCCATTCGTCGAGCAGCACCTGTTCACTTTTTTCGGCGTCCCATTCTTCCTTCTGCATGAGGATGGGCAGGCTGATGTGGTCGGAGTATTTGCCGATGATGGACTTGAGCTTCCAGCGGTCCAGGTAATCGCTGGCGTCGTCGCGCAGGTGCAGGATGACGCTGGTGCCGCGCTCGGCGCGCTCGATGGTTTCCACCTCGAAGTCGCCGGTGCCGCCGCTGGTCCAGCGCACGCCTTCGGCCGCGGGCAGGCCGGCGCGGCGCGATTCCACGATGATCTTGTCGGCCACGATGAAGCCCGAATAGAAGCCCACGCCGAACTGGCCGATGAGCTGGGCGTCCTGTTTCTGGTCGCCCGAGAGGCGGCCCATGAAGTCCTTGGTGCCACTCTTGGCGATGGTGCCGAGGTGGTCGATGGCTTCCTGCGCGCTCATGCCGATGCCGTTGTCGGTGATGCGGATGGTGCGGGCCTCGCGGTCAAACGCCACGCGCACCTCCAGGTTGGGTGCGTCTTCGAACAGGGCGGCGTTGTTCAGGGCTTCGAAGCGCAGTTTGTCGCAGGCGTCCGACGCGTTGGAGACCAGCTCGCGCAGAAAGATGTCGGGGTTGGAATAGAGCGAGTGCGTGACGAGGTGCAGCAGTTGCGCCACTTCGGCCTGGAAGGACAGGGTTTGTTTGCTCATGGGGTTCGGCTTGCGTGAAACAGGACAAGCGCACCAGGGCGGCGCGCGCGGAGAAAGGCGGAATTATGGGCGCGGCGCCCGTTTTCAAGCGCCTGGGCGTGTGCCTCAGTCGTGGGGTCCGGCGGTGGGCGGCTGCAGCCACTGCAGCAGCTGCTGCGCCACCACGGGGCTGGACAGCAGCTCCAGGTGGCCCGTGCGGTAGACCGTGCGCTGGCCCTCGCGCGGGAACACGAGGCGGTGGCGGGGGTCGTCGTGCTGGCCCAGCGCGCTGCGCAGCGGCACCAGGCCGTCGCCCGTGAGGCGCTCAGCCAGCAGGCCGCGCTGCGGGGCGAGCGTGGCGGCCACGGCCATGCAGGCCACACCTTCGGGCAGCGGCAACGGCTCGCGGTGGTCCACAAAGCCTGGCCCCCAACCCTCGCTCCGCCAGGCCCCCCGAGGGTGTGCGTCCGAGCTTGGGGCGGCCCGGCGCTCGGTTGACCCGAAGCGGTCGCGGCCTTGCCAGTCCGCGTCCCGCACGTGGCCGTGTCGCAGGTCGGTGATGCCGGCGCTGCGCAACTGGCCCAGGCGCTTGAACGGCGCGGTAAAGGGCGTGGCTCCCAGCAGCACGTCCACCCCGTGGCCGGCGCGCTCCAGCGGCGCACCGTGGTGCGGCGTGCCCAGAAAAACGAGGTGCTTCAGCTGCGTCCGCCAGCGGTGCTGGCTGCGCTGGGCTTCGTCGACCGCGGCGCGCGCCACCAGCCCGCCCATGCTGTGTCCCACCAGCGTGATCGTGGTCAGCGGCACCGGCCATTGCGACACCAGCCATTCAAGCTGGCGCGCGAACTCACGCCCATTGGTGGAGGTGTGCAGCCCGCTGTTGTAGCGCAGGTAGACCGGCGTGGCGCCCAGCGCCTGCGCCAGAAAGGCGCCGTGGTCGTGGCCGTTGCGCAGCCACTGCGTGTCGTTCATGCACAGGCCGTGCAACAGCACGATCAGGTGCGAAGAGGCGCCGGCCAGCCGCTCGCGCAGGAGCGCCGGGCTCTCCAGCGGCAGACGGCGACCCGCCAGGCGCAGCTCCGTTGACTGGGCCAGCGGGTTGCCAGTGGCCTGCAGGTGATCGCCCAGCACGCCGTTGAGCGCGGCCAGCACCGCTTCGCGGCCTGGTGAGGGCTCGGGGTGGCGGGCGGGGTCATCGACCAGCGGCAGCAGCGAGGCCAGCGCGCTGTCCAGCCCGTGGCCCACCAGCTGTGTCACACCCCGGATGCCCTGGTAAATCTGCCCCGTGAGGCCGCCCGTGCGGTCGGGCTCGATGCCTGCCGGCAGGCCCAGGCGCTGGCGCACGGCCTGGTGCACGCCTTCGGCCACACCGATCACGCCGGTGGTGGCCTGCGCCGCCAGCCTCACCGCCGCTTGCAGGTCGGACGGGCGCACGTGCCGCAGCAGTGCGTCGCGGGTGGGCTGGGGTTTGCGTGGGGTCATGGGCCATTGTGGCCCGGTCAACGAAACTTGTGTGACAGCGCAGCGACTCAGGCGGTGTGGGGATGCCGCGCCGACTCGTACAGGGTGCGGGCCAGCGCCCGGTGCCGCTCCAGCAGGGGCTCGATCTCCATATCCACCAGCCGCCCGTTGCGCACGCGCACGCGGCCGTTGATCACGCTCAGCGACGCGTTGGCACTCTGGCAGAACACCAGCGCGGCCACCGGGTCGTGTCCTGCGCCCGCGTGCGCCACGCCCCGCAGGTCGAAGGCGACCAGATCGGCCGACATGCCCGGCACCAGCGCGCCGATGTCGTCGCGACCCAGCACGCGGGCGCCACCCAGCGTGGCGATCTCCAGCGCCTCGCGTGCGGTGAGCGCGCCGGGGCCAAAGCCCACGCGCTGCAACAGCAGCGCCTGGCGCACCTCGCCGAGCATGTGGGCGCCGTCGTTGGAGGCGCTGCCGTCCACACCCAGGCCCACCGGCACGCCCGCGCGGCGCATGGCGCCCACCGGCGCAATGCCTGAGCCCAGGCGCATGTTCGAGCAGGGGCAATGCGCCACGCCCGTGCCGGTGCGCCCGAACACGGCGATGCCGGGTTCATCGAGCTTGACGCAGTGGGCGTGCCACACGTCGTGACCGACCCAGCCCAGGTCCTCGGCGTATTCGGCCGGCGTCATGCCGAACTTCTCGCGCGAGTACGTCACATCGTTGTCGTTTTCGGCCAGGTGCGTGTGCAGCGACACGCCTTGCGAGCGCGCCAGCACGGCGGACTCGCGCATGAGGTCGCGCGAAACGGAGAAAGGCGAGCACGGTGCCAGCACGATGCGCCGCATGCTGTGGCGAGAAGCGTCGTGCCAGCGCGCGATCAGCCGTTCGCTGTCGGCCAGGATCTGGGCTTCGGTCTCGACCACCGAATCCGGCGGCAGGCCACCGGCGCTGCGGCCCACGCTCATGCTGCCGCGCGCGGCATGAAAGCGCATGCCCATGGCATCGGCGGCGTCAATCGAATCGTCCAGGCGCGCGCCGTTGGGGAACAGGTAGAGGTGGTCACTGGTGGTGGTGCAACCCGAGAGCATGAGCTCGGCCATGGCGGTCTGGGTGGACACGCGCACCATCTCGGGCGTGAGCCCCGCCCACAGCAGGTACAGGTTCGTGAGCCAGCCAAACAGCTCGGCGTCCTGCGCCTGCGGCACCACGCGGGTGAGGCTCTGGTACATGTGGTGGTGGGTGTTCACCAGCCCGGGCATGAGCACATGGCCGCGCAGGTCGATCGCCTGCGCCGCGCCATTGGCCAGCGCATCGAGCCACGGTGTGGGCAGCGCCGCCGTGGGGCCCACCCACTCAATGGCCGGTCCGTTGACCACCACCGCGCCGTCGGCGATCTCGCGCCGCTGGGCGTCCATTGTCACCACCACGTCGGCGTGGCGCAGCACCAGCGGGGAATGCGCGGCGCCCATGTCAGAAACGCTCGTTCGCGCCCAGAAAGCGCCATTGCCCCACCGGCAGGTTGCCCAGCACCACCTGGCCAATGCGGATGCGCTTGAGGCCCACCACATGCAGGCCCACCTGCTCGCACATGCGGCGGATCTGCCGCTTCTTGCCCTCGGTGAGCACGAAGCGAAGCTGTTCGGGGTTTTGCCAGTCCACCTGCGCGGGGCGCAAGGCCTGGCCATCGAGGCTCAGGCCATGGCGCAACAGCGCCAGCTGGGCGGCCGGAAACACGGCCTGCACGTCCTGTGTCACCACGCCCGAGCCCTGCGGGCCGTTGGGCGCGAAGTGCACGCGCACCAGGTATTCCTTCTCCACGCCGCTGCTCTCGCCAATCAGCGTGCGGGCCACGCGCCCGTCTTGCGTGAGCACGAGCAGGCCGGTGGAGTCGATGTCAAGCCGGCCTGCAGGCGCCAGGCCGCGGGTGTGCTCCGGGGCAAAGCGGCGGCCGTCGGCGGGTGTGCGGGCATCGCCGCGCCACTGGCTGGGCGCGCCGATCAGCGTGGCCGCTGCCTCGTGGCCGTCTTCGGGCTGGCCGCTCACATAGCCCACCGGCTTGTGCAGCAGGATGGTGACCTGCCCGCTCTGCTGGTGGCGCGCCTGCGGCGCGACCTCGACCTGCGCGTCCGGCGGCACGGGCTGGCCCATCACCGCCGGCTCACCATTGACCTTCACCCAGCCACGCGCGATCCATTCGTCGGCCTCGCGGCGCGAGCACAGTCCCAGATCGGCCATGCGCTTGTTCAAGCGAATTTCGCCGCGCACGTTGCCCACGCGGGCAAGGTCTGGCCGATGCGGTGCCTGCGGACGGGGCGCGGGCGCAAGGCCGCGAGGGGGCCGCGCGGCAGCGCCTTGGGGGGTGTCGCTGCGGCGCGGAGCGGGGCGTTCACTGCGGCCAAAGTCATCGCCGCGAGGCGCTGCCGAAGGGCCATTGCGCGGGCGGTCCGCACCAAACCCCTGCGAAGGCTCGCGCGGTGGCTTGGGCGCCGAAGCCGACACGCTTTTGGCGCGCGCCGGGCCTGGCGGGCGCACCGGCGCGCGGCGCGGTGCAAAGGGGTCGGCGGGTGGTTTGCTCGCGGCACCCGGTTTCAGCTTCAGGGTGCGGGCGGCGGGTTTGTCGGTGCTCATGCGTCGATCATCCCTCATCGAGCACGCCCGAGCGCAGCGCCGCGAGATCGAGCACGCGCAAGCCCCCGTATTCGACGCGGATCCAGCCCTTGGCGGCGAGCGTGGTCAGCGCTTCGTTGACGCGCTGGCGCGACAGGCCCACCAGGTACGCCAGCTCCTGCTGGGTGATGCGCAACACACCGGCCACGTTGGGCGAGAGCAAGGGGTGAAACAGCGCCGCCAGGTTGCGCGCCACCCGCAGGTCGGGGTTGTTGAGGCGGTCAATTTCGCGCGCCGCAATGAACTGGCCCAGACGCTCGTTGAGCTGCAGCATCACGAAGCGGTTGAACCCGATGGAATGGTCCAGCAGCCAGTCAAACGTTTCCACCGGCAAGCCAGCCACCCGGCTCTTGCGCAGCGCGAGGATGTTGTAGCGGTACTGCTCGTGCTTGAGCACCGTGCCCTCGCCAAACCAGCCACCGGGCGCCACGCCGGTGAAAGTGATCACCGGCCCCTGCGAATCGTCGTTGCTCATCTTCAGCAGGCCATCGACCAGGCCAAACCAGTACGTCACCGGGCGACCGAAGCGGCAGACGTAGTCGCCCGTCTCGGCATCCCCCACCACCAGTGACGCCACGGCACGCTCGCGCTCGGTCGGCGTGAGGCGGGACAACCACGGAATTTCGGCCAGTTCCTGCTCTGTGGCGGGGCGTGCGCGGTCGCGCAGCACCGTGCCGGAATGGCGGGGAGTGAGGGTCTTCATGGGTGCGCGAGAGCTAAGGGAAAGTCCTAAGAGGGATGACCCGAGATTGTCGTCGAACCGACAACATGACGTCAAACTTAGGCCTACGATGCACCGCAGATCGGGATGTCTCACCTGGGACATTCCTGCCACCGGCACCCAGGCGCCGGCCTCAGGAGACACGCATGCAAGACACTTTCCCCCGGCTGCTGCTGGGCCACGCGAAGACCCGCCCCGACGGCGCGGCCATGCGCGAAAAGGAATACGGCATCTGGCAGACCACCACCTGGGCCGCCATGGCGCAGCTGGTGGAAGCTCTGGCTTGCGGTCTGCACCAGGCCGGGCTGCAGCGCGGCGAGCACATGGTGGTGATCGGCGCCAACCGCCCTCGCCTCTACGCCACCATGCTGGCCGCGCAGTCGCTGGGGGCGATCCCCGTGCCGCTGTACCAGGACGCGGTGGGCAACGAATGCGTGTTCCCCATCAACAACGCCGAGGTGCGCTTCTGCGTGGTGGAAGACCAGGAGCAGGTCGACAAGATGCTGGAAATCCGCGATCGCTGCCCGCAGATCACCCACATCTACTACGACGACCCGCGCGGCCTGCGCAACTACGACCAGCCCGGGCTGGGCAGCGTCGAGTCCCTCATCGAGGCCGGCCGCGCCCACGCCCAGGCCCATCCACAGCTCTTTCTGCAGCAGGTGGAGCAGGGCCGCGCCGACGACGTGGCCGCCATGTTCTTCACCAGCGGCACCACGGGCAACCCCAAGGGCGTGGTGCACACCCACTTCTCGCTGATCAACCGCGCCAGCGTGGGCGCGCGCTTCGACAAGCTCACCGCCGCCGACGAAGTGCTGGCCTACCTGCCGCCCGCCTGGGTCGGGCAGAACATCTTCAGCTACGCGCAGTGGCTGGCGGCGGGCTACGTCGTCAATTGCCCCGAATCCGCCTCCACCGTCACCATCGACCTCAAGGAAGTCGGCCCCACCTACTACTTCGCCCCGCCCCGCGTGTTCGAGGGCCTGCTCACCAGCGTGATGATCCGCATGGAAGACGCCGGTGCCCTCAAGCGCGGCATGTTCCACCGCTTCATGGACCTGGCGCGCCGCGTGGGTCCTGATCGCCTGGACGGCAAGCCCGTCGGCCTGCTCGACCGCATCAAGTACCGCCTGGGCGACTGGATGGTGTACGGCCCGCTGCGCAACAACCTCGGCATGAGCCGCGTGCGTGTGGCCTACACCGCCGGCGAAGCCATCGGCCCCGACCTCTTCAGCTTCTACCGCTCCATCGGCATCAACCTCAAGCAGCTCTACGGCTCCACCGAGACCGCCGTGTTCGTCTGCCTGCAGCCCGACCACGAAGCCCGCGCCGACACGGTGGGCGTGCCCTGCGAGGGCGTGGAGATCAAGCTGTCTGAAACGGGTGAGATCCTGGTGAAGTCGCCCGGCTTGCTCAAGGGCTACTACAAGAACCCGGCGGCCACCGCCGAGGTGCTCACCGCAGACGGCTGGTACCACACCAGCGATGCGGGCTTCATCGACGCCAGCGGCCACCTCAAGATCATCGACCGCGTCAAGGACGTGGGGCGCCTGAAGGGCGGCGCGCACGACGGCGCGATGTTCGCGCCCAAGTACGTCGAGAACAAGCTCAAGTTCTTCTCGCACATCAAGGAGGCGGTGGCCTACGGCGACCAGCGCGACCAGGTGTGCGTGATGCTCAACATCGACTTCGAGGCCGTGGGCAACTGGGCCGAGCGGCGCAACCTGCCCTACGCGGGGTACACCGACCTGGCGCAGAAACCCGAGGTGTACGAACTCATCCGCGAGTGCGTGGAGAAGGTCAATGCCGACCTCAGCCGCGACGAGCTGCTGGCAGGCAGCCAGATCAGCCGCTTCCTCGTGCTGCACAAGGAACTCGACGCCGACGACGGCGAGCTCACCCGCACGAACAAGGTGCGCCGCGGCTTCATTGCCGAGAAGTACGGTGTGCTCATCGAAGCGCTGTACGGCGGCAGGCACGAGCAATACATCGAAACGCAGGTCAAGTTCGAAGACGGGCGCACCGGTTCGGTGAGTGCCACGCTCAAGCTGAGCGATGCAAAGACCTTCCAACCCGTCAAGGCCGCCGCCTGAGATCCCACGCACATGACACAGAAGAAGATTGGCGACGTCATCCTCGACGTCCAGAACATCAGCCTGCGGTTCGGCGGCGTCAAGGCGCTCACCGACATCAGTTTCAACGTGCGCGAGCACGAGGTCCGCGCCATCATCGGCCCCAACGGCGCCGGCAAGAGCTCCATGCTCAATTGCATCAACGGCGTCTACCAGCCCCAGGATGGATCGATCAGTTTCCGGGGCCAGACGTTCAAGCACATGAACAGCCGCCAGGTGGCTGAGATGGGCATCGCGCGCACCTTCCAGAACCTCGCGCTCTTCAAGGGCATGAGCGTGATCGACAACATCATGACCGGGCGCAACCTGCGCATCAAAAGCGGGCTGCTCGCACAGGCGTTTCGCAACCCGTTCGGCATCGGCGGGGCGCAGAAGGAAGAAGAAGCGCAGCGCGAATTCGTCGAGCACATCATCGACTTCCTGGAGATCCAGGCCTACCGGAAAACCCCCGTGGGCCAGCTGCCCTACGGCCTGCAAAAGCGCGTGGACCTGGGCCGCGCGCTGGCCATGGAGCCGCAGGTGCTGTTGCTGGACGAGCCCATGGCCGGCATGAACCTGGAAGAGAAGCAGGACATGAGCCGCTTCATCCTGGATGTGAACGACGAATTCGGCACCACCATCGTGCTCATCGAGCACGACATGGGCGTCGTGATGGACATCTCCGACCGCGTCGTGGTGCTCGACTACGGCAAGAAGATCGGAGACGGCACGCCCGACGAAGTCCGCACCAACGAGGAGGTGATCCGCGCCTACCTCGGCACGAGTCACTGAGCGAGAAACACCATGGCATTTTTTCTGGAAGCTCTTCTTGGCGGCCTCATGGCCGGCATGCTGTATTCGCTGGTGGCGCTCGGGTTCGTCCTGATCTTCAAAGCCTCGGGCGTGTTCAACTTCGCGCAGGGCGCGATGGTGCTCTTTGCGGCGCTGGCGATGGCCCGCTTCTCGGAGTGGGCGCCGCAGTGGCTGGGCATTGAAAGCCGTGTGCTGGCCAACATGGTGGCGTTCGTGCTGGCCGGTGCGGTCATGTGGGTGGTGGCCTGGCTGATCGAGCGGCTGGTGCTGCGCCACCTGGTCAACCAGGAAGGCGTGACGCTGCTCATGGCCACGCTGGGCATCACGTACTTCCTCGACGGTCTGGGCCAGACGCTGTTTGGCTCCAACATCTACCCGATCAACGTCGGCATGCCCAAGGACCCGATCTTCCTGTTCGAAGGCACCTTCCAGGGAGGCGTGCTGGTCAACCTCGAAGACGTGTACGCCGCCTGCATCGCCGCGCTGCTGGTAGCCCTGCTCTCGCTGTTCTTCCAGAAGACGAGCACCGGGCGGGCGCTGCGCGCCGTGGCCGACGACCACCAGGCCGCGCAGTCCATTGGCATCCCGCTCAACCGCATCTGGGTGATCGTGTGGTTCGTGGCCGGCATCACCGCGCTGGTGGCCGGGATCATCTGGGGCTCCAAGCTGGGCGTGCAGTTCTCGCTCACCACGCTGGCGCTGCGTGCGCTGCCGGTGGTGATCCTGGGTGGCCTCACCTCGGTGCCCGGCGCCATCATCGGCGGCCTGATCATCGGCGTGGGCGAGAAGCTCTCCGAGGTGTACCTCGGCCCCTTTGTGGGCGGCGGCATCGAGATCTGGTTTGCCTACGTGCTCGCCCTTGTCTTCCTTCTCTTCCGCCCGCAAGGTCTGTTCGGCGAAAAGATCATCGACCGCGTCTGAGGTACTGACACATGTTCTACAGAGAAAACGGTCAATTCAAGACCTCTTACCGCGCGGACCAGCAGATCTTCCCGATCGCACAGGACCGCTGGCTCGTCCTCGCGCTGATCGCGGCCGCGTTCGTGCTGGTGCCGATGCTCGCCAGCGACTACCTCATGCGCGCCATCGTCATCCCCTTCCTGATCATGTCGCTGGCCGCGCTCGGCGTGAACATTCTGGTGGGGTACTGCGGACAGATCACGCTGGGCTCCGGCGCCTTCATGGCGGTGGGCGCCTACATGGCCTACAACTTTTTCGTGCGCATTCCCGGCATGCCGCTCATTCCCGCGCTGCTGCTCGGCGGGCTGTGCGCCACGGTGTTCGGCGTGCTCTTCGGGCTGCCCAGCCTGCGGGTGAAAGGCCTGTATCTCGCCGTGGCCACGCTGGCAGCGCAGTTCTTCTCCGACTGGATGTTCCTGCGCGTGAAGTGGTTCGTGAACGACTCGCCCTCGGGCTCGGTGTCGGTGAACAACCTGCAGGTGTTTGGCCTGCCCATCGAGAGCGCCGTGAGCAAGTACCTCTTCTGCCTGGCGGTGCTGGTGGTGCTGGCGCTGCTGGCGAAGAACCTGGTGCGCTCGGCCATCGGCCGCGAATGGATGGCCATCCGCGACATGGACGTGGCGGCCGCCGTGATCGGCATCCGCCCCATGTACGCCAAGCTCACCGCCTTCGCGGTCAGCAGCTTCATCATCGGCGTGGCCGGTGGCCTGTGGGCGTTCGTCTACCTCGGCGCCTGGGAACCGGCGGCCTTCGGGGTCGACATCTCGTTTCGCCTGCTGTTCATGGTGATCATCGGCGGCCTGGGCTCGATCATGGGCGCCTTCTTCGGCGCGGGCTTCATCGTGGTGCTGCCCATCGTGCTCAACCAGCTGCTGCCCGCCATCGCCGGGGTGTTCGGCATGACCATGTCCACGGCCGCGGTGTCACACGTGGAGCTGATGATCTTCGGGGGCCTGATCGTCTGGTTCCTCATCGTCGAGCCGCACGGCCTCGCCCGTCTCTGGTCCATTGGCAAGCAGAAGCTTCGCCTGTGGCCCTTCCCGCACTGACCCGCCACGCATTCCACCGCCAGAGTTCCCCGCCCGCTTCCCCCTTCATCAACAGGAGACAAACCATGAAGCTTCGCCATCTCATCCTCGCCGTTGCCGCTGTGGCGGCAGGCGCTTCCTCGCTGGTGGCCACCAGCGCGTTTGCGCAGGCCAAGGAGCAGTTCTTCCCGCTGCTGTCTTACCGCACCGGCCCCTATGCGCCCAACGGCACGCCCTGGGCCAACGGCAAGCAGGACTACATCAAGCTCGTCAACGCGCGCGACGGCGGCATCAACGGCGTCAAGCTCACGTTTGAGGAATGCGAAACGGGCTACGCCACCGACCGCGGCGTGGAGTGCTACGAGCGCCTGAAGAGCCGTCCGGGCGTGGCGCTGTTTGACCCGCAGGCCACCGGCATCACGTTCGCACTGACGGAGAAGGTGACCACCGACAAGATTCCGCTGCTCACGCTGGGCTATGGCCTATCGGTGGCGCAAGACGGCAACGCCTTCAAATGGAACTTCCCGCTGATGGGCAGCTACTGGACCGGCGCCGACATCCTGATCCAGCACATCGGCAAAAAAGAAGGCGGCATGGACAAGCTCAAGGGCAAGAAGATCGCCCTCGTGTACCACGACTCGCCCTTCGGCAAGGAACCGATTCCCGTGCTGCAGGAGCGCTCGAAGATGCACGGCTTTGACCTGCAGCTGATTCCCGTGACGGCACCCGGCGTCGAGCAGAAGGCCGCCTGGCTCCAGGTGCGCCAGAGCCGGCCGGACTTCGTGCTGCTGTGGGGCTGGGGCGTGATGAACTCCACCGCCCTCAAGGAAGCCCAGGCCACTGGCTACCCGCGCGACAAGATGTACGGCGTGTGGTGGGCGGGTGCCGAGCCTGACGTGAAGGACGTGGGCGAAGGTGCCAAGGGCTACAACGCGCTGGCGCTCAACACCTCGGGCACGCAGCCCAAGGTGATCCAGGACATCCTGAAGCTGGTGCACGACAAGGGCCAGGGCACGGGACCCAAGGACGAAGTCGGCTCGGTGCTGTACACCCGCGGCGTGATCATCCAGATGCTGTCGATCGAAGCCGTCAAGCGCGCACAGGAGCGTTTCGGCAAGGGCAAGGTCATGACGGGTGAACAGGTCCGCTGGGGCCTGGAGAACCTGGCGCTGGACCAGAAGAAGCTGGATGCGCTGGGCTTCGCCGGCATCATGCGGCCGCTCTCCACCTCGTGCAACGACCACATGGGCTCGACCTGGGCCCGCGTGCACACCTGGGACGGCGCCAAGTGGAACTTCACCTCGGACTTCATGGAAGCCGACGAGCAGATCATCAAGCCAATGGTCAAGGCGGGTGCCGACAAGTACCTGGCCGACAAGAAGATGAGCCGCCGTCCGGCATCGGACTGCGCGTCGTGATCTGACCCACCCCCGCCGCGCTGCGCGCGACCCCCTCCAGGGGGCGGCACTTCGGACCGGCAAAGCCGGACCCTCCGTGCCCCTGGAAGGCGTCCTCGCGGTCGGCGGGCCGGCTGGTTCGCCAGCCACCATCTGCAAGGCCGGCGCGCCGTGCCTTGCGAATGGTCCCCAAGGAATCCCCATGAGCACACCCAACACCGTCCTCAACGTCAACGGCATCGAAGTCATCTACAACCACGTCATCCTGGTGCTCAAGGGCGTGTCGCTGCAGGTGCCCGAAGGGCAGATTGCGGCCATTCTGGGCGGCAACGGCGCGGGCAAGACGACAACGCTGCGCGCCATCTCCAACCTGCTCAAGGGCGAACGCGGGGAGGTCACCAAGGGCAGCATCGAGTTGCGCGGCGAGCGCATCGAAAACCTCTCACCCGCCGACCTGGTGCAGCGCGGGGTGGTGCAGGTCATGGAAGGGCGGCATTGCTTTGCCCACCTCACCATCGAGGAAAACCTCATGACCGGCTCCTACACCCGCAAGAGCAAGGCCGAGATCGCGGCCAACCTGGAGAAGGTCTACAACTACTTCCCGCGCCTGAAGACGCGGCGCACCAGCCAGGCCGCCTACACCTCGGGTGGCGAACAGCAGATGTGCGCCATTGGTCGCGCCCTCATGACCAACCCCAACGTGATGCTGCTCGACGAGCCGTCCATGGGGCTGGCGCCGCAGATCGTCGAAGAGGTGTTCGAGATCGTCAAGGACCTCAACCAGAAAGAGAAGGTGACCTTCCTGCTGGCCGAGCAGAACACCAACATGGCGCTCAAGTACGCGGACTACGGCTACATCATGGAGAGCGGACGCATCGTGATGGACGGCGTGGCCAGCGAGCTGCGCAACAACGAGGACGTCAAGGAGTTCTACCTGGGCATGGGCGGGGGCGAGCGCAAATCCTTCAAGGACGTCAAGAGCTACAAGCGCAGGAAGCGCTGGCTCGCGTAAAGCCAATCCACCCACGCCTCGCCACCCGCGAGTCACCCTTCAGGGGCGATGCGGCGGCCCGCCAGAGTCGCGCGGCCGCATCGTGGTCAGTCACCTCACCTTCACACATTGCAGCCATGGCACAGCCTGAATTTTTCGATGCACTGGAAACCCGCCCACCCGAGCAGCGCGAGCGCGAGCAGATGGGCGCCCTGGCCGGTCAGGTGGCACACGCCCAGCGCCACAGCGCCGCATTTGCAGAGATCCTCCAGGGCATCGACGCCGCCAGCGTGAACAGCCGCGCGGCGCTCGCGCGGCTGCCCGTCACGCGCAAGACGGAACTGCTGGAGCGCCAGACCGCCCTGCGCGCCACCGATGTGTTTGGCGGCTTCTCCACGCTGGTGCGGGGCCCGGCGATGACGCGGGTGTTCTCCTCGCCAGGCCCGATCTATGAGCCCGAGGGACATGTGCGCGACTACTGGCGCGCGGGCCGCTGCCTGTTTGCCGCCGGCTTTCGTGCCGGCGACCTGGTGCACAACGCGTTCAGCTACCACATGACCCCGGGGGCTTTCATCCTGGAGTCGGGCGCGCATGCGGTGGGCTGCACGGTGTTTCCCGCTGGCACCGGCCAGACCGAGCAGCAACTGCAGGCCATTGCCGAGCTCAAGCCCGAGGCCTACACGGGCACCCCCAGCTTCCTGCGCATCCTGGTTGAAAAGGCACAGGAGAGCGGCACGAACATCAGCAGCCTGCGCAAGGCGGTGGTGGGCGGTGAAGCGCTGCCCCCCAGCCTGCGCGACTGGTTCGCCGAGCGCGGCGTGGCGGTGTACCAGAGCTACGCCACGGCCGACCTGGGCCTGGTGGCCTACGAAACCACCGCGCGTGAAGGGCTGGTGCTCGACGAAGGCGTGATCGTCGAGATCGTGCGCCCCGGCACCCGCGAGCCCGTGCCCGACGGCGAGGTGGGCGAGCTGGTGGTGACCACCCTGAACCCGGCGTATCCGCTCATCCGCTTCGGCACGGGCGATCTGTCGGCGATCCTGCCCGGCCCCTGCCCCACCGGTCGCACCGCACCGCGCATCAAGGGCTGGATGGGTCGAGCCGACCAGACCACCAAAGTGCGCGGCATGTTTGTGCACCCCTCCCAGGTGGCGGCCATCGCGCAGCGGTTTCCCCAGGTGGGCAAAGCCCGCCTGGTGGTCAGCGGCGAAATGGCCAACGACCGCATGTGCCTGCGCGTGGAGACGCACGACACCGACGCCAGCCTGTCGCAGCAGATCGAAGGCGCGGTGCGCGACGTCACCAAACTGCGTGCCGACGTGGAGCTGGTGCAGCCCGGCTCACTGCCCAACGACGGCAAGGTGATCGAGGACGCGCGCAGCTACCAGTAAAGCCCCCTGGTGGCGCGAGGGTATGTGTGGCGAGGGTTTTCCCCGGCCCGGGGCTAAGTAATTTCCGCGATACGGGCATGCGGTGCCGGCACTACCATTCGGGGGTATATCAACCCTTTCTGGAGCACCCTATGAAAAAGATTCTTGCCATGGCGGCCCTGTCGGTCGCCGTGTCGTCCGGGGCCTTCGCCCAGGCCTTCCCGAGCAAGCCCATCACCTTCGTGGTGCCCTTCGCCGCTGGCGGCCCGACCGATCTGGTGGCCCGTCGCCTGGCCGAAGCCATGCGCAAGCCCCTGGGCGGCGCCAACATCGTGGTGGAAAACGCCGCCGGCGCAGGTGGCACGATTGCCGGCACCAAGGTGGCCCGCGCCACGCCGGACGGCTACACCCTGCTGGTCTGGCACATCGGCATGGCCGCCACCACCAGCCTGTACCGCAAGCAGACGTTCAAGCCGCTCGAGGACTTCGAGTTCCTGGGCATGATCAACGACGTGCCGATGACGCTGCTGGGCACCAACAAGCTCAACGCCAACACGTACCGCGACTTTGAAGCCTACATCCGCGCCAACGGCGGCAAGCTCAACCTGGCGCACGCCGGCCTGGGTTCTGCCTCGCACATCTGCGGCCTGATGTGGCAATCGGCTGTGAAGCTGGACAAGTCGATGACCACCATCGCCTACCGCGGCACGGGCCCGGCCATGAACGACCTGATCGGCGGCCAGGTGGACGTGATGTGCGACCAGACCACCAACACCACCGCGCAGATCGAAGCCGGCCGCGTGAAGGCCTTCGCCGTGACCACGGCCAAGCCGCTGTCCAACCACAAGCTGCTCAAGGACTACCCGTCGCTGCAGGAAATGGGCCTCAAGGGCTTCAACCTGACCATCTGGCACGGCATGTACGCACCGAAGGGCACGCCACCTGACGTGACCAAGAAGCTCAACGATGCCCTGCAAGTGGCCCTGAAGGACCCCGAGTTCATCAAGAGCCAGGAAGACCTGGGCGCCATCGTCGTGACCGACAACCGCATGACGCCTGCCGGCCACAAGGCGTTCGTGGCCAACGAGATCACCAAGCTCAAGGCCGCGATCGACGCCGCTGGCCAGTTCGCCGACTGATTCCCGCCTCGCTCGCCCGAACAGGGCGGCTCCATGCAAGCCGCCTTCGGGCGGCTTTCTTTTTTCCACCCGAGGAGACATCGATGGAAACCCGCTTTTCAGCATCGCGCCGCCGCCACCTGCTGAGCCTGGCCGCCGCCGGCTCGGCTTTTTGCCTGCCAGGCCTCGCGCTCGCGCAAGGCGCCTGGCCCAACAAGCCCGTGCGCATCGTGGTGCCCTTTGCACCCGGTGGCACCACGGACATCCTCGCGCGCGTGCTCGCGCCTGAGCTCAGCAAGGCCTTCGGGCAGAGCTTCGTGGTGGAGAACCGCGCTGGCGCGGGCGGCAACATTGGTGCCGAGGTGGTGGCCAAGTCGCCCGCAGACGGCTACACCCTGCTCATGGGCACGGTGGGCACGCACGGCATCAACCAGTCGCTCTACGCCAAGCTGCCCTACGACCCGCAGAAGGAGTTCGCCCCGATCACGCTGGTGGCCGGTGTGCCCAACGTGATGGTGATGAACACGAAACGGGCCCAGGCGCTGGGCATCGCGTCGGTGGCCGACTTCGTGAAATACGCCAAGGCAAACCCGGGCAAGCTGAACATGGCCTCCAGCGGCAATGGCACGTCCATTCACCTGGCGGGTGAGCTGTTCAAGTCGCGCACCGGCATCTTCATGACGCACATTCCCTACCGTGGCTCCGGCCCGGCCCTGACCGACCTGCTGGGCGGCGCCATGGACGTGATGTTCGACAACCTGCCTTCGGCCATGCCCCACATCCAGTCGGGTGGCCTCAAGGCATTTGCCGTGACCAGCGCGGTGCGCTCGTCGGTGCTGCCCGACGTGCCCACCGTGGCCGAGGCGGGCAGCCTGCCGGGCTTTGAAGCGAGTTCGTGGTTCGGCCTGCTCGCGCCGGCCGGCACGCCCGCCGACATCGTGAACCGCGTGCAGCAGGAAACCGCCAAGGCCATGAACCAGCCCGCGGTCAAGGAGCGTCTGGTGGCTCAGGGCGCGATTCCAAGCGGCAACACGCCAGCGGAGTTCACGCGCCTGATCGATGCGGAAACCACCAAGTGGGCGGCGGTGGTGAAAGCATCAGGCGCGCGCGTCGACTGACGCCCTGCGCCGGGCTGGCGTCTGGCCTCAGACGCCCCAGACGATGTCGACGCCGGCCTGCTCGCAGCGCTGCAGCATCTCGATGAAGGGCGCACTGCGCATGCGCAGGCTGACCGTGTCTGCCGCGGACGCGTCGTCCTGCGACTCATCGTCCTGCTTGCTGCGCGCTTCGTCTTCGGCAATGGCGGTGCGAATGGCCTGCACCGCTGCGCTCATTTCGCGCGGCTGAATCACACCGGGGCCCGATGGGTCCTTGCCCAGGATCTCCAGCAAACGTTGGCCGTGCTGCGCGAGCATCACGAGGTCGCCCGTTTCGCGGGACTTGAATCGATAGACAGACATGGTTTGTCTCCTGTGCGGTGCGAAGACCATTCTTGCACCGATGAGCCGCTGAGACCAGACGACTTTTTGAGCGCACTGGCCTGGGCGTAAACCGCAGCAGATGGCTACGGGTTTACCCGATTGGCATCATATATTTTAAACCTAAACTAATTAGGCATGAACCCCTACACCTCCTCCCTCCAGCGCATCCTCTGCATCGGCGGGGGCCCGGCTGGTCTGTACTTCGCCTTGCTGATGAAGCAACGCGATCCCACCCTCACGGTCACCGTGGTCGAGCGCAACCGCCCCTTCGACACCTTTGGCTGGGGCGTGGTGCTCTCGGACCAGACCTTGGGCAACCTGCGCCGGGCCGACCCCGAGTCGGCCGCGCTGATCGGTGAGGCCTTCAACCACTGGGACGACATCGAGGTGTTCTACAAGGGCGGCCGCGTGCGCTCGGGCGGCCATGGCTTCTGCGGCATTGGCCGCAAGAAGCTGCTCAACATCCTGCAGGACCGGTGCCTGGCGCTGGGCGTGAACCTGGTGTTTGAAACCGATGTGGCCGACGACCAGGCGCTGGCCGCGCAATACAACGCCGACCTGGTGATCGCCAGCGACGGCCTCAACAGCCGCATCCGCACGCGCTACGCCGAGACCTTCCAGCCCGACATCGACAACCGGGAGTGCCGCTTCGTGTGGCTCGGCACGAAGAAGACGTTCGACGCCTTCACGTTTGCCTTTGTGCAGACGGAGCACGGCTGGTTTCAGGCCCACGCCTACAAGTTCGACGGCGAGACCTCCACCTTCATCGTGGAAACGCCTGAAGCGGTGTGGAAGGCACACGGCATTGACCAGATGAGCCAGGCCGATGGCGTGGCATTCTGCGAAAAGCTGTTTGCCCCTTACCTGGACGGACACCCGCTCATCAGCAACGCAGCCCACCTGCGCGGCTCGGCCATCTGGATCCGCTTCCCGCGCGTGATCTGCAACACCTGGGTACACCAGCAGGACATTGCCGGCCGCAAGACACCGATCGTGCTCATGGGCGATGCCGCCCACACCGCGCACTTCTCCATCGGCAGCGGCACCAAGTTGGCCCTGGAAGACGCCATCGACCTGGCCGACGAGTTCGCGCGCCATGCCAATGCGGATGTGGCCGAGGTGTTGCAGGGCTACGAAGCGCGCCGCAGTGTGGAGGTGCTCAAGATCCAGAACGCAGCGCGCAACTCCACCGAGTGGTTCGAAAACGTGGACCGCTACACGGGCATGGAGGTCGAGCAGTTTGCCTACTCGCTGCTCACGCGCAGCCAGCGCATCAGCCACGAAAACCTGCGACTGCGCGATGCGAAGTGGCTGGAAGGCTACGAGAACTGGCTCGCACAACAGGCGGCGCCGGGTACCCCTCTCAAAAAGCACCCCACACCACCGATGCTGCTGCCGCTTACCGTGCGCGGCGTCACGCTCAAGAACCGCATCGTCGTCTCGCCCATGGCGCAGTACAGCGCGGCCGATGGCGTGGTGGGCGACTACCACCTCGTGCACCTGGGTGCGCGCGCACTGGGCGGTGCCGCCCTGGTGATGGTGGAGATGACCAGCCCCACGCCCGAAGGCCGCATCACCCCCGGCTGCCCGGGGCTGTGGAACGATGCGCAGCAGGCTGGCTTGAAGCGCATCGCCGATTTCGTGCACGGCCAGAGCAGCGCCAAGATCGGCCTGCAGCTGGGCCACAGCGGTGCCAAAGGCTCCACGCAACTCGGCTGGGAAAAAATCGACGAGCCACTGCCCGAAGGCAACTGGCCCCTGATCTCCGCCAGCGCCGTGCCCTATGGCGAGCAGAACCAGGTGCCGCGCGCCATGACCCGCGCCGACATGGACGCGCTCACCGCCGCCTTTGTCGACGCCACGCAGCGCGCCGCCGCCGCCGGCTTTGACTGGCTCGAACTGCACGCCGCACACGGCTATCTGCTCTCGGCCTTCATCTGCCCGCTCACCAACCTGCGCACCGATGCATACGGCGGCACGCTCGCCAACCGTTGCCGTTACCCGCTAGAAGTGTTTGCCGCCATGCGCGCGGTGTGGCCCGCCGACCGCCCCATGAGCGTGCGCATCTCCGCGCACGACTGGGCGCCCGGCGGCAACACGCCCGACGACGCGGTGGAAATGGCGCGCCTCTTCAAAGCCGCTGGCTGCGACGTGATCGATGTGTCTTCGGGCCAGACCACGCGTCAGGCCCGGCCGGTGTATGGCCGCATGTACCAGACGCCGTTTGCCGACCGCGTGCGCAACGAGGCCGGCATCCTGACCATGGCGGTGGGCGCCATCAGCGAAGCCGACCACGCCAACAGCATCATCGCGGCCGGGCGCGCCGACCTGTGCGCGGTGGCGCGCCCCCACCTGGCCGATCCGGCCTGGACCTTGCACGAAGCCGCGAAGTTGCAGACCCGCGCGGTGGAATGGCCACGCCCCTACGAAAGCGGGCGCGACCAGCTCTACCGCGAAATCGCCCGCCAGCAAGCCCTCAAGGAGGTGGGAGCATGAGCGCAGCGAAAGAACGCGAGGCACAAGATCCAGCGCAGGGCCGCCCCAAGCTGGATCAGCCCCCTCGGGGGGCAGCGACCCGCGCAGCGGCGGAGCGTGGGGGACCCGATCCAGCGCAGGGCCGCCCCAAGCTGGATCAGCCCCTGGACCCAGCAAGGAGCGGGGCCCCTCCCCGTCATGGGGCAGCGACCCGCGCAGCGGCGGAGCGTGGGGGCCACTCCCTCGACCTCGAAGCCCGCGCCCACAGCGAACACGCGCACGAGCTGCGCCTGTGGCTGCGGCTGCTCACCTGCTCGCAACTGATCGAGAAGCGCGTGCGCGCCGGCCTGCGCGAGCAGTTCGACACCACGCTGCCGCGCTTTGACCTCATGGCCCAGCTCGAGCGCCACCCCGAGGGCCTGAAGATGAAGGAGCTCTCGCACCGCCTCATGGTCACGGGCGGCAACGTCACCGGCATCACCGACCAGCTGGTGATCGAAGGGTTGGTCGAGCGCATGGGCGTGGAGGGCGACCGCCGCGCGTTTCGCGTGCGCCTCACCGACCGGGGCCGTGCCAGCTTTGTGGCCATGGCGCGCCAGCACGAGCAATGGATCGTGGAAGCCTTTGACGGCCTGAACCCGCGCGATTTGGAGAGCCTGCACAAGCTGCTGGGCAAGGTCAAACAACACCAGCTCGACATCAACCAACGCATCGACGCATGAAACACCCGATCCCCGACCACAACCCCATGCGCGGCCAGTACGGCCCCAAGGCCTCACCTGCTCCCGCGCATTTCGCGCTCAGCGTGACCGACGGCGTGGCCACCGTCACGCTCAACCGGCCCGAGCGCAAGAACCCGCTGACCTTCGACTCGTACGCCGAACTGCGTGACTGGTTCCTGAGCCTGCAGAAAGCCACCGACGTGCGCGCCGTGGTGCTCACCGGCGCGGGCGACAACTTCTGCTCGGGCGGCGACGTGCACGAAATCATCGGTCCGCTCACGAAGATGAGCATGCTCGAGCTGCTGGCCTTCACGCGCATGACCGGCGCGCTGGTGAGCGCCATGCGCGCCTGCCCGCAACCCATCGTGGCGGCCATCGACGGCGTGTGCGCCGGCGCGGGCGCGATGATGGCGCTGGCCTCCGACCTGCGCCTGGGCACGCCGAACACCAACACCGCGTTTCTGTTCACCCGCGTGGGCCTGGCCGGCGCCGACATGGGCGCGTGTGCGCTGCTGCCGCGCATGATCGGGCAGGGCCGCGCCAGCGAACTGCTGTTCACCGGGCGCGCGATGACCGCCGCCGAAGGCCACGCCTGGGGCTTCTTCAACGCGCTGCACGACAGCGCCGCCCTGCTGCCCGCCGCGCACAAGCTCGCGGCCCAGCTGGCACAGGGCCCGACCTTCGCACACGGCATGACCAAGACCATGCTGCACCAGGAATGGGCCATGACGCTGGACCAGGCCATCGAGGCCGAGGCACAGGCGCAGGCCATCTGCATGCAGACACAAGATTTCCGCCGCGCGTACGAAGCGTTCGCCGCGAAGCAGCGCCCTGCGTTCGAAGGCAACTGAGCATGAAGCAACACCCGTTCGGGCTGAGCCTGTCGAAGCCCCACCAGTCCGCATGGCGAGAGCCCTTCGACAAGCTCAGGGCGAACGGAAATGGGGGTACGTGAAATGGTCGCGTTTGAACACCCGCACGGCATGCACCCACCACAGGCGCAATGGGAGCTGCCATTCTTCGAGCCACACCACCGCGAGATGGCGCCGCGCCTGGCCGATTGGGCCGCGCAGCAACAGGTGGACGAGGCCGACGACCGCGCCGCGTGCCGGGACTGGGTGGCCCGCCTGGGCCAGGACGGCTGGCTGCGCTACTGCGTGCCCGCCGCGCACGGCGGCGCGTTGCCTGCGCTCGACTCGCGCTCGCTGGTGATCCTGCGCGAGACGCTGGCCTTTCACTCCCCGCTGGCCGACTTCGCCTTCGCCATGCAGGGCCTGGGCAGTGGCGCGATCACGCTCGCCGGCACACCCGCGCAGCAGGCGAAGTACCTGGGCGCCGTCGCCAGCGGCCAGAAGATCGCCGCCTTCGCACTCAGCGAACCGGAAGCCGGCTCCGACGTGGCGGCCATGGCCACGCGCGCGGTGGCCCGGACGGGTGGCTGGACGCTGGATGGCACCAAGACCTGGATCAGCAACGGCGACCTTGCCGACTTCTACGTCGTGTTTGCCAAGACCGATGCCGAAGCGGGCTCGCGCGGCATCAGCGCCTTCATCGTCGATGCACCCCACCCTGGCCTGAAGAGCGACGAGCACATTCATGTGATGGCGCCCCATCCCCTGGCCACGCTGCGCTTGCACGGCTGCGAACTGGACAACGGCGCGATGGTGGGCCCGCTGCACGGCGGCTTCAAGCTCGCCATGCAGACGCTGGACATCTTCCGCGCCTCGGTGGCGGCCGCCGCGCTGGGCATGGCGCGGCGTGCGTTCGCCGAAGCCCTGGCGCAAGCGAAGCAGCGCAAGATGTTCGGGCAGACGCTGGGCGACTTCCAGCTCACGCAAGCCCGCCTGGGCGAGATGAGTGCGCTGATCGACGCGGCCGCCGTGCTCACCTACCGCGCGGCCTGGCAGCGCGACTGCAGCGCCACGCAGGGCGCGGGCACCGCTGCGTACACCACCGCCGCGGCCACTGCCAAGCTCACCGCCACCGAGAACGCACAGCGCGTGATCGACATGGCGCTGCAGATGTTTGGCGGACGCGGTGTGCAGGTGGGGCAGAAGGTCGAGAGCCTGTACCGCGACATCCGCTCGCTGCGCATCTACGAAGGTGCGAGCGAGGTGCAGTTGCTCATTCTCGGAAAGGCCGCGTTGAGATGAACAAGATCGCCATTCCCTCTGCGCAGCCCGATCGCTTCGTGCACGACCGGCTGCCGCCGCCCGGGCAGTGGCCCGAGCTGCGCTTTGACCGGCCCGAGCTGCAGTTGCCCGCGCAGGCAAATGCGGTGCAGGCGCTGTTTGACCGCGCCATGGCCGCGGGCCACGCCGAGCGCCCGCTGTTTCGCAGCGACGAGCGCACGCTGACCTACGCGCAGACGCAGGCCGAAGTGCACCGCATTGCGAATGTGCTCACGGTGGAACTGGGCCTCGTGCCTGGCAACCGTGTGCTGCTGCGCGGCGGCAACTCGGTGGCCATGGCGCTGGCGTGGCTGGGCACGGTGCAGGCCGGGCTGGTGGCGGTGGCCACCATGCCGCTGCTGCGCGCCAAGGAGCTGGGCGCCATCATCACCAAAGCGCAACCCTCGGTGGCGCTGTGCGACGCCCAGCTGCAGGACGAGCTCAAGGCCGCGCTCGCAGCAGACCCCGGCGCCGCCAGCACGAAGCTGCTGGTGTTCAACGCCGGCGACACCGACACCGCCCACTCGCTGGAAGCGCTCGCAGCTCGCCACTGCCCGACCAGCACACCCTGCCCCACCGCCGCCACCGACATCGCACTGCTGGCCTTCACCTCCGGCACCACCGGCACGCCCAAGGCCGCCGTGCACACCCACCGCGACGTGCTGGCCGCCTGCGAAACCTGGCCGCGCCACGTGCTGCGTGCCACGCCCGATGACATCGTCATGGGCTCGCCACCGCTGGCCTTCACCTTCGGCCTGGGCGGCTTGCTCGTGTTCCCGATGTGGGCCGGCGCCTCGGTCTACTTCCCCTCCATCGCCTACACACCCGAGGCCATGGTGCAGCTCATCGGCCGCGTGGGCGCCACCATCTGCTACACCGCGCCCACCTTCTACCGGCAGATGGCCGCGTTTGCGCGGCAGCATGGCCTGGGCCGGCTGCGCATCAGCGTGAGCGCCGGCGAAGGCCTGCCTGATGCGACCCGCCAGCTCTGGAAAGACGCCACCGGCCTGGAAATGATCGACGGCATCGGCGCCACCGAGATGTTCCACATCTTCATCTCCTCTGCACCCGAAGCGGTGCGCCGCGGCGCCATTGGCCAGGTGGTGCCCGGCTACGAAGCGCGCGTGGTCGACGACGACGGCCAGCCCCTGCCTGTGGGCGAAGTGGGCAAGCTCGCGGTGATCGGACCCACCGGCTGCAAGTACCTCGACGAACCGCGCCAGACGCAGTACGTGCGCGATGGATGGAACTACCCCGGCGATGCGTTCCGCCAGGACGCCGACGGCTACTTCTTCTACCAGGCCCGCACCGACGACATGATCATCACCGCCGGCTACAACGTGGCCGGCCCGGAAGTGGAAGCCTCGCTGCTGCAGCACCCGGCCGTGGCCGAGTGCGGCGTGGTGGGCAAGGCCGACGAGGAGCGCGGCCAGATCGTGCTGGCCTATGTGGTGCTCAAGCCCGGCGAGGCCTGCGATGCCGCGCAGGCCAAAGCCCTGCAGGACCACGTGAAGCAGAACCTGGCCCCCTACAAATACCCGCGCGAGGTGGTCTTCGTGACCCAGCTGCCGCGCACCGAAACCGGCAAGCTGCAGCGCTTTGCGCTGCGCCAGCAAGCCCACTCACCCCGAACACCCACATGATCAAGCACCTGCAACCGCCCGGCTGGGCAGCACCCAAGGGCTATGCCAACGGCATCGCCGCCCGCGGCACCCACGTCTACGTGGGCGGCCAGATCGGCTGGAACGCCGCCCAGGCCTTCGAGAGCGACGACTTCATCGCGCAGACGCGACAGGCCCTGCTCAATGTGCGCGATGTGCTGGCCTGTGCCGAAGCCACACCCCAGCACATGGTGCGCATGACCTGGTACGTGACCGACCGGCTGGAATACAACGCGCGGCTGCGCGAGCTCGGCGAGGTCTACCGCGAAGTGATGGGGCGCAACTTCCCCGCCATGACCTGCGTGGAGGTGAGCGGCCTGATGGAGGCCCGGGCCAAGGTGGAGATTGAAGTCACGGCGGTGGTGCCGGACTGAGGGTCACCAGAGCGCGGAGTCGCGCATGTCCTCGATCTTGCGGCGGTCGCGCTGCAGGCGCGCCTGCACCACGATCACGACCAACACCGTCAACGCCACCCCGACCAGCACCGTCTCTGCCGTGGACAGCGCGCGCCCCAGCACGGCCGCGCCCAGCCAGGCAATGCCCATCAGGCAGACCGCCCAGGCCACAGCGGCCACGGCGATCAGGGGAAGGTGTCGGAACATACGGTTCAGGGGCATCGGGGTACGAGGGGAATTCATTCTCGCACTGCATCCGCCATCCGGGTGACTACACTGGCGTCCTTTTGCAACGGCTGTGGCCCTCATGGACCTTCTGATTCTCCTGCTGGCGGCGTTCGCCGGCGTCGCTTTCGTCAACGCACAGGAACAGAAACGCCGCATCGCCCTGCTCGGCCATCACCTGGGCCAGTACCAGATTGAAGCGCTGATGGAGAACATCACCCAGGGCTACCTGCGTGCACTGGGTGAAGACGATGCCGAGCGCCGCGAGCAGATCTGGAGCCTGCTCGCCGGCGCAGAGCGCTCGGTGGCCGAACAGTTCGGCCGCTTTGCCAACGGGTTTTCCCAAGTGGATGCCGCCGCGTCGCGCGTGAGCAAGCTCGCGCTGGCCCTGCCAGGCGCCAGCCGGCTGCTGCCTGGCGCCACCTTTGATGTGCGCGAAGCGTTCCGCCTGCACGCCGCAGGCATTGCGAGCGCCGTCGCGAACGAAGCGCAACACTCACTGCGCGACAAGGCCTTCACCCTGTCGGCCGAGCTGTTCCTGATGCAGCACACGTGCCATTGGTTCTGCCGCTCACGCGCGGTGGCTTCCGCGCGCTTGTTGCGGCGCCACCAGACGAGCCACGAGCAGGTGCTGGCCGCGGTGTCCCCGGCCACGCGGCATGCCTACCGGGAACTCACCGGCATCTGAAGCCGATCAGCCCACCGCGTCGCGGCTGCACTTCTTGGTGAAGCTGTTCTTGGCGGCACCCGCGAGCTTTTTCTCAGCAGCAGCCATGTCGCATGTGGCGGCAGCATCCTTCTGGCATTTCTTCAGAAAAGACGTTTTGGCCGCACCGGCCAACTTCTTTTCTGTGGCGGCGGCGTTGCACGTCATGTCCGCCGAGAAAGAGGCCAAAGGCATCAAGGCGGCAAGGGCGAACGAGCACAGGACAGCGAGGCGCATGAACATCTCCGGCGGTTGAAAACCCCATTGAAGGCCTACGCCGGGGCGCTGTCAAGAATACTCTCCCGGGGTATGGCACCCGCGGGCGAAACCGCCACAGTCGCAAGCCCGCTGGTTTGCGCAGAGGCTGAATGGAACGCCGCTTTTCTCAGCGCTTGCGGCCGCCAAGGGTGCCGCGCAACGTCTCGATAAAGCTGAGGCTGGCGGCTGACAACGATCTGCCGCGCTTGGTGACCACCGACACATCGCGAGACACCCGCGGCGCCGAAATCGGCCGAATGACCAGCTCGGGCGCGTTTTCGGCGTGGGCGAAGGCGGCGGGCATGACGGCTGCGCCCATGCCGCTGGTGGTCATCCACAGCGCGGTCGACAGAAAAGACACCTCGTTGCTCACGTCCAGGCTGACCCCGGCCTGCACGGCGGTCTTCTCGATCAGCGAACGGATGCCATAGCCCGGGCGCACCGTGACCAGCGAATGGCCCTGCAGATCCGCCCAGCGCACGCTGCGGACACGCGCCAACGGATGGGAAGGAAGGCACACCAGCGCAAGGTGGTCGCGCAGCAGCGTTTGTGTGTCGATCTCGGCACCTGGGCGCTCGGGCGTGCCGATGCCAAAGTCCACGTGCTCGCCAATGATGCGGGACACGAACTGGTCGGGTGCGCAGTCGTCCACCTGCAGCTTGACCTGAGGATGCGCGTGCATGAATCGCTGGATGGCCTCAGGCAACAGAAAGGACGCCAGCGTGGGTGTGATCGCCACGCTGACACGTCCGCGCTCAAGTTGGGCCAAGTCCCGAAAACCAGCGGACAGCGCGTCGACATCACGCAGGATGCGCTCGGCCATCGGAAGCATCTCGGTGGCGGCAGGTGTGGGTTGAAGCGAACGGGTGGTTCGATCAAACAAGCGCGCGCCCAGTCCTTCTTCCAGCTGGCGCAGGAGCATGCTGACGGCCGACTGCGTGACAAACAGCTTGTCGGCCGCCGCACTGAGCTTGCGCAATCGGTGCACCTCCACGAAGGCCCGCAGTTGCCGGATGGTGGGTGTGAAGTTCGGATTCATCAGACAACATCATATTTCGTTCGCAAATTATTGATTTACGAATGAATTCAACCAGCGTTCAATGCACGCTTCTCGCAACACAAAGAAGGAGACAAACGCCATGCCCCAAGAACTCAAACCCCTGCGCCCGCTCGCCGGCCTGACACGCCGACGGGCGCTGACGGCCATGACCGCTGCCGGGCTGTCTGCTGCCGGTCTTGCTCGCGCGCAGGCCCCCGCCGAGTACCCGACCAAACCCATCCGCGTGGTGGTGACCTTCCCGCCAGGCGGCAGCGCCGACGCGGTGTTCCGGCTGCTGGTACCCCGGCTGAACGAAAAGCTGGGGCAACCCGTGATCGTGGACAACCGGCCGGGGGCAGGGGGCAATGTCGGCATGTCGCTGGTGGCCAAGGCCCCGAACGACGGCTACACGCTGGGCCTCGGTGCGGCCGGTGCGCTCTCGGCCAACGTGAGCCTCTACGAGCAGATGCCCTTTGACACCGCACGCGATCTCAAACCCGTGGCCATGGTGGCGGGCATTCCGTTTGTGCTGGTGGGTCACCCTTCGATGGAGCCGCGCACGCTCAAAGCCTTGATCGAACGCGCCCGCTCAGCGCCCGGAAAGCTGTCGATCGCCCACGGTGGCAATGGCACGGCCATGCACCTCTCTGCCGCCCTGTTCACGCAAATGGCGGGTATCAAGCTGGTGGAGGTGGCCTACCGCGGCTCTGGACCGGCCGCCATGGACACGCTGGGCGGACAGGTGCCGCTGGCCATCGTCGACCTGCCCTCGTCGCTGCAGCAGATTCAGGCCGGCAAGCTGATTGCCTACGCCGTCACCGGCACGCAGCGCCTGCCCACCTTGCCCGACGTGCCCACCATGGCCGAGGCCGGCCTGCCGGGCTATGACTCGACCGGATGGTTCGGCATCGTCGCGCCGGCCGGTACGCCCGATGCCATCGTGTCGCGCCTCAACGCCGAGATCAACGGCGCCCTGAAGGACGACGCCACGCGCGCCACCATGGCCACGATGGGGGTTGAGGCCGCGCCCGGCACGTCCTCACAGTTCGCGAGCTACATCGCGTCTGAAACCACCAAATGGGCCGGCGTGATCCGCACCGCCCGCATCAAGCTGGATTGAACCGATGAATCTGCAGAACTTCACCGCCGACGTGCTCGTCGTCGGCGCAGGCCCGGTGGGCCTGACCCTGGCAATGGACCTGGCTTCGCGCGGCGTGAGCGTGGTGATCGTTGAAACCCGCCGCAGGGGCGAGCCGCCCAGCGTGAAGTGCAACCACGTGGCCGCCCGCACCATGGAGCAGTTCCGGCGGCTGGGTGTGGCACAGCAGGTGCGGCAGGCGGGCCTGCCTGAGGACTATCCGAATGACGTGGTGTTCAGAACCTCATTCACGGGTCAGGAGCTCACACGCATTGCGATCCCATGCCGGCGCGAGCGCTACACCCGCGAGGGCGGCCCTGACACGTGGTGGCCCACACCTGAGCCCCCTCACCGCATCAACCAGATCTACCTGGAGCCGATTCTGCTGGCGCACGCCACCGCGCAAGCTGGCGTGACGCTGCTGGACCGCACCCAGGTCACCGACTTCACACAAGACGGCGATGGCGTGGTGGCACAAGGCCTCGGACTGGACGACGGCGGTACCGTCAACATCCGCTGCCAGTACCTCGTGGGCTGTGATGGTGGCAGCTCGATGGTGCGCAAAACCATCGGTGCGCAGCTGGAAGGCACGCCGGTGATCCAGCGCGTGCAGTCCACCTACATCCGCGCGCCCGGGCTGCTCGCCAAGGTACCCGGCGCTCCCGCCTGGTCGTGTTATTCGGTGAACCCGCGCCGCTGCGGCACGGTGTTTGCGATCGACGGACACGAGCGCTGGCTGGTGCACAACCACCTGAACCCTCACGAGCCGGAGTTCGATTCCATCGACCGTGACCGCTCGATCCGCGAGATCCTCGGCGTCGACGACGACTTCCAGTACGAAGTGATCAGCAAGGAAGACTGGGTGGGCCGCCGCTTGGTGGCCAACCGGTTTCGGCAGGGACGCGTGTTCCTCGCAGGCGACGCCGCACATTTGTGGGTGCCCTACGCGGGGTATGGCATGAACGCGGGCATTGCCGATGCGCTCAACCTGAGCTGGTTGCTCGGTGCGCACCTGCAGGGGTGGGCGGACAAACAGGTGCTGGACGCCTACGAGGCTGAACGCCAGCCGATCACCGAGCAGGTGTCGCGCTTCGCGATGGACCACGCGCAGAAAATGATCCGCGCCCGCGGCGCTGTGCCGCCCGACCTGGAAGCGCCAGGTCCTCAGGGAGAGGCACTGCGTGCGGCGGTCGGCAAGGAAGCCTACGACCTCAACGTGCAGCAGTTCTGCTGCGCTGGCCTGAACTTCGGGTACTTCTATGCGGACTCACCGCTGATCGTGGCCGATGGCGAGGCGCCGCCGCCCTACAGCATGGGCAGCTTCACCCCCTCCACCGTGCCCGGCTGCCGCGCGCCGCACTTCTGGCTGGAAGATGGCCGATCGCTGTACGACGCCTTCGGCCCGGGCTACACGCTGCTGCGCAGCCGCCAGGCCATCGACATCGAAGCCCTGCTGGCAGCAGCGCGCGAAGCGGGCATGCCATTGACCGTGATCGATGTGAACGCCGCACAGCTGCCCGACGGTTACCGCCATCCGCTGGTGCTCTGCCGTGCCGACCAGCATGTGGTGTGGCGCGGCGAGCAGCTGCCCGAGAACGCGGGTGCACTGGTGGCGCGTCTGTGCGGCCGTGCCGATGCGCGGGTGCCTGAAGCCGTCAGTGGCTGATCACCGGGGGACGGCGCGGTGCGTCAGTCCCAAACCGGCGCCAGCCCTTCGGGGTTCACCAGGCGGTCGTTGCGGTCCAGCGTGGCGATGCGCACCATCTCCTCATCGCTCAGACGCAGCGCGGGCGCCAGCAAATTGCTCTGCAGGTTCTCGCGTTTCGTCGATGACGGGATGACCGCGAAACCGCGCTGCAGGGCCCAGGTGAGCGCCACCTGTGAAGGTGTCCATCCGTGCGCCTGGGCGATGGCAGCGATGGCGGGGTCGCTCAGCACCTTGCCGTAGGCCAGCGTCATGTACGACGTGAGGTGCAGGCCCTGCGCGCGCGCAAAGGCCACCAGCTGAGGGCTTTGCAGGTAGGGATGCAGCTCCACCTGGTTGGTGGCGATGGCCTTGGCGCCCACCACGTCAATGGCCTGCTGCAGCAAGGGAATGGTGAAGTTGGACACGCCGATCTGCCGGGTGAGGCCTTGGGCCTGGGCCGCCTGCAAAGCGTGCAGCGAATCGGCCAGCGCCACCGCGCCGCCGGGCGAAGGCCAATGGATCAGCGTGAGATTCACATGGTCGGTGCGCAGCTTGCGCAGGCTCTCCTGCAGGCTCGGCACCAGCTTGTCGGTGGACAGGTTGTCGGTCCAGATCTTGGTGGTGATGAACAGCTCACTGCGCGGCACGCCGCTCTCGGCAATCGCCTGACCGACCTCGGCCTCGTTGCCATAGATCTGTGCGGTATCGATGAGGCGGTAGCCGAGTTCGAGCGCCTGGCGCACCGAGTCGATGACGACCTGGCCTTTGAGGCGGAAGGTGCCGAGGCCGAAGGGTGGAATGGTGTGGGTGGTGTTCATGCTGTGGCTTTCAAAAAGGAAGAGGTTCAGTGGCCGCCGGCATACGCCGTGCCGCTGGTGGTGCGGGTAGGTGCCGGGTCGCGCGCATCGAGCCGGCCGCTGAGCAGCGTGAGGCCGAGCGCGCCGAGCACCACGAGTGCGCCGATCCACGGTGTGTGCTGCAGGCCGATGCCGTCGACGACGACGCCGCCGCCCCACGCACCCAGCGCAATGCCGAGGTTGAAGGCCGCGATGTTCAGGCCCGATGCCACGTCGATGGCTTGCGGCGCGAAGCGCTCGGCTTGCTGCACCACATACACCTGCAGGCCCGCCACATTGCCGAAAGCCACCGCACCCCAGGCCAACACGGTCAACACCATGAGCCAGGGGTTGGACGCCGTGAAGGTGAGCACCAGCAGCACCAGTGCCAGCAAGGCGAAGATGAGCTTCAACGCACCCACGGGGCCTTTGCGGTCGGCGAGCTTGCCGCCCCAGATGTTGCCCACCGCCACCGACACGCCGTAGGCCAGCATCACGAGACCCACGGCGCTGGCCTGCAAGCCGGTGATCTGCTGCAACATGGGCGCAAGGTACGTGAAAGCGACAAACGTGCCGCCGTAACCCACAGCCGTCATGGCGTACACCAGCAACAGGCGCGGCTGCTGCAACACGCCCAACTGTTGGCGCAATGAAGCGGGGGCGTTGTGCGCCAGTTTGCGTGGCACAAACACCAGGCTGCCCAAGATGGCCACCACGCCCAACGCCGCCACGGCAAGAAACGTGGCGCGCCAGCCGAAATGCTGGCCAATGAACGTGCCCAGTGGCACACCGGTGACCAGCGCCACCGTGAGGCCGCTGAACATGGTGGCAATGGCGCTCGCTGCCTTCTCCTTGGGCACCAACCCGGTGGCGATGGTCGAGCCGATGGAGAAGAACACGCCATGCGCCAGACCCGTGAGGATGCGCGCCGCAACCAGCGTCTCGTAGCCCGGCGACAACCAGGCCAGAAGATTGCCCAGCGTGAACAGCGCCATGAGCGAGAGCAGCAGCGTCTTGCGCGGCAGGCGGCCGGTGAGCGCCGTGAGCACGGGCGCGCCCACCGCCACGCCCAGGGCGTACAGGCTGACCAGCAGGCCGGCCGAAGGCAGGCTCACACCCAGGTCCGCAGCGATGGTGGGAATGAGGCCGACGATGACGAACTCGGTCGTCCCGATGGCAAAGGCGCTGATGGTCAGCGCGAGCAAGGCTAAGGGCATGAAACCACTCCAGATAACGGGGAAGGCCCGCAGTGTGGTCCCGTCGTTTGTTGAGAAAAAGCGGTTGCCCAGCACAACATTTGTGCTGAGAATTCAAGAATGAAAACCACACTCGACGAATTGCTGGCCTTCAAGACGGTGGTGGACACCGGCTCCATCAGCGCCGCCGCCGAGCGGCTGGAGCAGACCAGCTCGGGCATCAGCCGCGCGCTCAGCCGCCTGGAGCACAAGCTCAACACCACACTGATGCGCCGCACCACCCGCCGGCTGGAACTGAGCGAGGAAGGTCAGTTGTTCCTGGCCCGGGCGCGCGACATCCTGCAGTCGGTTGAAGCCGCAGAAGACGAACTGGCCTGCCGCCACCTCAAGCCCGCCGGCCGGCTGCGTGTGAATGCCTCATCGCCGTTCATGCTGCATGTGCTGGTGCCGCTGGTGACGGACTTCCTCGCCGAGTACCCCGACATCGAACTCGAGCTGCACACCGGCGACGGCATCGTCGACCTGATCGAACACCGCGCCGACGTGGCGATCCGCCACGGTCCGCTGCGCGACTCGACGCTGCATGCGCGACCCCTCACCGCTTCCCGCCTGCGGCTGCTGGCCAGCCCCGCCTACCTGAAAAAAGCGGGCCGACCGACAAAGGTGGACGACCTGAACCGGCACACGCTGCTGGGCTTCACCCAGCCCGAGAGCCTGAACACCTGGCCGCTGCGGCACCCCGAAGGCGACGGCCTGGGCATCACGCCGGACATTGCGGCGTCCAGCGGAGAAACGGTGCGGCATCTGGCGCTCTGCGGTGCGGGCATTGCCTGCCTCTCGGACTTCATGACCGAGGCCGACCGCCAGAAGGGCGACCTGGTGCAGGTGCTGCTGCGCGACACGCTGGAGGTGCGGCAACCGGTGAACGCGGTGTACTACCGCAACACCGAGCTGGCCTCGCGCATCCGGTGCTTTGTGGACTTTCTGGCGCTGCGCATGGCGTCGCCCTCCTGAGCGCTGCGCTGCAGGCGCATCAAGTTCAGCAGCAGGCCGCCGATACACCAGGCAACCTGTTCTGAAAAGACCCCCATGGACGTCTCCCCCATCGCCCTCGTTCAAGCCGTCGCCGAAATGAAGCGCGACCAGACTTTCAGCGACGTGCAGATTGAAGTGCTGAAGAAGGTGCAGGACATTCAGTCCGCTGGCGCCATGGCCATGCTCAACGCCCTGCCGGCAGACCTGCCCCTGGCGGCCGACGGCTCGCTGGGCACGCAGGTGAACACGCTGGTCTGATGGCGCTCGTTTGACCGCGCGGCTCAGCCCGCTGCGCTGGCGGCCTGGCGCATGAGCTCAATGAAACGCTTGGCCCCCAGCCCCATCGGGCGGTCGGTGTGCCACACCACATCCACCCACACGCGCAGCTGGTTGCTGATGTTGCCGAAGCGGATTTCGGTCAGCGTGCCGGCAGCCACCATGGGCTTGATCAGGCTGCGCGGCAGGTAAGCCCAGCCCAGCCCGGCCTGCACCAGGCTGAGCGTGGCCAGATGGCTGTCGGTGCGCCAGATGTGGCGCGAGACCAGCAGGCGCGGGTCGCGCCCACGGGGGTCGCGGCTGACCACCGCGATCTGGCGGATGTCGATGAGGTCGTTGAGCTGCAGCTCGCCCTGGCGCGCCTGCGCCTCGGGGTGCGTGGGCGAGATCACCGCCACCAGAATTTCCTGCCCCAGCTCCTGGAAGCCTTCGCGTTCGTCGGTGCCCGGGCGCTCGAACACCAGGGCCAGGTGCGCGTCGCCCGCGTGCAGCATGCGCAGCGCGTCGGACTGCGGCGCCGACAGCACTTCGACGATGAGCGCCGGGTACTCGGA